>CAYWZW010000004.1:0-172504 GCA_964462945.1 uncultured Pirellulales bacterium
TGCGTGTACGGTACGAAAAACGTGACGATATTCATCAAGCGTTCCTAATCATCGGCTGTTTTCTAATATGCTGGCGACGAGTTATTCAGTTTTGTTAGAGTGCCTAATGACCGGCGGTATGGGCGTGTTTGGTCCGGGGCCACAGCGCATAGCCCAGAACGACCAGCAGTGCGAGTGCCGACGCATATTTTATCGCGTCCGGCAGCATCCAGTGGGGACCAGAGGCGACTTTGATGTCCATACCGGCCGCCATGTAATCGAGCAGAATGCCGCTCAGGAGGGCGCAACCTGCCACGGCGGCTAAATAGGTTAACGCTGTCCGCTTGCCCAAGATTTTCCAAATGGTCACAAATGACGCCGCATTGGTTGCCGGCCCGGTCATTAGAAAGACCAGGGCCGCGCCTGGGGTAAGGCCCTTCATGATCAACGCCGCCGCGACGGGCACAGATGCGGTGGCACAGACGTAAATCGGTATGCCCAGAAGCATCATCACCACCATAGCGAAAATGCCGGTGCCCAAGCTTTCGGCGAAATAGTCGTCCGGCACGAGAGCGGAAATGAAGGCGGCGACGGCCAAGCCCACCAGCATGGCCTTGCCGATATCGCCAGGCAGCGTGACAAAGCCGTATTTCAATCCCCTGATGACTTTGCCTGTTTTCTCATGGCTGCAGCACTCATCCGTACATTTTTCCGGCAGCTTGTTTTCGGACTCAGGCGATTGCCCGAAAATATCAACCAAGGCGCCGCCGACCAGGCCGGTGACGAACGCCGCGACGGGCCTGAAAACGGCGAAGACCGGGCCCAGCAGACTCAAGGTTACCAGGATGCTGTCCACGCCGGTCTGCGGGGTCGAGAGCAGAAATGCAATCGTGGCGCCCTTACTGGCTCCGTGCTTGCGGAGCGACATGGATACCGGGATGACGCTGCACGAGCATAGAGGCAGCGGAACCCCGAAAAGTGACGCCTTGAACAGGGGCCAGAACCCTCTGCCGCCCAGGTGTCTCTCAACCAGGGGCTGAGACACGAGCACCGAGAGGAGCCCCGCCATGAAAAAACCAAAGAGCAAGTAGGGCGACATCTCAACGATGGTAGCCCAGAAATCCATGATTATCATTTTCACGTAATCGGTCATTGTGAATATCCTCGCTTGCAGCGTGCGCCGTGAAAGTCCGGCGCCGCCCCGACCTGGCGAGCCGTCGCGGACAGATGGCCTTTAGTGGCCCAAGCCCCGCTCAAGATCGGCTATAATATCTTCGACGTCTTCAATTCCGACCGCAAGCCTGAAAAGGGTGTCGGTGATTCCCAGTTTATAGCGGTCCTTTCTGGTATAATCGTAATAGCTGACCAGGGCCGGGTGCGTGATCAGCGTTTCGACCCCGCCGAGGCTCGGTCCGATGTAGCACAGCTCCAGGGCATCCAGAAATCGCTTGGCGGTGCTGAGGCTGCCCTTTATCTCAAACGTCACCACCCCCCCGCCGCCGCTCATCTGTTCTTTGGCCACATCGTAGTGTGGATGGCTTTCGAGGAATGGATAATAGACTCTCCTGACGCGGGGGTGACTCTCAAGGAATTCGGCGACCTGCAGTGCGGTTTCATTTTGCTTTTTGACCCGCAGGGGAAACGTCTTGAGCCCGCGCAGCAGAAGATAGCAGCAATGCGGGTCGATCAGGCCGCCCATCGACTTGTGCAGGTTTCGTATCCTATCGACCAGCTCCGTTCTCCCAAGGACCGCGCCGGCCAGGATGTCGTTATGGCCCGCGAGATATTTCGTGCAGCTTTGCAGCACGATATCCATTCCAAATTCGATCGGTCTCTGGTTCAGCGGAGTGGCAAACGTGCTGTCGATGAGCGTCAGGACGTGGTGTTTGTCGGCGATCTTCTTGATCTTGACCAGGTCGAAGATATTCAGGTACGGATTGGTCGGCGATTCGGAAAATATAAAACGCGTGTTCTTCTTGATCGCGCGCTCGAGTCCTTCGTAATCGCCGAACGGGACAATGGTGCACTCGACGCCAAATTGTTTCAGATAGAACCGGCAAAATTCAAGCGTCTTCTTGTAGCTGTCGTCGGTAATGACAATATGGTCGCCCGACTGAACCAGAGTTAGAATGGTTGTCGTGATGGCGCTCATGCCGGAGGTGAACACGACACAGTCTTGCGCCCCGTCGAGATCGGCGAGGCGCTTTTCGGCAATCTTGGCAGTCGGATTGCCGTACCGGCCGTACTCGAAATGCTCTTTTCCCTTCTTGGTGTAGTCTTCAATGTGCTTGGAGTTCTGAAATGTAAACGTGGAGGTCTGAATGATCGGCGTGGTGATAGAATCGGCGTACTTTCTCCTCGGCTCGCCGGCATGTATAGACCGAGTGGATAAAGAACGGTTCCCATTGAAGGAATTCTTTTTTCCGGAGGATTTCGCCATGTGTTCTCCCTTGCTCAAATTGTCGCTCGCGTAGCCAAGTCGAAGGCCCTAACCGTGGACCGTTTCCGTTCGACTCACATTGCCCTGCAGGTCAATTGTAACATCTTCGAAGCTCATTTCAATTCCGTTCTTGGCGATAGCTTGGCGTGCGATATGGGTCAGGCCGTGGCAGCAAGGGACCTCCATGTGAATTACCGTCAGGCTGTTGAGCTTGTTGGCTTGCAGAATGGCGGCCAGCTTTTCGACGTAAAACTGGACGTCGTCGAGCTTCGGACAGCCCACGGCGATACTGTGGTCCTTGAGAAACCTGCCGTGAAAATCGCCCATCGCGAACGGCACGCAGTCCGCGACCAGCAGCAGATCCGCATCGGCAAAATATGGCGCATGGGGCGAAACCAGCTTCAACTGCACCGGCCACTGGCCAAGCTGGGAGGGCACAGCCGCCGTGCGAGCCGCCTGGGCCGGACCGCCCTTCTCTCTCAATTGTCTGGCCGCCGTCCCCGGGCAGACAAAGGCGGCCTGCCTTTGGGCCTTTTCCTGCTCGGCCAGATGTGTCTTGGTTGCCTCTTCGTCGAACTCGGCGGCCTCTCTCTGTTCGATGGTTATCGCGTCTTCGGGGCAGTGTCCGATGCACGCCCCCAGGCCGTCACAGTAGAGCTCGCTGACCAGCCTGGCTTTGCCGTCCACGATCCGGATGGCGCCTTCGGCACAGGCGAGGGCACACTGCCCGCACCCGTTGCATTTTTCCTCATCTATTTTCACAATGTTGCGTAAAGCCATCTTTCAGCACCTCATTTCGAACATTCTTTCCCCATTGGCAGCCCATTTGAACATTTCGGTTTCGTGTCACGCCTGCTGCGAACAGATTCCACTATTATATATACGACCATCATGGTCTTACTTGTTCATTACGTCAATCAAGAGAACGGTATTTCTTGGACATTTATCTTTACTCCTCGACGAGCTTCTTGAAGCGAGGGTGGTCGCGTAAGGGGTTCCAATCCGGTTCAAGCCGCAGCAAGGGGATCGATAGATAACTAGATCTGGGCAGCAGAAACTCGATCTGGTCGATAGCTAAATCGAATTCGCCAACCATCACATAGATCTGGGCTAAATCACGGACTCGATAATAGCCTCGCCAGGCATCCTTGGTTATAGGAAGTAAGTCAACCCCTTTCTTTCCTTCTCGGATCGCATCTTCCTTGCGACCCAGACCTGCGTAGGCGATGCCGAGGGCACTGTGGAAACGCTCATCGTCGGGCTCTTGCTGGATTTTGTCTTCGAGGATTTTTCTACCCTCGTTGTAATATTTCTTCGCAAACTCATTTTCTCTCATGTACCTGTAGATTTCTGCATATCGCATATCCCTGGGGATAAAGCCAAACTGGCTATCAATATCTGCTGATTTCAAAGAGGAGAGCCCGTCCAAAGCCTTCTGATAGTTCCCTTCGTACACATCTAAAGTAATCAGCCAGCCCGTCTGAAATTCCTCTGGCGAGCTAATGTTCTTAAACGCCTCCTCCACGACTGCCCGTACATTCTCAATGCTGCCCTCCCAACTCAGGTATAGCTTGGCCTTCCAATCATACGGGAGCCACAAATCAGGAGCCAGCGAGATAGCCCTGTCATAACAGCGCATTGCTTCCGGATAGTTGCGCATCAACATAAACATTTGCCCCAGCTCAAAGACTACCATGTTGGAGAGAGGGTCAAGCTCGGAAGCCCTTTTGATATTGGCCAGCGCCTCCTCGAATTTTCCCTGTCGCCTTTGAACAGCGCCGATATATAACAGCAGATCGCTATCGTTAGGCAGGTTCTTCCGGGCGATAGCGAACTCCTTCAGGGCGCGGTCATAATCCAGATGACCATGGTAATAATAAGTTCCCAAAGCCCAATGTGCCTCTGGCAAGTCAGGAGCGAGCTGTAACGCTCTGTCCACGGCCTTCTTTGCCATTTCAAGCCGTTCTAAGGTATGATCATAGTACTCCCAATACATCTGTGCATGACACCATGAGAGCCGAGCGTAGGCCAACGCAAACTTTGGGTCCAGCTCGACCGCCTTCTCATACATTCTAATGGCTATTCTGAGGCCGCTTTCGAGATAAACTCGGTGCCAGTATTCGTTGCCCTGCAGAAAATAGTTGTATGCTTCCATGTTTTCTGTTGGCCTGGACCGCAGTGCCCGCCGTTCACGTTCAACCAGCGTAATATCCAGTGCCTGGGCCACCCGCTCGGCCAGGTCGGACTGTACCTGGAAAACTTCGCTCATATCATTGTCGTAGGCTTGTGCCCAGACGTGTGTGTCGTCGGCAGCCTTGATAAGCTGAGGTATTATTCTGACTCTGCTATTTGGATCGGAGGGCCGCTCACGCTGGACCGTTCCTTCCAGGATGTAATCAACCCGTAACTCATTAGCTATCTGCTGGGCACTTTTCTCTCTTTTCTTATACTGCATGGCGCTTTGACGGGAGATGACAGCCAGCCCGCGAACGACAGCTAAGCGAGCGCTGATAGCATCAGTAATGCCGGCGGTAAAATACTCGTCCTCAGCAGGCCCCAGATTCTCAAACGGCAGAACCACCACCCGTATCTCACCTGAAGAGGGCTGGGCTTGCTCCTGCCGAACAAAACGGACAGCCATGGCACACAGGACAATAGTGACAATGGCACTGACAATCATGGCCGTTCTTCGCCGCTTCGCAGGCCGGATCACTGACAGTCCGCCCAGCGCTTCGTCGATTTGCAGGCATACATCCGCGATGTCCCCCAGCCGCCGGTCAGGGTCCTTTTCTAAGCAGCGGCGCAGCATAATACGTATGTTCCTCGGCGTGCTCTCCGGCAGCCGTTGCCAAGCAGGTTCTCGTTCGATAATGCGCGCCAATGTATCTGTTGCGGTCTTGCCCTCGAACGGTAGCTGGCCGGTCAGCATTTGGTACATAATGCAGCCGAATGACCAGATATCCGTTCTGTGGTCAGTGGGTTTCCCCCGGGCCTGTTCCGGGCTCATATAAGCCGGCGTGCCTATTATATGGTCGACCTTAGTGGCAGTTGTTTCTCCATTTATGGCTTTGCTTACGGAGGGTTTGGCCAAACCGAAGTCCAGCACTTTGACCCTGCCTTCAGGCGTGATCTTGATATTGCCGGGCTTGAGGTCCTGATGGACGACACCTTTTTTGTGAGCTACCGAGATGGCCTCGGCCGCTTGTCGTCCGATTGAAAGGGCTTGCTCCACCCTGAGCGGTTCGCGAGCTATCCGCCGCGCAAGTGTCTCGCCGGGGACATATTCGAGTATCAAATAACCGGGACCCTCTTCCTGCTCAATGATATCGTGGATAACAGCGATATTGGGATGATTCAAGGAAGCCAACAATTCGGCCTCACGTCTGAAACGCATTCGGGCTGCGGAGTCGGCAGCCAGTTTAGCGGGCATACTCTTAATGGCAACTGAGCGTTTTAGCTTGGTGTCACGGGCAAGATAGACAACTCCCATGCCCCCACGGCCAATCATCTCAATGATCTCAAAATATCCAACTCTCTGACCGACCAAATCCCTTTCAAGTGCGGCTTCTTCAAAGTCCCTCGCATCGGCCTGGACAATGGAATCGAACAAGGCATCGATCTCGCACAGGCTCTCGATGCGTTGCCGAATCTGCACTTCATGCTGAGGGTACTGCTCAACGAATTCATCGATGTCGGGCTGCTCACCTCGCACATACGCATTGACGAATTGCGTCAATGCCTCATCGAGGGCATTGGCCTTGTTGTCATCCCTATTTGCAACCATCATGCGTTCTCATAGGCGGCCGTTAGCGCCACCAAAGCGCGAGACAGCAGCATTGCTACGGCCCCCTTGCTCTTATCCAGCCTCGCTGCTATTTCCTCGTGTGAGAGTCTCTCAATCCTGCTTAGAACAATGACCTCCCGATACTCAGGCTTCAGATTGTCTATCGCTTTCTCAAGCCTGTCTAACTGCTCCTTTCTGGACAAGAGAACACTCGGCGTCGTCGTTTGCAGAGGACCAGCGACACCGAAAGAGCCTCGGTCAGTGGTCGTTTCCTCTCTTGTAAACGGAATTTCTCTGCGAATATCACGCTTGTCGGCATGAAATCTGTCCAGAATATCGTGAAATTTGTTCTCCGCTATCCTGCAGAGCCATCGCAGGAAGTCTCCCTCGTTTCGATAGGTAAAGTCCTTGAGATTCCCCATCGCCTGAATAAGGGCATCCTGAACCACATCGACTGAGTCGAGCTTGGAGCGCAGCTCCGCCCCCATCCGAAGCCGTACAATTCGCCTTACGCGTTCGCCATAGACACTGCATAACTGGTTCAGCGCAGACACATCTCCCCGCTTCGCCAGAGCCACCAACTGTTGGGTCTTATGATCATTGACGGGGCTCACCATTCGCTAACTCCTTGAACCCAAAGACATTGCACCCATTATACGGACTTTCCCATGATTTTTCAATTGAGTCCGTTAAGTTGCCGTTGTTTTCCCGTTTAAAAGAGTAGGAGCAATGGATTAAAAGGGCCGGTTCTTTTGAAAAATCGTTGTTCTGAAACAGGCTTCCTGAGGTCTTTGGAGCAAGAACATTAACCGTCTCCCGTGTGTGCGGGGGACCAAATTTGAAAGGGTTGTAAGATGAAAAAGACAATTTCACTCGTACTGGTTTTGATATTGGCCGTGGTTACTGAGGCTACAAAGGCGGATTTCACCTTCGGCCGGCCCGTCAATCTTGGGCCTGTCGTCAACAACCCGTATGAAGACTGGGGCCCTTTTGTCTCGTCTGACGGTCTGTTGCTCTATTTCGAGTCGCACGGGCCCGGTGGGATTGGGTCGGGCGACATTTGGGTGAGCACGCGAGCAAGCATGTCCGATGCATGGGGACCGCCGGTGAATCTCGGGGCACCCGTCAACAGTGAATACGACGAGGGCAATCCATCCATTACACCCGACGGGCTTACACTCTACTTTAGCTCGTTGCGGCCCGGCGGGCTAGGCAGGTGGGACATCTGGGTAACCACCAGGCCGACGAGAGAGAGCCCTTGGGGACAGCCGGTGAATTTGGGGTCTGCCATCAACTCCGCGGGCGACGAGTTTTTCGGTTGCATTTCAGTAGACGGCTGTTCGCTCTACTTCTCCAATGCGCTTGTTCAGGCCGGTGATTATTTTTATGGGGGGGATATATACATGACGACGCGACCCACAAAAGACAGCCCTTGGGGCCCGCCGGCGAATCTGGGGCTAATGCCATCTCGCAATGGGTCTGGGAATTGGAGTCCATGCATATCAGCCGACGGCCTAGCCCTCTTTTTTGAGTCTGATTACGCCAATGTGGCCCTCTTCCCGGATATATGGTTAGCGACACGGACCAGCGAAGAGAGCAAATGGGGTACTCCCATACTACTCGGGCCGGAGATCAACACTCAGAGCGGGGAGGACAGACCAAGCATTTCGGCTGACGGTCGTACCCTCTATTTCTGCTCCAATCGGCCGGGCGGCTACGGCGATTATGATATCTGGCAGGCGCCGATCATTCCCATTGTTGATTTCAACGGCGATGCGAAGGTGGATATCCAAGACCTTCTGAGACTCATCGAATCCTGGGGCAAGGATGACCCGTCGGTGGATATGGGCCCTATGCCGTGGGGCGATGGCAAGGTCGATGTGAATGACCTGCAGGTCCTGATGAGCTACTGGCAGCAGGAAATCCTGCCACCTGAATTGGCCGCGTATTGGAAGCTCGACGAAGCAGAAGGAAGCGTTGCTCAGAACAGCGTCAGTGACAATCACGGCGTACTCCATGGTGAGCCGCTCTGGCAGCCTGCCGGCGGCAAGAAAGCCGGCGCACTGGCGTTCGACGGGATCGATGACTACGTCAGCACCAATTTTGTGCTAAATCCGTGGGATGGTCCGTTCAGCGTCTTGGCCTGGATTCAGGGCGGCACGCCCGGGGACGCAGTTATCTCCCAACTCGATGGTATCCTTGCCGGAAATGGCGCGACCTGGCTCGGCACCGAAGCGGCAGGCGGGGCACTTATGACTGCCTTAGTGCCGCCTGCGGAGGGCCGGTTTATCCCGCAGCCGCTCAAGTCGCAGTCGGTCATCACGGACGGCCAGTGGCATCATATCGGCCTGGTCTGGGATGGCTCTCGCCGGGCCTTATACGTGGATGGTGCGCAAGCCGCCGAAGACGGCGCGGCTCTGGCTGCGTTGAAATACTCGGATGGCGGCCTGCACATCGGCGCCGGCAAGGCCCTCGACGCAGCGGGTTTCTTCTCCGGCCTGATCGACGACGTCCGCATCTACAACCGAGCCGTGAGCCCATAGCAAAGGGCGACCCTGGCACAGTAGGCCACCTCAGAAGGAAACCAAACGCCCAATATAGTCAAAGGGCTGGCCCCCGTGTCTTCTGTCGAAGACAGAAACGGGGGTTAGCCCTACCTTGTTTGGAAGGGTACATTGAATCCTGGTCTTCATTCAACCATAGGAGGTTTGCCGTCGGCTGGGATAAAGACTCTCTTTTCGAAGCCTTTGCCGGATGCAAAGCGATATTCTTTCGGGCCTTTCAGCACGATGTGATTGTTGTCCGCGATCAACTCGATGTCCTGGGTCGGGTCCCTTTGGCGGATGATGTTTGCCAGCACAAAAGCCTTTTCGAGCCCGTCGCCGGTCTTGTAGTTGGCCACTTCGTCGGGCTGGGCCAATCGCTGCTGGTCGTAAATTGAGGCATCGTTCATTTGGCCAAGCCAGGCATAGACCTGTTCGAGGGACATGTCGCCCGCCATCCGGACCGAGACGGGGTTGCGCTCGACCGCCGCCTTGATGAACGGGAGCCAGTCGCAGCTTGCCATGTCGCGATAGGCGTAAAAGGCAAGATCGGCTGTCGTGCTGCTTCGGCGCTTGTGCTGTAGGTAGTCGATGATCTGCTCGCGGCTGTGCTCGACGGATATTTCAATCGGGTCGGGGGGCAGGAAATTCTTGTCCGGGGCCGGCAGCTTCGCTTCGGTATGCACAAAGTCGGCCAATTCATTCACAAACTGCTCGGCGTCAGGGATTATCGGCTCGACGAACCTCTTGAAAGCGGCTCGACCCATCGCGTTTCTCAGGTCGGGTTTTTGCCCTTCCATGAATTCGGCAAGCTGGTCACAGCGAATTCTCCCGGGCAGTTGGTACGGAACAAAATCTTCGTCGGACACCTCGGCCAGCAGCTTGTCAAAGGTCGCGTCGGCGACCCTGTAATTACTGCCGTGCTCGTAATGGAAAAGGACCTCCGCTTTGGCGAACTGCGGCTGTTTGCGACAGTCGCGGCAGATTTGGAAGAACTTCTGGTAGTGATGGCTGGACCGCAGAAAATTCGCAAAGATCGCAAGCGACAGCTCCGCTGACAAATAAGCATCCAGCTTTCCGGCGAATTGCCGATAACGTTCCTCGTCGATTGTAACGTCTCTGTAAAGACAATGGATATAGCCGGTATTGTGTGCGACGATGGTCACGTTTTCGTTTCGCAAGGCCCGCTGGGCCTTGTTCGAGATCTCCGTGCCGTTGAACCACATCGTTTTGGTGACAAGTCTTCTGTTGTTGGTCAGAACGCCGTCCTGCACGTCAATGAAGTTCTGCGAGTGGAGCGGCGTGAGGATCATGTAGATGTCTTCGAGCGGGATTTCACAGACGATAAACGCCGCCGCCGCGTAGAGCGCCGCCAGGGACACACATTCGCCGGCCGCCGTGGTGTAGCCGTCCTTGAGACGAAAGGCGTTCATGGCCTCGACAGTCTCGGTTTTCCAGTACGGGATAGCGTCGCTGTCATATTTATCCAGACCGAAGTGCCGCCGGATGTCCACGTCGAAATAGTACTTGTCGCCGTGATAGCCGAACAGCGCATTGCTCCGGGCGAGCTCGTCGGGCGAAATGAATCCCTCGAACCGTTTCACCTCCACGTCCTTGCTCGTCAGGCCCCAGGTTTCCAGATCGAGATTGAACTCATACTCATCGATGATGAATTGCTTGAGGCGCATCAGTTTTCGGTACGCACCCTTGCCTTCCAGCTTCTTGAAGCAATCGAGCTGCCGCCACTGCCAGATCACCGGGCTCATGATATTGGCCAGAACCAGGCTGTACATCAGCTCCGGAAATACAAAGACCTCCATATCGGAGAGTGTCATTGCCGACGAGTATTTTTCCAACTGCTCCGAATTCATTTTCCATCAACTCCGGTCATTCGACGCTCTCGCCTCGGTCGTCAAGCTCTCCGGCAGCGTTTCAATAAAGGCCCTTATCTGCTCTCGCGTCTCTCGAAACGCCGCCATGATCTGGTCTGGGCTGCCCACCGCCAGGGTGGGATCTTCAAATGGCACATGAACAAGCCTGGCTTTGCCGCCAAAAGCCGGACATTGCTCCCTCGCGTTACCACACAACGTTATCACATAATCAAAGTCTGTCCCCAGAAAATCATCCACGTGCTGGGACTTTTGCGCTGAGATATCGACCCCCGCCTCGGCCATCACCTCAATAGCTCTGGAGTTGACCCCGACCGGCCAGATACCGGCGGAGTAAGCGTCAATGACATCGGACTTGAGATGCCTGGCCCAGCCTTCTGCCATCTGGCTCCGGCACGAATTGCCCGTGCAGAGAAACAACACCCTTATCTTTTCTTTATCTGCATCCATGAATACAACACATTCGCCTGTCTCTTCGAGAGGATAACAGGACCAAGAGCAAAATCAAGTATCAAATTCCACGATTGAAGGACGCAGGCGCGCTGCCTTTTGATATGATTATTTCTCGGATTTCTCACCCATGAGCTCTGCGATCTTGGGTTCGACGGCCTCGGCCCATATCTTATAGCCCGCCTCATTGGGGTGCAGATAATCGGGCATGACTTTCATGGAAAGAAAACCGTCCCGTGTCAGGAATCTCTCGTTGATATCCAGGTAGTGAATCATCTTGGCGTCGGCGATCTTCGAGGCCAGTGAGGACGCCTTGGCGTTCTTTTCCCGCTGATCGGATGGTTCGGGTCCGCGCGGGAAAATAGCCAGAATCAGCACCTTCGTCTGCGGGCATTTCGTGCGGATTTTCCTGCAAATGGCGATGATTCCTTCGGCGATTTCCTCTGGGGTGTTGTCATCACCGTTGGAGTTGTTCGTGCCGATCATAAGCACCGCCAGCTTCGGCGAGATCCCTTCCAGATGGCCGTGGTCCAGCCGCCACAACACATGTTGCGTCCTGTCGCCGCTGAAGCCCATATTGACGGCGTTCCGCGGCGCGTAGTACTGATCCCAGTACTTCTTTCCGGCGTTTTCCCAGCCGTACGTAATCGAATCGCCGATTAAGAGCAAATCTACATTGCCCTGCTTGACTCGTTCGTTGACGGCGTCGTTGCGGAGCGTCCACCAGCTATGCCGATGCTCAGGCGCGACGGCGGAGTGCGGCTTTTCTTCGGCAAGCAGGAGCGGACCGGACAGAATCAAAACAATAAGCGATGCGATCAGAAGTCTGCTCTTCATCCTTCGTTCCCCTTAAACTGAGATTCCACGTTCATCTTTCACTCAGCCACGCCGCCAAGCCTCGTGGTCGATAGAGTATCAGACCCCTCTCAAAGATTCAAGAGCGGTGAACGCGCCCGGCAGGACTCGAACCTGCAACCTTCGGATTCGAAGTCCGCGACTCTATCCGCTTGAGCTACGGGCGCAAAAACCCCTCGGTTGCCGCAGTATAGGGATTTCCCGCAGCGGTTGTCAAACCCTTTTTCTTGTGTAGCCGGCCCAAGCAAAGGGATGCCCGTTCGCTTTTCTCACGCATGAATGTCGATGGCCTGTAGCATCAATTTCGCAGTCCGGGTACAATAGAACCCGACGAACAGCCGTGAGCGTCGGCCGACGGCGTGTCGTTGATAATCAGGCCGTTAGCAGGTGGCTGGCTGACTGACTCTGTGAATGAACGCAAACGCAGAAGGAGGCATGGTCTATGAACAGAAAACCGCGCAAGGCGATATTTGTGCTATGTGCAACAACATTGGCATTGTGTCTTTTTCAGGCTAACGTTGTTGTTGCAGAATTTCGCGCCGCCGTAGCGGTACGCGATGTGACTCCTGAACCGCTGTTGCCCGTCTCCGGCGGCGTGGGTCCGACTCATCCGGTCAACCGGAAGATCGGCCAACTGACCGTACGCGCTTTGACGCTCGAAAACGACGGGACGCGAGTCGCTATCTGCAGCACGGATTTCCTCGGATTCCCCGCCGTGCTCTGCAACAAGGTGCGGGCACTGGTGAGCGGTATCCCGCCTGAGAATATCCTCATCGGTGCCACGCACAACCACAGCGGCCCGGACTGCTACGGGTTCCCCGACCAGACCGGCAAGACCACCGCCGATCTCAAATACCTCGAAAGCGTGTGCGATAGACTGGCCGCTGCGATCAATGAAAGCGTGGCCCAGCTCAAGCCCTCGCTCGTGAAGATCGCCACCGGTAGGGCCGGGGGTAAGATCGCGTACAATTATTATGCCGAGCAGTTATACGACCCCCGATGCCACGTCATCCAGATTCTCGATAAGCAGCGCAAACCGTTTGCCACTCTTGTTAACTATGCCTGCCACCCCGAGGTCATCGGGCCGGATCAGGGGATTCTCTGCCCGGACTTCGTAGGCCCGCTGTATGACCGTATTCAGGAGCGGAGTGGCGGCACCGGCATCTTTATGAACGGAGCCCTGGGCGGCATGGTGACAGCCGACTGCCGGGGTCCCGACGGCAAAGACGTCCAGACGTGGGATGAATGCGTTCGCATCGGCCATCTTCTGGCAGACGAGGCGCTTCGCATTGCAGCCGATGCGCCCCTTCAGGAAAATCCCGGACTGTTCTGCGGCAATACAACCATCAAATTCCCTGTGGAAAATGATACTCTGCGTGCCATCGGGGAGCTGTCGCCGTTGGGTTTTGCGCTGGACGAAAAAGGATACGTGAGCACCCGCGTAAACGTCGTGAATCTGGGCAGCGCCCAAATCCTCACTATCCCAGGCGAGGCCCTGCCCAACATAGGCTACTACCTGAAACGTAAGATGTACGGTGCGCACAACCTGCTCTTCGGCCTGACCAACGATGCCTTTGGCTATATAATGACGAAGGCCGATTGGAATAGCTTCGAGCGCTACGAGTACATCACCAGGACCTGCCTGGGCGAGATGACCGGCGAGATCTTCATCGAAGAGGCACTCAAGCTCGTGGATGCGTGTCCCCGCCCCGAGAACGCAGCCGTTCGTTGACACCAATGGGACAGACCAGCAAAGATTCAGGAATCCCACGAAACAAACACAGCCAATAAATATGTTACCTTTTCGTCGCACGGTGCCTTAGAATAGTAGATGGGTGAATGCGTAGATGAGCAGTGAGCTAACGCATAAACGCACATACGCATACATGGTTTTGTGTAGAAGGGAGCAGTAGGTTATGAACGGTCTTAAATGTTTTTTGAGTGCCACTTGCCTTCTTGTGGCCGTTCTCGTGTCCGGCTGCATCGTTGTCTCCGGCGAGCCCGTTGGCGTTGAGGAGATTGAAGTCGGCTATGCGCCTCCGCCGCCGCCGGTAGTGATTGTCACACGCCCGGCCCCCCCGAGCGGCCTTCATATCTGGATTGAAGGACACCCTGTCGTGCGCTCGGGCGCATGGGTATGGGTCGAAGGGCACTGGGCAAGGCCCGCACACCGCGGCGGGGTTTGGGTCCCGGGCCATACAAGGCAAAAGGGTCACGTCTGGGGCTGGACCCCGGGCCACTGGCGCTGATACGCCGCTCCGTCGCCGGCACAAGCGGCACATCTGTTGAAAAACATGGGCAGCGGTCTCCCCCTCCTATTCATACGAGGCAGGCATCGGCCTGCCTCAATTCATTTCTCTCGTCTTGAAACTTCACGAAGCTCCTTGAGGAATTCGGGCCGGACTTGGAAACCCAAACTCTGCGCCTTGCGTACATCTTCCCACGCTTTGTCATATTCTCCCTTGTAGCGGTAGGCAACTGCGCGATTACAGTAGGATTCAGCACGGTTTGGATTCAACGCAATAGCGCTATTACAGTCTATAATGGCTTGGTCAAACTCACGTTTCCCAAGATAGGCGAGCGCCCGATTGATGTAAGCGATGGTACAGTTTGGCTCTGCCTGCAAAGCTCTGCTGCAATCTTCAATTGCTCGATCATACTGACGCTCTTCAGAATAGGCTGCGGCCCGATTAGCGTAGGCTTCGGCTCGCTCTGGCTCTATCTTAATAGCTTTGCTGAAATCCAATATGGCCCGATCATATTGCCCCTTGCGATAGTAGGCTACACCCCGATTGTAGTAAGGCTTATCATACCGTGGATCAATCTCAATGGCGTTATTGCAATCTGAAATGGCTCGGTCATACTCACGTTTTCCGATATAGGCCATCGCCCGGTTATTGTAAGCGCCTGCATCTCTTGGTTGTATTTCAAGAGCCGTAGTATAATCTGATATAGCCAAATCATACTGCCCTTTCTGACAGTAGATCATCCCACGATTACAGTAGGGTACATTAGAATTCGGATCGATCTCAATGGCCTTGGTGTAGTTCGAGATGGCCAAGTCATATTGGCCTTTAGTCTGATAGAGATCCCCCCAACTGCAATACACAGTAGCATTCCTCGGCTCCACTTCAATCGCCTTGGCAAAGTCGGAGATCGCCAGATCATATTCACCTTTCGCCGCATAAGCCTCCCCGCGGTTACTGTAGGCGTTGACATTTCTTGGATCGATCTCAATGGCTTTGGTGAAATCTGCGATGGCGCGCTCATATTGGCCCTTCTCGGTATAGACTATCCCGCGATTGTAGTAGGCATCAGCACGCGTTGGGGCAAGTTCAACGGCCGTGTCAAAATCTGAGATAACCTGATCGTGTTGGCCCTTCCTGGCATACGCAAACCCGCGATGCATGTAAGCTGCTGTAGATCTTGGGTTCATCTCAATGACCGTCGTGTAGTCGGCGGTTGCCAGATCACACAAGCCCTTCTTCGCATAGGCACGCCCACGATTATGATAGGCATCGACATAGAATGGATCGAATTCAATTGCCTTCGTGTAATCCGAAATGGCCCGCCCATACTCACCTTTGCCGCCGTAGGCCAACCCGCGATTGTAGTAAGCGCAAGAGTCCTTCGGATTTATCCTAATGGCCTCCGTAAAATCAGAGATGGCCCGGTCATACTCAGCTCTTTGAAAATACGCCACTCCACGATCATTATAGACTTGAGCGAACCTTGGATTGATCTCAAGGGCCTTGGTATAGTCCCAGATAGCTTGGTCGTATTGCTCTTTCTGCGAATATGCACCCCCGCGGCTATAATACACTTCCGCTGAACTCGCATTGATCTCAATGGCCTTGTCGAAATCCAGAATCCCCAAATCATAATCACCTTTGAAGATGCTGTAGGTATTCCCGCGATGCAAATAGGCATCAACCCGTCTCGGATTCATCTCAATAGCCTTCGTGAACTCTGAGATCGCCTGGTCATATCGGTCTTGCTGCAAATACCCCATGGCGCGATCGTAATGGCGAACGGACGGGTCTTCACATCCTGTCAGAAGTAAACAAAGGACCGCACCCAATGTGAGCAGCTTTCTCATGGACCGGTCTTTTTTCTCAACACACATGGCAGTTTGCCCACACTCAGAGGCGCCACGGGCTTCGCGTCGCGCGCGAAAGCATTTGGTTGGCCTGCTCGTCATTGACAAAACATTCGTTTTCAGGGTCCCAGCGCAGTTTGCGTTTGAGCGTCATGGCGATATTGCCAAGGTGACAGATACTTGTGGAGCGGTGGCCGATTTCAGCCGGCGCGGCGGTTTCCCGATGCGCCTTGATGCAGTCGATGAAGTTGCGATGGTGATCGTCGCTCTTATATAGGTGTATCTCATTCGGCCCAATCACGGAAGTTTTCAGTGACTCCGGCTGGCACGTCAGCTCGCCCTTTTGAATCTGAATCCAGCCGTCGGTACCCTCAAAACGCAGAGGCCCGTTATCCTCCGTCCTGCAAATCAGCTCGACGCCGTTGGCATACCGGGCCCGGAAATTCACTTTCGTGGCCGTCGTGAACAGACCATCTGTGGGAAACTCGCCGCCCAAATCCTCCACTTCAACCGGCCCGGTATGGTCTGTGCCGTTGGCCCATTGGACAACGTCGATTTCATGGGCCCCCAAATTCGTCGTCTGGCCGCCGGAATAATCGAGGCCGAACCGGAAAGTATAAAGGCAGCGGTCCTTGTGATAGGGCACCCACGGCGCCGGGCCTAACCACATATCGTAGTCCAGCCACTCCGGCACGGGCATGAGCTGCCAGTCTTTAGCCGGAGCCTCTTTATTGTTTGGTCCGATAGTGGTGATGGCCTTCTTGAGCCGGCCGATTCGCCCGTTACGAATCAGCTCACAGATGAACCGGTATTGCTGCTCTGATCGCCGCTGGGTCCCCGTCTGGAAAACGACACCGTGACGACGAGCGGCTTCAACCATGGCCCGGCCGTCGGCGACCGTCAGACTCAGAGGCTTCTCACAATAGATGTGCCTGCCGCTCGCGGCGGCCATGATGGCCGGGATGGCGTGCCAGTGGTCGGGCGTCGTTACGCAAACAGCATCGATGTCGTCTCGCGCCAGCAGATCACGAAAATCAACGTACGCATCACAACCTTTGTACTGGCCGGAAGAGTTCTTGCCGGTGTAATGCTCGTCCACTATTTTGCGGGCGGATTCCCGTCCAAACCACGCACCCTGCCAGCCTTTCTTATACCAGTGCCCATATTCATCGCTGGCTTTGACAACGTCGCAGACGGCGACAACCTGCACATCAGGCTGACTCAGGAACGCCCTCATGTTGTTCGTCCCCATGCCGCCCACGCCGATGGAGCCCATCGTAATCCGGCTGCTGGGGGCCACATCACCGGCCTTGCCCAAAGCCGACGAAGGGATAACATAAGGAAAACCTATCGTTGCGACAGCAGTGGCCATTGCCCCTGTCAAAAAATTGCGGCGGCCAATCTTCACATCGTGCATCGTAGAGTCTCCCAACACGTAGTCTTTTGTAGGATGCCAATTCACAGTATCGGGCGCATTGGCGTCGGACCAGCTCTTAGTTGCGCCCCGAAGGTGTCATTCTATTGCTTGGAAGCTCGGAGGGCAATGTGTAAAACTGCAAGCATCAGGTTCTTTTGCTCTCGGTTCAGGTCAAACGCAAGTTGCGAAACGCTCACAGAAAGGCTTGGCTTTCCGAGGCCGAACCCCGTATCATTCTGGCCAAAAAGCCCCGAGGCGTTTCTGGGCTGAAGTTCCGGAGAGAAATTCAAGCTACCGAAAGGATGGGACGTATGAACCGAATTTTCCCGGCGATTGCCGCGACAAGTCTTCTTCTGGCCTTCAATGCCTTCGCAGAAACGAATTGGGTGCAATTTCGCGGTTCTTCCGCGGGTGTAGTTGAAGACGCCGGTTTGCCCGATACCTGGAGCACCACCAAGAACGTCTCATGGGCCGTCGAAATCTCCGGCCGGGGCTGGTCATCCCCCATCGTCTGGGGCGGCCGGATATTCGTCACCTCGGCCGTCAGTGAAGGAGACGCCGAAATGCCCAAGAAGGGGCTCTACCTTGGAGGCAACCGGGATAATGCCTCCGAGAAAACCCACCGGTGGATGGTTTATTGCATCGACTTCAACAGCGGCAAGATCCTCTGGGAGCAAGTCGCCCACACGGGCGTGCCCCGCCATCCTCTGCACATCAAGAATACCTACGCCTCTGAAACCCCGGTCACCGATGGGCAGCGGGTATATGCCTACTTCGGCAACGTCGGCCTGTTCTGTTATGACCTGGACGGCAAGCCGTTGTGGTCCAAGGAATTCGACACCTTCAAGACCAGCAATAACTGGGGCACCGCCGCATCACCGCTGCTCCACGAGGACAAGCTCTTCATCCTGAACGACAACGACGAGCAATCGTTTCTCGTCGCGATGGACAATAAAACAGGCAAACAGATTTGGCGCGTTGACCGCGACGAGAAAAGCAACTGGGCGACGCCATACATCTGGAAGAATGAGCTACGCACGGAACTGATCACATCCGGAAGGGGCAAGGTTCGCTCGTATAGTCTGGATGGCCGGTTGCTGTGGGAGCTGGGCGGCATGTCGTCCATCGTGATACCTACTCCGCTGGCAGAGCACGGCCTGCTCTACGTCACTTCCGGCTACGTGGGCGACAAGAAACGACCTGTATTTGCGATTCGGCCGGGCGCCCAGGGGGATATTACCCTCAGCGACAACGAAACCAGCAATCAATACATCGCATGGTGTCAGAAACAAGGGGGGCCGTATAATCCTTCGCCGATTGCCTATGGTGACTACCTGTACGTTCTTTACGACAGGGGCTTTTTGAGCTGCTACGAGGCACGAACGGGCAACGAAGTTTACAGCAGACAGCAGATCGCCGCCAGAGCGACGGCGTTTACATCGTCACCCTGGGCCAACGACGGCAAGCTATTTTGCCTGAGCGAGGACGGCGATACGTTCGTCATCCAGGCCGGCCCCGAATTCAAGGTGCTCGGCAGGAACGCGCTCGAGGAAATGTGCATGGCGACGCCCGCAGCCGTTCGAGGCAGCCTGATCATCCGCACGCTCACGAAGCTATACCGCATCGGCAACTGAGCTTGTCGGTTGTCTCGGCGAGACCCTTTTCCTGTGCGAGAATTGGGCGAATATTCCAATTGCGGCCGCGTGGAGTAGAGCATATAATCGTTTCAACGCGCCGTTTATGTTCTCATGCGTTCGCTGTTTCTGTCGTTCTTTGCGGGCATTGTACGAGAGGGCATTTGTAGCGGGGAATGCCGATGAGCGAAGCCGAGGAACAAAACAACAAGCCGCCTGATGGCAAAGGAGCGGGGCCAACCCGGTCTTTTGACGGCTCAGTGTTGGGACCGGGCGGGCAGATAGGTCCGTTCCAGATTGAGCAGGAGCTTGGCCGGGGGGCTGTGGGGGTAGTCTATTTAGCCCATGACACAAAGCTCGACCGGCCCGTCGCGATCAAGAGCCTGCCGGCCGAGGTGATGGGTAATCCGCTGGCCCGGAAGCGCTGGAAACGTGAGGCCCAGCTTCTGGCCTCGTTGAATCACCCTAACATCGCCGCAATTTATGAGGAATTTGAAGAGGTCGAGGGCGTCGGCTATCTCATTCTTGAGTACGTGCCCGGCCGGACGCTGGCTGAACGAATCACGAAGGGGCCGCTTAGGCTGGAAGAAGCATTGACGATAGCTTTGCAGATCGCTGAGGCGGTGGCGGCGGCACACGAGCATGATGTCATACACCGGGATCTGAAACCAGGCAACATCAAGATCACCCCGGAAGGTAAGGTCAAGGTTCTGGACTTTGGCCTGGCCAAGGTGGTCGGTGGTGAACCCTCAGAGGAGCTGAGCACCACGACTGAGCCCGGGAGGATCATTGGAACACCGGCCTATATGAGCCCAGAGCAGGCCCGTGGCAAGCCCACCGATAAGCGGGGCGACATCTGGTCATTTGGCTGTGTGCTGTATGAGATGCTCACCGGCAAAGTGCTCTTTGAAGGTGAGACAGTTTCCGACACGCTGGCGAACGTCCTGCAAACGGAGCCTGATTGGGGAGCACTGCCTCAGAGTACGCCGGCAAACATTCAAGTCCTGCTGCGTCGCTGTCTGGCGAAGGACATGAACCGCCGGATTCAGCACATCGGGGACGCAGTTATCGAAATCCGCGAAACGCTGAACCTGCCGGCGACAGCACCTCCGGTGACCACTTCGTCCACTTCCCTTACGCCGCACATCGCTGCCAAAGCAAGGCCACGAAGAATAGCGATGGTGATTGGTGCGATAATCATCGTGATCATGGCTGGCATTGCCGTATGGCTTGTTAACAGGAAGCCGGCTTTGCCTCCTTCAAAGGAAATCCGGCTGGTGGTTCTGCCGTTTGAGAATCTGGGGCCCGCGGAGGACGAGTATTTTGCCGCCGGCATTACGGAGGCTATCACCGCTCGTTTGGCCACCCTTCATGGTCTGGGTGTCATCTCACGCCAAAGCGCAATGCAGTATAAAAAGAGAGAGAAAAATGCACAGCAGATCGCTGACGAGCTGCGGGTTGATTATATTCTGGAAGGGACGGTCCAGCGTGAGCGGCCCTCCGACCCAAATAGCAGGGTGCGAGTACTGCCTCAGCTCATCAAGGCTTCCAACGACACACACGTGTGGGCACAAGCCTACGACAATGATATGAGCGAAGTTTTCCGGGTACAGTCCGACCTGGCTGAGCGGGTGGCCCAGGCGCTGAATATTGCTCTGGTTGAACGTGAACGGCAGGTACTACGTTCCAGGCCGACAGAGAATATGGAGGCGTATGACTATTTTCTGCGCGGCATCGAGTACTGGCGCCGAAGTGATCTCGAAAGCAATCGCAGAATAGTCTTTCAAATGCTTGAGAAGGCGGTCGAGCTGGACCCCAAGTTTGCGGTGGCCTACGCTCGGCTCTCAAGGTGTCACACAGTTACGTATTGGTATCACTATGATCATACCTTAGGACGCCTTGATATGGCAAAGAAGGCTGTGGACAGAGCCTTGACGCTTGAGCCCGATTTGCCAGAGGCACATTTTGCTTTGGGTCAGTATCACTACCAAGGTCATCTGGATTATGACCTCGCCCTGAAGGAGTTCGCCACGGCCCGGAAAAGCCTGCCTAACGACAGCGAACTGCTGAGTTATATCGGCTATGTTCAAAGGCGACAGGGAAAATTCGATGAGGCATTGGCCAACATCAAAAGAGCTTCCGAGCTCGACCCTCTTTCCAACAGCATAACTATTAACTTGGGGGATACGTTTCTGTTGATGCGCAACTATACGGAAGCATTGCGCTGTTATGACAGGGCTATCTCGCTGGCTCCCGACCTTCCGATTCCGTATAATGATAAGGCCTGGCTATACCTGCGCTGGGAAGGCAGCACTGAGAAGGCACGGGCAGTCGTGGAGGAGGCGTTGAAGACCATTAGGTCACCAGAAGAATCTTCGATTATCGATTTGCTTATTACTCTCGATGTGTACGAGGGGAACTATCAGAAGGCTTTGGACCGGCTCTCTTTGAAATCAGAAGATATTGATAACCAGGGTTCCTTTATCCCCAGGGCTATGCGATCTGCGGGAATCTACAGGTATATGAACGAAAGTGACTTTGCGAAGAAATCTTACGACGAGGGTCGAAACATCCTCGAAGCCAAAATCCAGCGGCAGCCCGACGACGCGCGTTTCCACAGTACCCTCGGCATCGCCTACGCGGGTTTAGGCCGAAAGGAAGATGCCATCAGGGAGGGGAATTTGGGGGTGGAGCTGCTACCTGTAAGCAAGGAGGCTATGGGAGGCACTTCTCGGGTCGGTGATTTAGCCCGGATATATGTGATGGTTGGCGAATTTGACCTGGCTGTCGACCAGATCGAGTATTTGCTGTCTATCCCTGGTGGACTATCGATCCCCTTGCTGCAACTTGATCCGGCCTGGGCCCCGCTGCGCGAGCATCCACGCTTCAAGAAGCTCGTAGAAGGGAAATAGTCCCTGAGTATTTCAACTTAATCGTGCTATGGCCTTTCAAAAAACACTTGCTCGGCCAGCAATTCCGAGCCGGCTTCGGTGAAGTGGACGTTCTGCGGTCTCTGAATTTCATCAAGACACGGCGGCACAAACGAACACAAACCGTTGATAATGACGCCGTACTTGTTCGTAAGGGTCGGTGCTCCTTAGACGGTGAACGAGCGGAATTCCTGGGCGATCAATTTGGTGCATTTGCCGGGCGTGCCGCTGCCGATGGTCTTGTCGTCGAATTTGACCACTGGAACGATATCTCTGGTCGTTACGGCGAGAAACAGCTCATCGGCCCCGGCGGCCTGCTGGGGCGTGAGCGATTCTTCGAGGACTTCCAGCCCGATGTTCCGGCCTGCCTTGATGGCAAATTCACGCGTGATGGAAGGCAGGATATTGGCCGTTAGAGGCGCCGTTTGCAGCGCCTTTCCGCGGACGGCAAAAAATGCCGACCCGGCCCCTTCGGTGATCAGGCCGGCCTCATCGACGAGGATTGCCTCACCACAGCCCTTCCGGGCGGCATCGGTGCTGGCTAAGACGTTCGGCAGCAGGTTGAGGGATTTTATGTCGCACCTTTTCCACCGCCAGTCCGGAAAGGTCGATATGGCGATGCCTTTTGCCTTTTCTTCAGTGTTGTCAGCCACCTCGCTCACGCTCAGGAAGAAATTCGGCTTCAGGCTGGCGTCCCAGACACGGTCCCTTGGCCCCGAACCGCGGGTGATATGAAAGTATATCTTGGCGTTGGCAATACCAGCCGCGTCAAAGGCTTTCAGTATCCGGGAGCGAATCCGGCCGATGTCCACGCCGGTTATCTCAATGGCAGCCAGACTCCTGGCAAACCTTTGCAGATGCTCTTGAAGTGCAAAAATCTTGCCGTCGTAGCTTCGCATCACTTCGTAAACCCCGTCCCCGAAGAACATCCCGCGATCGAAATAGACCGCATCAAGCTCTTCGACCGGCACGATTCTGTCCTGTATCATAGCTATATTCATACAATGGTTCCTCAAAACACCGTCAGGATCGAATTCCAGGCTCATTTTCGGCAATAGAATACAAAAATATCGAATAATTTGCTTTACAAAAAGTATCGAATATGCAAGAATGCCCTTTCTGAATAGATTTATGAACGTATAGAAGCCAGGAGTTTTCCAGAATGTATGCAGTTATTGAACAAGGTTCAAAGCAATACAAAGTCGCCGAAGGCGATTCTCTCAATATTGAGCTGACTGACGTCTCGCCCGATGCCAAGACTATCGAGCTGGGCAAGGTTTTGCTCGTCAGCGACGGCGAAAACATCAAAATCGGCAGCCCCTATCTCGAAGGCGCGAAGGTTGTCGCCTCATTCAAAACCACCGCTCAAGAAGCCGTCGTAAAGGGCAAGAAGCTCCATCCGACGTACATGAGCAGGCGTAAGAACAGCCAAAAACGCACGGGACACCGCCAGAAGTACTTACAGGTGGTAATCGACAAGATCGAAGCTTAACGTGCCATTCCGCACTGGTGAGGATTCAAGCCCCGCCCTCCTGTATGAATTCCCGCGTGGAACGAAGTCTTTGAAAGTGTGGACTTTCTGTAGGCACTCCAACTACAGCTTCGCCATCCCAATTTGGGCAGTTCGGCATTGGCCAAGAGCAGCGGCAGACGCACGTCCAGACACTCTGGAAAAAGGCTCTGAAATCGCAGATAATACAGTAGGCTATCGTTTTGAACAAAAAAAGCGAACCCTGGGCCCATCTCATGACACATAATAGAAGGTATGAACGAAAACACCGAACAAGAATGGGTCGAACGAGCCCGGCAGGGAGAATCTTCGGCCGTTGCTGAGCTGTATCGCTGCTATTGGCGTGCGGCTCGGGCCGCTGCTTATGGCGTCACGGGGGATTTTGCAGCGGCTGAGGATGCAGCGTCCGAAGCCTTATATGCAGCATTCGATAATCTGCACGAGCTGAGAGATACGCAACGTTTTGGCCCCTGGCTGCGTACCATCGTGCTTCGCACGGCCCAGCGTCATAAGGCGGCCAAGTCAAAGGCAAGTGGAGCCGAGCTGGATAGGCTGCCCGGCGATCGGTCTGCCCCGCCGGGCGCTCATCTGGAACAGCAGGAGCTTGCCGCCTTGATCCATGAAGCGGTCGCGAGTCTTTCCGCGACACTGCGTGAAGCCATGTCTTTGTTCTACTTTGAAGGCTACAGTCTCAAAGACGGGGCTCGCTTCCTGGACGTTCCAGAAGGCACGCTCAAGCGTCGTCTTCACGAAGGACGCCAGCGCCTGCGAAAGGCCGCAGAGCGGATTTTGAAGGGAATAAAACCGATGAACCAGCAGCGTGGGCAAGTCCTGCAGCAGCTCAAAGACGCCTTCAACGAAGGCCCCGACTCGGAAGCCTTCTATCAGGCGATGCGCCAAGCAATGCGACTGCGCCCTGTTCCGGATAAACTACTCAAAGAAGTCATGAAGAAACATTGGGCTGCAAAGCTTGAGAAAGCGTCTATGAGCCCCGAGAAAAATCGTACGTTGCATGAGGCCCTGGGCCGCATCTACGCCCCCTCCGAGAGGGCCCGGGATCCGAATCATCCGATTGGAGCAGTGGCCGCTGCGATTCGAGCGGCGCTGCCCGAATTCCAGCCGTGGCAGCCGGACATATCCCAAATCGACGTGGCCCAGGCAGCGGCTCAGATGTTCGAAGGCAAGGGCTTCTCCATGCCGCCACACTTTACCGACCTATCATCAGCATCATACATCACAGCAATGCAGGCATGGCTCGTGCAGGATGAGGATGGGTCGGTTTGTACCACGTACGAGCTCATGCAAAGGAAAACGAGCCGGAAGGAATTACACGCGCAAATGAGTCAGGGGAACAAACTGAGCGATGCACTTCGGCTCTTCTGGAAACGTCCGGAGCCTCTGGAGCTGCGAGCCGTTGAAGCCCTGCTGCGGCGTCTGTCCGAGGCCATTATCCCTGCACCGCCGGTGCGTTTCTTGGCTTACGACGAACCTCGCTATCGCGAGGGCTTGCGGATGCAGCTTGCAGACAACCCCATTCCGGCGGCGATAGGAGGCGTGCACAATCCCTGGCCGGGACTGCCGGATGGAATCAGCGTGGCCTCGATCCTGATCTACCTGGAACCATGGGCCGCGGCCCAAAGCGACCGGGCCGTCGAGCTTGCCGACTTCTCATTGTTCGATTTCGTGGAGAAGTGGAAACAATAAACCGGCTCTCGGACGAAGGCATGGCTGTCACATTTTCGCTTTTTTTGTGACGAGAGTCCTTGCGTTGCGTCTATACCCGCGGTACAGTCGCGGTCATAATAGGGACTCTTTCGGGAGATGAGGAACATGACCAGATTCTCGGGACAAGTTTGCGTTGCGATTCTCTCTTCGCTGGCAGTGGCCGCTGCTGCTCAGGCCTTGAACAAAACGGTCACCTATACGATTAAAGTCGTGGATATAAACGGCAGCCCGGTGGTTGACGCCGAGGTTGCAGCCCTTGAAGTGATCTATGACTGGGCTAATGGAGAGGCGAGCAGGCCATTAATAGAGAAGAAAACGACCGGTACTGATGGTACTACGGTGCTGAACCTCGACTTTAGCCGGCATACAGGTGCATGTATTGTCGCCCGGAAGAACTCGTTAGCGTTTACCTGGGACCGTCTGGATGACAACGCTCTGCCTATAGATGGTTCACAGCTCACTATGCTGCTGGACAGACCCTGCGTGCTGGCTGGAACCGTTGTGGACCAGTCAGGTACGCCTGTTGCGGGTGCTCAGGTACGCGGAGAGTTCGATTCCAGCTACCTGCAGAATGAGCATCGGATCAATGCGCCGGAAGATTGGTTCACCGTAGAGACCGATGACAAGGGCTGCTTTTGTTTCGACAATGTGCCTCCTGACGGCAGTGCGGACTTTCTCGTTACCACCCCGGGAAAGGCAAACGTTTACACATTTATGGCCTCGGATAGTATGCCGGGCTATCGTTATGCAGCCGGCCGGACCGACATTAGCATCGTACTGCCTCCGGAGGCGAAGATTCAGGGTCGGGTGGTGGACCCAGCGGGTAATCCAGTTGCGGGGGTAAGGCTGCTGCTCCGGCCCGACCAGACAAACGCAAATTATTATTGCACGAACCGGGCTGTTTCAGGACAGGACGGCCGGTTCCTTTTTGAGAATGTGCCCGCCGACACATATTCTCTGCAGGTGATTGCACCACGAGATACAATGGCCCAGTGGGTTGCCAAGGATCTCAAAGTCATTGCTAAAGAAGGCCAAACCACTGATGGAGTTATTGTGAGGGTGAGCAAAGGCGGGCTTGTCGAAGTGGCCGTTCAGGACGCGGCCACAAACCGGCCAGCTAATGACATCTATGTGTGCGTCTGGCAAAAGGCCAGATTCGGCAGGCATCATCCCTGCTTCTATCAGAACAACAGGACCGACCGTAATGGACGCGCACGTTTTAGAGTTCCGCTCGGACAATGCCAGGTAATGGCTGGAGGTGGGGAATATTCTAGCTTTGAAGACAAGGTCGTAGTCAAGCCCGGACCATCTCGGATGAGGGTCCTGCTGTACCCCAATCCGCAGATTTCCGGCACTGTACGAGACCAGCTCGGCCGAGCCGTACCTGGTGCGGCGGTCGCGGTCGTACCACCCGGTAATGCAGTTCGTGCAGATGCTCATGGAAGGTTTCATATTAGCTGGCGACTGGTGAGCAAACAGGCTTACCTTTTCGCACTAGATCGAAGACGCAACTTGGCTGTGGTGGTAGAAATCGAGGACCTAACCAGGCCGATGAACATTGTGCTTGGGGCGGCCTTGACGTTGGCGGGGCGCATAACCGACCCGAATGGCCTGCCTATTCCGGTAGCGAGAATTCAGCTCTGTGCCTGTCTCCCGGGTTGGGTTGCATACATTGGAGGGGAGGTACTCACTGACACGGAGGGACGATACGAAATACCGGCTGTTCCGCTACTGGGGAAAGGTGATGTCTATCAGGTCCACGTTAACGCTGCAGGCTACTGTGGGTTGCGGGGTGAGCGGCTTTCACTCACTGAGACTTCTGCAAATCGCGTCGATTTGACTCCCTCTGTGATGCAGCCGTTGAATATGTCGGTCTCAGGGGTAGTTGTCGATGCTGACGGCAAGCCCATACCCAACAAAAGTGTCCACTTGAGCGGACCGCAAGGAGGTCAAGGTCAACCGGGCAAGGGTACCATAACCGATGGCGATGGCCGGTTTTTCTTCAACCGAATATCTAAAGGCCCTCTGCGGTTTCAGGCTGGATGGGCAAGGGACAAGGATGTGGGTTTTCTTGATGCACAGGCCGGGGATAAGGATGTAAAGATTGTCATGGGACGAAAAGGGCTCTAATCATCCGCTCGCAGCTCTCCCGCTATTTTGTCACTCCCGCGAGAGCGCCTGACTGCTGATAAGCTCGTTGGCAAAGGTTCGCCACTGAGAGCGCCCGTTTTCAATGAAGTACTCGAACGACTTGTCGTCCGCCAACCGTCCCAAGATGGCCTTTCGGCCCGCCGGGTCGGGCACGTCTTCAACAATCTGTTTTCGCATTATCTCAAGCTCGGCGAGAAACTGGCCGTGTTGCTCGGTGAAAATCTCTTCCAGCTTTTTCCTGATATGACCGGCGTAAGCAGGGCATTGACCTTCGGTGCCGACGGCTATTTGCAGGTCGCCTCGCTTGACGACGGCCGGCACGAAGAAATCACAAAGCTCCGGCACATCAACGACGTTGCACAGAACATCCAATTCCTGGCAATCCTTGTATATCTGCCTGTTGAGCTGCTGATCATTCGTGGCCGCGATGGCCAGCAGCGCTCCGGCCAGATAACTCTTGGAATACCTGGATGTTATGATCTCAGCATCTGTGCCCTGGCACAGGGCCGTCAGCATATCATCGATGCGTTCGGCGACCACCACCACCCGGGCCCCCGCAGCCAGCAGCGTCTGGACCTTTCGCACAGCTACAGCCCCCCCGCCTATCACGACCACACGACGACCGCCCAATTCCAGAAATATCGGGTACTTTGCCATAACGCCATTATAACACAGCCCGCCCGGCAGCAACAAAGAAAAAGAAAGAAATGAACGTCTAAAACCCTGGAACCGGAGCAAATAGCATCATGCTCCATGAAAAGACAAGGAAGAATCCCCACGAGATTCTCACTATGAGCGTTGGGATCTTGAGTTCCACTGCGAATTCCGTGATATCAACTCATTTACCCAAGACTCCACGGCAATCTACCACCGTTGGGTCTGACGGCTTTGCTCTCTTCAGCCAAGAGTGCCGGTGATACCAAGCCGACAAGAAGCATACGCACCAAGAGCGTTCGGACTTCTGATCCTTTCTTCGAGCTCATGATTCTCACTCCCAACATGCGATGTTGTCTTTTACAAAGTCTTCAAAACTTCGGGGCTTGCGTTTCGTGACGTTCCACACGTCATCGGTCACCACCGCCATGTAGCTGGCCCGAACAACCGCATAAAGGATGCCCATATATTGGACGGCAGCTTCAGGAATACCTTGATCTCGGGCACCCTGCAACATGGTTTCTTCGGGCAAGGCGTGATAGGTCACCTCCCTGCCAATCGCATCGCCTATGAGTTTTGCCACCTGGGAATGGTCGAGGGCTTCCGGGCCGGTCAAATTATATTCTTCGCCGTAACGTGCCTCTGAAAAGGCCGTTGCTGCCACGTCCGCAATGTCTGCGGTCGAAATAAAGCTCGTTTTGCCGTCACCGGCCGCCAGAAAGATTCCGCGTTGGTGCTTGATCATCGGTGCGATGAAGCCGGTGGAGAAATTTTCCATGAAGAAATTGGGTCTGAGGATCGTGTACTGAAGACCCGAATCCATCAAGGCCAGTTCGATCACCCGCAGCGGCGCTTGCTCGTTTTGGTCCACGCCCAACGCCGAGATGAACACAACATGGTCGAGTGCGGCTTCTTTGGCCCTTTCGACGAAGGGAATGAGCTTGGCTGGTGCCTCCGCGTCCATCGGCGGTGCGACCAGGAACAAACCTCTCATTCCGTCCAAAGCATCAACAAAAGTGGCCGGTTCGGCATAATCAAACCGAACCGCTGTCAAGCCCTCACTCGACGAGATCTTACTCACATCTCTTGTCGCCGCCCTGACAGCATGCCCCTTTGCCAAGAGTGCCCCAACAACCTCGCGTCCTAAATTGCCCGATGCACCTGTCACCAATACAGTCTTTTCCATTGTGAGATCTCCTTTCTGCAAATAGCCTAATAGTTCGACTACGAACCATCATGCCAAAAAAATTACGTCCTGAGGTTTTGCTCGATCTGCTCCAACTGCTGGACCAGCCGCTCACGATATTTCAAACTTATGTCGCCGTACAAGCGGTCGAGCAGTAATTTGGAAATATCGTCGAAGTCCTTTCGAAATCTTCGCCCCTTTTGCGTCAGCTCAATATATGTCACGCGATTGTCCGTTTCGCACGCCAGCTTGCGAACATACCCGTGGCGCTCGAGTGTGTTGAGCATCGCGGTAACAGTGGACTTGGCCCGCCGGACTCTTTCCACAACCATCTTGATCGGGACCGGTTCGGATTGTTGGAACAGAAAGACCAGCACCGAGCCGTGAGCAGGGACGATTCCGGTAACTGAACGCTTCCGCAACTCTCTTTCAATCAGAAGATTGGCCTGTTCCCGGATTCGTGCGATTTGTCCAACGATGCCCCGTGTGTCCATCTTAAAAGTGCCCTTTCACTGTCTTGTTCACTGCCACTGCGCCAAAATAGTTCGTCCACGAACTATTGTCAAGAGAGAACTCTAAGAAAATTTAGGATTTTGCGGTTTTTCAGATTGGAGGCGCCCTCGGTCGATTTGAGTCAAACAGATTTTTGAGTCTTTTCATCTCGCAAAATCGCTGGTATATTATGGCTGGTAGCGTTCGTCGGCCATAGAAGTGTGTGCAAGCAAGTGGAAGCAATGAGCGAAATGAAGAAATTGCGGGCTCCTTTGACTAAAGCGGATGTGTGTTCTCTAAAAGTGGGCGATGAGGTTCTGGTCAGCGGCATTGTCTATACGGCACGGGATATGGCGCATAAGAGGCTGTGTGAGTCAATAGAAGCCGGTCAGGAGCTGCCATTTCCGCTTGCCGGAGCGATCATCTATTTTGTCGGGCCTACGCCAGCCCGGCCCGGCAGGGTTATCGGTGCTGCCGGCCCCACGACCTCATCAAGAATGGACCCTTTCAGCCCCAGACTGATTGCCTGCGGCCTGAAGGCCATGATTGGAAAGGGATATCGAAACGACCAGGTCAGAGAGGCCCTGCAGAAATACGGCGCGGTCCATCTCTCTACGATTGGTGGAGCGGGGGCACTGCTCTCGAAACACATTGTTGCCGCCCGGGTGATCGCCTATGAGGACCTGGGCACCGAAGCCATCCGAGAGCTGCAGGTCGTTGATTTCCCGGCCGTCGTCGCGTATGACTGCGACGGAACCAGTGTTTATGAGCAAAAGAGAGCAATAAGATGAAAGCAGCACTGATTGGCCTGCTTCAGTCGGGCAAGAGCACACTTCTGGCGGGCCTTTGCCGCAAGGCGATTCCTGCGGCCGGCGCGATGACGATTGAAGAAGCTATTGTGCCGGTCCCGGACGAAAGATTCGACTGGCTGGCCGAATATTCCAAGCCCAAGAAAACGACCCATGCAACCATCGACTGTCTGGACGTGCCGGGCTTCAACTTCACCGACGACCACGGCCGGGCCGCCGCCAGACGCCTGATCACGCAGATCCGGACAGTCGATCTGCTCGTTCTGGTGGTTCGGGCGTTTGAGAACCCGGCTTCGCCCCCCTACCGAACGACGGTGAATCCGGCCAGAGACTTAGCGGAATTACAGACCGAACTGCTTCTGGCCGACTTGGAGCTTGTCACGACGCGAGTCGAAAAACTCGAAAAGCAGGTCCACAAGCCCACAAAGACCCAGCCGCAAGATAAGGCGGAGCTAGCCCTGCAAAAGAAATTGCAGGAGGCGATTGAGTCGGAAAAGCCGATAAGTTCTGCGATTGAAACAGACGCCGAGCGCGATATGATTAAGTCGCTTGGCTTTCTGACCCTCAGGCCGAGTGCGGTTGCAGTCAACGTCGGGGAGAACCAGGTGGGCGAGAAATTCGATTTTGCCGGCCGCGTCGATAGCTCCGTGCCTGTTGTTTCAATTTGTGCAAAGCTTGAATACGAGCTGGCCCAATTGGATGCGGGCAGCCGGGCCGAGTTTATGGCGGATCTGGGCATCGCCGAGCCGGCGGCGAGCAAATTCGTCGAGAGCTGCTATTCGGCCATGGGCTTGATCAGCTTCCTGACGATTGGCTCCGATGAGCTGCGGGCCTGGCCCATAAAGAAAGGCACGACCGCTCACGACGCGGCAGGCAAAGTCCATACCGACATCAAGCGAGGTTTTATCCGGGCCGAGACGTTCAGCTTCGACCAGATCAAAGAGCTTGGGAGCGAGAAGGCCCTCAAGGCCGCCGGCAAGATCCGGCTCGAAGGCAAAGATTATATTGTTCAGGATGGTGACATAATCAATTTCAGATTTAATGTTTAGCTTTGCAGAACGTGGAGGCGATATTCGTGAGCCGATGCGTAAAGCTATTCGTCCCGGGATTCGTGGTGCTGTCAGCGACGGCTCTTGTCCTGCTGCTCCTGCGCTCCGCAAATCCCGATGCTCCGGCAGCCTGGAGCTATAAGGTTGTCAACACCTTTAGTCACGACCCACAGGCTTGGACGCAGGGTCTGATCTTTGAAGACGGATTTTTGTTCGAGGGAACAGGGGTTCTCGGACGTTCGGAATTGCGAAAAGTCGAGCTCTCGACGGGCAATGTCCTACAAAGACACAAGCTGCCGGACCAGTTCTTCGGCGAAGGTATCACGATTTTTGGCAGCCGTATCGTCCAGTTGACATACCAGTCAAGAGTGGGTTTCGTCTATGACAAAGAATCCTTCAAGCTGCTGCGCGAGTTCCATTACCCAACCGAGGGCTGGGGCATTACGCATGACGGCAAGCAGCTCATCATGAGCGACGGCACACCCATGTTGTACTTCCTGGATCCTGAAACGTTTGCACAAGTCCGTAAGGTGATGGTGTTGGAGCGGGATACGCCCGTATGGGGGCTGAATGAGCTGGAATACGTCGAGGGCCAAATCTACGCAAACGTATGGCCGACCGAACGCATCGTCAGGATCGCCCCCGACACGGGCAAGGTGGTCGGCTGGATAGATATGCAGGGACTCCTGAGACCCGAGGACCGGACGGGTGCGGAGGACGTTCTCAACGGCATCGCGTACGATTCGGCGGGACGCCGGCTGTTCGTGACCGGCAAGTTCTGGTCGAAGCTCTTCGAAATAAAGCCCAAACGCGCAAAGTAATACTGGCAAGAAACAGGCACTTTTGCTATAAGGAATGTTTTTGCCGTTGAGCAAAGCTCATTGTACGTGGTTGATGTGTAACGCCGGACGGTTTTTGGAGAGATGGCATGAAAGCGGTTATGCTGACGGGTTTGCGGCAAATGGAGCTTCGAGATGTGCCGGAGCCGAGAATAGAGAAAGAGACGGATGTTCTACTGAAGATCGAAAGGGTCGGCGTCTGCGGCTCGGACGTGCACTACTACGAGGCCGGTAGAATCGGCTCGCAAGTCGTCAAATATCCCTATATAACGGGCCACGAATGTGCGGGAACGGTCAAGGCTGTCGGCAAATCGGTTACCCGCGTCAAGGTGGGTGCCCCCGTCGTCATCGACCCGGCTGTTTCCTGCCATCACTGTGCTCAATGCAAGCTCGGTCGAGAGAACACATGTTACAGCCTGCGATTTCTCGGCACCCCCGGTCAGGGTGGCGGCTGCCTGTGTGAGTATCTTGTCATGCCGCAGGAATGTTGCTATCCGACGAATGGAGCCATTACCCTGGAGCAAGCCGTCCTGTGCGAGCCACTCTCCATTGCCGCCTATTCGGTCCAGCAGGCAAAACTGCCGGAGCACGCGAACATCGCAATCCTAGGTGCAGGCCCTATCGGCCTGTGCACGCTCGTGAGCGCAAAGGCTCAAGGCGTGAACGCCTGCTATATGACTGAGAAGATTCAGGAGCGCCTTGAGGCCGCTCGTCAAGCCGGCGCAACCTGGGTCGGGAATCCCGACAAACAAGATATTGTCAAAGAAATTCTCAAGCGGCAACGCGACGGAGTCGATGTCGCATTTGAATGTGCAGGCCAGCAGGAAGCCATCGACCAATGCGTGGAACTGCTGCGGCCCGGCGGCACGCTGATCCTTACCGGCATCCCGCGGTTTGACAGAATCTCATTGGCCATCGACTTAATTCGCAGAAAAGAAATCACTATTGTGAACATTAGAAGGCAAAATCAGTGCACGCAGAAAGCCATAGATTTGATCGCTTCCGGCAAAGTCAAGGCGGACTTTATGATAACGCATCACTTCCCGCTGGAAGAAACGCAGGAGGCCTTTGAGCTGGTGGCCGGGTATCGAGAGGGCGTGGTCAAAGCCATGATTGACCTGTAGAATCTGTGAAACAGTCGAAGCACTGTTCCTGGAGATAAAAGCGAATGAGCTGGCTCAATTTGGAAGGAAAAGTCGCAATCGTCACCGGAGGCGCCTCCGGCATCGGCAGAGCTGTCTGCGAAGGACTGGCGGAGGTTGGGGTAAGCGTTGCCGTCGCGGACGTGGACGGGCCCGGCGCCAAAAAGGTCGCCGCGAGCCTGAAGGACCGGTTTGCCAGCGAGCACATTTCGACGACAACCGACGTGACGAGCAAGGCAAGCGTGGACGCCATGATCCGGGTCACGCTGGAGGCCGTCGGCAAGATTGATATACTCGTCAACAACGCCGGTATTCTCATTCCGCGGTTGCTGGTTGACCCGGCAGGGAAAGAAGAATTGACCGAACAAATATGGGAAAAGATGGTATCCATAAATCAGAAAGGATACTTCTTGTGTGCCCAGGCGGCTGCCCGCGTCATGATTAAGTCCGGCAAGGGCGGCGTCATTATCAACATGACGTCCGAATCGGGTCTGGAAGGTTCGCAGGGCCAAAGCGTCTATGCCGCGACCAAAGCAGCCATCTATTCTCTCACCCGCTCCTGGGCAAAGGAGTTGGGCAAACATAACATCAGGGTGATCGGCATCGCTCCGGGGATCGTCGAGGCCACAGCCCTGCGCTCCGGCGAGTACGAACGTGCCGTGGCGTACACACGTGGAATCACCGTCGAGCAGTTTCGCAAGAAATACGAACAGGTTTCCATCCCCTTGGGAAGAAGCGGCAAGCTCAGCGAAGTGGCCAATACCGTGTGCTTCTTGGCCTCCGACCGCGCCGGCTACATCCACGGCACCGTCATCAACGTCTCCGGCGGCAAGAGCAGAGCCTGAAACGCCGAGTGCGAAGATAGATATCGATGAGAAAAAGCCAACTGCTGGGCTGCTGAAGAAGCGGGTGTTTTTCTCTTGTCTGGCCTGTTAGTCATCCGGTTTTTCTTCACGGTCGCTGGTTTTTGGAAGCAGCCCTTGATTTGTCGGGACATACATGGTAGTATAATAGAGAAGAGACTTGGCGGCGCAACTGAGTGAGGAGACGCCGAATCGCATCGGAGATGCCAGGTTGCAGACAATTTGTTGGGAGCAGGTAGCCATGCGAAACACAAGAGCTTTCACACTCATCGAGCTGCTGGTGGTGATTTCCATTATCGCCCTGCTGATGGCTATCCTGATGCCCGCCCTGATGCGGGCAAAAGACCACGGCAGGCGCATCGTTTGTGGCAATCACCTGCGGACGCTGGGACTGGCCAACACCCTTTATGCCGATGAAGAGGACGGCTGGTATGTTCCCGTCATGGACAGAACGCTGGGCGACAATCGCTATTGGCCCGCCAACCGGCTCTTTCGGGAGTTGGTCGGTTATAAGCCCAAGAACGTCACCGTAAACGAGGGCTGGCACGCTCCGGAGGAATTTCTCTGTCCGGGCGACACAATTTCGAAAAAGAAAATAGAGGACTCCCAGTGGAACAACTGGATCAGTTACGGCTACAACTTGACGGACTGGTACTTCTCCGACTGGTTCGGCATCGGCTACGCCGGACATAAGACGACGACCGTCCCCAGCCCTGCCGCAGAGCTCATATTCACGGAGAGCCATGACTGGTGGCTCTGGTGGTGGGGAGCTAATTACAAAGATGGATGGGACGTTCTCGGCCAGGATACGATTACGCCCTATAAGCAGGTCGGCGTTGACGGCCCGACATTATACCGTCACAGCGAGGGCGTCAACATCGCCTTCTACGATGGCCATGCCGAATACATGAAGAAGGAAAAGGTGTTCAGCAAAGAGGCGTGGGACGCGGGTACGCCGGGGATGTGGTCGGTGTTCACGGATTACCCGCCGACGGCCGAGCAGAAGAGCAGGCTGCCGAGACCTTAGCTGTATATTTTCGATTTTCGATTCAGCCACGAAGGCACAAAGGCACAAATCAGAACTACATCAGAGCCCTCGTGTCCTGGTGTCTTTGTGGCAAAGAGATCGGCAATCGGCAATCAGCAATCGTAAATCGCAGAAGCTTTTCCCCGCCTTTGCCTGCTGTGTGCGTCACCTGTGAAGCCACTGTGGCCTTCTCGATGAGCATGAGCACCTCTTCGTTGGTGAGTTCGTGGGCGCATGACATGCAGTAGAAACCGATTACACGGTCAAAATAGACCCTCCGCTGAAAGCATTGTGGACAGTCTATGTTTTGGTATTCAGGATCAAACATCTTCCAGTCAGACTTCACTGTTGCCATCAAAAGCTTCTCATCAGCCCTCGGATGTTTTATCGGCAGAATCCAAAGAGAATGTTGAGCCGAAACGCGGCAGCCATATATTCTCGAATCTCTATGAAAAGTGTGATTAGGAAACAGGGAATGGTTAACCACTCATCTGTTGGGACTATGGAAGACGTTGAAGCTGTTTTTTGCACCGAATGAGACAATGAGTTGACGGTGCGGACGGGTCCGTTAAAATAGGGAAGTCAGGTGTTCGGGATTTGTTGCTCTCCGTAACAGGGGCCGTCGAAAAAACGGGCGGCAAGGCGATATGAAGAATCGACATTTCTGTGGGATGGGAATCGCGTGTGTGCTGATGGTGTGCTTGTCTTTGTGCGCCGGAGCGGACGGCAAAGTGTGGCACGTCTCTCCGGAGACGCTGGCCGGTATTGAGCAGGAAGACCAGGTACGAACAGTCAGCGAGGCTGCTTCACTCGTTAAGCCGGGGGACACGGTGATTATCCACAACGGCACCTACCGTGAGACAGTTATAATCGAAAAGAGCGGGCTGCCGGACAATCCGATCAAGTTTCAAGCCGCGGTCGGCGCGAGCGTCGTCATGACCGGCGCCGACCGTATCAGCGAATGGACCGAGGTAGCCGGTGAAGGCCGCATCTACAGCACGCTGTGGCCACACAGATTCATCGCTTGGAACCAGAACTACACGCACCCGGACGACGACTTCCATCGCCTTATCGGCCGGTGTGAGCAGGTTTTCGTCAACGGCTGCGCCCTGCGGCAGGTCCTCGAACGGGACAAGCTCACGCGAGGGACCTTCTACGTCGATCTGGACGATAAACGTCTCTACGTCTGGAACTACGACAATCAGGACATCACGGGAAAGAAGGCAACGGTTGAGGCTTCCGCCCGCGATCGCATTCTGACCGTCAAAGGCGATCATGTCACCATCAAGGGCATTCGCTTTCGATACGCCGCCAACCGCGCGCAGCAAGGGGCTGTCGAATTTTCCGGCAATCACTTGACCGTCGAAGATTGCCTTTTCGAATACACCAACGCCGGCGGTGCCGCCTTCAGAGGCCAGGACATCACCGTTCGCCGCTGCACGTTCCAGAACAACGGTCAGCTCGGCTTTGGGGCCGGCCGCGCCCACAGGCTCCGGATGACCGGATGCGCGGTGCGAAATAACAACACCAAAGGATTCAATCGAGGCTGGGAGGCCGGCGGCAATAAGATATGCCTTAGCCGCGGGGTCGTGATCGAGAATAGCACCTTCGTTGAAAATCGTGGAAACGGCCTATGGTTCGATATCGGCAACGAAGACTGCACCGTCCGCAACTGCCTGATCGCCTTCAACGAGGACGCTGGCATCTTCTACGAAATCTCCTACGGCCTGCATGCCCACGACAATGTCATCGTGGGCAACGGCCTGGCCGGCACGCCCGGCGCCTGGGGCGCCAGTGCAGGCATCAGCCTCTCCAGCTCACCGAACTGCGTCATCGAGCGCAATTTGCTGGTTGGCAACAAAGAAGGCTTCAACTTCCGCGAGCAGGCCCGTTCGACGCCCCGAATCGACGACAGAAAGAGCGAGCCGGTATGGAACCACGACCACATCCTCCGCAATAACGTGATCGCGTACAATCGGGATGCGCAGACCTGGGGCTGGTTCGATGTCTCGGACAATCGCCACTGGCCCGCTCAGGGGAACCAAGCTGACGCCGGTGGCTTGTCGCTGGAAAAGCTCGCAATTACTCTCAGGGACAATCTCTACTTCGCAGGCCCCGGCGCCGAGCTGTTTAACTGGGGAGTCACCTGGAAGAAGCACAAGAGATATCAGCATTTGCAGCAGGTGCAAGAGGAGCTTGCGCTCGAACAGGGCAGCAAATTGGCCGAGTTCACGGTGAATGACTTCTCAGCTCTGGATTTTCGCGTGCCAGCGGACAGCTCGGCCGTCACAATGCGATGTTATCCACGGGGAAATGTCCCCGGCGTGCAATTGGGAACGCTCGAGTAAACGCCGGGCAAAGGCCAGACGTTTGCCGAACGGCGGGACTCCTCCATGACTTTCCCTATTTGCCGCTACTGGCCAATCCTGAAGACCCTTTTTCCTCTGTTTGCTCGTGCTTGTAAACCGGCATAAGCACGTACTTGCCGGCCGCGTCCAGCCTGACACCCTGATACCTGCTATCCTGCGAACCGGTTTCCTGACATTCAAATATCCTGTCACGAGCCTGCCCAGCCTCCAAAACTTGTCCTGAGCCTGCCGAAGGAGCCAGATTCACCCAGATGGCGGCATAAAACGCCGCCGTACCTCCGGCTGCGGCCTTTTAGACACGGATTATCCTTGACGCAGGAGCGAGTTGGGGGTAGGATTCACAGCAAGCTATTGACGAGGCAAACTGAGGCGAGAAGATGTGGCGAAGGAGCCAAAGACAAAACCGCCGGGCTTCCCGCCGAAGCTTTAGCGTAGAGGGGGTCAGGCATACAAGAATGTTGATACTCTATTTCCGGCAGACTACATCGCTGACAAAAAGTGTTGGATATTATTATGTTGGCATATGATGTAATATGAACGCACTTCTTCCTATACTTCTTGCCTTATCGTTGTTTACCTTGATTGGTGTTCGCTTTATACCCCGAAAGGGCAGAATCAAACATCTGTGGCTTGTATGTTGCTTATGCAATCTTGCAATTGGCGCTCTCTTGGCCTATAGGTCATATGAGAGCTCCAAAGCGATACGAGATGTTCAACAATCAATTCAAGAAATGCAGCCTTTTGAACTCACTCAAGAACAACGAGGGGTACTGTTAGAGAGGTTCACTGAGCTTATAGAAGAAGAGAAGCAATCCGGCCTTGAAGAAGAGCCCGTTATATTTGAGCTGTTTCCACAGCAGAGCCTAGATGCGGAAAACCTAGTAAGATTTATTCACAAGATATTCAAAAGCGCTGGACGTAAGACAGATATCACCATGATGTACAATTCAGGAACGCCCACCGATGTTCGTATGGTTATGCTGAAAATCGGCGATCCTTTAAATCCACCTGTGCTACTTACTCGCTTTTGTCAGATTCTTTCCGATATGGGAATCCAATATAAGGTGTTGATTAGCAATAAAATCCAAGACAGATCGCTCATAATTACAGCTCAACGACCTGTGTTCATAATGACAGAAAACAAAGCAGTCCGCGAGTTGATCATCAGACATATAATGACAACCTACTTGATATATCATTGTCTGTTTGATGAAACATGGTTTGATAAACCTGAAATGAAAAACAGAGAGAAGTTGATTCGCGAATATGGTAGCGATGGTAATGAATTCCCTGACGTTGTAAACTTTGAAAGGTACATGGCTTGTGCCTCGAACTTCATAGACACAAGACTACAGATGCAGGAGCAGAAGGAGCATTGAAAGATCAGGACGCCCGAACAAAGCGATGGACCTGACCGCTATTCCGCTGCGCTCCATAGTAGCAGGTGAGCTTAGTCGTTAGACTTAAGGACTTGGCGATATTATGAATCCAGATATTGAGCAGGTAAAGAAAATAATAGCCAATAGTGGTAATAATCTCCACTGTAAAGTTTTAAGATATCTCCAAGAAAAGGATTGGACCGTCTTAATAAGCCCATATTACAACGATAATGTCTCTGATAAACCAAGAGAGATAGATTTGATTGCCGAGAAAGCGTTTAATGTCACTGACAGGCATGACAAACGGATTGGAAGTGTAAACATCAAAGTATTTATTGAATGTAAATTTATTCCCCAGAAGATCGTTTTCTGGTTTCATAACAAGGATCGGATAAGGGCCGAAGAATTAGTCATAAAGAATACTCCACTTCCTAAAGACAATGATTACACCCAGCAACATCACTACCTTGATCAGAAACATAATCATGTTGCAAAATTGTTTGATAGTGAAACAAAGAAGAAAACGGAAAGTGAGATAATTTATAAAGCAATAAATCAAAGCCTCAATGCAATGGTCTATTATAGGAATAGTCGCGCACTAATTCCAACATCCGAAGGTGGAGAGACAAACATTGTAACCACACTTAGTTACCCCGTAATTGTATGCAATGACTTCAACAATTTATACAGGACAGATATTGATACAAGCAATGAGCCAGCGAATATTAGGGATAACTTTCAATTAGAAGTGAACTATGCTTATTTAGATTCATCAAAGAATCCAGTTACTGAATATTTCTTAATAGATGTCATCAGTCTTGACAGAATCGAGTCCCTCATAGATGCATTGGAGAAAGATGTAAAGGCAGTTAAGATTATGTTACGCTAACAAATCCATTCAGGCGAGGATTCGCCAGCGCTCGCCGCTGATCTCAACGACGGGAGGGTGGCAACCGCTGAGCAAGCACAGTGAGCGAAGTGGATGGTATTTCTCTTAAAACAATGGCCAGGTTTCTTTGTCAATTCTGACTGCGTCATCAACCGCAGAGACCGCGAAGAGCGCGGAGACAATTGAAGATCATTATAACAAAGAACTCTGCGATGTCGCCGTTCTCGGCGGTGAAAAATAGCTATTATGGTGGGGCAAGCCCTCACCCTACAAAGCTGAATCCGTTTTTCATAAACGGTGTGCATCCGTGTCTAATATTTTCAGAGTAAGTGGTACCGGACTGCCGCATTCGCGGGAATGGCAGGGAAAGACTTTTTTCGGCTTGTTTCCGGGCGGGTCGAAGATTAGAATCCGCCTCTTATGATAGAGGCAAGTATCGTCAGTATCGGCAATGAGCTTCTCAGCGGCGAGACGGTCAATAGCAACGCCGCATACCTGGGCGCTGAGCTGCTTACAATCGGCATACCGGTTGCCAGCTCTTACACCGTCGGCGACGAGATAGACGCGATTGTCCGGGCGTTTGAGCAGGCCGGCACTGACGCCGACGTGGTTGTGGCGACCGGCGGGTTGGGGCCTACCGATGACGACTTGACCCGGCAGGCAATGGCGAAATTCCTGGGCGTCGAGTTGCAGCTCCGGGAGGACCTCTTAGAGAAGATAGAGAGATTCTTCGCCGGGCGGGACTTGCCGATGCCCGAAAGAAACAAGATTCAGGCGTATATCCCGGCGGGGGCCGATGCCCTGCCGAACATCGGCACGGCGCCGGGGATCAGGGCGGAATCGAAGGGCAAATTGTTTTTCGCGATGCCGGGTGTGCCGTCGGAAATGAAGCGGATGTTCGAAGAATCGGTTCTGCCGGAGCTGAGAGCATTGACCGGCGGGCAGGCCGTCGCCGTGCGGAAGCTGCGGTGCTTTGGAGCGGGCGAATCGGCCATCGCCGAATTGCTTGGGGATATGATGCAGCGAGGCAGGAATCCGCTGGTCAATTGCACCGTTAGCTCCGGCGTGATCACCCTGTACATCATCGCCTCGGCGGAGAACAAGGAAAAAGCCGAGAAAATGGCCCAGAAGGACGAACAAACGCTGCGAAGCGTGCTTGGCGAGCTAATTTACGGCACGGGGGATCAGAGCTTAGCCGAGGTGGTCGGCGAGGAATTGGCTCGGCAGGGAAAGACCATCGCCATAGCCGAATCGTGCACGGGCGGCTGCTTAGCGAAGCTGCTGACGGACGTTCCGGGAGCGAGCCGATATTTCACTCACGGCTGGGTAGCCTACTGCAACGAGGCGAAAATCGGCGAGCTTGGCGTTCCCCCCGAGCTGATTGAGAAGCACGGGGCCGTCAGCGAGCAGGTGGCTGAGTCCATGGCTGAGGGCGCCCGGAGAAAGGCCGGCACAGATTTTGCAATCGGCATAACCGGCATAGCCGGCCCAAGCGGCGGAACCGAACAAAAGCCCGTAGGGCTGGTATATATCAGTGTGAATTCCGGTACATGCTGCGAGACTAAACGCTGTGTTTTCTCACACGACAGGCGGCTTATGCGACTTCGAGCGGCACAAACTGCTTTGAATATGCTCCGCTTAAAATTGAACATTTGACTAACGGCGTCGAAAATGTTATAATTATTGGAGCCGGGGCACGCAGGACTTTGAGGAGAATATGGCAAAACAACGCAGGCACTTGGGCGAAATACTTTACAAGGCCGGGCTGGTAGGAAAGCAGGCTCTTATCGACGCCATCAAGGCATCGAAGACCAATAAGAAGCGGCTCGGCGAAATCCTGCTCGCACAAGGCCTGATCAATGAAGAGAACCTGACAAAAGCCATTGCCGAGCAATTCGGGCTGGAGTACGTAAATCTCGACGCCACCGTTATCTCACCCGAGACCGCGAAGGCCATTCCGGAAGACCTCATCAGGAAGCACAATATCATCCCCATGGACATGAACAACGGCAGGCTGAAATTGATTGTCGGTGACCCAACGGACCTGGAGATGATGGATGCTATTCGTTTTCGTCTGAACACCGAGCCGCAATTCTATCTTGCAAGTCCCACAAGAATCCGGTCGTTTATCGAGGATTCGCTTGACCGGACAAAGAAGGAACAGGGTGACAGACTGAGGCACAGCATCGACGCAACCGCCGCGGAGCTTGCCGAAGCCGGCCACGAGCTGCAAGCAGAAGCGCTCCTGGCCCAGGCCGCCGGCGCCGATGATGATGCCCCCATTATCAGATTGGTCAACCTGATCATAGACAACGCTTATTATATGCGTGCCAGCGATATCCACATTGAGCCGATGGCCGACAGGGTGCGGATAAGATACCGTGTCGATGGTGTCTGCCTGGAAAGGGACAATATTCCCAAGAATATGCAGGCTCCGCTGATCGCCCGCTTCAAGATCCTCTCCGGCATGGATATTGCCGAGAAAAGGCTGCCGCAGGACGGCCGTATCAAACGGGAGATTGGAGGCCAGGACATCGATTTTCGTGTCTCGTCGCTGCCGGGCAATCACGGACCGAGCGTGGTGCTGCGAATTTTGCGGCCGGATTCGGTCAATATCGGCCTCCAGTCGCTGGGGTTTGAACAGGACAATTACGAGCAGTTCGAGCGCATCATCAAGAGACCGAACGGCATCTTTCTGGTCACAGGCCCCACCGGCAGCGGTAAAACAACGACGCTGTATGCGGCCTTGCAGGAGCTGAATAAGCCGGACAAGAAAATCATTACCGCCGAAGACCCCGTCGAATATAACTTCCCCGGGATGAATCAATGCCAGGTCAAAGACGACATCGGCTTAACGTTTGACAGAATTCTCAGATCCATGCTGCGGCAGGCTCCGAATGTCATCCTGGTCGGCGAAATTCGAGACGGCGTCGTCGCCGATATCGCCATCCAGGCCGCCCTGACGGGACACCTGGTCTTCAGCACCTTGCATACCAATGATGCACCCAGTGCCATTACACGTCTGATCGATATGGGCGTCAAGCCGTTTCTCGTGGCCAGCTCAGTACAGGCTATCATGGCGCAGAGGCTCGTGAGAGTCATCTGCAAAAAATGCAAAGTGGTTGACGAGCATCCGGACCCATACTACTTGCAGGCGCTTCGTGTGACTCCGGAAGACATAGCGAAAAGCCCCATTTACAAAGGAGCCGGATGTAGTCAATGCCAGAAGACCGGCTTCAAAGGCCGAATCGCCGTATTTGAGATGTTTGAAATGAACAACGAGATACGAGAGCTGGCCTTCTCGAAAGCTCCGACGACCGAGCTGAGAAGAGCAGCGAAGGCAGGTGGGATGAGAACATTGATGTCAGACGGAAGGATCAAAGTCCTCAAAGGGACAACGACACCGGCTGAAGTAGTGAGCATTGCACAGACAGAAAGCATGGTGGTGGACTAAACAAAATGTAGTTTTTGAGGTTTCTCGATGTCAACAGTAAATATGGACCGGTTGCTGCAGGCCTGCGTTACGATGGGCGCCTCAGACATACACCTTACCGTTAGCCGACCGCCGGTGCTGCGAATAGACGGCTCGCTGCGATCTTTGGAAACCAAGGTTCTCGAGCCGGATGATACGGCGGCTTTGATGAGGGCCATTACACCCGACCGGAACCAGCAGGAGCTCCAGGAGGAAGGCGGAACGGACTTTGGTTTTGCCTTTGGCGACAAAGGCCGATTTCGCGTCTCCGTTTTCCGGCAAAAAGGCAGCCTGGCCCTTGTGCTGCGTCTTATCCCGTCGAAAATGTTGACCTTCGAGGAAATCGGTCTGCCGAAGATTTGCCAGGCGTTGTGCCGCAGGCCAAGAGGGCTGTTCCTGGTTACAGGCCCAACCGGATGTGGCAAAACGACCACCCTCGCTACCATGATAAACTACATTAACGAAAACTTCGACCGCCACATAATAACCGTTGAAGAGCCGATAGAATATTATCATACCCATAAGAAATCCATTATTAACCAGCGGGCAGTCGGTGTCGACGTCCCGAGCTTTTCTGAGGCGTTGAAACGCGTTTTAAGAATGGATCCCGACGTGATTCTGGTCGGTGAAATGCGAGACCTCGAGACTATCGAAGCCGCGGTCCGGGCCGCTGAAACGGGCCACCTGGTCTTCAGCACCGTCCACACGACCAGCGCCGCAGGAACGATCACCCGGCTCATCGACGTCTTTCCCGTGACCCAGCAGGAGCAGATTCGCATCCAGCTCAGCAGTAACCTGATCGCGGTGCTCAGCCAGGCCTTGTGCCCGTTGGCCGCCGGCAAGGGGCGAATCGCCGCGTACGAGTTTATGGTTGTGACCCCCGCCATTGCCAACCTCATCCGCGAAAACAAGACCTACCGAATCGATTCCAGCATTCAGACCGGCAAGAAGCTCGGAATGCAGCTTCTCGATGAGCATCTCTGGCAGCTCTACGATACCGGCAAGATCACCCTGGAGGAGATGCTGGACAAAGGCCGTCAGCCCGGAGCGCTGCAGGATAAGGCGATGGCCAAGATAGATGCCCTCAGAGGAAAACATAGGGAAAAGAAAAAAGCCGCACAGAAGGAAATGGAAGACCTCGGACCAATCCTCAGGGCCTGATCGCCGTATTCGCATCTCTTGAATGAAAGAATGCGTGAATGTCTCGATGCGTTATTGCATTAGTCCGTTGTCTCATGTAGTCATCTGCTCATCCACACATCTACGCCGCAAGCGATTTCCGGCAACAGCGCTGCGATGAGTACGCTTTGTAGGGCATGATATTTGTCCGGCATGGGAAGTTCTTTTCTCTACCGCCGGCGCTATCCGGCGACGCAACATCTCGCGATCCACAGCATTCTCCCTGCTATGGCCTACCCTCAACCGGATACCTTAACCTCCCCCACGTCGCCCTTTGCAACCTCTGCAAGTCGTATAGGCCATCCTCCGGCCCGACCTCCAGATTCTTGAACGAATCCTTCGTGCAGACGTGAGTAGAAAACAGGGCTGTAGCGTATTCACTCGAAAGCTCATTTGCTTGACTGTAGTTCGAGGGCCACCCGTTCCACCTCCGACCAAACACGGAGAAAATTGTCAGAGCAAATCCTTCTGATATCTTGCTCCGCGTACCCCTTTTTCAGAAGCTCGCGAATCAAGTTTGGATAGCAGGAGACATCCTTCAGGCCGTTGGGGAGGCTATCACCGACGCCATCGAAATCAGAACCCAAGCCCACGTAGTCCATGCCGACCAATTGTACAACGTGATCGATGTTCGCGACGACGTCAGAGATATCAGCCTCGCTGAGCGGGTCCTTCTTCATGTATTCTCTGGCGTATTTCTCCTTCTCATCGCCTTTCAAATTATGAGCCTTAACATATTCCTTCATGTGCCTGCTCCGCTCCACAAATTCCTTGTTCACCCGCCCATTCACAAACATGGATCCAAAATTTATCTGAATCACACCTCCCTTTTTCGCCAGCAGCTTTATCATCTGGTCATCCATGTTGCGTTCACATCCCGGCGTAAAATAGCGACACGCCGAATGTGTCGCTACGACGGGTGCATTTGAAAGTTCTATAATCTGATAAAACGTCTTATCTGAAACATGTGAAACATCTACGATCATCCCCAGACGATTCATTTCAGATACGACTTGCACTCCAAAAGGACTCAAGCCATTCCACTTTGGTGCATCGTCAAAAGATGAATCACAAATGTGATTGTTCTTCGAATGGACAAGCGTAATGTAGCGGATACCGCGATCATAAAAGTATTTCAGGTTGGCAAGATTCCCTTCAATGGGGGCGCCGTTTTCTATTCCCATAGCAAGCGATATTCGGCCGGCGCCAGACTGGTTTTTTATATCCGCAACGGACCTGGCCATGACAAACTTATCGGGCCAAGTTTTTGCGAAACCCTCCACCATGTCAATCGTCTCGTTGGCAAAAGCATAAGCGCCGCCCTCTTGCTCATATTCGGGCGGAACGTAAACCGCCATAAACACCACATCCAGACCTCCCTGCCTTGCCCTTGGATAGTCGAAGTTCCCATGCTCGGTTCTGGCTGAAATGTCTTCCATCCTCTTCTTGAGCCGATAAGGTACATCCTGGTGCGTATCGACAATGATGTATTTCTGAGCCAGCTCGTTTGCCTTCATTCTTGCTTCACCATCCGCCGCTGTTGGACCCTGCTGCCGACAGGCAACAAACAGTAGCAACACGACCGCCATGTGCGGCGGAATCTTCCTATTAGTGCTCATCGCTCATCTGCTAACCCAATTATGGTTTTCTCCATCGCCTCAAGAGAGGACAGGTAGATTCCCTTGGAGTAGTCAGCCAGCATCTTTGCCGCCGTCTTATCTTCTGTGTATAACCGGCACGCGGATTCTTCAAGCGACCCCTGTAAGGCAAAAGCCCGCTTCTCGATTTCCTCCGCCCGAGCCTTCACTTGTGCAACTGTATCGGCGGAGGCACCGTTGACCTTGTCGTAGAAATTGGAGAAGGTCCAAAAAGCCTGGAGCGCGTCCGCCTTGAACGGGGAACTGACTTTGGCATCGTAGAAGTTTTGCGAAGGTCTTTGCGATTTCGAGCAAAACCCTTCCGAGAACTCGGAAATGCCAAAGTGGAAAGGAATGTAGAATGAGGTACGGGGTGAAGCAAGGCAGACCCAGTAAACGATGCCTACATCCAAAGGCCTGTCTTTTCGCAACTGGGCCACGAAGCTGGTTTGAGTGGCCCCGCTACAAATGCGGCAGATACCCTCATGGAGGCTTGCCGGCGGCGATGAAAAGTCGATTGCCTTGCCCTGGTTGTCGTGGCGAAGAACCTGCATAAGCATTGCCACGCTCACCTGCTGTCTGGGCACAATGGAGAAAGGCAGCGTCCGGCCGGCCGGAATAGGTGCGGCGGAGACATAGTTCAGGCCCGTCCGCTGTCTATTCAGGTTGGATGGGTGCGAAGCTGCCGCAGGATCGGCGTAAACGGCGGCAAAGTCAAACGGCCCATCCTTTTCCGGATCATACCAGCCCCTTGACCTGGCGTATGCGATGATGTCGTTGCAAGCCAGGAAAGCATCCTTGTCAGACAAATCAGCTCGACGTACCGTATAAGTGTTCGCCACCATGGCCACCTCGTTATCGCCGACGCGCTGAGCCAGCCAGTGTTTCCCCTTGACGACGCAGAAGAGCCACCCTTCATCCGGATCGCAGATGATGTACGTCCGGCCGGAGTCAATGTAGCCGAAGCGCTCGACCAGCCTGCCGGCCAACAGGACGCCTTCGCGGGCCGTCTTGGCCCGTTCGGCCACCAGACGCCGGAGCATGTAGCCTATCCCGCCGTCAGTAATTTCAGGCCTGTCCTCTCGCGAAGGGCAATTGTCCGATGCGATGCTGACACCCCACTCATTGATGTAGCTGTCGGAGAACAGCATACCCGGCATTTGCGACCATATATAGGCCCAGGTCTGTTCGACCTGATCCAATTCGCCGCCGTTGAGCAAACGCACTTTCTCGCCGGGCGCGTGTGTTCGTCGCGGGATTTTGCGATGGTTTACAATTTGAGGCGGAGCATCATCCTCGTTGTGGGCCATCATCACAAAACCATCCGCCGAGGCCTTTCTACCTACGACTATAGAAAAACATCCCTCGCAGGATGCCGCCGGCAGCACAGCGATAAGGGTCAGAACAGATGCAACTACAAGTAATCCTGTCTTAGCGAATGTCCTTTCTGCCATAATATCCATACTCCTGTACAGATTAGCGAACTATCTCAAATCGCTTGAGCTGGAGACTATACATACTCAACGCTGTAAGACCCTCCGCCTACTGCTTTCGCAACTCCCCCTCGCTCGAGGCCACGATGACGGCACAGGACGCGTCTCCGGTGATATTTACGACGGTGCGGCACATATCCAGGATGCGATCTACACCCAGAATAATGCCGATACCCTCCAGGGGCACGCCGACACTGTCCAGGACGATGGCCAGGGTTATTACTCCTGCCGCCGGGATGCCAGCGGTGCCAATCGAAGCCAGCAGAGCAGTCAGGAGAATGGTCAACTGCTGTGACGCCGTCAAGCTCATGCCATAAACCTGAGCAATGAACACGGTCGCCACACCCTGATAGAGCGCGGTGCCATCCATATTGATCGTAGCGCCTAACGGCAGCGTGAAGCTGCATATCTCGCCCGGGACTCCTAAATTCTTTTCTGTGCATTCCATGGTGGCAGGCAAGGTAGCGGAACTCGATGACGAGCTAAAGGCAATCAACTGGGCGGGGCGAATACCTCTGAAAAACGTCCGGACCGACTGCCTGCTGAGTGTCTTGATTGCCACAGAGTAAACAATCCCCATGTGAAGAATCAATCCCGCAAGCACGACGAGGGAATACTTAAGAAGAACAAGCAGAATACCCAGGCCAAAATCGGCAATAACCGCTGACATCAGGGCGAATACGCCGTAAGGGGCAATCTTCATAATGATGTGGACCATTTGAATCGCCAGGTCATTAATGCCCTCGAAAAGGCTTATCACCGGCCGGCTCCGCTCAGGCGGAATCAGACTCAGGCAAAGCCCGGCCATCAGGGCAAGGAAGATAATCTGCAGCATGTTACTCTCGACAAATGCCTGGACGGGGTTGGTCGGGATGATATTCAGGAGAATATCCATTATGTTTGGTTTCTTCAAGCTCGTCTCAATTTGCGCCTCCAGCTTTTGGCCGCTGCTCTGGATCAGCTTGGTTCGCGCCTCCTGCGAGAGACCGGCGCCCGGTTTAAAGGTATTCGCCAGGAGCAGGCCGATGGTAATTGCGATGGCCGTCGTGGATATATAGTAGGTCATGGTTTTGGCGCCTATCCGGCCGAGCTTTCTAATATCACCCAGACTGGTTGTTCCAACCAATAGAGAGGCAAAGACCAAAGGCCCGACAACCATGGAGATTAGTCTGATAAATGCAGTGCCTATGGGTTTGATGTACGTGAAGACGAAATCAGAAAGGCCGCACCGATTGGCCAGAAGGCCAAAAAGAACCCCAGACAGCAATCCCAAGAGTATCTTGGTGTGCAACTGAAGTCTTGACAATTTCATCGGTGCTCCCGATCATATACGGTTCAAGGTCAGACGCATAATAATAAAGGACGGCACGAAAGTCAAAGAAGAACAGATATTGGAGCAACAGCGCATGAGGAGACTGCTTGTAATATTGTGGTTCGGCGTCTTAGTGGCGTGTCCCGGCTGCCAAGGGCAGAATGCCCACACTGCCCCTCTGATAGGGATTACGAGCGTGTACGAGTGGGACCAAAAGAAGAACTCGGCATCTACGCTCGTGGATTTTGCCTACGTCCGGGCTGTGGCGGAAAATGGCGGCGTGCCAATGGTCTTGCCGACGGTCAAGAACGAAGCGATCCTACGGCGGTACGTGGACGAACTGGATGGTCTGATCCTGATCGGCGGGGACGATATTCCCCCCTCGGCGTACGGCCAGGAACCCCATGAGACGGTCAAACCGCTGCCGGCGCAGCGCTACGAATCCGAACGCAAGCTAATTGCCTTGTGGCTGGCCAGCGGAAAGCCCGTCTTGGGCGTTTGTCTTGGAATGCAGTTCGCAAACGTCGTCTCCGGAGGGACGCTCATCCAGGATATTCCCTCGCAGGTCGGCACGAAGATAGACCACCGCAAATACCACGATGTCCAGATTGAGCCGGATAGCTCCTTAGCAAAGATCCTCGGAGTCGAGGAAGCTTCGGTTTTCTCAAGCCACCATCAGGCCGTCAAAGACGTCGGCAGCGGTCTGAAAGTGATCGCTCACAGTGAGGATGGCGTTATCGAAGCCCTGGAACGAGTCCACGGTGGGTTTGGCTTGTTTGTCCAGTGGCACCCCGAGCAGATGGACGACATCCGGCACCGTGATGCCATCTACGGTGCTCTCGTCCGCGCATCAGCCCCCGCACGGTAGGCTTTCCCCGTCGAAGAACGTGCCAACGAGCCGGCCGGTTTGGCCTTTGGCATACCCGAAACAGGCGACGATATTCTACTATTTTGGCAGACCGCTCACTTTCACGTTGTCAATCGCCCACCACCAGTCATTGCCGGCGTCGAACAGGCCGAACGTCAAAACCACGCTGGTAGCCCACGCGGGATTGTCCACATTGACAGTGATTGTCTCGTTGGTGGAGGTGTCAGGCTTATAGTTCGGGCTGCCTGCATCAGATTCCCAGCGGAGCACCTCGACAGGCTCCGATCCATTGAAGGAGGCAGTTATAGTCGCCGTCTGGTGATAGTCGCTATCAAACTCGGGACGCCAGCTCGATGCGAACTCGAGCTGAACCGTACCGGCCGTACAACCTGAAATATCAATCGGGGGTGTGTCGAGCCAGGTATCATAGGGATTTGCGGCAACGTTGTATCCCGGCGGGTGAGCAGCGTCATCCCACTCATCCGGATCGGCCACGGCAATGGTACCCTGTCCCAAGGTGAACTCCACGCGCCTTTGGTCGCCGGCGACGCCGACCCACCAGTCCTTGTTGGTAAAGGCCCAGCCGGCCCACTCGGTCACGCCATCGGTGGCACGATTGCCCACTCCCGGAACACCACTCTCATCAATGACCCAGCCGGGCGGCGGCGTCTCCGTCCAGACCTCTGTGCCCGTTGTTCCCTCTTCGACGTTCGGACCTAGGACCAGACTCTCGAAATCTTCGTCAAGCAGCAGGATTCTTCCGACAGGGACTGCGGCGGTAGCCAGCCGAATATCATCGAAGTACATCTTGCCTGAACCGCCGGCCCCCGGACTGGCCTTGTTGCCGAAACCAATAGCAATAGAATTAACGTTGGTAAGGTTCACGCCCTGGTCCGCAAACGCCTTCAGGTTGGTATTCCACCCCGTCCAGATGGATATCTGCGACGCTTTCGGATTATCATTATAGACTACCGCACTGCCGTTCAAAGCAATATACATCCGCTCGGCAGCGTTATTTTTGTTACCCCTGAACCAGAGCGTCAGGGTGTTGACATCGTTCTGCGTCCAGTCACGCGGATAGACCAGCGTCAACGTCGCCTCAGAATACTTGAGGTTGTTGTCATAGGAATAGGGCATCGACTGCGCGCCGCCGTGAACAACGGTCCGCTCGGCATAAGGAGGAAGCTCGTTGCCGACCAGAGCCCCGTTTGTCGTCGGGCTGGCAAAACCGTCTATCCACGCCTCAAATATTCTGTTGCTGGCAGGGTTAGGTGGATCGATGTCGTTGTAGGACTCAAAATCATCCACAAGAAGGAAATCGGCGGTCGTAAAACTCCAGACAAGGCCTTTGACCGGATTACCCGGGGTTGCATTATAGACGGCATCCACACGCCAGTAGTAGGTGCTATGCCAGGCGAGTGTGCCGGGGTCCAAGCTGTTGTCGCCAAGTGCCTTGCTGCCTTTGTACTCAGGCGAAGCTGCTGTGGCATTTCTCACGGCGCCTTCATCAGTGCCCAGGTATATCTGGTGCGAAGCGGCATTCGTTGCGGGCGTCCAGTTCAGTTTCGCGGTCATCTGCACACCCGTGGCGCCGTTAGCCGGCTGCGGGTTCCCCGCGGCGCCGGTCGTCGTGAAGGCCCACACGTCGCCCTTATACGTGGCGACGCTGTCAAACTCATCGACCCGCCAGTAATAAACCCTTTCTGATTGGACTGCGCTGGGTTTATAACTTGTGATACCCTGCGGGAGTCCTCCGGCGGCATTGCTTACAACATCGAAATCGTCGCCAAAATAGACCGTGTGCAATTTCGCACGGAAACCCGGCGTCCAGGTCAGAGTCAAATTGGCCGGGTCTATGAGTTGGGCGCCATCGGCCGGGCTGGGATCCCTGGCGGTCTTGGCGGGAATCGAGAAACTCCAGACACTCCCTTTGTGGACTGCCGTGCCATCGGTCTGTAGCTCATCAATCCGCCAGTAGTACGTCGTGCCGGGCACAAGACCATCCGGATAGGGGTATCCGGGAAAACCGGCGACGAAATACGCCAAAGTCTGGTTGCCCCGGAACGTCCCGCCGGTACCGTCGTTCACGCTGTCGAAGCTATCGCCCAAATACACGTCGAATGAGGCTGCCTTGGCCCCCGGCTGCCAGGAAAGGTTTACCCACGTATCATCGAGCACGGCGCCGTCGGGCGGGTTCGGCTTGGAGACACCCGGCCACCCCCTGCCGGCCATGCTCAGCACCAAAACGAATGAGAATGAATAAATCAGCTTCTTACACATGACAATCCTCCTTCACACAGAGTTAAGTAAGATAGTAGTTCGATTATCTTCCGGTCACATTACAACACCTGCAACCTGAACAGACTTGACCCTCTGGACCACTGAGAACTCTACGATCTCAACGAATTCATTTGTACCAGATGAATGGCCTGCCAGTCAAGAAAAATCCGCGCATTATCCGCGCAAAAAAGCCCCCGGGATTTCGATAGAGTACCATCGACCAGCGAGAATGGTGCTCGCGTACCTGACGGACTTCGTTCTTCCTTAATGGTTCTTATACTTTTGCCAGTAGTCGGGGAAAAATTCCTTCGCCTTGGCCTCAAGCTCCTGATCGCTGATGGACGTCAGACGCCCTTCAACATCATACTGGTCAATCACCCATCGGGCCAGCTTGTGCACCCTGATCTTGTTGATCCGGTCGTCGCCCTTCAGCCCGAAAAACTCGTTGACCCAATGAGCCACGCCGTCGGCGCCGCTCTTGTCGGTAATGGCGACGCGAGGAGGCCGGTTCAGCAGCTTGGCCGTGTCGAAGATGTTGTAGATCCGCTCGTCCTGGCGCAGCCCGCCGGCATGAATGCCGGCACTGGTCGTATTGAAGGCCCTGCCTGCGAACGGATAATTCTCAGGAATGGGCAACCCAATGGATCGCATGTAATCGGCCAGCTCAGTGATGACCATGGTATCAATCCCGCACGTGTCGCCCTTAAGGGCTATATACTCAAGAATCGCCCCTTCCAACGGAGGGTTCCCGGTCCGCTCGCCGAAACCGAAAAGAGTGGTGTTCACAAAGTCACAGCCGTACAGCCACGCGGTTGCCCCGTTGACGTGCACCTTGTGGAAATCATTGTGCCCGTGCCATTCCAGTCTGTCACTTGGTACGCCGCACTCCTGGTTCAGCTTGTAGATAAGCTTGGGGATGCTCCTTGGCAATTCGGCCCCCGGATAGCTTATGCCGAAGCCCATCGTGTCACACAGCCGAACCTTGACAGACAGCTCGTCGGGAACCTGCTCGCTCATTTCCATCAGCCGGTCCACAAACGGCAGGACGAATCCTTCGATGTCCGCACGCGTCAGGTCCTCGAGGTGGCACCGCGGACGAACGCCGGCTTCAAACGCGGCGTCCACCACCTCGCAATAGCTATCGATGCACTCCTTTCGTGTGCGGAACTTCAGCTTGTGAAATATGTGATAGTCCGAGCAGCTCGTCAGCATGCCGGTCTCTTTGAGTCCGGCTTCCTTTACGAGCCGGAAGTCTCCCTTCACCGCTCGAATCCAGCCGGTGCACTCGGGGTACGTGTGCCCTAGCGCCCGGCATCGGTCCACAGTTTCACGGTCGTTCTTGGTGTATAGGAAGAATTCCGTCTGCCGTATCACGCCGTTCGGTCCGCTCAGCCGGGACAGCAGGTCGTAAATGCGGACCATCTGCTCAATGGTATAGGGAGGCCGAGCCTGTTGCCCATCGCGAAACGTTGTGTCGGTGATGAATATCGGTCTATCCTTGACGGCCCCGAAGTCGAACTCAACCGGCTGGCCGTCGATGTACTCAACGACCGGACCTTGCAGGCCAATCAGCGGGGGCAGGTCATAAGGAAAGATGTCCTCGAGCAAATTCGGTTTCTTTGCGTCTATCAGACGATGCTTCTTTTTGATTTTGCCCATCAAGAGCCCTTTCGTCTCTGGTGTTATTGGCTATCGCTCTACTCTTCAATCTCGACGCCCTGCTCTTTGCAGACGTTCGTGATGAACTCAACCGCATCCCCAACCGTTTGAACAGCCAGGGCGGCGTCTTCGTCCATCTCGATGCCGAACTCCTCCTCGAACATCGCCACCAGCTCAATGGAGTCCACGCTCTCAGCCCCCAGATCGGCAGTGAAATTGTCCGCCATCTTGACCTCATCCAAACCCAGTTTTCTGGCGGTGATCGCCTTGACACGTTCTTCTACTGTTGCCATAGATTAAACTCCTCTTTGCCAGTTTACTTTAGTAACGTTTTGCGGCCCTTCTTGACGGCGGCATTTCGCTCCGGCGCGGTCATTTCAAAAACCGCATCCCACATTGCCTCTGCCTCTGCCGACCATTGGCATCCCCGCCGGCTCATGGCTGTTTTCGCGGTCTCATACAATCGGCCCTTGCCAAAGCCCTTGGTCACTATGCCCTCTACGAACCAGGCGAACGATGGAATGTACTTCGGCAGCGGCTTGCCCGTTGCCATGATAATCGCCATTGCTCCCAAATACGAACCCGTATTCAGCAACGTGCCGATCGACGTCTTCGTATGGTCCCCAATCAACGAACCGACCTTCGTCGAGCCGGTATCAATGGACTGTCGGCCGTCCAACATCACCGACACGCTCGAATAGTCGTTTTTCAGATCACTGTTGGTCGTCAGTGCCCCCAGGTTCACCCACTCGCCGACATAGCTGTGGCCGAGGAATCCGTCATGGTACTTGTTGGAGTATCCGTGTATGATTGACTCTTCCACCTCGCCGCCAATTCGGCAAAAAGGCCCGATCGAATTACCTTCACGGCACTTGGCGCCCAACAGAATTGATTTGTGACCGACGTAGCACGGCCCCTCCACTCGGCTGAACGGCTGTATCTCGGCACCTTCCTCAACATAAACCGGGCCGTTCTCGGCATCGATAGTGACCATCGGGTGCACTCTCGCCCCGCGCGCCACATAGACATTCTTCTTGCTGCCCCGAATGGCGATGGGTTCCTCCACGGCTCCCTCAATTCCGTCTCGTCCCGCTGCCGCAAAGTCGGCCGCTATCTGCTTGGCATTGGCCAATATCAAGTCCCAGGTGTACTGCCATGCAGGAAGCTTACAGATAACGTTTGGCAACGCCGCCTTCGCCGAGGCAATAAACTCCTCGATGTCCTTAGCAGGAAACCTCTTGACGTCACCCTTGTTAATCCGCAGGTAGAGTACGCGTCCGTGCTCATCCAGACCAGCCTCGCTCTTGCCCTCCGCTGGAATGTTGAAACTGTCCGCCTTGATCAGAGGATCCACAATAGCCAAGTCATCGCCGGCCAGAGCCGCCATGCCATTCACGGGCCCGGCCACTCGCGTCCGATAATAGTCCACCATGTAATCAGGAACAAAGTACGCAACATCGTCGGGCCTGATTTTGGCAATTAGCTTCTCCTCCAGTGAAGTCATGCCGCACCGGAGTTCCCACAGCGGCCGCCCCAGCACCAGAGGAAGGAAGTTGAATCTGATTTCATCCGATCTGTCGATCAAAATCAACCGCATTAAAGCTCCTTAAGCCTTTTTATTTATACACTTACGTAAAAGGCGGCTTCCCAGTCACAGGCAGCCTGAATAACGTTGCGAAATTCTATCAGACGGCCGCGGCGGCGTCCACCCTAAACGCCGCCCAGCGCGGAAAATTTCCTCTTGAAGCCACTTGATGGAAACTCGACGCGAGGCACACCCAGGAATATGATCAAAACCTATTGGGCCGCCAAACGGTCCTCGTTAAGAACATCGCCGTCAACGCTGTAATGTCGAAAAGTCAGTGTGGGTTTGCCTTCCAATCGCTCAACCGTGGCGGCGAGGAATCCGCCAATCACGTTCAGGTACCTGTGTTCAGGTAATCGCATGTCGTTGCTCCAGCCACCGGCATGTTTATCGCTGGCCGGCCCACACGAGTATTCCCTCACACCTGTTTCTTCGTCCACCGAGACGTATTGCCAGTGACGGTCCCCACAGATCACATACATGTTCTTGTGCTCTGAGATGAACTTTCTAAGCTCGTCGCCCTCGTGTTGAAAATCCTTGTTCGAGTGATTGTCGTGTTTGTTCTTTCGATCCGGCCCGACCAGCGGCGTGGGACTGATCAGGATACGAAACGAGGCATCCGATTCCCGGACAGTTCGTTTGAACCATGCTTTTTGCTCTTGGCCCCAGATTGTCTTGTCAGGGCCGTCAGGCATGGTGTTGGGGCTGCGAAAATCACGGCCCTCGACCAGCCAAATCTGAAGGTCCTTGCCCCACCGGAACGTTCGCCAGGTCCGATCACCCATGGGCATCTGCTCCAGGAATACCGCTTGCCCCTGCTCGAACGTGAAGTCTCCCATGAATTTCGTTTTCATTCCCGGCCAGCAATCGTCCATCCAGGTATCGTGATCATCTTTGATGAAATAGCTCGCAACCTGTCGATGAAACTCAACATTTGTCGGCAGACTGTATGTGCTGGCCCAATGCCAGCGAGCCAGGGGCAAAGTCTTGGCCAGTGCGTCATAATAGACGATGTCGCCCGTGTGGACGAAAAAGCTGGGAGCCAGCTTGAGCATGGCGGGGTAAATCCTGAAACCGCCGCCAGGAGCGTCCTGATCCGGGTACGCCTGACCTGTTGAAACAGTAAAGACAACGCGATTTGCCTGATCGGCACGAGGAGCCGTTCTGAACGTGCCGTCCACAATCTGGCCCCGCCCTGATTCCGCATTCGGTTTGCCTTCGACTCGCAGTTGATACCTGAAATCAGGCTGAAGGCCCGTCAACGTGAACTGATGTGTATAGTCGCGCTTTGGATCTACCACCTGCCAATCGGTGATGTTCCAATCCGAAGCTCCCGCTACCCTGTACAGAACCCTGACTCTCCCCGGCACGCCCGGTACAGCCCCCTCAATTGTATCGATCGTCGAATCGTTGGGAAACTGAACGACGGGAACCAAATCCCGCCTGCCGCCGCCGGGTTTATCAAGGAGGGTACCGGTCTTGGAATCACGGTAACGGATCGTGGGCATAGGTGCTTGCGAACCCACCCGCCCCGGGTGGCGAGTCAGACGTGTCCAGAGAATCGCCGAATTGTCCGTTACCTCACCGATTCTGATACCTGTGGCTTGATAGGGTCCGTCCGAGAGGGACCGGCCACAGCCGCACGCAGCCAAAAGGGTGACTGTCAACACGACCATTGCAATGCGCCTGTGAATCATCGAAACATCCTTTCTCATCAGAAAACTCTCATTTTGAGATGTTCACGCTCTTTGTGCTTCAATTCCTCAATTACCCCACGAAATTCGGGGTTTGAAGCCACGCACTGCTCGAACCCCGTGCAGCCGATGTCCGGCGGCAGACCGTGACTATTCTACTTTATTTACACGGCCGACGGCATCGTTTTTCTTGCTTTCCGAATCGCACTCAATATAATTACTCAAAAGAGACCTGTGTAGATAGTGAGGTAGGTTAAGGCAGTATGGCAAAGCAATATGGGGTCGCAAAAAACAGGTGCTCTGAGGCGGGCATCACAGTTTTCCTGTCTTTTTTGTTAACGTGCAGTGCGATCAACGACGCATTTTGTGGGCCGCGGGCCGAGGGCAGGCTCAGAGTGAGGAGAATGCCCTCTCCGGCAGCCGAGATGAATCTTGGACAAGTACCTTACAAAATCTTGTTTGAAACCTATCGCCAGACCGATGGCAAGCACAACTGGGAACTGTACCAGATGGATGCGGACGGTTCCAACCCGGTCAACCTCACTCAGACGCCTGACTTGGATGAGATGTATCCCCACGCTTCTCCTGACGGCACCAAGATTTGCCTCGTTGTGGATGAAGGGACAGGAAGAGAAAGGATTCGAAACGTTTATTACATGAACATCGACGGGACCGGACGGGTGAAAGTCGCCGAGAACGCTCGGGAGCCGTGCTGGAGCCCGGACGGCAAAAGCATCGCTTACCTAAGAGGCGAGTATGAGCGCTACAGCACGCGGGAATATGCAACTTCTGAACTTCTCTTCTACGACCTGCAAACCCGGCAGCACAGGCCGCATCCAAATGGGGACTTACACCACCTTTACGCCATCTGTTGGTCGCCCGATGGCAATTGGCTCCTTGCTGCGGTGCACGGAGGAATGGGTTACAGCGATACGATTCTCGCTTTCGAGGTCAATGGGACAAGGGTGTTTGATCTGGAACGATGGGGGGTCAGAGGATGCAGACCGGACATCAGCGTGGATGGCAAGAGAATGACATGGGGTGAAACAGATTGGGATTTGTGTGTTGGCGATATTGACCTGACATCCGGCGAGCCCCAGGTCACCAATGTACGCAAGATCGTCGCGTGCCCGCACACGTCCAAAGTCTATCACGTTGACTTCTCGCCGGATGGCAAGTATATTACTTTCAGTTTCGGCCCTTCCGAAGGGGGACAGCAGGTCGGCGGTCTGGCGCGAGGCTGGAATATCTGCGTGACCGACCTGACGGGAAAATGGGGCAGGATCACAACCGACGGGAGCCACAACAAAGAACCCGACTGGGTTCCGATTCCGACAACGACATCTCAGGAAAGGAGAGAATATGGAGAATAAATATTGTGCGAATAGAAATCGGGTTGCTGCACAAGCCGTCTGTACGCTTCTCGTTCTTCTGCAAAGTCTTTTTCTGGCGAATGAAGCCATCTGTGAATCACGACCACAAGAGCAGGTAACCGTGAACAAAGTCCCCTCGCCGCGAGTTGAGCTAAAGCTCGAAGAAATCCCTTTCAAGATCGTCTATGAGACCTATCGCGCGACCAACGGCAAGGAGAGCTGGGAGCTGTATTCAATAAATGCCGATGGCTCCAACCCTATCAACCTCACCCACACTCCCGACGTCGATGAGCTGTATCCCCATGCGTCTCCGGATGGCAGCAGAATCTGTTTTGTGGCCGACGAGGGGGTCCAGGAGAAAAGGGTCCGAAACGTGTACTATATGAACGTTGATGGAACCGGGCGGGTGAAGGTGGCCGACAACGCGCGGGAGCCATGTTGGAGCCCCGATGGCAAAGCGATCGCCTATCTAAAAGGCGAATTCGAACGCTATACCATTACCGACTACGCCACGAAAGGGCTTTTCTTCTACGATCTCCAGACCGGTAAACACAAAGAACACAAGAATGCCGATTTGCATCATCTTTACAACATCTGCTGGTCGCCCGACGGCCACTGGTTCCTGGCCACCGTACACGGCGGAATGGGTTTCAAACACGCGATCCTCGCGATAAACGCCGAGGGCGCCGGCGTGTTCGATTTGACGAAATACCAGGTCACGGGCTGCAGGCCCGATTTCGCGCTCGACGGCCAAAGAATCACTTGGGGGGCAACGGACTGGGATCTATGTGTAGCCAAGATCGACCTGACATCCTCAGCACCCAACGTGACTGATGTTCAACGCATTGTCTCGTGCGAAAAAGAGCACGAGGTGTATCATACGGACTTCTCGCCGGATGGTAAATACATCACGTTCAGCTACGGCCCTAAAGCCAACGAAATGGTAGGCGGCAAGGCGCCCGGTTGGAATATCTGCGTTAGCGATTTGACGGGCACATGGGTGCAGGTCACGACCGATGGAAACCACAACAAGGAGCCCGACTGGGTCCCCGTTCGCACGGCGAGTCGTTAAGCGATTGAAAGGCCGCCATTCGGGAATACAACTGATGGGGATTCGATTGACTAAAGTAACAGCGAGAGTCTTCTACCTGCTGCTATTATTGCCGATTGACTCAGGCTGCCGCCGTTCCGAGGACACCAGCCGTGCGCCCCAGTTTATGATGACAAAGAGCGGCATCGAAATGGCTGCGATCCCCGGAGGCTGGTTTGACATGGGAAGTAACGGAGGGGCTCCGGATGAGTCGCCCGTGCATAGAGTATGGGTCAGCTCTTTTTGGATGGATCGATACGAAGTAGTACAGGAGGAATTCAAAAGATTCCAGCTCCCTGACCCCTCCCACTTCAAGAATCCAAAGCATCCCTTAGAGCAGATAAACTGGACCGATGCGGCGCTGTACTGCAATGAACGGTCGCGTGCGGAGGGCCTTGAGCCGTGCTACGACGAGAAAACCTGGGACTGCAATTTCGCGGCGACCGGATACCGGCTTCCAACGGAAGCGGAGTGGGAATACGCCTGCCGGGCGGGGACACACTCAGAGTACACCTTCGGCAACGATGCCGGGAGATTGAAAGACCATGCCTGGTTTGCGGACAGCTCGTCCGGGAAAACGCACCCCGTCGGACAAAAGAGCCCCAACGCCTGGGGACTTCACGACATGCACGGAAACACCGCAGAGTGGTGCAATGATTGGTATTCCAAGACTTATTACAGTCAAAGCCCGCAGCGAGATCCGAAAGGGCCGCGGGGCGGAAAGGAGAGAGTTCTGCGGGGCGGAGCCTGGAACTCGAGCGCACAGACTTGCCGCTCAGCGTATCGTACAAGCGACCCTTCAATAGACGATACCTGTCTGGCCAGTGACGCCATAGGGTTTCGCTGTGTCAGAAGAGCGCCTGACAATGTACGCAGTGAGCCGAATATGACAAGTGAGAATCCAGCCCAAAGCACAACGAAAACAGGATTGATTTACGATGATATTTATCTCGAGCACAAGACTATCCCCGGCCATCCGGAAAGCCCTGAAAGACTCATCGCAATAATCGAGAGATTGAAGGTCAAGGGGCTGTATTCACAATTGCTCGAACTAAAACCCGTTCCCGCCGCTTTGGATTGGATCCAGGCGGTTCACTCGCTTGAGTACATAAAGCGGGCCGAGAGAAGCTGTGCAAACAGCGCCGGGTACCTGGATTCTCCGGATGTGCCGATATCACGAAGGTCATACGAAGCCGCGGTGATGGCCGCAGGAGGGGTGCTCGCCGCCATTGATGCCGTCATGGAACATAGGGTCACAAACGCCTTCTGCGCCGTTCGCCCGCCCGGCCACCACGCACTTGAGAACAAAGCGATGGGATTCTGTATCTTCAACAATGTTGCTATCGGCACAAGATACATTCAAAGAAAATATGGCCTCTCGAATGTGCTCATCGTGGATTGGGACGTCCACCACGGAAACGGAACTCAGGCGGCATTTTATGACGACCCTAACGTCTTGTATTTCAGCGTACATCAGTATCCCTTCTATCCGGGTACCGGAAGCCAGGCCGAAAAGGGCAGCGGCAAAGGCCTGAATCATACTATCAACGTACCGTTGCCGGCCGGCTCCGGCGACAGTGTTTATCTGGAGGCCTTTGAAGAGAAACTCCGGCCTGCCGCTCTTGCCTTTTCTCCTGACTTTGTGCTTATCTCCGCCGGATTCGACGCCCACGAGGATGACCTTCTCGGCGGAATGAAGGTCACTGCGCAAGGATTCGCACAGCTTACTGAGATCGTCAAGGCGATTGCCCAGAAGTGCTGTGACGGCCGGCTCGTCTGCGTCCTCGAAGGGGGCTATCATCTCGCAGGACTGGCCGCCTCGGTGGAAGCACACATCCGCGTTTTGATGAGGTAGAAGGACGCAAAATGTACTTCCACGCCTGGCCGTTTGCACTGTTTTTCTTGATCGTCTATCCCACTTACCTCGCCCTGAAAGGAACCAGACTCAGACTTCCCTTCCTTTTGGCCGCCTCCTATTTCTTTTACGCCTGGCTCAATCCGCTCTACGTCGTCCTTATCGTTTACTCGACGACCCTTGACTTCATCGTCGTCAGGCGAATGGGGAAAAGCCAGCGTAAAAAGTCGTGGCTTGCCGTAAGCATAGTGAACAATCTCGGCCTGCTGGGCTTTTTCAAATACGGCACCTTCGTCACCGATAACGTGAACGCGCTGCTATCGTCGCTGGGCATCCCGTACATTCTTCCCGCCCCCGGGATATTTTTGCCTGCGGGCTTATCTTTCTACGTCTTTCAGTCCATGAGCTACACCATCGATTACTACCGCGGCAACCTTGAAAGGGAGCGGAACTTCATCAGGTATGCCACTTTCGTTGCCTTTTTCCCACGGCTGCTGGCCGGCCCCATCGAGCGGGCCAGGAATTTTCTCCCTCAGTTGCACGGAGCGTCCACAATCTCCCGGCAGGACATCACCGACGGCCTTTCTCTGTTTGTGGTGGGGCTTTTCAAAAAAGTTGCCCTGGCCGACTATCTGGCTCTTTACGTCAACAAGGTCTATGCCGCTCCGGAGCAATTTCAGGCACCCGCCTTGGCCCTGGCAACCTTCTTATTCGCCTGGCAGATCTATTTCGATTTCAGCGGCTACACGGATATGGCACGCGGCGTGGCACGAATGATGGGCTTTCGCCTGATGCTGAACTTCAATAATCCATATTTGGCGACCAGCCTGAGCGATTTCTGGTCAAGGTGGCACATCAGTCTTTCCTCCTGGTTCAAGGACTACGTCTATATTCCTCTTGGAGGAAATCGCAAAGGAACATTCGATACCTACAGAAACATGTTCTTGACCATGGTCATCTCCGGATTGTGGCACGGCGCCGCCTGGACATTCGTCATCTGGGGTGCGCTGCACGCTCTTGGCCGCTTTCTCACGAGAGAATTGGAGAGGACTACATTCTATAAGGAAAAGGTGCCGAGATTAGTCAAACAGCTATTTGTGTTTGTCTTCGTGAGTTTTGCCTGGATTTTCTTCAGGGCCGAAAGCATTAGCGACGCATGGCTGATTGTAACACGAATATTCACCTCCGGATTGGCGAGTCCTTATTGCCCCGTGCTGGCCCTGGCTCTGATCGCGGTCGTCTGGCTCTATGAGTTCGCTCATGAATCCAGGGTAGCGTGGGTCCTCGAGCTGGCGCCGGTGCGTGTGGGAATCGTCGTCCTGATGGTCCTCTACCTGGCCATTTTTGCTCCGTCGAGCGACCAGGCATTTATCTATTTACAGTTCTGATTAGCAGAATGAACAATATCAGGTGCCGCCAAAAGAGATAGACAGTAATGCAGAAGCAAGACACAATGGAGAATTGCCGCAGTTCGGATCGGCTGAAAGAGCTCAACGTTCCTTATGGCTCGAACAGCATACGACTGAGCGGGCGCGAGTGGATTTTTGCCGGAATTCTCTGTTCGGCACTGTTTCTCATCGGCCCGAGGCTTTGGACACGGGTCGAGAAATTCCAGCCTGAGCCCGATTACCGTCTCCCCTACCAGCTCAGCAGTGACTATTGGTTGTATAGTCGCTACTGCCGCTGGGCCTGCTCGCGATACGACACGCTCATCGTCGGCGATTCGGTCGTTTGGGGGCATTATGTATCCGAACAAGATACACTGTCACACTATCTCAACCAAAATGCCGGCCGAAAGCAGTTCGCCAATATGGGTGTGGACGGCACTCATCCTGCGGCGCTGGCCGGTCTGCTGAAGTACTACGGCCGCGACATCTCAGGTAAGAACGTTATCTTACATCTCAATCCCTTGTGGATGAGTTCACCGAAGCACGACCTCCAAATCGACAAGGAATTCCATTTCAATCATCCTAAGCTGGTCCCGCAGTTTGTGCCGAGCATCCCCTGCTATAAGGATCCCTACTCCAAGAGAATTTCCGTGGCGGCGGAACGCCAGACGCCTTTCTTAAGCTGGACTTCGCATCTGAAGATTCTCTATTTCGAGAACACGGACCTGCCCGCGTGGACCTTGGAGCATCCTTGTGAGAACCCTCTCCGGGCTGTTACGGCGGAACCACCCGCTTCCAGAGATGATAGTCTGATCGAGCACACTTCATGGAAGGAGCGAGGTATGGCCCAGCAGGACTTTCAGTGGGTCGAGCTTGAGACCTCGCTGCAATGGCGATTCTTTAGACAGGCGATTGAGCTGTTAAGAGCAAGAAAGAACACCGTATTTGTTCTGGTGGGTCCCTTTAACGAGCACATGTTCAAGGAAGAAAGCCACACGGCTTATCAGAAGATGAAAGATGAGATCGAGACCTGGCTCCGGCAGAACGACGTCGCCTATTTCATGCCTCCGGCGTTGCCCAGTGAGCTCTATCACGATGCCAGTCATCCATCAAAGCAAGGGTACGCCATGCTTGCCGAGCAGCTCTTTGAGAATCTCTCTTTCAGATCAACTATCCTCCGTGCACACAAACAATAATCCCGGCCATTTGTGCCGTGAACTCGTGCAAAACTTACGCCTTTCGTCCAGCAGATTGTACTGTCCGCCTAATTGTCACCGGAATAGTCTACACTCTATTTTGACTTGAATGAACCGGCCTCTGCTCCAAAAAGCTGCGAGACTTGCAGCCCGCTTCCCTGCGAAGTGTAGAAAATACGCCCGTTCGACACAACGGCGCCCACACATTCACGTACGTCCACACATGGCCCGGAGGAAACCAGCTTGTTGCTATCCGACGCGTCGATCAGATCCATGTTCGAGCCAATCAGGTAAGGCTCTGATAAGGTGAATCGCGTGCACGCGTACCCTCTGTCGAAGACGGACAGAATCTTACCCGTTCCTTTGTCTATGAGATAGCTCGGCTTACCCGTGCTCCCATGTGTGAACAGGAAGCTCTTTCCAACCGTCACGACATTCACGGCTTGGCCGACCGGCTCCGACCGCCATATCAGAGAGCCACTCTCGGCGTCGAGGCATACGACGTGCCGGTTCTGCGTCTTCTCATCCGGCCGGTTGTACCCGCCCAAATAGAGGCACCCGTCTTCCCCCGAGATGGTGCAGCCCGCGGTCACGTAATGTTTAGTCGTCAGCCAAATAACTTGCCCGGTCATCGGTTCAATCGCCGCCGTCAAGCCCTGCGACTTAGGTTGACCATCCTTTGCTTTCGAAGCATATCCAAAGAAGGTCGAATAGTAGAGCGTGTCGCCCATCAGACATAAGCCGGAATCATTGCCGCCGGAACCGAACTGCGAAAAATCCATCGTCCAGACTTCTTTCCCGGTATCAACGTCCCATGCCCGCACAAAAGGCTTGTTGTCTTTGGGATAGTAAGGATTGTCGTGGCTGTAAATCCAGCTCATTATCTCAGCGTCGTCCGAGGCCTTCACGGGCTCGCCTTTGTGAACGTAAGCCTTTTCTGTTCCTTGCGCGGCATACCGCCCTGAGCCATAGACATAGATGGCGAGATTCTTATATATGGTCGGCGGTTGCTGCCGGCTCCAGCTCGGTGAGCCGGTAAAGGGGGCTTCCCACAGCAGCTCTCCCGTGCCCGCATCGAGGCAGCGCATGTGCGACTCTTTCATCCCCGCCTGTGGGACAAGCAGACGCTCCTTGTGGTAAACCGGGCCCGTGAAAGAGACGTGCACCCCAGGCCAGTACCGCCGCCACAACAGTCTTCCCGTTTCCTGCTCAACGGCGAATATCTGGCCCTCGGCCGTGTGCGTGTACATCCGGCCTCCGCCGCAGACAGGCAGATGCTTGAAGGTGCCTTCGTAGCGCCGAATCCACTTCATTTTAAGAGGAGGTTTCAAGCCCTGGTCATTCGCGTTCGTGCTCGCCGCGTTGCCGAAATTAGTGAACCAGTCATACTTGGCGTCTGCGAGCTTGCTTGTCAGCGGGCTTCTTATCTTCTCAAGTTGAAGGTCTTTCGAGGGCAGCGGCGCCTTACCCTCGGATCCAAGAACATACAGATACCCATCCTCACAACCGAAGTAAATCCGGCCATCGCAGACAGCTACGGGAGCAGATATAGCTTTCCCAAAGGCGGTCTTGAATGACCACACCTCGCTGTTTCCCGACAGCGGGACAACATAGAGACGACCGTCCAGGCCGCCATAGACCCCTGCATCGCGAAGAAGAATCGGCGAAGCAATGGATGGATAGCCTCCGAGATACTGCGGTTCCTCCTGGCCGGGCGAATGTTTGCAGAACCCAAAACCTTCTTCCGGGCGACATCGGTACACATCCCGGCCCCGGATGCTCACCGAGCAAAAGCTCAGAAGGCCCGGCCGGTTGATTTCGGTCAGCGTTCCGGGGACATGCTCGACTTTTGCTTGACTGTCACCAAGCCGGATAATCTCGACTCTGCCCGTGTTATCGCGCCGATGCCACTGCTGGTACACCGACCCGTCGTCGCTTATACTCAGCCCAAAGGTACATGGTTTTTCAGAACCGGCGTATGCCGGTATGGCGGGCATTTCCCGAAGCTCGGCACGACCGCCCTGGTCTTCCAGGCAGATCGCTGAGCCGCCCGCAGGAACGATGAGCATCTTGCCGTACACCGCCATGTCTGTCGAACAACAAAACTGGCCGCGCCATGTCACCCTTCCAGTGTTATGTTTACACCACTCTTCTCCGCTCCAGCGATCGCCGTCGAACTTGAGGACTTCCTTGACGAAGTCCCATGTCCAGCGGACTGTACCGTCAGGCTCAAGGGCGTAAATCCGTGAGCCTAACGTGGCAAAATACACTCGGTCGTTGGCGACCACGGGAGCACTGAAGATCGGCTCGCCGCAGGCAATCTTCTGCACTACGTCCCCACTCGCCTTCTCGAGCACGTAGTATGACCCTGCCATCGTCCCGACATGAAGGTAACGCCCTGCAATCGCCGGGGACGATACGTTGTTACAGTTGGTTTTGTCGTCTGCGGTGTCGAGCCTCCACAAGACACGCAGAGTGGAAGCATCGACGCAAAAAATGACTCCTGACCCATCCACAACATAAACGCGCCCGTCTGAAACGACCGGTGCGGTAAAGACAGCATCGGTCAACGCGACAGCGCCCATTAGACCGAGGGGGGTAGTCACGCTTCTATCAGGAACGTTGCCGGAATGCCGAGAATCGTATTTGAACTGCACCCAATCCTCTGCGGCGGCTGCGGTTGTGGCCTGCACCAGAAGAAAAACGGCCAACACGGCTTTCTTTGCTTGTAGAGTTCTCATTGTTTCTGTTCTCCTTCATTCTCCATATTTCCGGGCTTGTGCCGGTATGCCAACGACCGGGCGAAGTAATCGTCCAGCAATTCAATTTCAAATTCCTTTGTCATGTCATCGACGCTGATCGTTTCGTGCTCACTGGAGACCAGGACTGAGCCAAGACAGCCGGGGTCGGAGATTCGCACTTTCGGCCCATACTTGGCTTTCAGCTTCCGGAGCCGTTCCCAGTTATAATCCAGGTGAACGAGGGCGCAATCTAAATTGACCGTGGCCACGGCAAAATCAAAGTAATTGGTGTTCGACGCAACGACCTGCCCCAAAGGATTGCGAATTTCCGAGGGCGTCGCCCTGCCGGCAACAGCGCCGACAAAATGGCACCGGCAGGAATAAGCCCAATAGCCTTGCATCTGTCCTCCATGATACATGGAAGAGAAAATGATCAAGTCCGGCTTGCTCTTGGCATACCTTAACCGCAATTCGTCGAAATTAAGGTCGAAACAAATAGCCATTGCTACCCGGCCAAAATCACATTCGATGATGGGGGCCTCCTGGCCACATAAAGTACCTCCCTCAATCTCGCTGATTGTGGGATGATTCTTATTGTAGATGCCGACGACATTGCCCTTGCGGTCGATCAACACACTCGAATTACGCCGGGTACCATCCGGCATTTCCCGGTAAGCCGAATAGACAATGTAGCAGTTGCTCTCCCTCGCCGTCCGTGCAAAGAAGTTCTGTATCTGGTCTTTGCGAACCTGGTAGTACTCTCGCAGTTTTTCGGGGCTGAAGCCGCCCGGCCGGTCGCATGCCTCCGGAACCACAATCAAATCCGGCCGGTCCGGCAGGACCTGTGCAAATTCTCTCTCCCAGTGGGCGATCATCCTTTCAATGGCTTTCTGCGGCTCGGTATTAGTTGCGACCTCTGCCGGCCCGGAACCGATTGTGGCTATTTTGACAAAGCCCTTCTTCTTGCCGCCTTTCGGACCGAGGCTGTCAGCCGAAGCGCAGTTGTCCAGCTCGAAAAAGAGGCAGGAGAGAACAACCAGCGAAGACAACCGAGCGAACCACATCGGATTAGAAGTCAACCACCTCATTTGCTATTCTCCAGTACTGGTGCTATTTTGATTTGGCAGCCCGCCGGTCGTCAACTGTTGTTTGGGCGTCTATCTTGTTGCCGTCGAGGACGACTTGCCCGACCTGCTCTTCGATGCGAATTCCAACGGTCTGGGTCTGTGAGACATCGGGTCGCGTGTCACGAATGATATTGTTCCTGAAGACCAGATCGTTGGTCTGCCCTCGGATGCGAATACCTGCTGCACCGTTATTCTCAATGATATTGTCTTCCAGGCAGTTGCGATGGGCCGCCATTCCCAGCGATTCGTTACGGAAGAAGATTCCATCCTGACGGTTCGCGCGGACAACGTTGGAGCGAAGAAGATTATCGGAGTCCTTGTGGCCGATGGAGATGCCAAACTGCCCATTTCCTTCCAGAATATTGTCCGTGAACAACCCATGCCGGACCCGCCAGCACAAGAATAGGCCGTCGGTTCCGTTGTTCCGGGCAACACAATGGCTAATACGAGGACGCTGAGAGCCGCTGCCGGGGTGTATGCCGAGAGAAGCGTTCCCCTCAGACAGACAGTCAACGACGACAACGTCGTTGGATTGTTGGAAACTGATTCCGTCTCCGTTGTAGTCTCTCACCACGCAGCCCTGAATGACCGTCCCAAACGCTTGGTACAGAAATATCCCGGCCCCTCTGCACCCGTTCAGGTGGACATTGTTGTCCTTATTGCCGTCAATTATGAGGTCTTCGACCCGCGCTGCCTCGATGTGATAGCCGCTGACCACCGGAAAGACAGTTGCCGCTTTGGCCTTGTTTGCGACCATGCAGTCCGCCATCAACGGCTTGTCGATTGAGAACGTGTTTTCGTTTCGTCCCGTGACGCGGGCGACAGTCGTGTGAAATCCCCCCGCGCGATCGTCCCAAATCGCAACGCCGTGACCTACTGCAAAGCCGGTGGGATCTTCGACCGTGATCTGCTGCTCGCCGAAGTCGCCATCAAGGGCCAGAGCAGAGGTGACGCCATCAGCTTTTCGCAGGACTGTGCGGCCTTTCTGGCCGCGGACCGTCACATTCGCACGCAGATGCAGCGAATCGTACATCACATACTCGCCCTCGCTGATTTCCACGGTCCCGCCTCCCAGGCCGGCGATATAATCGACCGCCGCCTGTAACACTCTGTTGTCACCGCCCATCAGGTGAGCGTTGGTTTTCCCAACGGTGACGGCGGGCGATTCTTTCATGGCCGAGTGCATCGCCTTGGGCAACTGCTGCTCCTGCGGTTTTGGTGAGAAATCCCGCTGAGTCTCGGCCGCACGCAAAGCAGCAACAGCGATCGTAACCACGGAGCTTACAAAAAGCGATAAGAGAAGATTCTTGTTCATTGTCTTGACCTCCGTCGAGCAGTGTTTTTCACTACCCGCCCTTCAATTGTCAGTTGCCCAGGAAAATCAGATCAATTTAGCTTCTATTTGTTTTAGAGCGGCCATCGACTCTTCGGCGATTCTGCGGCCTCCGGGTGAAAAATCAAATACTTCGAGCGATATCCACTTGTCGTAGTTCAGGTCCTTGAGCGTCTGAAAGGCCTTCACATAGTCGTTTACCGCAGTTCCCGTGCCGAGGTGTTTGCCTCCTTGCTCCTGGACATGAACGTGACAGATAGACTCGTGGTACTTTCTCAGCAGGAGGTCATAGGGCTCAGTCTCGTCGGTCGTGTTGTTGAAGTCAAACATGATCCGGACGGCCGGATGATTGACTCGCCTGGCCAGCTCCGACGCCTCTGCCAGCGTATTGACCACATCCGTTGCTCGTTGACCCAAGGCTTCGACCAGTATCTTGATACCGCGCCGCTGAGCATGGTCAGCAACCGCCGCAAGGCCCTCGGCGAAATGTCTCATGGCCTCTTCGACGGAAATTCCCACCGTATTGCGTTGTTTCGGCGAGCCGAAAATCATGTAAGGCCCGCCGAGATCAGCACAAAAGTCGATAAGCTCGTCCAGGTATGCGACAGTTTTCTTTCGGACAGCAGCATCGGGCGTGGTGCAATGCAGTCCTTTTGGGGGCGGGGCCAGCAGCCAATGAAGGCCGACACATTCTATGCCGGCGCGTTTCATCACCGCAACCATCTCTTTGCGCCTTGCCGGGCTTATTTCCTGCACCCCTTCCTTGACCAGACTGAATGCTGCAATTTCGATGCCCCGATAGCCGGCACCGCCTACGATCTGACATTGTTCCGCCCAGCCCAACTCGGCCATACTCTCGTTGCACATCGCATATTTGAAGCCGCCCCACGCGCGAGGCGTCGTCTCATTGCTATGACAGCCAAGTATCAGCCCGCTCAGCGCAGCCCCCCCAGACACCTTAATAAAATCTCTCCGGCTACAGTCCGCCATGCGTCTTTCTCCGGGACATTTCAAATCTTCTCTCATAATGTGCGCTCCCACACGATGAAGCAGGATACGGACCTTACTTGTTGTCTTTTCCTGCGACTTCTGAAGATTATACCGCAGGCCGCGGACATTGCAAATAGTGGTTCTAATCGGATATGGGAACAAATGGTCATGCACGTCGTCGTTAGCCTTGCTGGTGATCCCAAACGTCTGATACTATAGAGCAAGTGAAAAGGGGACTTGAGAAACTGGACTCACAAACCGGCTTCAGATTTCCAGAGACACAACAAGGCAATGGCAAAGAGAATTAGTTATACTTACCGTGATAGTACAAGGAGCAAGTATGATCAAACAACGAAGCACCTATGTGATCCTTGCGTGTTACCTCGCGGGCACAAGCGTTGCGTTTGCCGGCGAGCAGACTGGCAAGCCAAAAGGTTATTCAATCCCGCTCATTGATTTGGCCGCCGAGAGCGAGCGCCAGGTCATCGTGGACAGAGAGCCGGGCCAGTATCTTGGGCACCCGACGACCGTTTTGTTGGAGGACAACAAGACCATCATTGCGGTCTATCCGAAAGGACACGGACGAGGTGCTATCGTGATGAAAAAGAGCACTGACGGCGGTTTGACCTGGTCGGACAGGCTGCCTGTGCAAGATACCTGGGCGACATCACAGGAAGTGCCCACAATCTATCGTGTGATTGATTCGCAGGGCACAAAAAGGCTCATCATGTTCTCAGGATTATACCCCGTCAGGATGGCCGTCTCAGAGGATGACGCAAGGACATGGACGCCGCTGCAACCTATCGGCGACTTTGGCGGAGTCGTTGCGATGAGCTCTCTTGTCCGGCTCAAGAATGGCAACTACATGGCTTTATTTCACGACGATGGCCGCTTCCTGCGCGGCGCCGGCATGACAACAAAGTTCCAGGTGTTGAAGACAATTTCCAGGGATGGAGGCCTGACGTGGGGCCAGCCGGAGGTTATTACAGAACACCCTGCTGCGCATTTGTGTGAGCCGGGAGCGATCAGGTCCCCGAACGGCAGACAAATCGCCTTGTTGCTGCGAGAGAACAGCCGAAAATACAATTCCTTTGTCGTGTTCAGTAATGACGAGGGAAACACGTGGACCAGGCCTGTCGAGCTGCCCGGGTCATTGACGGGCGACAGACACACGGGCCGTTATGCGCCTGACGGCAGACTTTTCATTACATTTCGGGACACGACCCATGAAAGCCCAACCAAAGGCGACTGGGTCGGATGGGTCGGGACGTACGAAGATATTGTTAATGGTCGCGAGGGTCAGTACCGTGTCCGACTTATGGACAACCACAAAGCAGCAGATTGTGCCTATCCCGGTCTGGAGCTGCTGCCGGACGGAACGTTCGTTACGACAACGTACGGCCACTGGATAGAAGGCGAATCACCCTTCATCGTAAGCGTTCGATTCAAGCTGGAAGAAATTGATGCCCGTTACAGCAGGATGGAGGCACGTTCTCGTCGGTAATATGCCCAGTCCCTGTCTTGCGATAAGGCCGTCTATTTCTCGAACGGCTCTTCATAGACCTTGTACGAGGTCTCCTTCATGCCGACCTGGGTGTATGTGTTTTGAGCCGTGCGATTAGATTGCTCAACGTAAAGACGAAATCCGCGCAGATTCGTTTCTTGCGATGCCTTTTCTGTCAGGAATTGGTAAAGCCTCCTGAAAACACCCCGCCTGCGGAACTCAGGCTTGACATAAACACTCTGAATCCACCAGAACAGGCCGCAGCGCCAGTCGCTCCACTCGTATGTCACCATGAGGGAACCCACGATTTCACTTGCCATTTCGGCAACCGCGTAAAAACCATGCTGAGGATTTTTCAGAAGTGCTTGCACGCCCCCCGTGACAATCGGCAATTCGAGCTTCTTGCGTTCGGTTTCCCAGGCCATCGCCACATTGAACTTCACAAGCGTTTCTGAATCTCTGTGTTCAGCGATTCTGACCAACACTTCATTCGACACTTTGCATCTCCCGTCAACCTAAAGCCCGTGCCACGCAGCCTTTGCCTCTCACTGAGGTTCTGGCGCAAGCCATCCTGTGGACTAACGATTGTCGCGGCGTAAGCCATCCTGTGGTCTGATCGCCTGGTGAATCGCCTTCGTGTAAGCCTGATGTTCCTGCCGGAGCCTGTCTTCGTCTGCCGTCAACGCCTCGGCAAAAGCCATTGCGGGCACCTCGGCTGCCGGTTTCTTCAGTTCCGGCAGATTTGCCGCCACCGCTTTGAACTTGTGACCCCAGGCTTTGAACGTCAGATCGGGCTTGACCAACCCGGCGTACAGACTGATATCTCCTGATGAAGGTGTATCTGCAAACGGCCAGGAGAGCCACCCATCGGCGAGTGAACGGGTAGCCTCGATTTCTTCGCCGATCCACTGAGCCTGCTGCTGTTCACTCAAGTAGGGATGCTCCTGCGGTGCCCCGCCGCCGTACCAGCCAAATTCGCCCAAGACCACCGGCTTGCCGGCATGGCAGTAGGCCAGAACTGCTTGCAGGTAGCTTATGTTCTTCTGCCAGTTCTGCTCTGATTGAAAGGGACTGCCGAGAGTCGGATAAAAATGAATTGTGATCAAGTCAAGCCAGCGGGCCTGGCGGCGAGGATTGAACGCGGCATAGCGGCCCGGGTTGCCCGAACGAATCAATGGGTAAGACCACTGGATGTAGCCAACAGTGACCAGGTGGGTTGGATCAGCCCGGCGAATGGCCTCAACCTGGCGGCGAACCCACTCGTCCGCCAGATGCTCTCGAAAACGCTGCCAATCTCGCAACCTCGAATTCCCCGCGTCGGGGCGGTCCTGGGGCACAGCCACATTGTCCCACTCGTCGGCCTTGGTCAACTCATCACCCCAGGCAGCTTCCAACGCCTTGCGGTCTGCATAAGTGCTGTGCAGCCATGCGTGCCATTTGGGAGCCCATTGCGGGACGGACCACGGCAGGTGCGGCTCGTTAAGCAGGTCCCAGGCGAAAATGGCCGGCTCGCCCCGATAACGCCGTCCCACAGCCTCCCAAAAGCGATCGAGTGCCTCCAAAGCGGCTTCACCGGCGAAACGGTCCGGCTTCCAATAGGCAGGCTGCCCTTCCCAGTGGTCCGGACCCGTCAGGATCAGCCGGATGTTCGTCTCGCGGGCAATTTCAACCATTTTGTCAAGTTTCGCAAGGGCTGACTCGTCGATCATGTCAGCGGTGGGCTGAAAACTGCCGGCCGTAAGAAACACACGGGCGCAGTTAACGCCCATCTCGCTCATCACGCGAAAGTGCTCTCGAACCTTCAAGGCGTCAAACTGCCGCCAGAGCTTCGGCGCCCAGCCCGTATGAGGATCATAATAGTTCGTGCCGAACGGAATATAGGGACGCCCGGAGTCGCGATCAACGAAACCCCGGCCATCGGGCACCACGGAAATCAAGCCCATCCTGGGCTGTCCCGCCGCACTGCCCACGGCACAAATCAAAGGTGCAGCAAGAAATGCAAGAACGCATAGTCTTTTACCTGCAAAAGGCCGAGGAACTTGACTCCGAAAAGATCTTAACCTTGCGTTCATCCTGCGATGTTCCCCGTTTGGTCAGTACGCGCTCCAGAGATATAGTATCTGAGGAGTGCCAAGCTCATAAAGCGTGGTTCTGTCAAGTTTCAGCAGATTCTGCTGCCGATAGCTCAAAAAGTCGGTCAAGGAAAGGGGCTTGCGATATTCCACGACCTGGGCCTTATCAATCCCGGCCATCGATTTGACCAAGTCTATCGCCTCATCGAGATAGCCAATTTCATCGATCAGTTTTTCTTCACGGGCCTCCCGGGCGCCGTAAATACCGCCGTCGGCCAACTGCCTGACCCGCTCTGAACTCAGCGACGCCTTTCTGCCTTCGGCAACAACCTCCACGAACCTCTCGTAGGCAGGGGTGATGAGCTTGTCTTGCATGTATTGAATCTCTTCCGGCGCCGGCTGCCTGAAGGAGCTGGGCCAATCCTTCTTTTGGCCTGACTTGATCGTGACCGGCAAGACACCGAGCTTGTCCTCCAGAAGCTCCTGAACGACGAGCCACCAGCTTATCACACCAATCGAGCCGGTAATAGTGGTTGGCTCGGCCATGATTTTCTCACACGCAACCGAGGCATAATAGCCCCCCGAGGCGGCAACGCCCTGCATAAACGCAACGACCGGCTTTTTCTCTTCTTCCTGGAACTTGCGGATCTGCTTGTAGATCTGGTCGCTGGCTGAAATTGTCCCGCCCGGGGAATTGACCCGAACGATGACGCCCTTCACTCGCCTATCCTGCCGGGCTGCCTTCAACTGCTGGTACACATCGTTGGCCAGCTCGCCGTGGATTATTCCCTGTACCGTCACCATTGCTATCTTGTGGCTTGCCGGCCCTTCTCGGACAACTTCTTCGCTGAGTAGGCCCCTTTGCCCTGTCGCAAAGACGGCAACGACACCGATCAGCATCAGAAACAGCACGACATTGGCCATGACTGAAAAACCCAGCATGATGCCCCAGAAAATCCTCCAGCCGATCCCTCTTGCGGGCGATCTGGCTGGGGGCGGGCTCGCGCCGAGACCGGGGATCGGCCCGGCCGGCTGTGGTTGCATCGCACCTGACATATTGTTGCCCTGCTCAAAATCCATGATAGACCCTTTCAAGATTAGCGGCCGCGATTATAAGTCGTCCTCAGAGCACCGTCAATCCGAAAAACCTGTTTAGTTCGGCTCGGCTGGCGGGTTCCCCACCAGAGTCTCCAGAGATCTCCGTGCATTCCTGACGCATTCGATAAGCTGATCCGCAAACTCACACGTCTCGTCCATCCAGAGCCAGTTAAGGATTCGTTCTATTTGTGCCCTATTTAACGTGCGCCAATCGCCGAAACGTAAACTGTCCGGCAAATTATATTCCCGGGCTTTCTTCAGCAGTACGGCGATTCCAGCCATGGCCCCGAGGGCCATGCTCTTCGGCTCGATGCCGCATTCCAGGGCCAACCGCATCGTGCCGAATATGCGTCCCTCCTTCTCGAGTTTCCGCACGACGTCACGGGTCACTCGCGCCACCGTATCGCTTAAGTATGGGTTGGTCATTCGCTCGAGCAGGTCCTCGGCATAGTCTTTGAAACCGGCTTCAGTGAAAAGCTCATCTGCGAGGTTTGAGTACTTCCTCACAAGTGCCGCACCCGACTCCTTCAAGAAGGCATCTCTGCCGATTTGCATAATGATTTCATCGTTCCTCAACTCAGTCATTGACGTCAGACCCTTCACAGCGCCGATGAAACCGAGTAGTGAATGGATTGCATTATGGCCATACAGTTTCGCTTCTTCGAAGGGCAACAGATCATCCTTCTCAACAAAGACTTCAATGCCTGGCCTGAAATCTGGAACGCGCGCCCGGCTCGCCAGAATCCGATTGAACCGCTCCACCAAAAAGGCTCGTTTGAGGCCGGGCGCGACGGTCTTGAGTTTTAACTCAGCGATTTCAGCCGGCTCGGTCACAACTCTGCTCATTTTGCCAATTACAGTGTTGAGAAACTGCACGCCGCCATGCAACGGAGCGCCGAGCCTGCGGGCAACCGCCTTTTCCAGTATTTCTGCTGCGTGGTTATTGTTCTCGGCAGCATAAACGATCGTCGCCCTGGCCCGGCTGTTTTTCAGACCTTCGGCTATCCATGAGGCAACATTACCCGGCTGGCCGGACTCATAGAAAGCTACAGATGGCAGGCAAGTTGCTATTTCGGTTGACCGCGTCAGGACTTCGAGCAGAGTGTACCGATCCGCCTCGACCTTGGGATTCAACAGCTCAACGCCGCCAATCTCCAGCGATTCGATGCCGTCGGCTTTGGCAACATTGACGTAATAGTTTCCATCGTTGGCCCTGACAGCATCAACCAGCTCAGCATCGATTTCAGCAACAGCGAGCCGTGCAAAATTCCCGCTCTCAAACGCCTCCTTGGCAAACAGCCCGCCCTGGATCGGCCCGAATCCAAAACCGGTGAATATGTGTTCGGCCATGATTACTGACCTGCGGCCATCAGGAAATGACTGATTTGCTTCTTGTCCCTCAGGACCGTCATTTCCAGGTCGTATGTTCTGCTCTTGCCGGGGGCGATATGGATGAGCGTCTTCTGTGCTCTGGCTTTGGCCTGGCCGATCGGCGGATTAGTCCCCGGTTCCAGAGCGCTCACATACTCGCCGGGCCCCCAGTGCTGCCAATTGCTCAACCACGGCAACTGCTTCTTGTTATATTTCAAAACAAGCGCCAACGCGAGCCGCCGATTGTGCAGGCCAACCGTACACATTCCCTTCTTGTCTGCGGTCACATCAATGAACGCGCAGCCTTCGCCGCCGCCTCTATGACTTTCGAGCGGCTTGGAGCACTTTTGGAAATCACGCCGGCTGTTGAACACTGCATTGTCCATATCCAGCCCGCGCGACGCCCAGTTGCCTTTACACACAATCTCCGTCCCCTCATCGACCAGCGGCCAGCCGTAGTTGCAATGGTATAGTATCATGTGAGGCGCCGGTGTATTGCCGAGGTTTGTCACCACATCGTGAATTCGCACCGTCGGCTCGCCAAGTGTGCTCGAAATAGTACGTCGCAATTCCAGATTCGGCCCGAATACGCGGGACTCCTTGACCACCGCCGTGATGCTCATCTGAAGTTTGCCCGCGAGCAGGTCCGGCTGAATGATTGACTCGACCCTCGCCGGAAGGTTACTGATGCGCCCGTGCAGGCCGCGTTCGCCGAATTCGTCACTCTCGGGCCCTCCGATGTGAGTTAAGCCGCAGGTGGTCAACAGGCCGCCGGCGAAAGAATATAACCATTCCAGCCCGCGGTTCGCGTCCGGCCGTGGCGCCGTGACACCCGCGTGGCTGAGCCAGGCAAGGCTGTATCGGTCGCAAAATGCATCGACAATATCCAGCCCCCTGTCGATAACAACCTTATAGCGCAGACCGGCTCCGGTGTTCACCCACGCGATCCGCGTCCCTTTGCCTAAGTCATTGTCCAAAACCGAAGTCTCAATACCTCCGATTTGTGCAACGTTGGTCACTTTGTCCTGCCAGTCGAATTCAGGGTTCCTCTTGGCCATGCGCGCTCCTTTTCTTTTGCGAATCAGCTAACGTAAGGCCTTTTGCAGCGCATCAAAACTTGGGTGGGTCACACCGCTGCAAACGACCTTCAGCATCTGATCATAGGATTTGATATTGCCGTACCTGTCCTCAAGCGGAGCCTTGATAAAAAGCGATGCGAACAGATTGCCCATCTGCACCGCTTCGCCGAAGTTCACAGAGCCGTTCCTGAACTCGCCCAGGTGAGCGCCCATATACGTGATGAGCCCCGCCCGAAACGAGTCCCCAGCTCCGACAAGGTCAACCACCTCACCGGCCATGAATCGGGACGTGATTCTATTGGGACCTTCCGCCGTTGCATCCGGACAAACGTGTCTTTCGTATGCCCCGTCGCTGACGGTCACGCCGAACAGCTTCGTTCTGCCGTCTTTTCGCCACAACTTCCGGGTCAGAAACTCAAGAAAATGCACGTTGTTATCATGCTCCGTGAACGCACCCCAGGTTCGTCCCGGGGCAAGTGTATTCTCGATCAGTCTGGCCTCATCGCACGAAGTAAAGAACAAATCCACTTCGGGCAGAAGCGGCTCCAGGAGCCGATATTCCTTCACTGCGGCACCGGATTCGATCAGTTCGTGCGGACTGCCTGTCAGAGTATGGCTGTCAACAATTGTAACAGCGCCTTTACCGCGGCACCATTTAATGAATCCGGCCAAGGCCCGGCCTTCGTCGGCATCGCCTCTGTCAGACAAGCCTGAATACATGTAATAAACAATGCGCGGCTTCAATTTTTCAACGGACCGCTTGAATATTCCGAAGTCGAAATCATTGTTGGCGTTGGGAAAATAGGCAATGCCGCCTCTGTCTCGCCCGGACGTGCTGTGAATAAAGGTCGTGCCCGTGGGTAAATCAGGGTGGATATGAGTTTGGGTCATGTCGATACCGTTGGCTGTCATTACATCACAGAAAAACCTGCCTTGGGCATCCAGACCATCGTAACCGCCCTTGCCGAGGTTGACCCCGACGGCCACCTTCAAACCCGTCCTGGCAATGAGCGGCGCCGAGTTGCCGGGCCCGCCAGCGGTTGCGAAACCTTGTTCGATCCAGTCTCTCAATTGCCGCTGAGAATAGCCCGGCATATCTTCCGTTTTGCACTTGGCCAATCCGCCTTTGCCAACCAGCTCATCGGCAAAATCGAAATCGGGCCGTCTGAGGTCCGTCACCGCCGTGTTCAAAATCAACACATCCGCAGCCATATTTCACATTTCGCCAGGTTCTAATGCATCTGGGCTTCACACGTGCCGATCGCGGGCCTGTAAAAGTTGAACTGAACGTTCGGATGACCGGCCAACAACGACATGGGCACTGCGCTGTCGGCGATTCTCTTGCCAATCATCAGCGTGGTCAATCTCATCCCGAAAGGATTGTCATGGGTGCCCGCCTGCCAGATTGAGACCTTCTGCGCCTTCCACGTCTGGACGGGTCCGACCGAGATCGCTTTGGTCGGCACGCCGGTGACGACACCGCCGCCGCTGGTTCTGGCATTTTGCATAACGGTCACGGGGTGCAAATCCACGATGCGCGTCGTCAGCCGACAGTATTCCTGCGGCGTCGGCGGCTGGTCCTTGTATTTGCCCTGCCGCCTGGGGGGGTCGTTGAATGCCCAATGTTTTATGTCACCCTGGCCGCCCTGCATGACCACGCAACGAACACCCTGCCAGCTCTTGATGTATCCCGCCGTGTCAGACTTCGGAAAATGAATGTTGGACTCGGGCATCTTAAGTGCACCGTCTATCCGGTCAAAGCAGAGATCCATATCCGCCTTTGCGAATGACAACGGGTGCGTCCGCGGCACTTCCTTGCCGTTCATATACCATTCATCCATCCCCCAGAAATGAGCGTCTGCAAGATTCAGTTTCAATTCGTTGACGAGCCTTGCCACAAGCGGAAGCTGCTCTGTCGGCCCAATCGGCCCGCAGATTCCTGCGGGATCATCGGCCGTGGCCTGCTTCCACGCCGTGATGTACTCCAGCGCCTCGGCAAGATAGAAATCCTCAAGCGTGTCATAAAAGACAACCTTGAAACCTTCCCTGCTCAAGCCAGCCAAATCCTCAGCCGTGAGCCTGGCTGCATCATTGAGAATCTCATCGTCCAGCGTCGTATAATCCCACCATTCGGGGGCCAGCATACTGATTTTTCTTGCCATTGACGGTCTCCTTACGGAACGTGAACGAGGTCGCCAAGCTCGGCCTTGAGGATATTGTCCTGTGGATATGCGTGACCCAGATGCTGTCTGAAGCCCTCGGCAAAGCACGCGTTTATTTCCCTGCCTCGTTTCTCGCCGAGCTTCTTCATCGAAGTCACGTAATCATCTATGCCGTGATGTTTCAGAAGCCAGTTTCGCTGGCTTTCGTGGCAGCAAAGCATCTTCTCCTTGGTTTTCATCGCGCCGGTTATGTCCACAATTGTGCCGGCCTCGACCCCGGCACCAAAGTTGTCCTTTCCTTCTACCGGGTCCATATAGTAGAGATAGGGTATAGGCTCAAACGGCTCGGCACCGGGCGTTTCAACATTCACGACGCCGCAGGCAAAACAGGCCGTCTGAGCGATCCGGCTGGCCATTTCATGGTCAACCATATAATCCGAAGGGCTCGTCGTAAAGACAATCGCGGGGCGCACTTTTCGCAGCAGCTCAATCGCCTTGAGCAACGACGGCCTGTCATACAAAATGAAGATATCGTCACATTCGAGGCAATGATAGGTGCCGTCCAACAGGCTCGCCGCCTTAGCCGCTTCAGCTCTGCGAATTCTGCTGATCTCCTCCCTGCTGTATTGCACCGTCCCGCAGTCTCCCGGGGTCATCGTGGCAATATGAATCTGCCAACCCTTCTTCCGCAGCAACGCAAGTGTCCCCGCACAGAAAAACTCCGCGTCATCAGGGTGTGCACCTAAACTCAATACGCTCTTTCCGCTCTTGCCAGCCATATTTCAAAAGACCTCCCAGCGGCACTATCCGCCCATCAAATGGCTGATTATCAACATGTCCAGTTCTTCGTAATCCCGCTCGCTGATGAGTTTCTTAACCTTGCCCTTGTCCAGACTTCTAACAAGCTCGACCAGTCGCAGAAAGATCGCTCTGCTGTTGGACAAATGCTTGGTGGCCACTTCCCGCTTCTGGGTCCGCATCGCTTTGACGTCCAGGCCCACGAACTCGCCGCCCTTGCCATAATCGTACTGGTCGAGGATGCGCACCTGATTAAATGCCCTTCGCAGGTCCACCGAACCGAAGGCTTTGTCTTCGTCGAACTTCAGGCCGCTCTGGTCGTTCAGATGAACGGTAAAAAGCTTGTCGTATGCGAGCGCAAAGCCCATTTCGTCCGAGGGGTCCAGGCCGGCAAGAATCACGTGGGCCGTTTCAATATTGACCCCGACGCGCTTGGGCTCATTTGTGAGATAACTGACCGCGACGGCGTGGCCGGTCGTCGGAATATAGGCCTGATCCATCGGCTCGTTGGGCTTTGGCTCAATGGCGATTCTAACGTCACGATTGTACGCAAGCATATCATTAATGGCCTCGACGATCTGTTCTACGGCGACCTTGCTGTCCTTCGCTTCGCGGATATACGTCCCTTCACGGGCCAGCCACAGAACAACCAGTTTGCAATCAAGGGCATCTGTAATATCGAGCATCCGCCGGCTCCGCTGCTTGGCATACTCGCGGCAGGCCGGGTCGTTGGACGTATAAGCGCCGTCAATCGTGCTTGAACCCTCCCAGAGCCTGGGTGCGACAAATTCCGCCGCCAGGCCTTCCCCATCGAGCATCTTGCGGACCTCTTTTGCCTTTTTGATTATCTGCTCGGGAGTGAGATTATCCATGTCCGGCACGGCGTCGTCATCGTGAAACTGTACACCGTCAAAACCCAGCTTTTTGTACATCTTGAGCTTCTTGCCAAACTGGACAGCGTCTCTGACCGTCGGCCCAAACGGGTCCGCCCCTTCGTGGATATTCCACGGCCCAAACGAAAAGCGATATTCTCCAGCCATTTTGTTTCTCCTTAGCTACGCGTAGTAATCGCAAAATTCGAGACATTCGTCAAAGCATCTGTCCCGTTTCCTGAAGCCACATACCTCTTTCTGAACAACTCCATAAGGGCTTGTTTAGCAGCATTCAGCAGGTCTGTCAAGGCCTTCTTGATTTCCGGAATCTGCAAAGCCCCGTGGATGCCGATGGATGAGCGATGAGGGCCGAGGGACGATCCGTCCGTCGTCCTTTTGTCCGTTAGCTCAACCGTTCTTTTCTCGCAGCACCGCGAGTGCATGACGGGCGTAGTGGGCGCGAAGGTCACCGGCATACTGCCTCAGGATTTTTTCGCCGAGACCCTCGTAGTCGCCACAACGGTATAAAGCCCGCGCCAGAATCAGCTCACGCAGCGAGCTGTTTCTTGTGCTCGTATCGGTATCACTTGGCGGTGTTCGGCGCCGGGCGTCTTCGATATTGGTGAACGCGTGGCCCGTCATGCCGGGTTTTTTGAGAAGTTGAGCCAGAGATTTTGCTGCAGCGCCGTCGCCCAACGTCTCGAGTGCCATCGCTACCGCTCGGCAGTGTGAGAGCTCACTTCCTGCATCAAGCTGCTCCACTTTCTCAAGAATCGGCTCCAATGCCCGCCCATCTCGCGTCCGGCCGAGAGCAATGATGAGACTGTCAAGCTCACTTAAACTCGCCCCATACTGCCCCATGCCTGTGTAATTCCAGCCCTTGTCCCATTCCCGCGACCGCACCGCCTCAGCCAGAACGTCCGCGCCGGCAGGCTCGCCCAACATCCCGAGGATGTGAGCGTAAGTGAGTCTGCTTCTTTCCACCCTCGCATCCTCGTATGCTCTCTTGAGCAGCGGTACGGCGGCATCCTGGTGGGCAACGATCACATCCAAACCATCGAAATCACTGACAACTCGCTCCACAGCCTCGGCGATTCTTCGTTCAGGCAGCGGAAACGAATCTTTATCAGTCAGAACCCTTTCGGGCAGATTGCCTTTCTCAACAAGATGCTTTTGAAGGGCCTTGATGTCAATATCTCGCAGCTTCCTGCCGCTCTCAGCAGCCAGCGCCGCCGCCACACCCGCAGCATAGCCCTGATTCTGGATGTCCGCCTGCATCCGTATGACCGGCATCGCGTCGCGGTGAGCGCTGACGCCGAGTCCCGTGACCAGAATACCGTCGAGCCCTTTCGGCAGCAGGCAGCGATACGGAACGTTCACGAGCATCTCTTTTCTGTCCGGCGGCTTGAGCATGAAGAGCGGATGTATCGTATAACCGTGCGAGTCGAAGTTGCTTCGAGCGATCACGATGGTGTCGGGGTAGGTGCGCCCGAGCGAGATGTCCATAGGTGACATCGTGAAATCGCCAACGATCCGCCGGCGCTCTCGTGTATCCGGCAATTGGCCCAGATCATAAGCATCTTTGTATTTGTTCTTGGCGACCACAAACGCACGCCAGACATCGATTACATCGGCGTCATCGATGAACGTCCAATCGGTGTTGGTATATCCGGCACCAAGCTCTCGCGGCGGCAACCCCGCGCCCTGAACGGCGACGCTCGTACCGTCGGTGTAAACGCACGAAGCGCCTGCTGCCGCAGCAATGTCGGCATTGCCCGTCGAATCAATGACGACCTGGGCAAGTATCACCCCGCGACCTTCAGGCGTGGCGACGACGACACCTTTGACATGACCGTTCTCCACAAAAGCACCGCAGCCGAGTACGCCGAACCAGATGTCCGCGCCCGCCTTACGCAACTGCGTGCGATACCACTCCTTCTTCCACTCGACGTTCCAGCCTCCGCCTTTCGGCTTGCCATCCGCTCCGAAGCTGGCTACACCATCGTCAACTTCTTTGGTAAAGCCCTGGACATAGCCGTAATAATATTTGCTGATATAACCCGTCGTTCCCACGCCGCCGAGCCCATCGAGATACTCCAGCACGAGCGTCCTGGCCCCCTGGCGTGCCGCAGCAATCCCCGCGGGCGCGCCGCCGGTACCGCCCCCGACGACCACAACATCGTATTCACCAAGAACAGCAGCGGCACACCCGTCGGCGCGCACGTTCGGCAGTTGGTTCTGCTGTGGCCGTATTCCACTCAGATTCTCTTTAACGTCCCCAGAACTGACTGTTGCCGCCGACTTACCACAAAGTGCCACCTTGCGCAGCTTCGGCGTGCTATTTGCTTGCGAAGCAGCAAGGGTACCGATGCGATGGCCCACTGCCATCAGTCCCGACGGCCGCAGTAGATTCTCGGCGGCGCTGCGCGAGACGTCCGCACAACCGCCAACCACAAATAGACGCGTCATACCCTGCGGCCGGAAGGCATCCAGATCAACCCTTTCAGCCCCGGGCCAGGCACCAGACAACCTTTTGCTGCCCTTAATAGGGTCCGGCGGGACCTGGAAAAGTATCTCCGACGCATCCTCAAGCGCAGGCCCCCACGTTTTGTCGCGGCCAATCTGTTCAGCCTGAGCAAAGGATGCAAAGGACTCATCCGTCATGGGTATTCTGAGAGTATATTCAATCGCCTGGTGACTTGAGCTGTCCGCGAGCACTATCGGCGCGGGCATCTCTCGCGTCTTGAGACCTTCGGCAATTCGAACCGTGCCGCCAACCGTAATGCGCCTAAAAGTTTGTAGCCCAGCAGGATACGGCTCAAAAGCGGCGCCTGCCATTCTTGCCACACTTGCCCGCGCGGTCGCATCAACGATGACCTTGGCTTTGACGGCCTGCCGGCCGGACCGGTTGGCCATAACGATGCCGGCCAACTTCCCATCACCATCATGAAGCACGTCGGTTGCATAGCAACCATATAAGAACTGCACGCCCGCTTCGAGCAAGGCCTCATCCAATACCCTCTTCACCTGCATGGGGGTCGGAGGCGTCCGCAAACGCTCACTGGATTCCGCAGGTGGACGTCCGTCCTGCATCACGATTTCGCCCAAGAGCACACGATTGACGTCCGGACTCTTCCTAATGTCGAGTTTCAGATAAGCGGCATTCTCGGCCACCGGCGCCGAAAGCTCAATCGGCCCCCATGGTTCCGGGAGAGACTCACCCAGTCTCTCGTTCTTAATGACCGCCACCTGTCGCCATTGTTGCTTGTCATTGCTAATAGAGACAACAACGCTTTCCACTTCAAAATCATTGCCGAGCGCAGGGCCTCGTCGCTGATAAGCCATGATATAAACTTTCTTGAGCCGATGTTCGCCGTGCAGGTCAGCAATGATTGTCACGTCGCCGTCAAACTGAAGGCTCTGCCTGGCCGCACTCTGCCACCTGCCATCGGTCAGCAATGACGGCGGGTGCGTGTCTTTATGAACATCGGCGGATGGTTTGTCAGCTTCATACGTGAAGTCGATTCCGTTCTGTGACAACAGAGAAATGGACGGCTCGGCGAAAACCTTCCTTGCAAGCGGGCAGCTCGGCACCTCACCAGGCTCCAGCCACAGCCGATATGTTCCGCAGATGTCCTCACCCAGGTATGGACGCTGCGCCGCGAGAAAAACGCTCGCTCCCTGTTGTGCCGCTGCAACGGCGGCAGCGACCCCACCTGACGTACCGCCGACAACCACGACGTCAACGTCGTATGCAACGGGAATACCCCTTGCCGATTCATTTACTACGCTCTTGGAAACCGGCTGTGCCGAAGGTTTTTCATATCCAGGGTCAACTGCTTTCCTGCTGCTTGACACGTCATTATGGCGGACCTTCAAACAGCCTCCCTCTATGCAAGACAGACAAGAAGCCACAAGAAGCGATATCTGAACGAATTTCTTCATGCGTTGCTCCGCTCTGCGAATACCTTCGATTCAGTTCTTAGCTTTACATTGACACCGATATTACCATTACTATTCCGTGACGTGCAATGAGAAACCTTGATCTTGGATATTCACAACTGTTCCGCTGGGCGTTCAAATCAGAGGAGTGGATACGAGTTTCTTCCTTTCACCTCGCGGCCTGTGCTTCCACCTGCGATGGAGCCACCAGTATTGGCTTGGCTCTTCCCGCACAAATTCTTCAATGGCTTTGGTATATTCGGCTGTAACCCACTTCAACGGATCGTCCTTGTCAGCCCATTCTTCCGGGAAGATAATGCGAGTGGCGCCGATTTCGAAGTAGAATTGATTGCCAACTCTCCTGCTGTACCCTACCACTATCGGGATATTATTGGTGATCGCAAGCAGACCAATGCTCTTGTAGGTACTGGCCGGACGACCGAAGAAGTCAACGAATATCCCCTTTCTGCCGGCGTCCTGGTCAGCAACAAAGCAAAGCGTGGCACCGGTTGAAGCAATCTTTTCCATCAACTCGGCCGCGCCCTTTTTGTCGACGATCTTTTGCCCCGCTCTCCGGCGGACACCGTACAAGTACCTGTTGATAAACTTGTTGTCCAGCGGCCGGGCGATACTATAGATATTGAAACCAAACAGGCCCAGCAGATAACCAACAATCTCGAAATTGCCGTAGTGAGCGCCGACCAGCAGCAGACCTCTGCCTTCCTGCATCAGCCATTTGGTCCTTTCAGTATTCTTGTACCGGGAGTAGTGGCGCCAGTTATATTTCTTGACCAGCCGGGGCGTAAACAACACGTCGATCGCCAACATTGCAATATGTTCGAAGCTTCGCAGACCCGTCTGCCATATCCATTGTTCGCTCTTTTCCGGGAAGCTGGCACGAAGATTGTCCAGCGCCCTGTTTCGGCCGCGATGATAATGTTTCCACAACAATCGCCCGAGGAAGCAGGCGGTATCGAGATTCGTCTGGACATCGAACAGGTAGAGGAAAACCACGAGAACCCGCAACGCGAGATAAGTGAGCCAGTCAGTAAACGGATTGTGTTTCTTCTTCTTTCGCGGAAGCGAATCAGCCATAGGCGGTGATTTTAGGGGTAAAATAGCCACTGTCAAGTTCTATAATGCCCGTGAAGGCAACCAAGAGCAATACTCACGGCCCACGTATTTGCCGGAAACATCCCCTGAACGACCGATATCCGACCTCAAGAGCCAATGCCCGGCCTAACATTGACCCGCAAGAAGGCGGAAATTCCATAGGGAAGGTAGGATTTTTCTTGAAATCAGGTTGGCTGATTTGGTATAAATGGGATAAGCACAAGCGATTGCCAATGTGTGTTTGGAGGCTCTTAGTCTTGCGGGGCCCAAGGGCGAATCGGAACTTCGCAGATCGGGGTTCTTGACGTGTGCTGAGGACTATGTGCGTCTTGGTGTCTGGCCAAGAGATATTCACTTATTTAACTTTCTGTGTGATCTTTAAGGAGGATTGTTATGTCTAAGAAGCTGTTTTTTCTCATCTTGCTGGCGATGGTGATTGCGGTGACCTCAGCCCAGGCAGCAGTAACCCCCATCACCAAGATTACCTCCCGGCGCGTGGATAATCCCGGCGGCGCGCCCAATTTCTGGCTCGAGAGTATCACCGTTGGAAGCTATACCGTCGCTGTGAACCGGCTCGTCACGGGTGTATCCACAGGGGCGGCCACGGCACAACTCGCCCCCTATAACGACATCAAGAATGCCGATAATTTCGATCTGAATCTCTTCGCGGGTCGTGCCACCGAGAATCCCCCGACCTGGCAGATCAGGGAACTCGGAGGCAAGTCGGCCTGGGTCGATACGAACGGTGACAATCCGGACTTCTTTGTCTTTGAAACGGGCGGGAATCAGGATTTCACTATTGAGCCAATCCTGCCTGGAGGAACGATCGGACGGTCGGTTACTGTTCTGCAGGCCACCTTTGGGGATACGGGGCTGGTCGTCACTACCTCCGGTCCCCATAATGGTCAGACTATTGAAGGAGTAGCGTTTGCCATAACGGATCTTCTGGATCAAAGCGGCAGCCACCTGACCAACAACTCTATGATCGAGGGGATTCAAATCACATCTGATGGTATTGATCCATCGTGCTTTTGTGCGATACTTGCCGGCAAGATCCTGGCCGCCCATAACCCTACTCCCGCCGATGGTGCCCTCCACACGGACACATGGGTCAACCTCAGTTGGTCGCCGGGAGATACCGCGGTCTCGCACGATGTGTACTTGGGGGAGAGTCTCGAGGACGTGAACGACGGTATAGCAGATACATTCCGAGGCAACCAGACCGGAACTTTTTTCATTGCGGGCTTTCCGGGATTTCCGTATCCGGACGGGCTGGTTCCGGGCACAACCTACTACTGGCGGATCGATGAGGTCGAGGCCGCCGGCACGAAATACGCAGGTCCCGTCTGGAGCTTTACGGTCCCGTCAAACAAGGCCCACGACCCCATCCCGGCTGACGGCGCCAAGTACGTGGATGTAGATGTGACCCTGAAATGGACGGGAGGTTTTGGTGCAAAGCTGCATCACCTGTACTTGGGCGCCAATCTCGCTGATGTCGAAGCTGGCACCGGCGGCACGGACAAAGGACCCGTGGGCGTCGCGAGCTACAAGCCAGTTGCTCTTGTTTTAGGGGCCACGTATTACTGGCGGGTGGATGAGTTCGACGGCGCCGCCACGCATAAGGGCGACGTCTGGAGCTTCACGACCATACCCGACCTCCCGATTACCGACCCTGATCTGATGGGCTGGTGGAAGCTGGATGAAGGCTACGGAGCCAAGGCCATCGACTCATCGGGCCACGGCAATCACGGCACGATCCAGGGCGCTGCGGAATGGGTGGCCGGCTATGACGGCGGGGCGCTTCAGTTCGACGGCAGCACCAACTACATAGACGTGGCGACGGGCCTGGCCGGCTCGGATGCCGGTTCGGTGGCGGCGTGGATCAAGACGACCCAATCGACCCGAGGCATGATTTTCTACGGCTCTGATGTTACCGGCGGCAACGGCTACGGCGATGAGAGCGAGCTGCACCTGAACGTCGAGGATGGCGGTGTGGTTGAATTCTGGATCGAGGGCGCCACGGATGTGAGCGTGGAGACCTCGGCGGTGAATAACGACGCCTGGCACCATGTTGCGGCCACGTGGGACAGCACCGGTCCGGTGAATCTGTACTTGGACGGTGCTCTGGCCGCTTCGGCGAATCACAACGGCAACAAGTTCAGCTTTACCGGCCGTATCCGGCTGGGCCGGCCGAACACCAGCGAGCGGTATTACGCCGGGGCTCTGGACGACCTGCGCCTGTTCAAGAAGGCGTTGACGGCCAACGAGGTCAGGCAGACGATGCGAGGCGACCCGCTGCTGGCCTGGAATGCGAAACCCGCCAATGCCTCGATCCCCTACATCAGAGATGCGATTCCGCTAAGCTGGTCGGCCGGCGATAAAGCCTCTCAGCACGATGTCTATTTCGGCAAGGACCGGGATGCACTGGATAAGGCCGATGCCGCCGATACGACCGGGATCTATCGCGGCCGTCAGAGCGCAGCCACGTACACTCCGCCCGAAGGGGTGGAATGGGGCGGCGGGCCTTACTACTGGCGTATTGATGAGGTCAATAGCGATGGGACGATCGGCACAGGCCGAATCTGGACCTTCACGGTCGCCGACTTCATTCTGGTGGATAACTTCGAGTCTTACGATGCCGGCGTCAACCATATCTGGTACTCGTGGCATGATGGGCTGGGCTACGGCACACCTGCGGCTCCGCCGTACTTCGCCGGGAACGGCACTGGTTCTGCTGTAGGCGACGAAACTACGGCTTCCTTCACGGAGGAGACGATCATTCACGGCGGCCGTCGGTCGATGCCGCTCAATTACGACAACAATAAGCAGGGCTTCGCCAAATATTCCGAGGCGGAGCTGATGCTGACCGCCCCGCGGGACTGGACACAGGACGGCGTGGGTGAATTGTCGCTGTGGTTCAGAGGCCGTCCGGGGTCCGTCGGCAGCTTCACCGAAGCGCCGGTCGGGACCTACACCATGACCGCCTCCGGTACGGACATCTGGGACGTCGGCACGGCAGGCAATTATCGCGACGAGTTCCACTTTGCTTACAAAACGCTCACCGGCGCCGGCTCGATAGCGGCGCGGGTCCAGAGCGTGCAGAACACCAACGCCTGGGCGAAGGCCGGCGTGATGATTCGTGAGACGTTAGACGGCGGCTCCAAGCACGCCTTTGCCTGTGTTACGCCCAGCAACGGCGTGGGCTCGCAGGGCCGCGACACGACGGGCGCCGCCAGCTTCAACACGAATCAGACCGGGGTCACCGCTCCGCGTTGGCTGAAGCTGGAGCGTGACGCAGCTGGCAACTTTACGGTTTCCCATTCGGCCAACGGCACCACATGGCAGCCGGTCACGGGTGCGACGCCGCGGAACATCCCGATGAGCTCGACGGTCTATATCGGTTTGGCGCTGACCAGCCACGATGCGGCCCTAACGTGTCAGGCGGTGTTCACGAACGTCACAACCACCGGCACGGTCAGTCCGCAGTGGGCGCATCAGGATATCGGCATCGCCAGCAACGCGGCCGAGCCGCTGTATGTCGCGGTCTCCAACAGCGCGGGCCAGCCGGCGGTGGTGGTCCATCCTGATCCCGCGGCGGCACAGATCACCACCTTTACAGAGTGGGTGATTCCGCTTCAGACGCTTGCCGACAAGGGCATCAACCTGAAGAATGTGGACCGGATCGCGATTGGCTTAGGTACCAGGGGCAACATGACGACCCCCGGCGGCTCAGGCAAGATGTACATCGACGACATCCGGCTATACCGCCCAAGAACTCCTTAGGAGCAAAGGCGACGTTCGGCTAAAGTGACATCAGGATATGCATCAGTTCGGGGCCTATGCCGATTGATTCGGCATAGGCCTCGGTTGCTTTCGGCTAATGTGCAATGACGCTCGATATTCTGAATACCGGCAGGAGCAACGCGATGGCAATCGTCCCAATAATGCCGCCCATGATCGTTATCATTATCGGCTCTATGAGCGTCATGACGTTTCTTATCGAAGCTTGCAGCTTTTTTTCATAAAAGACCGATACTTTGTCGCAAACCTCACCGAGCTTGCCACTTTTTTCGCCTGCTCGAAGCATCTGGATAATCCCCGGCGCGATCAGCTCGCTGCCGGGCGAAATCAGTATGGACTCCGACAACTGGTAGCCATCCTGAATCTTCACATCAACTGTCGCCCAGAGCCGCTGAAAATAGTAATTCTGACACGAGCCTTGTATCACCTCTATTGAATCGAGCAGACTCACGCCCGTATTAATCATGGTCGCCATAATCCGCATACTGCGAGTCACCACGGTATCAATGAACATCGTGCCCACCACGGGCGTGCGGATCTTGATAAAATCTATTACCCGCCGACCGGTCAAAGTCCCCGCCCAGTGATACAGTCCCAACGAGACCAACACCGCCACCGTAACGACACACGTCATGACTCGTAAGTTGCCCAGCATTTTACTGAAAGTGACCAATACTTGTGTGAGTCTTGGCAGTGCCGCTCCCCTGGCTTCGTAAATCCCCATGAATCGCGGCAAGACAAAGAACATCAGCGTCCCTGTCGCCGCCACAGCCATCAGTGCCATGATGAACGGATATGTAAGTGCTCCTTTTATGCGTTTGCGCGTTTCGGATTCAAAGTCAAGATAGCCGCTCAACACGCTCAGCATTTCAGCCATTCTTCCGGACGCTTCCGAGGCTTTCACCATGCTAATAAACATTGCATTGAAAACCTTCGGATATCCCCGCAGAGCCTTTGAGAAATTCTCGCCGCTCTTGACCTTTTCGGCAATATCCATAATTATCATTTTGAACGTCCCATGCTCAGATTGCTCGGCTATAGCATCAAGAGCATCGCTGAGCACGACTCCACTATCAAGCATCACTGACAACTGCGTCGTGAACAATATGAGCTCTGCTGGCTTCACCTTGGCTCTGCACAGTTGCGAAGTCTCGGGAATGACAGCTTGTTGCCCAAGTGGGGCGTGGTCCTTCTGCCCCGGGGGTCCTGAACCGGCCTCGACAGCCCTTGAGGCTCCGGAGCTTTCCTTGGCTTTTCCCTGCCTGCTACCGCCGGCCGGCAATTCCCTGCTTCTTTGGGTGGAATCAAGCTCGTCTGACGTTTTTACAGCGGAAATCGTCATATAGTCTTTTCCGGGATTAAGCTTACACTATTGTGCACCACGGTGCACATCAGACTTCCATTTGCGTCGTTCTCAACACTTCCTCGACGGAAATAATTCCGGCCCGAATCTTCTCAATTCCATCCAACTGCAGAGACACCATTCCGTTTTGCAGCGCCTTGGCCCTCAACTTCTTCAAGCTCACCCGCTCGTTAATCATCTCGATAATCTCTTCATTCGGCACAAACAGCTCGTGAATGGCGATTCGTCCGGCGTAGCCGGTATTCCGGCATTTCTTACACCCTACCCCTCGATAAAATTTTTCGATTTTTCCACCGGCCTTTTCGGCAACCTTCCTCATGCTCACAGTAGGCTCATACTCCGTCTTGCAATTTGCACATATCTTTCGCACAAGCCGCTGGGCCAAAACCGAAATCAATGAAGCGCCCACCAGATAAGGTGCAATACCCAAATCCAACAAGCGCGTCACCGCGCCTGGGGCATCATTTGTGTGCAGAGTCGAAAGGACCAGATGGCCCGTCAGCGCTGCCTGAACCGCGATGTTCGCGGTTGCCTGGTCGCGAATCTCGCCGACCATTATGATATCCGGATCCTGCCTCAGCAGGCTTCTCAGGGCCGTGGAAAATTCGAAGCCGGCAGCCTGATTGACCTGGAACTGGTTTATACCTGATATGTTGCACTCCACCGGATCTTCTACCGTGCAGATATTGACCTCTTCGCTGTTCAGCTCAGACAGAGCGGCATAGAGGGTAGTATTCTTCCCTGAGCCGGTTGGCCCTGTTACCAGTACGATGCCGTTTGGTGACTGTATCACCTGCCGGAACAATTGCAGGTTCTCGTAGGTAAATCCGAGCGATTCAAGATTAAAAAGGACCTTCTGCGGATCGATAATTCTGATAACGACCTTCTCGCCGAAGTTGCCCGGCATAACGGATACTCGCAGATCGATCGGCCTGCCTTCCATCAAAACGTGGATACCGCCGTCCTGGGGCAGACGACGCTGAGCTATGTCCAGCTCAGCCATAATCTTAATGCGCGAGACAATGGCAGAGTGCATTTGATGAGGCGGACACATCTTCTCGTACAATCGGCCGTCCACTCTGTACCGGACCCGCAGTCTCTTGTCATCCGGCTCAATATGAATATCACTGGCATTCTCCCGAACGGCGTTGTAGAGCAGATAGTTGACCAGCTTCACAACCGGGGACTGCCCCGCGATCTCCTCAAGGTTACCGATGTCCTGCGTGATACTTTCTATCAACGTGAAGTCTTCCAGCCCTTCGTCGTCGATAATATCGTCAATTACGAAAACATTCGCAGCCGGCAGATACGCCTGCAGGGTCGCCTTAATATCTTTGCCGGTCGAGCATACGATCTGGACCTTGCAGCCGCTGATGCGCTCTATTTCATCTATTAAGAAGACATTTGTCGGCTCACTGACGGCCACCGTGAGCACGTCATGCACCTTGAACAGCGGCAGGACAATGTACTCTTGGAGAAATTCCCTCGGCAGAATCTCGATAGCTTTCGGGTCACATATCTTGGGACCTACTTGGGCATACGGGACACCATAACTTTGAGCGAGCGCCGAGGCGATTTGATTTTCCGTGCAATAGCCCATCTCCACCAGAAGCTCGCCGAGGAGCTTGCGATGGCCCTTTTCTTTCTGCTCCGCGAGAGCCTTTTCAATTTGCTCAGCGGTCACGACGCCGCGCGCAAGCAGTAGCTGTCCGAGCTGCATCTTATTTTCTACTGCTATCTGACTCATATCTCGTATCTCTGTTCCGGCCGGAGAAGCCGCTGCCCCGGCACTATGACTATGCAAAACTCTTTACCGCTTCCGCAAGCTCCGCGTAGTAGTCAAATTCATTCATGAGCCGGGTAATCTCCAGGATTCTCGTGCAGTTTTCGTCAAGTCCTGCTAATCTCACCTCGCGCTTGTGCTCATTGCAGTAATCACGCAGCCATAACAACTGCTCCAATCCGCAGCCGTCAATAAATCCGACGCCGCTCATGTCAAGCACGATGCCTGTCTTGCGTTTTGTGACAATGTCGGTGATCGTATTTTGGAACAATTCGGCCCCATCGCCGTCAAGCTCGCCTTGCAGCTCAACAACTGTCACATCGCTATAATCTTGTATTTTGACTTTCATCGAATCAGGGTCCCCACAGCAGCCGCCCCATATTCCTCATGATGGCTGTTGCCGTAAACTTCGCTGAAACCATCCCGTATGATGTTCCAGAGCCGACCGACATCGCTATCGACGAATACGCGGCCGAGCCTTTCGTCAAACTGTGTACCCAGGCCTTTTTCTATCTCCGCAAGGGCCTGCTCCACAGTCATCGCGTCTCGATAAGTCCGCTTTGAAGTCATCGCGTCAAAACTATCTGCAAGTCCGACAATCTTGCCGGTCAGGGGTATTTGCTCGCCAATCAACCCGTTAGGATAACCTCGACCATCGACACGTTCGTGGTGACACAATACGCCCGGAACAATGTCGCGCATTTGTTTGATTTCGCGGAGAATACCTGCTCCTATCGACGGATGCTTCTTCACGCGGCTGAATTCCTCCTCGGTCAGCCGGCCGTTCTTGCGTAATAACCCTTCCTCTATACCTATTTTTCCTATATCGTGCAGCAAGCCGGCCAAATAGATCTTATGGATTTGCTCTTCCTCCAGCGCCTCTTTGTCGGACAGACGCTCGGCAATCCATCGAGAAATAAACGCCACCCTTTCCGAATGTCCGTGGGTATATTTGTCCTTGGCATCAATACTGCTCGTCAGGGCCTTCAAAGAACCGATGAATAATTCCTTGAGGTCTTTGAACAGCTTTCCATTCTCGATAAACACGGCACAGCCACCGGCCACGGAATTAAATAACTTTACATCCGTGCTGTCGAAATCCTGTTTGCCCATCCGGTTGATTGCAACCATCAGACCGGTGATGCAGTTGCCGTTATGAGTTCGGCCTCCAAAATGAGATTCTCCCTTATCCTTGCCGAAGAAAGGCACGGCAATAATGTTCTTTATTCGGCTCGGCCAATCGTATTTGAAAGCCGAATCTATTTCGCTGTCCAGAAGCGCCTCTTTGCCGCTGTTTATTTCCTCTGTCAATCGGCTGTGCAGAACGGCGGCCATCTGATCGTCAATATCGATCAAGCCCGACCCCGCAGCGATGACCCACTGCTGCTCATCCTCTATCGTTTTTTCCAACAAGATGGCGATGCCTTCCACAAAAACAATCTCGGTCAAGCAGTCGCAGGCCATCTGCAGAAAGTTGGAGTCTGCTTCCGTGACCTTCATGTTTGTGCTGAGCCTGTGAAGCAGGACGAGTTCTTCGTAGGTCTGCGCCAATTCGGCGCTGACCATATCAATTTGCTCTTCCGCTTTGGTATCGGCGCTGAATTTCTCCGCCAGAAGCTCAAGCATCTGAACAAAATACTCGTGGTCCGTTGGAACAGGATTGACATTCCCTTGATCGCAGGACACGATGCACATAGGAGGCGGCGACGTCAGGCCCAAGTCTATCAAGGCCGTTCCAACGGGCCCCTGATGCTTGCCACAGAGACGAGCGGACTTCAGAACAACGGCCAGGGCTGTATGGGCATCGCCGAATCGCCATATCGGCACCGGCGTTTCATCAAGACTGCTCTTCTGATTGTTTTGGTCTATGGCTTGACGGCCCCATTCCGCCAACTGTGCCCTGCTGCTTTCGAATCCGCCGCCTGTGCACAGTGAGACGATCTCGCCTTCCAGATCGCAAACGGCGAAGTTGACCCCAAATCTGGTTATCCGGCCGCCCAACCTCTCCAGCTCAAGCAGTTGTGCCGGGCTTAGACTTTTCCTGACAGTATCCAACATGGCTTCACTTTGATTGCTGATTATCTTCTGTTGTTAGTTATCAGGTACCATTTCTTTCTGATATAGAACGTCTTCAATGTTGCCCAACAGCTCTTTCGGGCTGAACGGCTTACTCAAACATCCTGCTATCCGCAAATCCTCTTGCTGCTCCTGAGGAATGGCAAAGCTTCGAGCCGTCAGCATGATGACAGGGGTATCTTTCGTTTCCTCATGCTGCCGAAGCTTCTGCACAAGTTCGACGCCGGTCATCACCGGCATTTGATAATCCGTGACAATAATATCCGGTTTTTCTCCGAGCGCGAGCTTAAGTCCTTCAGCGCCGTTGTCTGCCGAGATCACCTCATAACCGTTATTACGCAGTTTTATTGCCACCACATGAACGATGTGTATCTCGTCATCTACCACCAAGACTTTCTTGTTTGCCATTATTTTGCCTCCACCATCTAACGTACCGCGCGCCGTGCCCGGCACACGATCCTTTCGTTGTTCAGAATTTCTACACAACTGCCGCCGATTGTCTTGTCGCCAAAGGCAGCTCAAAGCCAAAAGTGCTCCCCACACCCACCCGGCTTGTAACAAACACTCGCCCGTCATGAATCTTTTCGACTATCTGTTTAACGAGGTTCAGGCCCAGGCCCGTTCCTTCCGCCTGCTTGTTGTTGGCACCAACTCTGTAGAACTTGTCGAAGATGTGCACAATCTCATCTTCCGGGATGCCGACTCCCGTATCCGTTACAGTCACGCGCGCCACAGACGCAGCTTCGTTAACTTCGGTCTCAATTCTCACGGACCCGCCCGAAGGAGTATATTTGACAGCATTACTCAGCAAGTTGACAATAACCTGCGAAATCATGTCTTTATCCGCATATACCCGATCGAAGACGATCGGCTTTTGTCCGGTGAGCTCGATGTTCTTCTCTTCCGCATAGCCTCTTATCATTTGCATCTGTTCTTCTATAAGCATGGTCAGACTGACCGGCTCCTTGTTCACCTTGATTAAACCTGATTCGATGCGAGAAATATTCAGGATGTCTTCGATCAGCCGATTTAATCGCTGGGCCTGATTTTGAATCACCGAATAGAATTCCTTTCGCGTCTCCTCGTCGTTGGCTTCACCGTCAGCGAGCATTTCGGAATAGGCCGTGATTGAAGCCAGAGGCGTTTTCAGCTCGTGCGATACGTGACTTACAAAGTCATTCTTCATCTGCTGAATCTGCTTCTCACGCGTAATATCATGCATGACCGCCACGACGCCGCAGACCCGCCCGTCCTGGTCATACGCACATGAGACAATGCAGTCAAACGTTCTCCGCTCGCCATGTTCGGAAAGCTGAATCTCTCGCCGCGTTGCCCGGCTCCTGCTTTTTCTGCTATGACTGAGAAACTCTGCAAATTCGCCGCGATCCTCACCTATCAGCTCGTTCAAAGGCCGGTGCTGCGAGTTCCTGAAATCAAAGTTGAAAAGTCGGCCCGCGGCCTCGTTTGCCACCAACAGCCTGTCATACTCGTCAACAACAATGACGGCATCTCGAATACTGTGAATAATCGCTTCAGTGTTCTTTTCGCGTTTCTGGGAGAGTTGAATCTGAATCCGCAAATCCTTGATTTGCTTTTCGTGCTCCGCAGCGCCAGAAGCACAGTTGTCAAGATGCTCACGGACAGTTTGGCACAATTTGTCCATTTCGGTCAATTTGAGGCAAGCCAAGACTCCCGTGCCAGCGCCGACATCACGTGCTCTTTCGTCCTGAAAAAGCCTGGCTATGGACGCGATGGCCCGGCTCAGCCTCAGCCAGTACCAACCGAGCCAAATCACGCCCATAGCCACAACGGCACAGCAGACCAGTGCAACGGGTATCCGCTGCACATAGCCGGCAAAACACCAACCCTCTTCCATGCCAGAGTTCTGCCCCTCAGAGAGGGTCCCTATGAACAGGCTGCACGCCACAAACGACGTGACTGCTGTGTATAAGCTTCTTCCAAGTCTCAAAACAACAACTCCAGCCTTTCTATGTCTCAAATGGCAAATCAACCTTCAACGCTGCTTATCTTCTCTGCCACTTGGGAGCTTCCTTTTGATCAACAGTCTCCAACATGATCCTTTCCATCTCTTGCACTTCCTCCGGGCTGGATCCGGCAATTATTTTTTCCTTCAGGCGTATTGCCTCAAGGTACGTCGGACGAAGATTCAATGCGATGCTCAGATCCTCCATTGCCGACATAGTGTCATTCTCCCTGTAGGAGCGGACGGCTTTGGCGTAGTGATCTTCCGCTAATCTGGCCCTGTCTATCCACTGCAGTCCGTCCTTGGCGCCAGAGCGTTTACGGCTGATGTCCGCGGCCCTGGCCTGCCCATCGACCTCACTTGGTTCTTCGATGATATGAGGCGTAAGCAGGACTATGACCTCTTGCCGCTCCGTCCTGTCGTTCGTCCCTCGGAAAAGTCCCCCAACCAGAGGCAAATCCCCAAGCAGAGGAACCTGGGACCGTCCCGTGGTTACCACATCTCTGAACAAGCCGCCGATCACAATTGTCTCGCCGTCCTTGACGATGACGTTTGTCCTGACCTGTGTGACCGTCTCATCAGGCACCTTGTCAACATTGAGCTGTGCCGTACTATCCTTGGGATAAATATCCATCCGGATGTAGCCATCGTTGCCGATGTAGGGCCTGAACGTCAGGACCGTTCCAGTGTCCAGAAACTGCACTTCGCCCTGCGTAGCTACGCCCCCGGTGGAAATAGCCGTACTTCCACGATAACCCAGCTTCTTACCGATTTGGACATAACCTTCTTGCTTGTTCACGGCAAGAATCTTCGGATTCGCCAGAATAGTGACGTCTGTTATGCTCTCCAGCGCGGTGATGAACAGTGCCATATCTCCGCTGGTCGCCCCTATTCGCAGACCATTCATTCCGGACGTGGCGAAACCGGCGGTTTCTATCGGGGCGCCCGCCGTACCGGCAGCTATCTGAGATATAGGCGAAGTTGTGGTAGTGCCTATTGACTCGGTCGTCCCGATCTGACCAACTGAACTGGTGCCGTTCAAACTGACGCCTGCCATGAAGTTCCAGTCTATCCCGAATTTGGTCTCTTCGGTTAAGGTAGCACTCAAGATAGTCGCCTCGACGAGAACCTGCTTTGGCCTGATGTCTATTGACTTGATCACTGCTGCCGCTTTTTCCAGATTCTCAGGATAGTCGTGTATGACGATAGTATCATTCAGCGCCATCTTGTCGCCGGCACCTCCAGAACCTGAAGAAGCGGCGCCCGAGGTCCCCCCGCTAGATCCGGTGGTTATGCTCTTCTCAGCCGCCGTGCTCTTCGCAATCTTGGCACTCGCAGAACCACTGAGAACGGGCGCAATTAGCTTGTCGGCTTCGTCGGCTGTGATGTAGTACAGTGTGAAGACCCTGTCCTCCATTCGCTCCGAGTTCTCCTTGAGCTTCTTGTACTCGTCTTTGGTATAGACCTTGATGAGCTTGCCTTCCTGCTCATACTTGAAGTTCTCGCCCAGAATGGCGTCCATGGCCTCTTCGAACGTCACGTTCCTCAGACTCCTGAAGGCCAGCACACCATCGACGCCCGGCGACGGCACAATGTTCTTCTGGCACTGACTGCCAAGCATGGCCAGAGCCTTGCGCACGCCAAAATCTTCCTCGACTTCGAACTTGTCGATTATCAGGGCCGGCTCACCCGCGGAACCGCTGGCACCGGCAGCCGCAGTTGCCATCATCGCAATCAGCACCAGGCTCCATACGAACAAGCACTTCCGGATACCCTTTTTGTCATTTGAGTTTCTGTCACAATACATAATTTAGCTCCTTTTCTTTCTTCTCTTTACGCCGCTCAATGATCAGCTATCGACCATTGACACCGGCACAAGTTTCAACGTTATTTCTGCTTCTCTACACCTTATGACCACCGTGTTCTCTTTTATTGCAATTACTTCACATTCATACGTATCAGCCCCGTCACCAATGAGCATCCGCTCCCCCACCGACAGCACTCTATTGTTGATAAAAGCTCGGGGATTCTTGCTCGACATAATTCCTTCCAGCTTCAGCTTCTCTGCCACTCTTTTGATCACTTCTTCACTGCCATTTTTCGAAAGAATATTTACTTCTTCAATACCGGCAAATTTTTGTCGTCGTCCACCTGCAAAGTGCCGCCAGCCATCCGAAGCAAAAAAGTCTCTGGTGATAACATCATTCCGGCCGGCAACCTTGGGCAGCTCCACAAAGGATACTTTTCCTGCCGGATTCGACTGGCTGTTCACGCTTAACTGCTCCGCCACAGATGCTGCTTCAGCCGCTTCCGGCGTATTCCTGGTGAGCACTTTAACCCACATAAAAACCATCACCACGATCAAGCACGCTGTCGTGACGGCTTTCCTCTTCTCGGCGACCAATAGGCCGCGAAGCCGTCCTACAAAGTCAAAGTTATTGCCGTTTCTAATATTCTGTCTCATCTAAAGTGCCACCTTGATCGCTCTGCTTACCTTCCTCTTATGTCTGCCCGACCTTGGCCCTGTAATAGATGACCGCCTTTGTCTCCATGCTGACCTGGCCGTCATAACCGCTGCCATTGGACAGTCTCACCCGCTCGATACGAACCAGTCTGTCCAGGGCTTGCAGCCGGTGATAGAATTTGACTATCTGCGACAACTTGCCTTTGCACTGCATACTCACCGGAACGCAATTGAACCGCTCGGCTTCAACTTCCGCACCCGGTGTGATGACCTGTTCTTTCAAACTGTTCTCGTTCATCAAGTCAGCAATTCCACGCACAAACGCGCCAAGGGCCCCTTGTTCCGGTATGTTCGATTCATAGTTTCCAAGCTCAGACTGCAGTTGCTGCAATCGCTCTTTGAGCAGGGGCAGCCGTTGACTATCGGCAGCGCTCTTGGCAATAGCAAGCACCTGTGCGGTTTTGGCCTGCTTAACAGCTTTCATCCTTGCGCGCAACGGCAAGTACCAAAACAGCACAAACACACAGACTATCACCCCGGCTATTACACAAATCACGACTTGTTGTTTTCCCCGAAACAGCATGTTTGCTTTTCACCTTCTACTGTTCGCTATAGTTTGCCAAATAGCAATTTATTTCAAACTCACTTGCCTGAATACTTGTGCCCCCTTCTCGAGCACCACCCTTTGTTTCTGCGGCGGCTTCCGCGACATTGGCTCCTGTGCTGAGTGATGGGGTACTTCGGTTCGTTATTTCGGTATCTCGCGAAAAAGCCAGGATAACCTGACAAAAATATGGCGAATCTTCCAGCTTACACATCAAGACCCCCACATCGCTCGCATCGGCCGCCACGCCGGCTATCACCACTTTGAATCGAACGTTCCCGAGCGGCATCTCCTTTTTATCGCTGAGCTTGGTCTGGACAGCCCTGACCACTGTACCGACATCCTGGGATGGCTCGGCCTGCTGCTTCTGCACAAACTTTTCTGCAGTCAGCTCCACTTTGCTCAGGACCACCTTTTCGTCAATCAAAAAGCTCAGCTCCGCCAGGATGCTTGCCACATCTATTCTGGAATCAATCTCCGCCGTGGACTCGACTCTTCTCCGCAGCTCCCTCAAGCCGTCTTCAAGCCCGGCCAATTCACCCGCAACATTTTCCGCTTGCCCACGCCTTGTCGCCATCTCCGTAAGCTCGGCTTGGGCCTGTGAAATCGAATGTATGGCAACCAGACTCCACACGATCATTACCACGAACACCCCGCTCAAGGCGATGCACTGCGCGCGATAACTGACCTGGCGCCTTCGGCCGTTCCTGTACCATTCTGGAAGAAAATCAATTTCTTTCATATCTATCTGCCGATTCGTATGGCACCGGACGGGTATCGTTCCCAGTCTTGTCCCAGCCCTTGAGACTGAGCCCCACGGCGACCGCCCATTCACAGAGCAGACCCCGCCTGTCACCATAGAAATTCACATTCGCCTTTCCGCTTGACAAATCGAAACCTCTCAAAGGCTCGGCGACTTCAATTTCCACCGCCAACTGACGCCGCAAGACATTCAGCAGAATGTCTTCATGGGCGCCGCCGCCGGCGAACACGACTCGCTCCACACGCTTTCCTCTAAACGTCACCGTATAGTATCTCAAACACAGAGCGACCTCCCGCGTCAAATCCTCAGCAACCTCGCTCACGGCGTCAGCTATCGCGTGCCGCGTGGACGCATCCATTTCCTGTCCATGGCCGTCGGACGGATGCCCCGGCACGTCCGGCCTCGACGACGAAAAGTCGTTTTCAGCTCGAAGGGACTCTCGCAGCATCTCAGCCTCGCTGATGCTGATACCCAATTTCGCTGCGACCTGCTGGACGAATCTCTCTCCACCGATCGGTATCTGTTTGACAAAACTAATCTCTCCCCCGCGACCGAAGACGACCGTTGTAAATCGGCTGCCCACGTCCACAAAAACAACGGTCAGCTCTCTGTCCTCCTGGCGTCGCAGTGACCTCTCAAAGCTCCTGAACAACGCACAGGGAATCGTGTCTATGGCCAACGGTTTGAGTCCGGCTTCCTCCAGCATGGCAATATGGCTTCTTATTGTTTCACTATCCGTGGCAAAGACAATCAGCTCACTCTTGACCTCGTCGCCCTGCCGGACATGGCCGGCAACAACATAATCTATCGCATCCTCATCGGGATTTAACCCGAAACGCTGCGCAATCTCCTTTCGGAGGGCCTGCTCGATCGCCCCCTTTTCCGTCTCGGCCAGCCGCAAACTCGTGATTTTCAGCTTGCCGCTCGGCACACAGGAAACGACGTCTCTTCCGCGAAAATTGCCTTGTGCAAGCATTCGTTTTGTGGCCGAAACAATGAAACTTCTTCGGGCCTGCTCATCGCCGTCTATACAGGTCTCAATACGAGCTTCATCGGCCGCAAAAACGGATATCCGTCCGCCGTTTACAACCAATTGAATGGCCTTGATAGAATCGTGACCTATGTCCAATCCTATTGGCCGCAAACCTCGAATTTTCAGACCCCAACTGACCATTGACTTCTTTCCCTCGTCTGCAAACAACAGCGGGAATTCACATTGTCCGGGTTCATCGCTACTGAACTGAAATAAATCCCGTGACGGGTTCAACCGCAATCGTCGCGGTTATCGCACCGGCCTGCAGGTTGACAACGCCTCCGTTCACGGGACTGCCCAGGCAGTCAAACTCAACCCGCGGGACTCCGCCGAAAGCCGCATTCGTAATATCAACTCGCTTGAGCCTGCTGTCATTCCGAAAATCCATGGCGTAGTCAAATCCCTTCTTCACCGGATGTGGTATGACATTGCCGGCCTGGTCTTCTATCCAGTAGCGATCTGTATTCTTGTCGAATTCCACTGAGTAGTTCTGTCCTCTGCTGATGGCCATACTTCTGGCGTATTCCAGATCCGCCGCCATCATGTTTGCCGCGGACCGAATCTGTATGCTGGCCGCCGAGCTCATCATCGGTACGGCGGTCAGCGCCACGATCGAGAGGATCACCACCACAATCAGCAGCTCTACGACAGTGAAACCGCTGTGTGAGCCTCGTGAATCGCATCTGTCCCCCCGCACGAAATACGGACGACACAGTTTCGTCGGTGGATATGTTAAACCCCGCATTCTGGCGAACCTCCTCTTTTTATCTCGATACATGATCACCCTCCTCCGTTCCTTATTTCGTCTTCTCAGAAACGCATCTTTAGCGGCCAACCGACCCACGCGGAGGTCCGCTCTTGTTCCCTTACGTTATCCGACCTTTCGGAACTCAGGGAACCGGCAGCTCGCTCTGACGCTCATGGTCTGTCTCACACAAAAACACGACGATGCAAACGTCATTTCCCATACCTTCCGCCGCCAAAGCCGACAAACCTGATACAGTCGTCAAAACAATGCCATGCGAACCGCCGGACTATTTCAACGTCCCGTCAGGTCCGCGGCGCTTACCTGGTGTCGTTAATCAATTTCGGATTTTCTCTTAAACGCACTTTAAGGCCGATAAGCACCCGCTATCAGGAGCCGGGCGAATCCACGGTTCAACCGTCTCTACTTTATTCTTTTGATGCTCCTGAAAAACGCACCCGCCGCCGGCTTCCATCTCTTGGAAGTACCGTCGGCCAGCCAGATTTCAATCGACGCGATCTCCGGAGCAGCAATCACATTAAGCCGGATCAAAGCTGACGTTACGCCGCCATTGCGGATAAACAGCCCTCCCGTCACGTCAATATTTGCACTCGTCGCATTTGGGTCTATCGCTATTTGCTCTTCAATTTGAGCAAGCCCATTAATCACTAACGAACTACCCTCTTTCATCACGACTTGCCCGCCTACCCCGCCTACCACAAGGGCCGGGAAGTTTTTCCCGGCAGTAATGACGTTGTTTAGCCCACTGACTGTTAGTTTGCCATTAACAACAAGCGTGCCGTTAATAGTCACATTGCCCGTCATATTTACATCGGCAGCCCCATAGTACACTCCGTTTAAGAGGCCCGTGGGGACATTACCATCAACGATGTAATACGGTGGCGAGAAGTCGGTGACTGCAAGGTTCGGCTCTGCCACGGGATAGCCCGCGGCAACCAATTCATTTTCCCGCCCTGTGATTGTCCCGCTTATCGTGCCGGTTGCAAACACGTCTCCATTTATAATGCCACTGTTTGTCAAAGTGCCGCCGCAATAGATGTCCCCTTTGATTGTCATTTGGGGCCAAACCGTCGTGTTCGAACCCACCCAATATGCGATGCACGGATCGAGCCGAAGCTCGGCTCTCATGCTGCTGCGGCCAACCTTTTCCGCCCCGTCCAGCCGGTAGGAATTACAGTCTATGATATAATTGCAGCGATCGGCTGGGTCTGGATTCACTGTGACATCGTAGAAGTCGCTGCCGGCCGCCAGTTGCAGCCCGGTGGATCCCGTCCAGTATTCGCCGCTCACATCCTGGGGATTCAGAATCAGCCCTCTGGCGTGTTCCACGCCGGACTCCGCTAAATAGTCCATTTGCGTACGCAGGACCATGTTCTGGCCGCAGGTTAGCTCAACGTCGCTCTGCGACAAAAAGCCTAAGGCCGTAATCGTTACGGTCATAACAATGATCAGCACAACGAGCAGTGCAACCCCCGGCCTGCCGGATATGTTCTTCTTTGCGCTCATACTAATCGTCGTCACTTACGATATTTCCGCTCCCGTCGAGCAGGTTTCCCGCCCAGCCGCGAAGCGTCGCGTTTATCTGATATTGGTGAGCAATGTCATTCTCAACAACGCCAAATGAAATAGTCACAAATCTGCTCTTTGGCGGTAATATATCAAAACCAAACTGCACGTTGCTGCATTGCGGTATCAAGCCCGTGTAGGTGACCTGGCTGCTGTACGCCGACCACCAGCTCGTTGCGAGCGGACCGATTGAGCTGAGATTTATCACCGCACTACTTGACGAAGGAAACTCGCAAAGCCGCAAACGATTGTGCGCCCCTCCAGCCTCGATATAGATCAGCTCGCCGATATTGACTTTTCCGTCGCTGTTTTTGTCACCGGCCCAGACCGCCAGCTCGTCGGCCGAAGCATAACATACCAGCTTGCAGTGCCGAACCAGGTCCGAGATTCTCAGCGTCGCGAAACGTACCTGGGCCTGCTTTCGGCTCGTATCGCCCGCCGCATCGTTGGCTGAGTTAAACGCGAATGCCAGCGTCGCCACCGCCGAGGCCACAATCCCTGTAATCACCAGAGCCAAGAGCAGCTCAATCAGCGTAAAACCGCTGTCATTTCTCGCCTTTGTCATTGACTCACCAGCCGACAAATGGTCGCCATTTCTTTGCCGTCATAATCCACACGCACTGTAATGCGAATAAACTCGCACTTCGCCGGATCACTCTCCGGCGGCTGCGGCGGCACATACGCAGGTTCGCAGGTCACATTTCTGCTGAACTTGGCGTAACTTGGATCGGCGAATACGGCTCCGCTTGCGTCCTTTACCTGGCCCTGCAGCTCCGAGTAGCTGTCGTAGCGTGCCACTGTCTCATCGAACGGCGTGTTGACAATCTGCTCCAGCAAATCGGCGGCCAACCCGGCTGCTAAAGTTCTGTGTATCCCTTCAGCCCGTACCGCCGCCCCGCTTACAAACGGAAGCAGCACGCCGGCCGCCGCGAAGCCGAGCACCGTAACGGCCAGCATCGCCTCAATCAGTGTGAAGCCCCGCGTCCTTCTGCGATGATGCACGCCGGTTTTAGTAATCATAGTATCGCTTTCCGTTTTCGTCGCTCGCTCCACAATCCGCTCGCATCTCCGCCGTTGCGGGTTTGTAGATCCAGCCGTGGCTGTCGTCGCCATTGGCCGGAAAGGCGTCGGCGTCGCTAAGCACCTGAACCGTGCTTTTGTGATTGAGCGGATTGACCGCTATCATCTGCAGATACGGGCCGCGGGGAAAGCCCGGCGTCTTCGCGGGTGCCGTCTGACCGCTGGCGTCGCTGGAAAGCGTGATCTGATCGACAAAGGCCTGTTCGGTAGGCGCCTGGGTCCTGTCACCATCCGGATAACCAGGGGCCACTTCCAAATGCTGAGCCGTGTAAATCAGAACGTACCTTCGCAGCATGTTCAGGTCATTGGCAAGGGCGCTTTCCCTGGCCGATATGGCGCTGCCCGAGACCATCGGAAGGACGACCAACGCGAGGATGGCAAGCAGGACGACCACGATCAGGATCTCGACAAGCGTGAAGGCCCCTGCATTCTTTCTGGTTTTTTCTTTTCGTTTCTCAGCCATTTTCGCACCATTAAAAAGGCTGACCCGCCGTCGGTGGTTACCTTAGCGAGGTCAGCCTAATTGTCTATCGTGTTGTTTTCACGAGATTCAGGCAACCGGCTTAGTCTGTAAGCATCGACGGCTCAGCCGGCGGCCCAAATTCTTTTTTTTAGAGAGCCGCATGCGCAGCAGTATCAGCATGGAAAGCACCGGTCGCGGTATTGAACTGCCAGCCGTGCGTGGCTGCTCCGGGAGCAGCACCGTCAATCCGAATGGTGCTTAGGTTATTGAACTGATTGGTCGGTGTCTTCTGCAGGTAAGGACCATAGTCGGTGCCAACCACCCCGAAGATATCGGTCTGGCCCGTCATGGATGCCTCAAAGCCAGCGGTGCCCAAGTGCGTGCCAGCGGCCACGCCGGGCAGGTTATCATTGTGCTGTATCTTGTACAGCTCGATCTGCGAACGCACCGACTGAAGGTCCGTGCACAGACTTGACGTCTTGGCCTCGGTGCTGGCCTCGGTGAACTGAGGAATCACGATGGCCGCAAGAATGCCAAGAATGACCACGACGATCAGAATTTCCACCAATGTAAAGCCGCTTTGTTTCGTTTTCATCTTTTGCCCCTTTATAATTGATTTGTTAGAAATGCCCTCAACATCCTACGTAATTGCTTCTTCTCCATTGCGGGTATCGACCTAATCGATACGCGACTTAACCACCCCTTTGAATCTTTTGCTTGCCGTAAATCCTCCCGAAAACAAAGAAACTTGAAAAATACCTTTTTGAAACTACTTCAATAATTCACTGGAATACACAAACCAGCGTCACAGCCGCAACGTCCTAAGTCCGAAAAAGGACTTTGCAGATGCCTTCTGCGAAGCCGCATAAGCATCCAAGGAAAATATAGAAAATAAACTCTGTCACGCCAAATCGCAGGTCAAGGGAATATCGGCTGTTTCCGGGTATGGCCCAATGGACAACTGTCATTCCTGCGAAAGCAGGAATCCAGGCGCATTGGTCGCAGAGGAAGGCATCTGAAGAAAATCAGCAATAATTCAAACTGATATAATCGGGCGCGTTTTTGACGTGTATTTTCCTTTTGGTTTGCCCTGCGTGTTCAAGCTCTATGTGAAGGCAGTCCAAGGCCCGCAGAGCCGGCTCGACGCGATCTGCCCACTCAATCAGGACCACCGACTGGGGGTAGCAGAAATCGTCGAATCCTAACATCTCAAACTCGGACACGGAGCTGAGCCTGTAAGCGTCTATATGGTAGATGTCCAGCCGGCCCGAGTACTCATTGACGATGACGAACGTGGGACTGTTGACTTGTTTGGGGTCCCCCGCCCCCGCGCCGGCGGCAATACCTTTGATTAAATGCGTCTTGCCGCTGCCCAACGGCCCGCAGACGGCGATAACCTCGCCGCCCTTTAATTGCGAGCCGAGCTTTCGACCGAACTCTACAGTCTCCTGCGGGCAATTCGATGTGATGCCAGAATCTGTACGCACGGGCCGATAATCACTTATCATCCATCAATAATCATTTGCCTAATTGAGCCGGATAGTAATAGCCCATCGTCTGAGCGACGACGCCCAGGCGGTATTGGTGATCCTGCATGAGACACACACGGCGGCTTGGATCAGAAACGGTCGTCAAATAAATGCGAAGCTCTCCGTTCAGACTGGTAATGACCTCTTCCCGATAGTCGCCCAGGCAATCAACTGTGGCAACGACCGAGCCTTCAACGGCCTGCATCGCCTCACCGCCCCAGTCGCGAACCGCCCCGGAGACAATCACTTCCTTCTGCGGATCGGCATCCCACCAGAGAGAGCGCGGGCTCAAGGTCCCCTCTTCCGTGAATTTTATAAGCTCACCCTTGGCGCTGTAGAGCCATCGCTCTTTCAAGTCCCGCTCGCCGGCATAGACCTCCATGCCCGGCCAATCGGCGAGGATATCGGCGGCCATGCCCTGGCCGTGAACGTGCCGCGTCGGCTTTTTGTGCGCCCAGAGCTTGTGACCGGTCCGGGCATCGACCACGCAAATTGCATCGGTTTCCTTGCGAGGCTCGATACCGTAGAAAATCTCCAGCCCCGGATTGGCCGGGTCGATATCAGCCACGTAGCAGACGTCCGGATGCCCCATCTCCGTTGTCCAGAGCCCTTTGCCATGCTCATCCAGCACCGCCGAGCCAATCACCAGCTCATCGTTGCCGTCCTGGTCGATATCGGCGGTGATTAGGCCATGAGCCCCCTGCCCGCCATATTTCTTCTGTTCCCGCGGCGATTCCCAATACCATATTTGCCTAAAATCCTTGTCCAACGCCTGCGTCCTGATGAGATTGTAGGTGCCTCGTTGCATAATCAGCGATGGCGTTTTGCCGTCGAGATAGGCGACGGTCAGGAAGTTGCGGCAGTAATAGTTGTAATCGGGGTATCCGTCCCGGCTCAGCCACGCCGTCTTGGCCACGATTTGGCCGGTCTGGCCGTCAATTTTGACCAGGTATTCAGGACCGGTCTGGACAAGCCCCTTCTCATCTCGCGGATCGCCCTCGCCGGCCTTGCAATAGATTTCAGCCTTGCCGTCGCCATCGACGTCATAGACAATCCACGGCGAGTACCAGATTCCCGCCTCGATGGACCAGCCCATATCGTAGCGCCATAGCATCGTGCCGTCCAGACGATAGGCTTCGAGCTTGTACGTCGTCAGGCTCTTTTTCCAGTAACCCGGCTGCTGATACGGGTCGGTATTGAAATTGGGCTGCTTGATAATGAGCTCGTAATCTCCGTCACCATCCAGATCGCCGAGGCCCACCTTCTGGAAGTCGTAGCTGCCTCCGAGCGGAATGCTGACATAAACCTTCGCCCGCCCAGTCAGCTCAATCTTGGCCTCGCCCAATCGTCCGGATGCTCCCCGCGGCTGTCTGACGCTGGATTCGTAAAGCTCGTAAACGTAGGCTTTTTCCTTGCCGGCGGTCTTGTCCACAAAGTTTGTCGCCCGATACGGCCCGCCCTGCGTCAGGACGGCAGATTCTTCAGCCGACCCAACGCTGCGCCGTCTGACTTGAAAAGCAATGTCTTGCGAATCTTGCTCGAGCAAGCGCCAGCTCAGGAAAACCGAGCCGTCCTCACGCTCAAGAGCTATCAATCCGCGATCCAGCTTCTCCGCGCCTAACCCGGCCATGTCAAGGCCTAAGAGCACCACACATACAGCTATGCACGCCCACGACGATTTCCCGTTCATAATTCATACCTCCGTAACATTTCTCTTCAATGCTTCAAATGGTCGTAACCCTTGGCCTGCAACCTGCGAATCCGACCATTCGACATTCTTATCTGGACTTTCCTGGTGTCGGTAATCTCACCGATTTGCGTAATCGGCACCGACCCGCTCCATGTGCTCAATAACTTCCGACAACGCCCCTGCGAGAGCGTAAAAAGTAATTCAAAATCCTCACCGTCGTTGAGAGCGGAACTCAGCGGATCGTCCGCTCGTGCCGCTTCATCGGAGATTGGGATCCGTTCGGCGTTGATGACGGCCCCCGCCCCGCTCTGCTTACAGATGCGGTTCAAGTCGCTGCTGAGCCCGTCACTTATGTCCATCATTGAATGAACCGTGACCATCTGGGCGATTTTCATCGCCTCTTCGACTCTCGGCTCAAACTCCAGATGTTTCCCGCAGCGAGATCCGCCCAGCGAGCCTGTCACACAAATACTATCACCGACCTTGGCCCCCGACCTCTTTACAGGTTCATTGTCCCCTTGCCTGCTGAGCATGGCCACATTGATCGCAAAGGGCTCATTTCCTTTCCAGCTCGTAATGTCACCGCCTACCAGCGTACAGCCGAATCTCCGGCCGGCCCGGGCAATCCCGGCATGAAGCCGTTTCAATTCTCTCGCGCCGAACCCTTTCGGCAGCGCCACGGAAACGACCGCCGCAACAGGTATCGTCGCCATCGCCGCACAATCGCTGAGGCTGACCGCCATGGCCTTATACCCGACCTGCTCTATCGTCGCCTCTTTCAAGTCGAAATGGACGCCGTCCAGAAGCATGTCCGTCGTGATGAAAACCGACTCGCCGCCGAAGCGAATCTGGGCCATGTCGTCGCCGATGCCAATCGGAAAATCTCTTGCAGATAATTTACTCTGACGGGCAAACCAGGCTGTTATTTCGTCTTCGCCGGCACTCATCGCTGTCCCAACTGCCTGTTCCAGTATGCAATTTGCTCTTTTGCCTGCTTCGGCCCGGCTGAGCCCTCCGTGACGTACTTACCTGCAACATGCACGGCGCCGAGATGCTCATACACGTCGGGCTCGATTGAGGACGAATACTTTTTGAACTCTTCCAAAGCAAGCTCCGCCAGCTTCTTACGCTGCTTTTCACAGTCGGCGACCAGCGACCCGACAACGCCGTGCGCCTCGCGGAACGCAACGCCCTTGCGAACCAAATACTCGGCTAAGGCCGTCGCATCCAGGAATCCTTCATCCAGACCGGCCGCAATCTCCTTCGTATTGAACTTCGTGTGCGAGACAATGGCTCGCGTGACATCCAGGCACGCCTCCACCGTGTCACTTGCCGTGAAGACGTGGCCCTTATCTTCCTGCATGTCGCGATTGTAGCCGGAAGGCTGGCCCTTCAGAATCGTCAGCATCGCCATCAACGCACCGTAAACCGAACCGGTTTTGGCCCGAATCAGCTCCAGCAGGTCCGGATTACGCTTCTGCGGCATCATACTCGAGGATGTGCAATACGCATCGTCGATCCGCACAAAGCCGAATTCACTGGACGAGAAGACGACCCAGTCTTCCGCCAGGCGCGACAGATGAGTCGCAATCATCGTGCAGTCGAAAATGAACTCGGCGCAGAAATCTCTGTCACCGACCGCATCGATACTGTTGTAGCCGATATCGGAGAATCCCAACTGCCTTGCTGTGCTCTTTCTATCCAGCGGCAGGGTCGAGCCGGCGATCGCTCCACTGCCCAGCGGTGAAATGCTCAGCAGACCGCGGCAGTTCTTCAGCCGGATAAAGTCACGCTCCAACTGCTCCACAAAACTCAGCAGGTAGGAAGCGATAACAACCGGCTGGGCCCGCTGAAGATGCGTGTAGCCCGGCATAACATCCTCGCAATACCCATCCGCCATCTTGACGAATGCTTTTTGAAGCAGCGTAATCTTGGCCTGCAGGATCTCTATTCGATCGCGCATCCAAAGCCGAAGGTCCGCTGCCACCTGGTCGTTGCGACTGCGACCCGTATGGAGTTTCTTGCCCGCCTCGCCGATCTTTGCAACCAGGGCCGTTTCAATCGCCATGTGAATATCTTCATACCGCTTTTCGAACGTGAACCGGCCTTCTGCGATTTCCTCACTGATTTCGACGAGACCGTCTCTAATCCGCCCGAACTCATCCTTGCTGATCAGCTTCTGCTCCGCCAACATTTGCGCATGAGCAATCGATCCGACAATATCATATTTGTAAAGACGTCTATCTATCGACAGCGACTCTACAAAGTCAACCGTCAGCTCATCCGGCCCGCCGGCCAATCGTTTCTCCCAGCTCTTCTCCATCTCGGTCATTTTACAGGCTCCGAAAACAAGGGACTATTGCCGCAAATCATACGCGTCCCCGGAATTCATGTCAACCCTGTGGCAGCCACCGCTTCTTCCGTCCTTCAATCCCGCCGTCGGAACCGAAATAATGCTGCCGCTGAATTGGGCGCTTGCCGTCCAGTCTTGAATCTATTATACTGCCCCAACGTATATGTCACAGAAACTTCTGATAATGAATTGCAGGTTGTTCGATGCTCCCAAGGAGAGGCCGACCACTTGCATTCTCATCGAAAATGGCGTCGTCTCGCACATCGGCCGAATCAAATCCGAAATCGCCTGCGACCACATACTCGACGCTCAAGGCCGGATAATTGCCCCCGGCTTCATTGATGTCCATATTCAAGGCGCGGGCGGAGCCGATGTGCTCGATGCCAATCTCGAAGGTCTCAGAGCCATCTCCAAGACCTGTGCTCGTTTTGGAACCACCAGCTTCCTGGCTACAACCGTATTCAAGCCGGGTCAGAAGAATCAGCACCTCGCCCTCGCCGCGGAATACGTCGGGAAGGACCTTGGCGGGGCAAATCTGTTAGGCATTCATCTCGAAGGGCCTTTCATCTCGCTTCAAAAGAAAGGAATGATACTACCCGAATGTATCTGCCCGCCGTCAGAACAGGTTTTCGCTACAATCCAGGACATCACAAACGGCCATCTGAAAATCATGACGATCGCTCCGGAACTGCCTGGAAGCCTGCCCATCATTCGCTCGCTTGTTGAGTCCGGCATTATCGCCTCTTTCGGCCACTCCAACGCCAGCTACGAGCAGACCCTCGACGGATTTGACGCCGGCATCTCACATGTGACGCACCTGTTCAACGCGATGCCGCCTATCCATCATCGCTCACCCGGCCCGTTGGTCGCTATCTTCCGGACAGGACACATAACCGCTCAGCTTATTACCGACGGTGTGCACATACACCCGGCGGTCCTGAACCTCGCTTTCGAAACGCTCGGCCGGAACAGGACCATAATCATCACGGACGGCATGCAGGCCATCGGCCTCGGCGACGGCAAGTTCGTCTATAACGGCGTCGAATACGAATCCAAAGAGGGAACCGCACGGTACAAAGACGGCACTCTCATAGGCACTGCGCTCGGCCTCAATCAGATGCTCCAAAGACTCATGACCTTCACGAATTGCCCCCTCGACGCCGCCATCAAGACCGTCACTGAAAACCCCGCGAGGCTGCTGGGTCTTGACGACAAGAAGGGCACAATTGCTGCCGGGAAGGATGCTGACCTGGTCCTTCTCGAACGTGACCTTTCCGTTTGCACAGCCATTGTTGCCGGCAAAATAGTATTTGAGAAATAAGGCAACCGGCGAATTGCGGGAAAGAGAAAGCAGGCAAGCTGGGAAAATAAAGACGGGAGAGCCTTTGCCCTGTAGGCTCTCCCTTTATTCATGTGGCTCTTTCCTTGTCTTCTCTTAGCCCTTGCTCACTACGCCAGCTTCTCGATCTGATTTGTGTGCGCCACCATAAGATAGGCAAAGTAAGCTCAAACTAATATAGCCGCATCGGCCATTTCTCAGAGCCACCCATTTCCCAGTACTGATATTAGTCATCGGCAGAGGCCGTTATGAATCTTGAATTTTTTCTGAAGATTTCATCTTCGGACATTTGTCATGTCAATTTCTCCGCTGAGAAACAGCTTGAGTCGCGGATGCCCAAGCTGTATGATGGCAATTAGGTTTCCGGGGACGCGGGTTGTGTCTGCTCGGAATACAGATTTGTTATGGACGTAAAAGTGCTCGGAATTTCGACAAGCCCGAGAATAAAGGGCAACAGCGATTTGCTTTTGCGCCAGGCTTTGGCCGGTGCCAAATCAGCGGGTGCATCCACCGAATATGTGCGCCTGGCCGATTACAAAATCGGCCCGTGCATTGAGTGTAATGACTGCTACACGACAGGCAGATGCAGTGTCCAGGATGATTACCAGCAGCTCCTGAGCGGGATACTCGACGCTGACCGCCTGATTTTCGCTACGCCGGTATTCTTCATGACGGTTTGTGCCCAGGCAAAGACGCTTATTGACCGGGGCCAGTGCATGTGGGCGCAGAAATACGTGCTCAAGAAGGAGCTTTTCGCCTCCGAACGCGACCGCCGGGCAATGGTCATCGCCGTAGGCGGCTCAAAGAGCAAGAAGCAGTTTGAGTGTATTCGATCGACGATGACGTCCTATTTTGACTCGCTCGACACACATTACGTGTTCAGCCTATTCGTCAACAACGTTGATTCGCGGGGCGAAATTGAAAAACATCCTTCAGCCATGAAGGAAGCTTACCGGCTCGGCAGCCAGTTAGTCGCCACAGACAGCCCGCCACCTGCAAGACCGATCGTGGTCGAGCTGGCCTGACGTTGATCACGCGCGGCGTTCCTGCCGGAACATTCGATATTTCCTCTGCCCTTGCGATCCTCCTGTGCTCTCAACTACCGCCGCAGGCTTTCATGGATTTCCTGGTAAATGAGGCGAGATTTGGTCTCACTGCCAAAGATACCGACTCGGATGTACAGCTTGGTCGCCTCCTCCGTGACCGCCTTGAGCTTTATCGTGATCTTCTTGTCCTGCGCATCACGTACAACAACCATCGCGGACATTGCATCTTTTGATTTCGTCGTCACGCTCAACTCCAGCTTCTCCACCGCCTTGAGGGTCGCCTCATAAAGGACGTCGAGCTTCTCGGACTCCACCGCTTCCAGATCACCGCGGACATACGCTATCGTGCCGGCGGCTCCAGCTCCAACAAGAAGAAGCTCCAAACCACACCCCTGGACCAGGCCGGCCGTACCCATGAGCAGAATGATCAGAAGGAATTGTTTCGTTCGCATCTTAGATCTCCTTTTCGCTGCAAGACTATTCTTACAGCGCAATGTGAATACTTCAAAGTGTGCCGTTCGTCAAGACGGTTTTTCGAAATTCCCGCCATCACCCGCGACACAGTCATGGCTGCGCCTGGTCATAGATCCGGAATATGGCGGAAATCATCTTGCTGACCGTGTAGTTCTGTCTGAGGTAGTGTTGCGCCGATCTGGCAATCTGACGTGCAAACTCCCGCTTGTCCAGCAGCCGTCGCAGCGTACGCATGATGCTCAGCTCGTCATCGGGATCAAATACAACGGCGGTCTGATCCTCAATGATCAGGTCATCAACGCCACCCTTGCAGCCCGCCACGGCGGCCCCCACACTCATCGCCTCCAGCAACAAAGGATCAAAAGCAGGACTCGGCCGAGGCTGGATGAAGATGTCCCCCGAGGCCAGAAGCGGACGCCAGGGCATCAGTCTCGGAATGAGGGTGACAATGTGCACAAGACCCAGCGCGGTCAGCAGCTTCCACAGTTGTCTCTCCGCCCGCCCACCTCCCACCGCCACCATCATGAACTCATAGCCATCGATGACGAGATGCCGGACAACGCTAAACAGATTCTCAAACGCATCAGCGTTGTCTAAAGGATGAGCCATTACCATCGTCGCGATCCGAGAAGGCACAGAGAAACACCCGCCAGTTTCTGTCACAAAGGTGCCAATGTTTATCTGCTCGACTAAATCGGCAACACCCGGATGTACTCCGACGATGTTATCGGCGACACTTTTAGCCGGCACCACAATCCTCGCACAATGCGGCGTTGAGACGGCAAGCGCGTTCCGCCGCTTCTGCAGGGAGTTGACCATCAACACGTAGGGCAAATCCAATCGGCGGGCTAATTGCCCTGCAAGTGACGCTTGGGTTTCGCACAGACAATGCAATACCGTGGGCTTGAATTTGCCGAGCCGCTCGGCGAGCAGCCGAACGTTGAAACGCCCCATCAGCGGGAAATCAAAAACCGGGTGGCTTATCACCTCGGCCGTGCCCGTAAACAGAGAGCCCACATTACAGTCGGGTGGACAGACTAAAGCAATCGGAACCGATTCATCGGCCAAGCCAACCAGAAGATGCTGCAAGAACATCGAATACTCGCAGACCGTGTGTTCTGATGCAATCAGGGCCACGCGAGGCAGCTTCTTTTTGACATTTTCCGACGCCAAATTCGTTTGCTCCATCCTGAAACAGGCACGCCAATCACTCGGTCCCCGGCAGGTCCACGGATCCCCAATCGCTCAGCCCTGCGGGGCTTGTGTGATTTGTTTTGTCAGCTCTTTCAGCAGCGCGCTCATTTGGGGATCGGCGTCCATGGCCTGGCTTATCTTGCTGCACGCGTGCATGACGGTCGTATGGTCCCGTCCGCCCAGGTGGCCGCCGATCTCTCCGAGACTGTGTTTGGTCAGATTTCTCGCCAGATACATGCAGATTTGACGCGGCTCGGTAATGCTCTGGCTGCGTTTCTTGCTCTGCAAATCCGCAAGGCGAACGTCGAAATGGCTCGTTACCACCTCGATAATGTCAGTGATGCTTATGTGCCTGACGGACGCCTCGATTTGTCCCTCCAGTGCCTTCTGGGCCAGTTCCAGGTCAATCGGCCGGCCGGTCGTAATCGCCACGGCATAAATGGTCGTCAAGGCCCCTTCCAGCTCCCTGATGTTCGCCTGCACCTTGCGCGCGATGTACCCCGCTATGTCATCTGAAATGTCGAGGCCCCGAAGGCGGGCCTTCTTCTGCACAATCGCAACCCGTGTTTCGTAGCTCGGCGGATCGATCCGGGTCACCAGGCCCCAGTTGAATCTGCTGATGAGACGCTCCTCAAGCGAAGGAATCTTGCCGGGCGCGCTGTCGGCGCTCAGGATAATCTGTTTGCCATTGTTATAGAGAGCGTTGAACGTATGGAAGAATTCCTCCTGGCTGTGCTCGCGCTCTCGCAGGAACTGAACGTCGTCGATGACCAGCACGTCAACGGTGCGGAACTGGCTCTGAAAGCCGGCTAAATTTCCCTCCTCGATGGCCCTGATAAACCGGTTGACGAAATCTTCGCAGCTCAAGAACTGGATTGCTGCGTCCTCGAACCTTCGCTGGGCTTCAAAACACACGGCGTGCAACAGATGCGTCTTGCCCAATCCGGAGCTGCCGTACACAAAAAGTGGATTGTAAGTATTGCCGGGTGACTGACTTACCGCGACGCAGCTTGCATGGGCAAGGCGATTGCTCGGCCCGACGACAAAACTATCAAAAGTATAATCGGGATGGAGTCTGAGGCTGGGCCGGGGACAGCGCGAGGAGCTGTCGAGTTTGTTGCCGGCGTTAACGCTGAAATCTACCGCAACGAGATGGCCGGTAATCTGCTGGGCGGCACGGGTAAAACCCGTTTTGCAGTTGTCCTGCAGAAATTGAACGGTCGCCTCATCGGGACAGCCTATTCCGAGCGAACCACCATTCAAATGCAGAACAGTCAGCTTCTCGAACCACTTGCGTGTGCTGGCCGGGTCAAGTGCTTTTGCACGCTCAAGTATATCGGCAAATATGTCTTCAACGTCGCGGGCAGCCACACCACCATCCTTTGTGAAGCGATGTCCTATGCAGAAGGCAACAGCCCACCAGAACATCCCTGTCAGAGGATTTCCACTTTTTCCCGCACCCATCAGGCGCAAGCTGACGCTCAACAAGTGCAGGACGATAGTGGAAATCTAACCGGAATCGCCCAGCTTGTCAAATCAAAACTTCACCTCTCGACAAGAGGCAAAAGACGGCGTCTCCTGGGCTAACATGCCGCCCGGAGAAATTTAACCGCAGACGGACTTGAAATTTTCACAAATCCCGATACCATCAGACCGGCCCCAGGCTTGTCGGAAACACTATAGCGGCTTCTGTCGGGGCGGAATGAATCTTCAGCGAAAGGCGAACAGCTATGGGAATCTTCACCAAGACGGCGGGATTCTTAAAAGACCGTCTATCCAAAACGCGCGACAAGATCAGCAGCTCACTTTCTTCGGTGCTGAGTTTGGGCAGGAATATCGACGAGAGCCTGCTCGATGAGCTTGAAGAAACACTGATTAGTGACGATATCGGCGTGGAGACGACGGACAAGCTCGTATCAGAGCTCCGGGAAGCGTATCGCAGCAGGAAAATCGCAAAAACCGACGATATCGTACCCTTCCTCAAGCAGCAGATTAAAAGCTATTGGCCGGACTGCGACAGACAGATGCATCTGGCCGAGCATGGCCCGACCGTCGTTCTTGTTGCGGGCGTCAACGGCACCGGCAAGACCACAAGCATCGCCAAACTCGGGTACATACTCAGCCAGAATAACAAGAAGGTCATCGTCGCCGCGTGCGATACATTCCGCGCCGCCGCCGTAGAACAGTTGAGCATCTGGGCCGAACGCATCGGCGTACAAATCGTCAAGCACCAAACCGGCAGCGACCCGGCGGCGGTGGCCTTCGATGCCTGTGAAGCCGCCCTCGCCAGGGGAGCCGATGTCCTGATTCTCGATACCGCCGGCCGGCTGCACACGAAAAAGGATTTGATGCAGCAATTGACCAAAATCCGCGACGTCGTGGCCCGCAAAATTCCCGGCGCCCCGAACGAAGTCCTGCTTGTCCTGGACGCCACCACGGGTCAAAACGCCATCGCCCAGGCGAAAATCTTCACCGAAGCGATTAACGTGACCGGGATATTCTTAGCCAAGCTCGACGGCACCGCTCGCGGCGGCATCGTGATCGCCATTAAAGACCAGCTTGACATCCCCGTCAAATTCGTCGGCCTGGGCGAAAAGCCGGAAGACATCGCCGAGTTCGACCCCAACACATTCGTGGAAGCCCTGTTCGGTTGAGCAAACGCAGAAAAGTATGAAACGTGCGAAAATAATTTCAAAAACATTGGATTTCTCACAATTCTCTCATCTTTGTGCTGCTACCATTGCGGGTAACAAAGGCGACAAACGCCGTCCGGCTCGACCGCCGTGGCAGGCCGGAGAGTTGTCGATGGTTTTGTATAAGGAGACTTGAAATGAAACGCAAACACGTGGGAATCATTGGTCTATTGGTTGCTGCCGGTTTAGCACTGTGTATCGGGGCGGTTGCAACTCAGCAAACCGCAGAAGAAGAAAAAGAGGTTTCAATTGACCAAGTGCCGGCTGACGTCAAAGCGGCCATTCTTGCACAGGCCGGAACCGGGACGATTGAAGAGGTGGAGCTCGGAAACGAGAACGGCCAGATCATCTACGAAGCTGACGTGATCATCGACGGACAAGAGGTCGAAATCAAAGTGGCTCCCAATGGAACGCTGGTTGCCAAAGACGGTGAAAACGACGAAGCCGACGATGAGGGCGATGCAGAAGAAGCCGATGACGATGACGACGAGCAGGACGAGCAGGTCTCTCTTGCTGGCGTGCCCGAAGCTGTTAAGGCGACTATTGTGAAGGAGGCCGGCGGCGCTGAAATCAAGGAGCTCGAAAAGGAGACCGAAGGCGGCCGGATAATCTACTCAGCCGAAGTAATCATCGCTGGCCAGAAAGTCTGTTTCGAAATCGCGCCTGACGGCGCGCTCCTCGGCAAAGAGGTCGAAAACGAAGACGACAATGATTAGAGAGGGGGAGGATACTGACGCATTAAACGTTCGAGGCATAAAATATGCACCGCTGGGCGGCAGATCACTGTTGCTCGGCGGTTTTTTCTTGTTGTTGTGTTTGGTCAGAAGCATTCGCACGTGATATGAGAACTGTTTTCTGGCCGCTAAGATCACGCGGCAATACATTGTTGGAGAGACTGCCAAATGCACGTTATGATAGGTAATAGGCTCCGATGTGCCCTGCTTTCGATATTCTGCGTCTTGCTGTTAAACTGTTCGGTAGGACTGTCCGAAATCATAGCCGAAGGGGTCACGCTGGTACCGTTGACAAATGACGGCAAATCAAAGGCCGTGGCTTGGGCCTATCACGGCGACTGGGTGGCCTTTGTACGCCAGGTGGGTGATTCGTCCCAATGGCAATTGCACGTCATGAAGGCGGACGGCTCTGAAGTAAAACTGGCCTGTCCCGTTGGAGATGTGTTTTTTGCCGAGTGGTCCTGGGCCGGCGACCGTATTGTGTATGAATTCTCCAACACCTCTGAGGGAGAAAGCCAGGGAGCGGTCTATATTTATGACATCAACCAGAACAGGTCCACCACCGTCTCCCCTCCGTATCGAAGAAACAATTTCGATGCCGACGATGGGCCTTTCTGGTCGCCCGACGATCGCTACCTTGCCTACAAAGTCCGCGTGGGCCTGACGGAAACGCGGCAAGTCTGGCTGTTCGATACGGCTACACAAAGCACCTGGCAACTGCTGCCCGAGCGAGGCCAGGGAAAAGACCAACGCTGGAGTGCATCCGTACCGCCGAGGCTTAGCTTACTCGTCCAGGCCGGCGGCGCTTGGGACCTGGTCACAGTCAAGCCCGACGCCACAGACCTTGTCATGCTCACCGACATCGGCAGTGAATCATTGCGCGTCGAAGGCCCACGGTGGTCGCCCGTGGATGATGTCGTGGCCTTCACCTTTGATAAGGACATGACTCAAAGCGAACGCGGGCAGCGTTGCGATGCCTGGATCGCCCGCTGCGATGGCAGTGACGCCAGAAACCTGACCCATGCGAGCACACCTGCCACAGAGAACCAACTGGATCTGGATGACCCGATCTGGTCGTGGGACGGGCGCTACATACTGTTCAAGGGCGATCGCTTCGATATTCAGGGCAACGACATACCCACGTTGTATCTTGTGGACCCGAACGGGGGCGGGTATCAGGCCCTTTTGACCTCCCATCCGCGAGAGGATGGGACGCTCGATGACTTCGAGGTCTTCAAGTGGTCCTATGACAGCACGAAAATCGCCCTGCTGATCAAACGCTCCACGGTTCGGAACTGGGGTCCTGATTCGCGACAGGAAAATCAACGGACGGTTCTGAGCCTCTATGATATGGTCACCGGAGGTGTTGAGGACCTTCTGGTGTTTAGCGAAGAACAGGATCGCAAACAAATCGAGGCATCCGAAGATCGCGATGACGGCGTGGCCAATATCTCGTGGTCGCCGGACAGCCGGTCGTTGTTCATCACGATCTCCAAGATCATCAGCAAAGCCGACGGCATCATGCAGCCTGATGTCTATCGCGTGGACCTGCCGGAACGCCTAATCAGCCCTTTGGCCCGAGCCTGTGACGGCCCCCCAATAGGCCGGGCCACGCCGATAGTGGCCGGCGTGCCATCAGCCGGACAGCGACAGGAGCAACTCTCTCCCGGCGCGACACCGAAGCCTGCCGCTCTGGAACCTTCCTCGAAGGATTCCAGTATCGTCATCCGGACGATTGAGCCCTCGCACATGACCGTGGCAGAAGCTCTTTCATCATTACCGTCCAAGTATGCCCAATATATTACTGCGAACTCATCCCGCAATCTATTCCTGTTCATGGGGCCTGCCGAGCTTCTGGCCGAGCTGCAGAACAATCTAAAACTGATTGACACCCCGGCCACCCAGATTCTGGTGGATCTGCTGGCTGTGGAGCTGACCGACGAAGCCACTCGTGAGCTCGGGCTGGACTGGACATACGCCAAGGGACGTTTCGGCATGTTCCAACCTATGGGTAATGCGATTCGTGACCTGAGCCCGGACGCCACGTTAGACGGACTGACCACTTATCCCGGGACCGGCCAGTTCTTCTACCAGGGCGTTGGCCGGCTGCCGGAGGAGTTCTTTATTCGGTTAAACGCATTGGTCCAGGACGGCAAAGGCACGATCCTGACTAACCCGCGAACGGTCGCGGTCAGCGGCCAGGAAGCCATGATTCAGATTCGCAAGACATTGAACTACTTCTTTAATGAGGGCTATGACGTATCAGGCCGCCCCATCGTCAAGAAGAGCGATATCTCGGCGGACACCCAGGGCCGCATTACCCCCACCCTTCTGGCGGATGGTCGAATCAGCATGGCGGTGTCGGTCAAGGTCGGAAGCTTTACCTTCACACCCGACGCCGGCCTGCCCGAACAGGTCAATCGGGAATCCACGACTACGGTCGTCGTACGCGAAGGCCAGACCCTGGTGATCGGCGGCTTGCGTCAGCAGGAAATGAGCGAAGCCGTGATCAAAGTGCCGGTATTGGGTGACATGCCGCTCATCGGGCCTTTATTCAGGAAAAGTCAAAAAGTCGCCCGAAACAGCGTCCTGACGCTCTTTATCACTCCCCATGTCCTGCTTCCCGACGCTCCCTCGCCGAATTGGCCCCAACTGGATGCCAGCGACCATACGATACAGCCTATTATGCGTGAGTCGCCGTCGCAAAACGATGCCGCAGGCGGCAAAGACTGACGGCAGGTGCTGATGGAAAAGTAGGGAAATAATGACGAGCTACGCTCCGGCGGCTAAAATGTACTCGACGCCGCTGCTGACAGCGGCCTCCCTGGTGAACGTGAAGATGCGACTACTGCTTATAGAAGACTATCGGCCTTTGCAGCAGTCCCTCACAAAGGGATTGCGGGAGGCGGGCTTTGCAGTAGATACTACAGGCGATGGACAAGAGGGTCTGTGGTATGCGATGGGTAATGAGTATGACGTCATTATCCTCGACCTTATGCTGCCCGGCATGGACGGCCTTGACATCCTCAAGAGGATTCGAAGTCAAGGCCGCAAGTCCCACGTCCTGATTTTGACGGCCAAAGACACCGTTCGAGATCGCGTAACTGGTCTGAATGTCGGTGCTGATGATTATCTGGCCAAGCCGTTCGCCTTCGAAGAGCTGTTGGCCCGCGTTCGCGCATTACTGCGACGCGGCTACCGCGAGAAGAATCCCTGCATCGAAATCAAAGACCTGCGAATTGACCTGACCACCCAGAGAGTCTGGCGCGGCCAAGAGGAAATCCTGCTTACCCCTCGGGAATACGCTCTGCTGGAGTACTTAGCCATGCGGGCCGGCCAGACGGTTTCCCGCTCAGATATATGGGAACACATCTACGAGTTCAACTCATCGGCATCCAGCAATGTCGTGGACGTGTATGTCGGTTATCTGCGAAAAAAGATCGAGCGGCCAAACGAGCCCGCTTTGATACAAACGGCCCGAGGCCGCGGCTATTCCTTGGGGGCATAACCGTGATGTATTCACTCCGAATTCGCTTAATCACCGGTGTAATTACCGGAATACTGCTGCTTTTGACCGTTTTCAGTCTCATAGTTTACACCGTGATTCGGCGCACCTTAATTACTCAGTTTGATGCAGCACTGAGATCTACAGCACAGATATTATCGGCGTCGGTGGAACTGAACGATGGCGAGATTGACTTAGAGTTTGATGTCGAATATATGCAGGAGTTCCAAAGGACAGATCGTCCAACTTACTACCAACTTTGGTACAAGGACACCGTGGTAATGAGGTCTCCTTCGTTAGGTACAGATAACCTTTTACGGCTTGAAGGCCCTCTCGACGTGCCGATTTTTCGAACATTAGAAGAAAACAGACAGCCTTTACGAGCCATCGGTCTGAGGTTCGAGCCGAGGGGTGTCAAAAAGCCTAAATCTGATAGTGACCACAATCGCAACAAGGACAAACAGCGAGCAAAACAGCAGATACTTACCTTGGTGGTGGCCCGAGATGCCAGCGATTTGCAAGACCAACAGCGTTTCTTACGCTGGCTTCTGTTGATCGCATCTGCCGGCACTATCATTCTGTCTTTTCTCGTTGCAGCGTTTGTAGTCCGGCAGGGTCTTCGTCCCCTGAATTCCATCGCCGCCGAGATTTCGGCCATCAGTGAAGACAACCTCACAACTCGAATCGCCGGCGAGCATGTTCCTGCAGAAGTCGTCCCGATCAAGACACGTCTGAACGAGTTGCTGTCCCGGCTGGAAACCTCGTTCAACAGGGAGCGGCAGTTCAACAGCGACGTAGCCCACGAGCTGCGAACGCCGTTGGCCGGGATACGCTCCACGATTGAGGTGACGATCACTCGCAGCCGTGACGCATCTGAGTACCAGGAAGCTCTTTCCAGTTGTCTGGAAATCACCAAGAACATGCAATCAATGGTTAGCAATTTGCTCATACTCGCCAGCCTGGACGCTCAACAAATCAGCTCCCATACCGAGCGGATTCAAATCGCCGAACTGGTCGATTCCTGCTGGCGGCCGTTCTCAGACAAGGCGCTCAATGACGGAATCACCTTCGACAATCGCATTGATCCCGACATCATGTGCGAATCAGACCGCCGGAATCTCTCCATCGTTCTATCGAACGTCCTGGAAAACGCAGCAGAGTACGCCGACGAGGGGGGGCAAATCTGGACAACAGCCCGGCAAACAGATGATTCTGTGGAAATCGAAGTCTCCAATACCGGCTGCCAGCTTACCGCCGGGCAGGTCTCACAAGTGTTCGACGTCTTCTGGCGGGGCGATTCGGCTCGCTCGGGCGCCGGAGTTCATTGTGGGCTGGGCCTGGCCTTGGTCCAGAGGCTCGCAAAAACATTAGGAGGCCGCGCCGTTGCTAAGCTGCAGCCCGTCGGGATATTCACCCTACAACTGACCCTGCCGCTCCAGCCGTGAACACAACGACGCCACGTGCTGGTCGGCACCTGACGGCCTTTCAGACCCTCGGATAACCGCCCAGATACTCAGTCCTCGGCAGTTCGCCGATCAAGGGCATCGCGTACTGGATGAAGGCGTCGGTTACGCCGTTGCCCTCGGCGTTGATGAACTCGTCGGGCATGGATTTTGTCTTCTCGGCCACGCTGCTCAGCTCCGTGCGGAACAGTTTGACGGCGTAATTCGCCCCGTTGCCGGTCCGCCTCATCGCCACAGAGCCGTGATCGTGCTTCATGGCCAGCTTGACCGCTTCGCGCCCGCACCGCCGGGCCTCATTCACATCGACGGACGATTGAATGCCCGCGAAACTCCTCTGGAGATAGCCGAACGTATCGGCCCGAACGCGCTTTATTTTCAGCTTGCTCTTGAGCTCGCCGGCCAGAAAGTCCGCCAGCGCCCCCGTGCCTGACAATTGTATGTTGCCGTGAGCATCGACCTCCGCCTGCTCGGCCAGCTTCTTGGCCCAGGTGACGCCGTCGGAGTCGCAGATGCCCTCGCTGGCCGCAATGACGCACCGGCCCAGTTTCTTGTACACACGGTCCACGTCGCGGAGGAATTTCTCCATCGAAATGGGCCTCTCGGGCACATAGACCAAGTGTGGACCGTCGTCGTCTCTCTGCTTACCTAACGCCGAGGCGGCGGTCAGAAAGCCCGCGTGCCGGCCCATGATCACGTCGATCTTCACGCCCGGCAAAGCGCGGTTATCCAAATCATCGCCCATCAGCGCGCAGGCTTCGAACCGGGCCGCCGTGCCATAGCCCGGACAGTGGTCCGTGACCAGCAGGTCGTTATCCACGGTCTTGGGAACGTGGAACGACCTGACGTCGTAGTTTGCCTCGCGGGCCATCGTGTTGAGGATGTGGGCGGTGTTGGCCGAGTCGTTGCCGCCGATGTAGAAGAAATAACGGATATTGCGCTTCTTGAAGACATCGAGAATCTTAGCACAATAGTCTTTATCGGGTTTATCCCTGCTGGTTCCCAGGGCCGAAGACGGCGAAGCCGTCACGACCTTGAGGGTATTGGCCGAGAGCTTCTTCAAATCAATAAAGTCGTCTTTGACCATCCCCGCCACGGCGTGAATCGCGCCGTAAAGTCTCTGAATCTCCGGATGCTTTTTTGCCTCTTCGATCACGCCGACTAACGAGGCGTTGATCACCCCCGTCGGCCCGCCTGACTGCCCCACTACTGCATTTGCTTTCGGTGCCTTTGCCATATTCTATAAACTCTCCATCAATACTTCTGCCATTTAGCCATGTAGTGTATTACCTTACCACCACGAAAAGGCAGATTATACACAGCCGGCGTAAGGAAACAAGGGTAATCAGGAATTGGCTTTGTTCCGCACGATTGCAGTCAATCTCCACAGGCATTGCACCGGGCTAACATCCCGAAATTGGCTTTGTTTTTGCACAAGCCATAGAGTGGAGGAGTTTCCATAACCGCTTGCGACAGAGAGGTTTCCGATCACTGTAACAACTCCAAAATTGGCTTTGTTCTTCAAAATTAACCACTAATGAACACCAATAAACACAAGCACGCTTGTCCGGCAGCCGCCGTGACGGATTGGCTTTGTTTTGCAAAATTGCCTTTCCGCCGCAAAGCACGCGGCGAGCCCAGCCGAAAGGGCGCCAAAGCACACGAGCTTGTCCATCGTCTATCGTTCCCGGCCCTAATTCCCTGATCTCCTGTCCACCTGATACCCTGATTCACGCCATCGCCATCCCATGCTAACGATCCGCGATTTGCTGCTGACTATCGACTACGAACTATGAACTTTCTAATAATTTGAGCCTAATCCATTAGTTAGATACATACTATACATAACCAAAAATCAGTCGTCAAGCTAAATCCGGAATATTGGAGACCATGTGCAGATATACGCGAGTCACAGACTCCGTAGGATGCGATCCTTCGCACCATTTGCATATCGCCACATAATCGGTGCGATTTCATCACACCCTACTGCCCTCGAATCCACGAGGCATGGCTCCTCAAAAGAGAAAAGCAGAATGTCCTTTAATCGCCCGTGGAACCGATTCATTTCCTGACCCAGATCAATGATCCCGCAAGCCATCGGGAACCTCCCACGCTATTGCCATTGAAGTCTGTGATTTCCAACCTCGCTTTGTCGGGGTCATTTGGTGACCTGATTCTGGCCCATAGCTCCCAGAAGTTTTGGGCAGCTTGAAGTCGAATTTGGTAGGGTTCGTAATGCCATCCATCGGGGACGATGATAGTGAGCGAGTCCCCCTTTTGGGAGACTCGACTCCCGATTGAACTATCAATCCCCGCGCGCGTCAGCGCTGTAACGAAAATGGCGAGTTCAGAGGGTTTGGGGGGCTCCTCGTTAACGGGAAGGGGAGGCTTGCGTGCTCGCAATATTTCTTCTTGTAATCGTCTGTGCAATTCTTGTTCTGTAAAATTATGTAATTCTACCCCTTGTTTCTGTAACTCCTCCCTCAATTCTTCTCTTGCATCTCCCCAGGCTCCGGCAATTTCTTGTCCTTCCTCGTCTTGTCTCTTGTCTTGCATGGGTTTGGGTTCTGCTGAAGGGTACGTCCGAGATGTGGTACATGCACCTCCAACAACTGTCAATCCCAATAGAATCGTTAGCATTAGCTTTTTCATTTTGCTTTGCCCACTTTCAGCTTTCGGATTCCTTTTGCTCGATTTGTAATCCAATCTTCATAACCTGCCTTTCGGCTATCGGGAAGACAAACTTGTACATGATCAAAGACCTCACCGTGATAGGGTCAATCCGTGGACGCTTATTTATTTTTCTCTTTCACTGAGGTACTTTCGTACCCCGAGTAGCTTCTTTAAGCAGACCCAATCCGGCTAATTCGGCCCTCGGCCACGAGTTCGTGTGTGCCTGGCTTCCGTGTGAGCGATGTTGGTCTCCTATATATTGTCCAATACTCCCCTTTTTCGTCCGGTTTTCCCTGTTGGTTGCAGCGAGTAACTTTCTTTAATCCAGATGGTATCGGCAGTTGGATCCAAGGTACGATGTTGTTCGGTCTCATCCACATTGGCCAAGCTGGACTATGCAACCGTTCCGATGGCCGATCAGGAGAAACGAAGGCGAAATGTGGGACAACTCCAGGCCATCGCTTGCCATTCATAGCGAAAATTTCACGAAAACGGTCTGCTTTGGAGCCTATTTGCTTATTCGTGAAACCGCCTACCCCTTTTGCTTCCAACAGAATGATGTGGGAGCTGTCATCTGCTTCGTATGCAAAAAGAAAGTCAACATCTTCTTGTTGCCCTTTAATCAAGCGATCCTTATTGTCGAAAATGCGTTGTTCCGGATTAGGATTGAAAGCTAAGAACAAACTTGCATAAAGCCAGTCAAGATGATAATCCATTGCTGCGAAGATGCTTTCAGGAAGGCGGATGTCTAAAACACTCGTGATACTCTCTCGAAAGGCCGGACATGGTTTGAAAGCAACATTTCCTAGAATATGACCGACAAGAAAGAAGCGTTCCTTCGAATTAAAGGATTTGAGATTCTCAATTACTTGACTCATCTCATTGGCTCAATGGGCCCTCTCCATTGGCGCAACGCTTTTGTTTGAACATTTACTGCATCGATCCGCATAATATCCAGAATACGGCGGTCCAATCCGTGCGGACGGTATTAAAAAGGAAACGAGATTCGTCGCCCATGCTTTGGTCCTATATCCTGCTATCGGCTGGAAACGACAGCGAGATAAGAAAAAAGTAAAGAAAACAGGTAACACGTTGGGTCTAACAAGCCAACTTACAACTGAAAACTGACGATTGACGCCTAAGTACCCGAACTTTGTTGGGGCTGAGCATTTCGCTTTTCAGGCGCGTTTGACTTCTCCGGCGATGATTTTCATGGCGGCGGCGAAGGTTTGGTCGTCTTGCGAATAGTTCACGCGGATACATTCATCATTCTCTATACCTTAACGCAAACGCCGCAGGTCAGGAAATACAGCCAGCTTCCGGCCGGTTCGGCTTTCAGGATTGCGCAGGCGGCCTTGCTGTAAAGCTCCAACTGCCGCCGGTAAAATTCCGCGCGCTCTGCGGCCTGCTCGGCCGTTATCCTGTCGGTCTTGAAGTCAATGACAACCAGCCCCTCAGCCGTGCGAACCAGCATGTCAATGATTCCCTGAACAATAATCGTGTCTTGTATTGCGTCCCCTTGGGACGTCCCTTGCGGGACGTATTGCGTCCCCTTGGGACGTCCCTTGCGGGACGTATTGCGTATATCGTGTTTTGTGTTCGCTTTTGCGCAAAGCGCATCACGCACGACGCACGACGAACCAGCCGGAAGGGCAAAAGTGAACGGCCATTCACGCCACACCGTGTTTGAAGGATCAACCGCTAATCTGCCCTGCTCGCTCTTGAAGAATCTTAGGATCGACGCTGTGTCGATGCGCTCTGCGACGGCCGGAGCGACGGCGCCGCCGGCAAGGAGTTTTGCCTTTGTTTTCTCAATCGCGTCTATGGTTATGGGTTCAGCAATATCAAGCTGAGAGATGACAAGGTGTGTGGCCGTGCCGATGAGCCGGGCATCGAGCGGCTCATGCAAATCCGGCTCGGCGATCACAAGAACGCCCGGCCGGCGCTCCAAGGCCCTGCTGTAATCAAACTCCACATATTCATCGCTATTATGAGTCAATTGTGTCACGGAGCTCTTCGCGGGCAGCAGCGGTGCATCGCTGAATGGATATCCCCAGGCCAAAGACCGCTTCACCTGTGCAAGCAGATTCGACTGCTCTGGTTTTGGGCGAGCCTTCCGGCGGCCCGCGGAACGCCGGGACGGCTTGCCGGACTTTATGGCGATGATGAACTCGGAAAGCTGCCTCAAATCAGCCTGGTTGTGAAGCGTAAAGCTGAAAAGATTATCGCCGGCGGCGCGTTCGGATAAACCAGTTTCGAAGGCGTGGTGCAAAACCCGCTGGTCGCAAAGGCCGTAGAGGACCCATTGCAGAGGGCTGCGGCAGGCTTGAAGCTGCCAGTCGGGGATGGGCCCGCCACCTAAGAGAAGACCGTTTGAGATAACCTGCCCACACGTTCTTTGCTTCTGCGAAGCCGTCAGGACAAGCCTGTCTCTGGCCCGCGTCGTCGCTACGTAGAGGATTCGCATCTCCTCGGCCAAGGCCGCCGACAGTTTCTGCTCGGCGATCACCTCGTGGGCAAGCGAGCTGAGCTTGCTGTTCGACCGGCGGTCGATAATCTGGAGCCCAAGCGTATAGTTCGCATCGGCAAGGCAGTCGGCCTGGACGTCTTTCCTGTTGAAGCCGCTTTCCAGCTCGGCCAAAAAAACGACCGGAAATTCAAGTCCTTTACTTTTGTGAACACTGAGAATGCGAACGGCATTACCCGCCGAGGTCTGCGGCTCAGCAGGCGCCCAGTCCTGCCCGGCCTCCTGGAGCTTCTCGATAAACTCAACGAATCGCGTCAGCGACGGCACGCCCGCACTGCTGGCAAAACCCTCGAACTGAACGGCCCTGTCGTGGAGCTTGAGAAGGTTGGCCCGCCGGGCCTGGCCGCTTGGCAGAGCGGAAACAAAGGGCAAGAAGTCCGTTTCTCGGTATATCTGCCAGATCAAGTCCGCCAATTTGCCGCGGCGGGCTTGCGTCCGCCATTGCTCGATCCGAGCCAGTATCGTCCGCAGCTTGCCGGCCAGTTCCGCATCAGCCCCGTCGTCACAGTATTGGAGCACGCAGTCGTAGTAGGTCTTCTGCCGCTGATCTGCTCGCGTGTGTATCTTTATCTTCGCCAGTTCCGTGTCGGTGACCTTGAAAAACGGGCTTCGCAAGACGGCGGCCAATTCAATGTCCCGCTGGGAATTGTCCAGGACTTTCAGCAGGGCTGTAAGATCACTGATTTCGGTGGCTTCAAAATACCCCGCCGTGGCCTGGCAGCTTACAGGCACGCCGGCCAGCCGGAATACCTCAACATAATCATTCGCTTTCTTCGCCAACGAGCGCATCAGCACGACAATGTCACGGTATTCGACGTCGCGCAAAGCGTCTCGCTGTTTGTCGTAAATCTGAAACTCGGCCTTGCCCGTGTCGGCCCCGACCATTTGCCTGATCCGCCGGGCAATCATCGCCGCCTGGCGCTGACGCGGAGTGACGAGGTTCAGGTTCTCGCCGTCTTCAGCCTCACTATGCTGGTCATTCTGCGAATCGTCGTGTATAGCTGTTTCATCAAGCGCATGGAACTCGACAATACCGCTTTCACTTTTCGATGCCTGAGGCACTGCGCCATCTGACGGCGCCGGCTTCAACCAGGCCGACTCGTCGTAGTCGAGCCTGGCAAAAGACGCCGTCATGATGCGCGAAAATATCCGGTTGACGAAATCGAGGATTCCTTTGGCCGAGCGGAAATTGGCATTGAGGTCAACGCGCAGGCCCTGCCGCGCGTTTTCCGGGTCCGCTGAGACTCGCCTTAACTGCTGCAGAAAAATATCAGGCTCAGCGCCGCGAAACGCGTAAATGCTCTGCTTGACATCGCCGACCCCCAGCGTATTTCCTCCCGGGCTGAGCATCTCAAGAATCGCCTGCTGCACGGAATTGATGTCCTGATATTCGTCAACAAATATGTGTTTGTACCTTTGCCGAAGCAGTAAGGCCGTCTGAGAAGGAAAAAGCTTACCCTGCGAGGCATCTTCATCGCTCAACAATCTCAGGGTATAGTGCTCGAGGTCGGCAAAATCCAGGCAATTGATTGCACGCTTGGCCCGGGTGTACAACTGGTCAAACGTCTTAACAAGCTCGACAAGCACCGACGTCTGCAATCGGACGGAATCACCAAGCCTGTCCACATAATCGGGATTGAGGATCGCCAGGTCGAAGAGCGCGTCGAACGATTTCTTAGCATTTTCCGCAAGATTCTTGATAGTCTCGGCAACCAACTCTGATAAACCTCTCGGCTTGTACTCGAACCTCGATGGCCTTTGGTAGCCTCTTATCTCTTCGCTGAACTTCTCCCACTGGCGAGAATTTATGAGTTCGATGTATCTGCTGATAGGCCGGACAAAAGTCTCCTTCCATTTAGCCGCCCACCGACCGTCGGTGTCCTCGCCTTCGTAGAGCCGTAGTGCATACTGGATCTGAGCGAGAATATGCTGCAATTTACTCTCGATGATTTGTTTCTGCTTCTCGGCGAGGTCGGTGGCAAAGGGATTCGCCTCTCCCGCAAGCCTGGTCGCCTTTTCGTACCAGCTCTCCCGCGAGATTACGCCGTCGAGGAAATCGTTGATCTCTATGATTTGGGCCGGAAATCCCCTGTTTGTACGAAGATCCCGCCGACGCAAGAGCTGCTCAAGAGTCTTGCGCATGTTGTCCTGCTGCCAGGCGCGGTCGATGGTCTGCTCGAGGACCTCCGATTTGAGCAGCTTCTGCTCATCCCCGCCAATGACGCCGAAAGTCGGGTCCAGGTCGAGCTTGTAGAAATACTCCGTGATGAGCCGCTTGCAGAATGAATGTATCGTGCTGATGTCCGCCCCCTGGAGCAGCATGAGCTGCCGGCGCAGATGGGGGTCCCGGTTTTCCAGGAATGCCTCTTTCAACCGCTCGGCGATCCGCGAACGCATCTGCTCTGCAGCGGCCTCGGTAAAGGTCAATACCAGCACGCTGCGGACGTCGGGGCATATAGACTTGTCCGATACGATGCTCACGCATCGGCCGGAGAGGACGGCGGTTTTGCCGGTTCCGGCCGAGGCGGTCACCAGAACGTCGCCGCCGCGGGCGTCAATCGCCCGCTTCTGCTGCTGTGTCCATTCGATCCTCTTCTCAGTCATCACGCGCCCCCATCTTGCTCAGCACCTGAACTTTATTCAGTGACTCCAGAAGATTGTAATCGTTTATCTGCCAATCGAACCGGCAGACGGGTTTGTAGCAGCAATAGCTGCACGGCGATTTCTGCTTCAAGCGATACGGTCTGACAGTAATTGTGCCCGTGACGATCTCTTGAGCCAATTGAATTACCTTTTGCTCGCTAAATTGCAGGAGGGCTTCAAAATCGCCCGGCATCAACGCCCCACTGTTGGCATAGTTTCCATATGGTCCGTCCTTGGCGGAGATATGGAAGCTGTAGAATCTGCTCCAGCCGGATTCCGCCGCCCGGTCCAATTGCCGGTAGAATTCTCCACTAAACAAACCTCTTGCTTTGTAATCGAAATTATCCGCCTTCTGCGACAGCTTGGCGAGCGTGGCTCTTCCAGGGCTCACCTCAATCGGCATGTAAAACGCGCCCGCCACGGTCCGGCGTTCTGTGCCGCCTGCGCTGCGAACGGCCAGCATATAAATGGGCAGTTGCAGGTCCAGGCCGTGGTAGAATTCCGACCAGTCAAGTTTTGCCCCGTGCTCGCTGCGCTTATAATCGAAAACAAGCGCGACTTTCTCGTCATCGACATCCGCGAAATCAAGCCGGTCAATCTTACCGTCCACGGACAGCACGCGGCCGTCTGGAAGGGCAAGCTCAAACTGGCCGAGCGTGTCGCGTGAGTCCTTGACGCGGCCGAACGCGACTTCCGACAGCGCCGGTCTGAAAATTCCCGCCCGAACCATTTGTGCAACCGCCAGAACGCAATCTTCAAGCACCTCGCACGCAGAGCTGATCATAAAGGCGTTATAATCCCGCCGGCTGACAAAATTCGAGATAAAGGGGTCCGCCCTGGTGAGTTTTTGCATTTCTTCTCGCAGAAACGCCAAAAGCTCCCGGTCGTCGATGGCTGCAAAGTCGCGCCGCTCGGCATTAAACCGCTTCAACAAGGCATCCAGAACGCGATGGTAGAAGGCGCCCAGATCGAGCGGCTCGAACTTGAATTCCTCCCGCTCTTTCAGCTCCAGCACATAGCGGGCGAAATGCTGATACGGACAGGCGGCAAAAGTGCTCAGCCTCGTCGCCGAACTCTTTACATGCCGATCGAAAAACCCCCGCACCACGTCTTCGTCCAGCCGCGCGCTGTTGTCATAATCTATCGCAGAAAGAACGCTCGCGCCTAATCCTGCAAGCTGTTCATCCGAGCAAATCGCACCCAGCAGCTCATCAAGCCGGCCGTCGTCACCGGCTTGCCCGGGGACGGCATCCCTGCCAAGTCTGCTGCAGAGCAAGTCCCCAAGCTCGGCCTCGTTGTGCACCTTTTCAGCCTCAAGCGGGCGGCCGGCAATCGCTTCTTCACGGAGGTTCTCAAACAACGATTCGAGATCGCCCACGAATTGCGAGCGGGCAACGGCGCTGCCCTCATCGTCCACCGAGGGATACGTAACGCACAGAAATTCTGAAGGGCGTGTGAACGCAATGTAGGCCAGATATTGGCGCTCGGCAAGGGTCTGGCTTGACGTCGGCGCCAACGGAAAATCCACTGACTCGGCCGCCGCGCGGTCGTCATCGGTCAATATGCTGTCCGGAACAATCGGCACCGGAAATTGCTTTTGCGCAGCCCCGATCAGGAAAACGGCCTTCAAATCAGGATGCCGGCTGCGCTCGATGGAACCAACGAGAACCTGGTCCAAAGTCGGCGGGATGAAAGCCAGGGTCAATTGCGAGAAAGCGGAATTGAGGATGGCAAGATAATCCTCCGCCGTCATGGCATGGCCGGCGAAAACCTCTGTAAGCTCGTCAAATACATCCACGAACTTAGTGTAAAACTGCTGATGCTCATCCGCCGTCACACCGTCCCTTCTCTGGTCAGCTTCTTTAATCCATCCGGCGATCGTCTGCCGGACCCCGAGCTCGTCAAGGAAATCAAAGACAGCTCGCGTAAACTCCTCCGCACCGACCGTCCGTGTTGCATCGCCGGGAGGGCACAGCTTGTCCCGAAGCGCAAGCAGAGGCCCGCCGACCTTTGCCCGGATTCGGTCTATTCGCTGCTCGTCGAACCGCTCATTGTCATCACCTGCAAAATGCCACGGCTTGTCGCTTTGCCAGTCACGGCCCGATACGCCGAACGCGAGGCAATAGTTTTCCAGCAGATCCACTTCATAGCGTGTGAGGGGCACAAGGTCTGTTTTGAGACAGCCGAAAATATCGCCGTGAGCAAAACCGCCGGTGGCAGCCTGAACGGCCGAAGCGAGAAGCCCGACAGCCGGATGATGATTCAGCGGCCTTCGCTTATCAATAAAAAACGGCACACGGTAGTCGTCAAAGTATGCCCTTATGTAATGTTCGTATCGGCCGATATCCGACGCGATAACCGCGATGTCACGATACCGGTAGCCTCTGTCCTTGACCAATTCGAGTATCCCTCTTGCGACGAACTCGGCTTCCGCCCGCGCGTTCGGCGCTGATATGACGCGAAGACTATTCGCCGAGTCCAATTTCGATGGCTCCGGGTCAAATAGATTTCGCTCGACATGAGCAAGCTGCCGCGAGCCGGAAAATCTCATCGCCTCCTCAAGAATCACAGGTTCGGCCAGCTTGAGCCTGCTCTTTCTTACGATCTCGGCAAGGCCGGCGTACGTTTTCTCAGTGGGACTAAACACACTGACCGGATCGAGCTCCTCCGTATCGGGATTCGCCAAGTCGATGTTCGACGGGTCCAGGCAAAGGGCGATGTGGGCATCTTCCACGACTTTGAGCAGCCCGGCGAGGACGGCAAGCTCAGCCGTCGTAAAGCCGGCAAAACCATCAACCCATAGTCTCGCCGCTGTGGTCAAGCCCGGGACCGAGATGGCATCAGCGGCCCGGATCAACTGACCATCAGGGTCAAGAAAGTCACCCTCGATGAACTTGAGATATTCTTCAAAAATCAGCCCGATATCGGTGAATTTAAGAATAGCTAAGTTGTTGCGATCATCTTTGGATAGTTCACCCAACAATTCGTTAATCTCGTCGGGGGTCTTTGCGTATCGGTGCAGCTCCGCAATCGTCTGGGCGACTTGCCGAGCCAAGCCGGGCCAGGCCGCCGATGCGCCAAAGAGTTTCAGCTTGCTCCTATTGGCACGCAGAATCCTGTGGACAATCATCTGCTGACCGATGCGAGAAAGGACGGGCCGGGACGTGTTTTTGCCCTTTAACAGAAACTGCAGACGGTCGAATGACAGCACGTGCAGTCTGTTGTAGCCGGCTATTCGTTCGTCGGCCAGGATTGCCCGCTCCGCCTGATAGGTCGCCTGCTCCGGAACCAGCAGAATCAGCGGCTGGTCGCCTGGCTCCAACAGCGCATCAACCACTGCTCGCGTGCAATAGCTGGTCTTGCCCGTACCGCTTCTGCCAAGAATAAACCGAACCGCCATAGGAACCATCCCTGATCGACATTCGTTCTCTCGCTCTTTCTTACCACAATCGGCGGTTAGTTTCAATCGTTACGGGAAGGCCGTCTCCTCCAGCCGGATACTACCGCTCGGTTCCGGGAGTGCCGATATATTCCGGATCGTCCGGCCGACCCCGGCGCGGGCCAAATATATTATCCATAAGATCGTGAATTTCGCCCTCGCTCGGATACGAAACAACGACAAACGTCTCGAATGTGTATTCGTCTTCGGGCTTGTATTTGGCATACCACTCAGCCCTTCTGGGCAAATGGGTCCGAATATCCGCAAAAAGCCGCCACTTTTTATACACAACCGCTTCAGAAGGCGCGCTTTTCGCCGTCCAGGTCAGGTCATAGACTTCCGTCCCGGGGATAGTAGCAGCGACCCGCGGATCGCCCACCCCATTCCATTGGGCGCCCGCAGGAACAGCATTGACATCGGAAAAAGGAAACAGGCCAGCCGATTGAGCCGCTGATTTGTCGAGCTCGGCAAGCATTTGTTCGGTAATCGCCTCTGTCCGAACCGACTCTGAAGACAGATACTTTATCATTTTCACCCTGTTTGACGCATCCCACAGAGTAAACTGTGCCTGGTTTCCGCCTCCGATCTTGAACAGTTTCACGTGCAAAGTCTGTGACGTCCAGACCTGCTGGACCGGCTCGGTCTTGCCGGCTTGAAACGTTGAGATGCACGTATTTTCCGCTTTCCCGAACGCGTTGTGAATCTCCCTAAGAGTGGCACCTTTCCTGTAGAACATGCTGAAGAACAGCGCGCAAGCGACCAGAATGACCGCTGCGACCAGAGCCGGCTTTGGCCTCCTGAGTATCACGACTGTTCGACAAACGCCGGTGTCGAACCCGAGCAACTGCTGTTTCTGCAGCCCCCCATGAAGTGCGGCAAAAGCATCATTGAGAATACGCTCGTCGGTTCCGGCTCGGGTTGCTATATGCAATCGGGCGATTGCACGTTCTATATTGTCTGGAGGATTCATTCTTTCATCTCTCCTTCAGGATCATCCGCAATTTTTCGAGGCCGTAGCGGTATCTGCCCTGGACCGTACTGATCGCAATGCCCTGCATCCGGGCGATCTCCTTGAACTTCATCCCGCCGGTCAAGTGCAGGATGATGGTCTCCCGCTGGTCCGGCGGAAGCTGGGCCAAAGCGTCCGTCAGCAGCCTGGATTCCTCACCAAACACCGCCAACCGCTCAGGGCCATCCGAACCCGAGGCCACCTGGCCGACCCGGTCAAGCTCGACCAGGTGATGCCTTTTCCTGCGGAACACGTCCCGGGCGCGGTTGACAACGCTGGCTACCAAATAGTTCCTCAGACCACCCCGAAGCTGAAGACTCCCCACGCCGGCGGCAAAAGAAACAAAAACATCGTGCAGAACGTCCTCTGCGGCACACGGATCGTGCAACAGAGAAGCCGCGATGGTCAGAAGGTTATCTTTGTGCTCCATGTAAATCTGACGCAGGGCCTCTTTATCCCCGCGCTTGAGTTCCCCTATTAGACGCGCATCTTCCAACATCGATGTTCAGCCCAACAACGTCTATGATGAGGTTCTGCTACTAATACGACGCTCTATGGCGTATTTTAATGTATGAAAAATCGGCTCTTTCCGCCAGATTTATTCGGGAATCGCACAGAGGCTTTTTTCCAGAGAGATATTTGCTTGCTTTTTGGCAAAGAATGGCTGTACAATCGTTAACCAAAGGAACGCTTGAGGAAGAGGGCTGTCGAATGAAGGTTTGATAAACGGGGACACAAAATGGTCATGGCGGCCGTGTTGATAGGTCCACAGGAAGTACTGGTAATCATGATTATTACCGCCATCGTGGTGTTTTTAGCGGTCCGCCGAAAACGCCGATGATGCCTTTTGTGCCGCAATCCCCCTAATCCGCCAAATCGCCAGCCGAATTCCTCTTTGCCCTCTGCCGCTTCAACAGGCTTCGCCGTCTTTTCTGCTCCAATCGCTGCTTTTTGGCCGCGCATGGAACCCCGCTCTCCTTTCGTGGAGGCCGGCTTCTCAGGGCACCGGCCAACAACTGCTGCAATCGCTCGACGGCAGCGTTGCGGTTCGCCTTCTGAGTCCGAAACTTCTGCGAAACAACCCTTATCACGCCGCTCTTGTCAGCTCGCCCCACAAGCTGAGCAAGTATCCGCTCCTTTTGCATATCGGAGAAACTCTCGCAGCTAACCACATCAAAAAGCAGGGTCACTCGGGTATTCGCCTTGTTGACATTCTGCCCGCCGGGCCCGCTGCTTCGTGAGGCCCTGAAAACAAGCTCATCCTCTGAGACAAATATATCGTTGGCGATTTCAATCATCGAATTTACTTCCGCACCAAGCGGCATTCGTTCCAGATGCCACTCTACCAAATACGCCGCAATAATCAACAGGCTGCCAGCATCCAGACATAACCGCGTCGGCTTAATCGCGTCGCTCATATTTTTTACCTTGAAGCCCGGCCAGAAGAGGCTATAGTATGGCGTGCCGGCATTGTGCTGACGGCGAAGTAAACTGGTTCTAAACTGGGCAATTTCAGGAGACAAAAAATGCACACAAAAACAACCGTCTTGACGAGCTTGCTGGTTTTGGCCGGCCTCTCTGTGGTTTCGCTATTGGTCATGGGCGCTTCTTCGCCGTCGCCGGCGGCCAAGCCAGCGACAGACGACCTGCGGATGGGCAAGAATTTCATGCCGACCAAGGTTTATAGCGCCGAAGAGGACCAGGAAATCCTCAAGCTCTTCGAGGGCTTGCGCGTTTCCGACGTTGCCGACGGAATGGACAAGGTGGGTTTGACAAACAGGGGCCTGATGTCGCCGGACATCCACGCCGCCTGGAAAGACACGGAGCACTACGCACACCGCTTTATCGGCATCGCGGTGACCGTTCGATACGTCCCGACCAACAAGCCGCCGGCCCCGCCAATGGAAACCGAGGCGTTCGATAAGTGGGTGGGCCGGTGGTACAGCGAGCTGTCCAGCGAGCCGTTCGTTCCGCTGATCCGCAAAGGAACCACCGTCGTTTTCGACGACGCCCCGGATTCCGACGTCGGCTCAATCGGCTCGAACAACATCATGGGCTGGAAGCTGCGGGGCTGCGTCGGCGTGGTCACCAACGCCACCGCCCGCGACACTGACGAGATCGCCACCGAGAAGGTCCCGCTGTACTTTAGAAAGGTCGGCAGGGGCATCCGGCCGGGCCGCAACGAGATCGAATCGGTCAACCGCCCCATCGTCTGCGGCGGCGTTCTGGTCGAGCCGGGTGATATTATCATGGCCGATGGAGACGGCGTCATCGTCGTCCCGCGAGCAAAGGCAAAAGAGGTGGCTGAATACGCCAAAACAATCCTCGACGGCGACAAGGCCGGCCGACGCACCCTCTACAAAAAGCTCGGCCTGCCCCCCGACGACTCCGTCAAGTGACACTAAACGCCTAATAGTTGCGGATGGGCCGGACAAATTCACTGTTGTTTCTGCCCGCTGAAGGCGGAGTGATTCGTATTTTGACGGAGGGCGGTTTCCCGGATATCGTTTACCAGTAAATCCGTGGGTCTTTTAGACATAGATCAGTTCCGGCCCTATGAATTCCATCGCTTTGGACGTAATCGCCTGACTTGACACAAGGTCAACGCCGATGCCAAGCAATTTCTCGATTCTTTCGGCTAAGGTGACGAACTCCAGACCTATCGATGGGTCAACCTCAACGAGTATATCCACGTCGCTGTCCGCGCGCTGTTCTCCCCTTGCATAAGACCCGAATAATGCCATTTTGCGAACCTTGAACCGCCTTTGCAGTTCCGGTTTATCTTTGGCAAGAGTATTGAGGATTTCTTCCTTTGTTATCATAGAGAATATCCACTCCGCCTAAGTGCGTTATTTGCCTGTCATTATAAGTCCCCCGCCGCGACAGGTCAAATAGCATCCGCCAGCGCCGCGTCTTTTGCCTTTGCACTCAGGGGCGAAAGAAGCGCAGTTTACCGGCCCAGGGTGACATCTCCCAACGGAGCGACCAGTGTCATCGGCGCTCCATAGACGCCCGCGGCACTGTAGTACCCAGGCTGGATGATAATCATCCCACCTGCCGGAACGGCGCTGGCTGCCGCTGCAACGTCGCAGAAAGGGCTTGGGAACGTGCCGGCTTCAGACAAAGGTTCGCACTGTGGTGCCAGCTCGTAGGATTTGTTCACGAACACCCAATTGGATTCAGGATAGAGGAACGACATCGTCAGCGTATCCATCTTGCTGAGGTGGTCTCTCTGTCCGATGGCATCCTGCCACGTCGTATTCCAGGGCGGTTTGACCGTGATGGTGCGGCAGTTGTCAGGGTCTGCCTGAGGGTCCACACATATAGAAAAGTCATATTGACCATAGTGCATGAGCGAATCAAAATCGTAAAGTCCATAAACCTCGGCAAAGTCTTTTGGTATCTCGCCAAAATTGATCTCAAAATCGTCATCCGTTAGACTAACGTGGGCCCGGTTAATCGTCACATACTCATCGCGATCGGGTCTGCATTGCTCGTGCCAGAAGCCTAGGGCGTGGCCCAACTCGTGAACCATTATGAACTTCACGTTCCAGTTGTATATGGTCATTGGCCGCTCCCCGCCCAAGCCCATCGAAACACTACTGGAGTTCTCGGACCCGTTTTGAATGTGAAGGTAAGTGCTATCACGAGGCGTACGCGGAACAAAATCGATGTTGGCGAGGTTCTCCCACTCTGCCATGGCCTCAAGCATGAGCGTCTGGTTTCGGGGTGAGACGTTTTGATCGAACTCGTACGGAACGATCCCACCGGGCCAGAAAAGGGTTAGGTCAAACGCCCCTTCATCAGGAAATACGGCTTGCAGGGTATTGATGGGCACGAGAATGTCGCCTTGGATTAGTCTCCATCCGGCTGGTATCCCGTCGTAAGGTGCGTAGGGATCGGCGTCCTGCCCATACGCTGGCAACCAGACGCTCTGCAACACACTGCACAGACATATGAGCAGTCCGGTTGAGACACTCGCTCTATCTCTATTTGAACCTATCATGGCGAAATCTCCTTCCTATTGCAGGCTCACCAGAACCAGGACCAGACCTCGGCCCTTTTTCAGCGGTGACATGGCTTTGCCAATTACAGCCCCGTAAGAGCGATCCCTGTCGGTTGCCTTCATGGCATGACCTGGAACAGCGGATGTGGTGAGTAAATCGCCCGGTTCAATGCCGCCGTTCGACGCATCCGCCACGGCATAGACTCGTCCAGTAAGGGCGACTTTGACTCCACCCTCGATAATCCCTTTCTGCGTGAGAGTAAGGCCGGGGCTGAGTCCCCCCGCGCCGCTGACCACGCCGGCCACCCGTTTATCGTATGGACGGTCGCTGAGCTTCAAGTGACCTGGATTCTTCTCATCGATCACCATCAACGCTCCGGCTGGCATTCTCTTCGCATCCGTAACAGAAAACGGCTCGGCAAGGTCCGCACCACCCCGGATGACCAGAACATCCGTCGCCGTCGTGCCGACGACATCCAGCTTATATGTGGGATTGCTCGTCCCGATGCCAACGTTGCCGCTTGGGAGTGAATACATGTTGCTGCCGGAGACCCTCCAGGCATTGTCGGAGCCGCCTGTTGCAGGACCTGTATCGCCCTCGACTGTTACATTATCGAGCGTAGCTGCGAACTGGATGTCACCGCCTATCCAGATATGCAGGCCAACAAAGGCCACTTGGCCCATCGCGATATCCTCCGATTTATACAGAGTCCAAGAATTGGGGCTTCCATTAGGTGAGACATAACCTCTGAACGTATTTCCCCTGCGATCTACCCGGACCCAGTAAGGCAAACTGACAACATCGCCGCCAGCACCTGATCCCGTAGTCTCGTGATAGTACTGGAAAGCTGCCTCATAGGTCCCGTTAGCTGCGAGGATCCCCGTCTCTGCACGTACCGCAAAGCCTGATTGCGTCTGCTCCAGTGATGTTGGATTCTTGCGGATTGACACAAATATGTGAGGCCTATCAAAAATGGGGCCCGGCCACGTATCTGTCAAGCTGCGCAGACGGGCCGTTATACTACCATCCCCGTTGAGAGATTTGTACACAAATTTACCGTACCCACCTCGGCCCGTAATAGTCCACACGCCATTTGAGTAATCCCAGGAAGCACTACCCAGCGCCATCTGGTCGTCGGCCTCGTTCCAACCGGCCGGCAGCGCTGCCGAAGCACTTGTGACTACCCCCACAACCAAGACCAGGGTCATTAGCATTGTTGCCGTTTTCATTTTTTCTCCTTTCGAGAATTGTCAATTTTTGTCGGTGTACTCTGTATGTACCGATATCTGCTGATATGATTTCCCGGAGCTGCACTCGCAAGACCTCATCTTTCACCACCTCGAAGCTGTCACCCGTGACAAAAGCCAGGAAACATTGTATCCTTCTTGTCCCTGTCTGTCAACCGAAATCCGGTAGAAATGCGGCAATTCCGGGTGTAGATACGCCGTTTCTACAACCAGAACAAAGTTTGAGCGTTCCAGCCGGTGTTTCTTGAACAAGCGAGATCCGACAGCAGGAAAATCAGAACTGGTCGAGGAAGCGCAGGTCGTTCTCGAAGAACAGGCGAATGTCGGTGATGCCGTACTTTCGCATGGCTAAGCGCTCGATGCCGAAGCCGAAGGCCCAGCCGGTGTACTTCTCGCTGTCTATGCCGACGGCGTCGAAAACGTTCGGATCGACCATGCCGCAGCCGCCCATCTCCACCCAGCTTTCTTTGCCGGCCTTGTCCTTCAGGAGCAAATCGACCTCGGCGCTGGGTTCGGTGAACGGGAAGAAGCTCGGCCGGAATCGCCATTGGGTCTGTGGGCCGAAAAAGGTATGGATAAATTGCTCGATGGTGGTCTTCATGTCCACCATGCTGACACCCTCGTCAACCACCAGGGCCTCAAGCTGGTGAAACATGTACATGTGGGTCGCATCGACCGTATCGGGACGATAAACCCTCCCCGGCGCCACGACCCGGATGGGCGGCTTGGTCCGCTCCATCACGCGAATCTGAATCGTCGACGTCTGGCTCCGCAGCAGGATGTCATCGTCAATATAGAAATTATCGGCAGGGTCCCGCGCCGGGTGCTCGGGGCCGATATTCAAGGCGATGAAATTGTGCCACTCATCCTCGACCTCGGGGCCGTACGCGACGCCGAATCCCATTCGACCGAATATCTCCAGCAGCTCATTGAGGGTCTGCGTAATCACGTGCGGCTTGCCGATCCTGACTCGGATGCCCGGCAGCGTCACATCGATCAGCTCTTGCGGCTTTTGCTGCTGTGCCCGCAAAGTGTTTCCAAGCTCTTCAAACGCCTGGGAGATTTCAATCTTGATCTTGTTTGCAATCTGGCCTGCCTTGGGCTTTTGCTCGGACGGCAGCTTGCCGATCTGGCTGAGCATCTGAGTAATCCGCCCCTTTCGACCCAGGTACTTGATGCGGAACTCTTCCAGAACGGTTAGGTCGGCGATCTTTCGCAGCTCAGCAAGGGCATCTCTGCCGATTTTTTCAAATTGCTCAAGCATTTTCCCGCCCGTCGTATGTCGCGGCTGGCAGCATGGGGCCTCGCTGCGGTTACGATCCCGCTGCGGCCTTAGCCGTTTCAACGATAGCATCGAAGGCCTTCGGGTCGTCAACGGCAACCTCGCTCAGCATTTTTCGGTTCAGAGCGAGTTTGGCTTTTTTGCAGCCGTCGATGAACTGGCTGTACCGTATGCCCCGCTGCCGGCAGGCCGCGCTCAATCGGGTAATCCAAAGACCCCGGAAATCGCGCTTGCGGCGCTTGCGGTCAACCCGAGCGTAAACACCCGCCCGTACGGCGGCTTCCTTGGCCAGTCGATACAAGTGGCCCGCCGAAGCACGATGTCCCTTGACGGCTTTGAGGATTCGTTTCTTTGCCTGGTGCCGTGCGGCACCTTTCTTAGCTCTTGGCATGTCAGCTTTCCTTCAAGAATTTGCGACTCATACGGCTTACTGGCGGCAGCTGAATGGGATATAACCCAAGCCGAGAAGCAAGCCTTGTCAATTGATTCCGCCCGAGGCGGACACTTAAGGTTGATTGTCTGCTGCCTATCCCTTTCGATCGTGAAGGCAATCACTCGCAGAGTTTAACCTTAGCCTTTTTTCCATATACCGGTGTCATGGTAGTCGTGCCGCCCAAACGCCTTCGGCGTTTAGCGTTCTTACTGCTCAGCAGATGCCCGGCGCCAGCCCGTCGGTGCTTAATCTTGCCGGTAGCGGTTATTTTCACTCTTTTGCTCAATCCCTTATGGGTCTTCTGCTTTGGCATTCAGCTCATCCCTTTACATAGAAGCTCTGTACAAAAGGCCGCGTTATTGCGACCGGTTTCCCGCCGGGAAACATAAGCCCGGTATTTTAGGCTATTGGCCCCCATGTGTCAAGACTGTGTGTGCAAATTCGCCAAAAATCATTGAGAAAAAACGCCCCCACAACAGAGTATCCCGCCCCGTTCGTTTGCACGATGTGCTTCAGGAAGCCGAGATATGCTCGGCGCCCGGCCGCTATGGACTATTTGGGCACAAGCAACAGCGTCATGCGCCTCCCAGCCATGCTGGCCGGCCGCTCGATCTTCGCCATGTCCTGCAAGGATTCGGTAATCTGCTCGAGCACGGCATAACCATGATCCCGGTGCAACATCTGACGCCCACGGAAGAACAACGTAAACTGGACCTTATGGCCTTTTTCCAGAAACTCACGCCCGTGCTGGAGCTTGATCTCCAGGTCGCGTTTGTCAGTTTCAGGCCTGAGTCTGATCTCCTTGAGCGTTGCGGCATGATGGTGGTGCTTCTTGTGAGCCTCGCGAGTCTTTCGCTTTTGCTCGTACACCCACTTGCCGTAATCCATTATGCGGCAAACAGGCGGGTCGCTTGTCGGGGCGACCTCCACAAGATCCAAGCCAATCTCCCTCGCCTTGGCCAGCGCTTCATCGGTGCCCACAATCCCCACCTGGTTATTCTCCCCATCGATGAGCCGGACCATTCTGGCCTGAATCCCTCCATTTATCCTTAAACCGTGTTTACTTATTGTGCGCCACCTGACCTTTCCATAAAGTAACAAATCGTTCGTCGATTATCCCTATCGTCTCTGACAAACACCCATTATAAATGATGCGTCTTAAAATGCCAAATCTATTTCTTTGTCGGCAATTATGCGCTTTGCCGCCGCTAAAAACTCGTCGATCCCAACCGTCTTATTCTCTTTGACGCCTCGAATCCTCACGTTGACCGAATTCGACTGGGCCTCTTTTGGGCCAACGACCAGCATATACGGCAGCTTCTCGCCGTGGGCCTTGGCGATTTTGGCAGCTATTTTCTCGTTCGAGAAGTCACAGCCGCACCGTAATTTTGCCCCTTTGAGCATAGCCTCAACGTGCTCGGCGTAATCATTGCTCTTTTCGCTGATCGGCAGGATCCTTACCTGCTCCGGCGCCAGCCAAAGCGGGAAATTCGCACCGTAGTGCTCTATGAGGATCCCGATGAAACGCTCGAAAGAACCCAAGACCGCCCGGTGGATCATAACAGGGGGCTTCTCGGTATTGTCCTTGTCGGTATAAACCAGGCCGAAACGCGCCGGCATGGAAAAGTCCAGTTGAATGGTCCCAAGCTGCCAGGACCTCTTCAGGCAGTCCCTGACATGAAAATCGATTTTGGGCCCGTAAAATGCACCGTCACCCTCGTTGATTTTGTACTCAATACCCTTATGCCTGAGGGCCTCTTTGAGGGCGTTTGTGGCCGTCTCCCAAATCTCGTCAGAGCCTATGTGCTTCTGGGGCTTGGTGGACAGCTCGATGTGGAAATCCTCGAACCCGAAAGCCTGGTATATCTCGAAAGTAAGCTCGATGACCCCTATGATCTCGGACTCTATCTGATCGGGCGCACAGAAAATATGGGCATCATCCTGCGTAAACTGCCGCACCCTGAAAAGCCCGTGCATGACGCCGCTGGCCTCGTGCCGATGTACCAGGCCCAGCTCGGCAACACGCATGGGAAACTCGCGGTACGAATGTTGCCGGGTCTTATAAACCAGACATCCCCCGGGACAATTCATCGGCTTTATCGCGTAGCTGGCGTTGTCGAACCGGGTAAAGTACATATTCTCTTTATAGTTGTCCCAGTGACCGCTCCTGTGCCACAACTGCTCGTTGAGAATGATGGGCGTGCGGATTTCCTCATATCCGTATCTATTGTGAACGCCTCGCCAGAAGTCCACGATGGCGTTCCAGATGATCATCCCTTTGGCGTGAATGAATGCAAAGCCGGGACCCGCCTCGTCGAAACTGAACAAATCCATTTGTTTGCCTATAACCCGGTGGTCCCGCTTTCTCGCCTCGTCCAGTCTGTGCAGGTAATCATCAAGCTGCTTTTGGGTGGGCCAGGCGGTGCCATAAACCCGCTGGAGCATTGTCTGCGTCGGGTCGCCGTGCCAGTACGCACCCGCCACAGACATGACCTTGGCGCATCCGGCCTTTCCCGTAGTGGGCACATGCGGCCCCCGGCACAAGTCTTCGAAACCGCCTCCGTGCGAATAGAAACTAATCACTTCACTGTCCGTGCGGTTTATGTTGTCGGTCTTATACCTGTCTGCGGCTAACCTCTCCAGGGCCTCGGCCCGGGTCATTTCCTTGCGAACGAATGGCCTGTCGGCCTTGATGATTTCGGTCATCTTCTGCTCGATACGCTCAAAGTCACTCGGCCGGATCGGCTCGTCAAGGTCAACGTCGTAATAAAACCCGTCTTCGACGGTCGGACCATAGACAAGCTTCGTCTTGGGCCAAATGCTGCATATCGCCTCGGCCATGATGTGGGCGCAACTATGCCGCATCACTTCAAGGCCTTCAATATCTTTGACGGTGATGATTTGAACGGCCGCCTCGCCATTGATAGGCGCGGCCAAATCCGCCAATTGCCCATTGACCTTCGCTGCCACGGCGGCTTTCGCAAGCCCCGGTCCGATCTGCTCAGCTAACTGCGCCGCCGTTGTACCGTCGGGGACTTCCAATATGCTGCCATCGGGCAGAGTGATTTTTGCCATGTATCTATCCGGTATTTCCAATCTTGTCAGTCTTTGGGCCCTTGTTCGGCACAATTTTAGGGGAATCTAACTCAACCGCCCCCCTCTGTCAACACTATTTATCGGCCGATTTATTTCTTGCCATGCGGCGATTTTGTCTGTATAATAATGGGTGTTGCGGCATGACATTGAGTTTTAAGGAGGAAGCCAAATGGACGTTACTTTGGTTCTATTCAAAAGAGACGGTTCACAAAAAGCTTTTTCCTTGCCGAGCAATCTTACGGTAATCGGCCGACGCCACGATTGTGATTTGTGCATTCCGCTGATGGTCGTCTCCAGAAGGCACTGCCAATTGAGCCTGAACAATGAGACCATGAAAATTCGTGACCTTGACTCGCGCAGCGGCACTTTTGTTAATGGTAATCGCATCAGCGACGGCCTCGTCAAGGCAGGCGATTACCTTGCAATAGGCCCTCTTACGTTCCTGGTCCAGATCGACGGCCAGCCCAAGGAGATCGTCCCGCCTCAGCAAGCCAAACCGGCGCCGCCTCCGAAGAAAACGCCACCCGCAAAGGCCTCTGCAGATGAGCCCTCCGGCAGTTTTCCTGAGCTGGAGCTTGATGACTCTGATTCCTTCCTTGCGGGGCCTCAAAAGACTTAGTCCGGGTCACGGACGCAGCGCAGCCCGGCATCCCTCAGACGGCACACCCATGACTGCAACAAGCGAACCCGGCGTCCGCCCGACAGAACGCCCCATGTGGTACAGGAAAACGAAATCGCAAAAATTCCACTTGACCATTATGAGCTGATGTGTTAGTGTACCGCCGTGCTATTGGGGTCAGAGGGTCCCAATTGTGTGCTTGTCACAGTTGTTCAAACCACGGGTGGCAGGTGTATCGGTAGGAGAAGTCTTTTGGGAATGGAGTGCTGCCATGAAACTCAAGTCTATGCAAGTCAAGAATTTCAAGTGTCTCGAAGACTCGACGCGATTCGATATTTGTCCAGTGACATGTCTTGTGGGCAAGAACGAGGCAGGCAAAACCTCGCTGCTCGAGGCCCTGCATAAGCTGAACCCGGACGTCGCGGAACTGGGCGAATTCGATGTGCTGCTGGAGTATCCGAGGCGGCGCCGCAAACAGTACCAGCGTCGTGCCCAGACCGAACCGGAGGATGCACTGATCACTCGTTGGGAACTCGACGATAAGGACGTGGAAGCGCTTGAAGAGAAACTCGGCAGCGGGGTCGTAAAATCCAGAATTGTGGAGGTCCGCAAAGGGTACTATCCGGGGCGGCGATGGCTTTTCGAAGGCGGGCAGTCCCCGCAGGAAGATTCCGTGCCGGCCTCAGTCCAGGCCGTGCTGGAGACACTTTTGCCGAAGTTCCTGTATTTCTCCAAGTGCAACATACTGAACGGGCGAATCGCTATCGACAGTATCATCAGGAACCAGGATCGCGGCAGCCTGTCGGGGCCGGAGCGGGTCTTCCTGGCGCTGCTCGATCTGGTGGGGACAAAACCCGAACAATTGACGAGCATTGCCAATTCGGAGGAGCTGATTGCGGACCTGGAGGCCGCCTCGGCGCCCATCACCGAGCAAATTTCCAGATACTGGAGCCAGAACACCTCTTTGCGGGTATGCTTCCAGCTCCACCCCGGCAAGCCGCAGGACCCGCCGCCCTTCGACAAAGGGCAGGTGTTCGAGACGCGAATCCTCAACACAAGACACAACCTGACGCTCAACTTCGACGAGCGCAGCACCGGCTTCGTGTGGTTCTTTTCCTTCATGGTCTGGTTCTGGCAGGTCAAGAGGACCCTGGGAGATAATCTGCTCATCCTGCTGGACGACCCGGGCATCGGCCTGCACGCAAGGGCGCAGCAGGACCTGCTGCGGTTCATTTCGCTGGAGCTTGAGCCGCACTACCAGGTGATTTATACGACGCATTCGCCGTTCATGGTTGACCCGAACAATCTGGAACGGGCCCGAACGGTAGAAGACGTCGCTGTCGCGGCAGAGCACGGGTACGAACAGTATCTCGGCACCAAAGTCGGCGACAAGACATTCAGCACGGATCCCGATACCCTCATCCCGCTGCGCGCGGCGCTGGGCTATGAGTTCACCCGGTCGCTGGCCGCTCAGCAGAAAACACTGCTGGTCGAGAGCCCCGCCGAGGCGCTCTATCTGAGCTGGTTCTCGTCGAGGCTGAAAGAAAAAGGACGGACGGGATTGGGACCCGGCTGGAAGATTGTGCCCTGCGGGGGCGGCGAAAAGGTTGGAGCATTCCTCGGCCTCTTCGGAGCCAACAAAGATAGTATGACTGTGCTGATGGACGCAACCGGAGAAGACACACTCAGGCAGCAGCGCGAGCCGCAGCTTCTGGAAGGCTGTGGTGTTCTTACGATGAATAAATATGCCGAGGGGCAGGAAGGCGGCATCGAAGACGTGATAGGCCGCCGGACTTATTTTGGGCTGGTGAACCTATGCTACAAGCTGCCGAGACGGAATCGTCTGCCGTTAGCGACGGCGGCGCCTGACGCTATTGCTGAGCAGCCGAAGCGGGTCGTCGAGCAAGTCGAGAAACACTTTGCGGCCCGCACTCCCGGCGCCGTGACTTTTGACCGCAGCAGACCGGCCGAATTCCTCATGGAGAACACAAGAAAATGCACGAGGAAACTTCCGGATCTTTCGCAGGCGCTCGACCGCTTCGAAAAGCTCTTTGCCGAAATCAACGCCAGCCAACAGCTCCGGCGGGAACCAAAGGCGCCGACAACTATGCCGGCCGGAGCATATTCCATCGCCGATCTTAGGGGTGGAAAGAAAATGAGCTCATTGCCTGAAACAGAAAAAGTTTCGTGATTTCGCGAAAACAAAATGTCCCGCCCAAGGTCACAGACTGTGCGGGCAGCTTCCTGTCTGGCAAATATCACTCGGGCATGGACCGCCGGGGCATGTTTCACAGGCATGTCCCGTCGCCTTGCCGCGTCCGACGGCAAAGCCGGAGAGCAGCTTCTGCAAATCAGGGCTGCCGCATTTCGGACACGTGTGTTTTTGGGCGGTCCTGGTCTTTTCGAGAAACTCCATCGTGTGTCCACATTTGTTGCACTTATATTCAAATATCGGCATGTCTCAACCTCATGTCACAGGTCCTGATATATCACTTCTGCAAAAGGAGCGCCAGCAGCTTGTCATGCTGCGAGAAATCGGGGACGATGATGTGGGCGCCGGCCTTGACCAGGCGAGTCCGCTTCTCGACGTTCAGGCCGTGACGGCGGATCTCGTCGCTTGCGATGCCGACGGCGATGCCCTGGCGTTTTCTGCACTCGCGCATCTCAACCGGGCCGTCGCCGAAAACCGCCAATTCAGAGCCCTGCAGGCCGTTCTCGATCATGATCCGGTCGATCACCATCCTCTTGCAATGTGTGGCGACGTTGCCGAGACTGCCGTATATTCCGCCGTCAAAAAGCCCGGCGTAGCCCAGCGCTTCAGCCTCGGCCGCCACGTCGGTGCGGTCGGTGCCGCTGGCCAGGTAAAGCCTGACGCCCCTTTCGTGCAGCGCCTTTAAGAATTGCAGCGCGCCCTTGACGGTGTAGTCGCTGACGTCCAGCTCGCCGCATTTGAATTTCTCGATGCGCTTACTGATCAACTCCATCAGCGCATCAATGTAGATTCTCTTGTAGCCGATCCCATCACGAATTTTGCCGGCGGGGACAAGCCCGAACTCCCGGATCATCTCCACCAGGGCCTCCATTTGCACAACGGTCTCGATACCGGTCGATTGGTCGATGTATTCGAGGACTCGCTCGCGCACGTTCTGATAGACGGTCTCGCCCGCCGTTTCGTACTGGTCGCCGAGAATTGCCTTGATCATCACGGGCGCCATGATTTGCTCCCAGCCCTGTCTGAGCGTGCTGATGGTGCCATCGTGATCGAAAACGGCGTGTTTGATTCGGGCCGGCGGCATCGATCCGCAGCACAGCTCTATTTCGCTGCCGTCGAGATACCGAGCGTGCCGCGGGTCGCAGGCAAGCTCCGGCTGATAAATGTAATCGACGTCTTTTGCCACTTCGAGGACTTCCGCTCCCGAAGCGGTTCCCGTCTGAAACAGCTTTTGAACGGTAACGGCTGCGGCAAAATTGGCAAACTCGGCCGCCTCGGCGGGCCGGACGCCCGCCCCAAGGCACAAAGCCAGCGCACTAGTGACTGTGTCTCCGGCGCCGACAATGTCGAGTTTCTTCAACAACTGGATACCGGGGATTTCGTGAAAACCGTCCGAATCGACCGTGACAATGCCTCGCGGGCCGCGGGTCAGAAAGACCGGCTTATCGAATTGCCGATAGAGCACCCCGGCATATTTCTCTACGTCCGCCAGTGCCAGCACGTCGTCCAGCTTGACATCGACGTGATTCAGCCGGGCCGCTTCCAGATCATTTGTCTTGCGCCAGATGTACTTGAACTTGTGGCCGTAGTGCCGCGAATCGAGCAGAACCACTTTGTTGCCGTATCTTTTGAAAAGGTCGTTCGCCCGGTCGATGAACGCTTCGTTCGGGATGCTGCCGGGGACCTGCTGGTTGACGATCATACAATCCGCTCTTTGCAGAGCATTCTCTATAGCCGCCAGCAGGACCTTGTCGGTCGCCTCAGCTCGCTTGTTGAAAAAGCCAAAATCAATCCGGGGCTGCTCATTGCCCTCAAGATACGGCTTGCCGAAAGTCACCGTGTCGAAGTTCTCTTTTTGGACAACCAGATGAGTCGTATCGACACTTAGCTCGTTGAACTGGCGAACCAGCTCTCTGCCGAATATATCGTTTCCGATAACGCCGATAACCTGAATCGCCGCCGGCTCCAGAGCGGCAAGATTAGCCACGACGTTCGATGCACCGCCGAGCGAATAGTAGTGTTTAGCGACCGCGCGGGCCGACAGACCCGTTTCGAGCGAGACTTCCGAGCCGCGAGGATCAAGCAGCCAGTAAGCATCAAGACAAAAATCGCCGTAAACAGCAACCTTGACGTTCTTGATGCGAGCTAAGATTTCCCTGATGCGTTCTTCGTTCATCGTCCTGCACCTGATAGTTGCGACGCTTGCAGCACCTTCTTATAGAGCAGAGGAAACGTCCGTTTCTGGTCACCCTGTATGTAGAAACCTTTTCCCGCAAACGCCTGCGGGATACGGGTTACAACGCTTTTCTGGTCGCGGAAGTAGTAGCCCTGCGAAGATTCATCGCTCATCGCCTCGCGGTCGCAGTCGCGCAGATCAAAGTCGGCGGCGATAATATTGTGAGGGACATTGCCCGTATTGGCGGCAATCGAGACGGCTTTGAGCAAAACTTCAGGGCCGGTCACGGCGCTTCCGATGTTGAGAACCACACCGCCGTCCGTAAGGGCGGTAATTTCGTGCGTGTAGATGAGAAAATCCCTGCCGGAGCAGCCGCCCTTGGCCTGCCCGTCAAAGGACGGGTGCTGGTCCACCACGTCCGTCCCTATTCCAACGTGAATGGTGAAAGGGACGGCCTTCTTATAGCAGGCAGCAAGAACACTGACTTCCGGATGCGCAAAATCATCCGGTGAGTCGTCCTTTTTAGCCAAAGCAAGAACTTCGCCGCGGAAATCTTTGTCGCAAATCACCCTGCCGAGCGATTCGCCGGCGCCGAGTTTGTATTTGTCGCCGACGGAAAGGGCGTAATTGAAATAGGCGAACTCGTATGCCATTCCGAAGCGCCCCTTATTGAGGGCATCCGGAACGTTCTCACTCGTCTGCCCGATCAGCGCCAGCTCGAAATCGTGAATAGCCGTCGCACCATTGCCGGCAACGAGACTGACCCAATCACGCTTGACAAGGTCGGCAAGCAGAGGCCCGAGGCCGTTCTTTATCAAATGAGCGCCGGTAAAGACGACGACCGGCTTGCCGGCCTTGCGGCTCGAAACGATCGCCCGGGCGATGGTCTCGATGTCAGCGCGGACCTTATCCGGCAAATCGAGTTTGAGCTTGTCGATATCCGCAGGCCGGACAAGGTCATCGAGCATGACCTTGTTCGCGCGCGTCCGCAGCGGGTACGTGCTGACTCGAGCCAGATCAAAGGCATTATATCTGCCGTCGTACTGCATGGTAAGTCCCATCAGCGAAGCCCCGCCAGCAGCCGCTCCAGCCGCTTGATGCACTGTACCATACAGCGTACGGTGTGATAGTTCACTTTCCAGGAATGACTCATGTGCGTCCAGATGGGTTTGCCTTCTCTGGTCGTTAGCGGCCACCACTCGCCGACCGGATGATTGATCATCTTGTCGAAAACGAAACGGTGCACAAGCACGTAGCCGGACCAGTACTTCTTCGGCCCAAAACGCAGGCACCCCTCCAACATTCCGATCATGACCTCCGCCTGCTGCCAGAATTCCTTTTCCATATCATAGACGCCGCCGGCGTGCGGCCCCTCGACATAAACGCCGCCGTACTCGGGGTCGATGCCGTTCTTCACCCCATGGTCCATCGACTTTTTTATCACCTTCTCATACTGCTCGAAGGCCCCGGCGCCGAGAATGTCCGACGCGTGGGCCAGCAGCCAGGCAAATTCGACGTTGTGCCCTGCGGAGGTATTGTCCTGGGCATTGGGTTTCTGCCCGCCTTCGGCAAAACGGTCCCAGCCCCAGACGATGTCGAACTTGATCTGGGGGGCCACCTTCCAGTCCGGCGTAAACTGCGGTATGCCCGTGGCGTACTTGGGATGCAGGATTCTCTTGATCAGGATGTCGATGTCTTCAAGCAGCTTGCGGCGGTGCACGCTCTGGCGGCTACATTCGTATAGTGTCGTGAACGCCTCCATCAGGTGCATGTGGGCGTCGAGCGTTTTCCTGTCTCCGCCGCCGCTGCCCGGGCCGCACAAGTCCCAGTTCCGCTCGAACATCTCGAAGTACCCGCCGTACATCGTGTCGGCACAGTATTTCTGGATAAGATCGAAAACCTTCTCGGCGTACTCCAGGCCCCTGGGGTCGCCCGTCGCCAAAGTGTATTCGCTCAGCGAGTACATGGCGAAGCTGAAGCCGTAAAGGATTTTCTTGTCGATGGCCACGTTGCCCTTGCGGTCCATCATCCAGAAGAAGCCGCCATATTTTTTGTCCCACATCTTGTCGATGAGAAAATCGACGCCGTGCCGGGCGTACTCGGCGCACTTGCCGCCGCCGTAGCCGGCGCGATGGGCCGCCGACATAGTGTAAACGGTCCGCGTCTGCGAGATAAGCGACTTTTCATCGGTGCCGGCGTCTTTGCCATCCTTATCGAAATGCGTAATGAAGCCGCCGTTCTTATCGTCCTTGCACCGATCTAACCAGAACGCAAGCAGCTCGGTCGTCAGGTGCCTCTTGCACTCCTCAAGACACGCGGATACTTGCTTTACATTCATGGCCATTTCGCAGTCCTTTCAATTTGTTGGTCAGATGTCCACCACCAATACGTCCACTCGTCCACAGAATGGCCGTATGTTAACAAAACCGCCCGTTCACGGCAACGGGCTGTTCGGAACCCAATCTCCCAGGTTGCGCCCGCCTGACCGAATCGCGGCAAATCACCATACAACATCTAATCCGATATTTCTTAGGTTCTCATCGCGCGTTATTAGGGGCAGGCGCAAGTGAAGTGAGGTGGCAACAATCAATCTGTCCCAAGGATCCGGGACTCTGTCCCTCGGAACCCTTTGACAGTTTCTAATTACAGGAAGGCACAATGGCTCCACTTTGTAATTCTCAGACTTGGGCAGTAGCGTCAGAAGACCCTCAAATGACGAATGGATCTTCTTTTTCTCAACAAGGTATAACAATTCAAAAAAAACGATACACGGAATGAAAATTTGATCTCGGAAATCATCCACCTCTTGAAATATCTTCTTGGCTTTGGAAGAGAGCTTGGGATCACCTGTCATGTACCAGACTAAGGAGTGAGTGTCGGTGACAAACGGCATTACCATTTCTCCTCAAGGTTTTTCAGCAAACTCTTGCGTATGTCCCGAATGTCTTGCTCTGTGATTCTAACATCCTTCCAAATGCCGCCCAACCGTATCGCATTTCGGCAGGCTTTTAAGCTCCTCCGCTTTTCCATAAAATCCGCAATGGTAATACCACAAATCTGGCCTTTATCATTCCACCACAATTTAATATCCTCGATTACCTTGCTGGGCTTCCCCCTTAAGGGACCTAATTCCATTTTCAACATGTCAGATGATGGATGATACGAGATCGTCATTTGCTTCCTCCAGAAGCCAGCAGGAGAAAAGCCAGAAGTCCACCCACGACAAGCAACGCCTTTTCCTTTTCCTGCTTCTTCAATTTGAGAGATTGGAGGTAAGTCGAAAGTCTCACCAGAGCTTCGTCGTATTGGTACGGGTCATATTCAATATACTCCTTTGCCTCCAATGCAGCTAAGTCTGTTGACGGTGTACCCTTTTCTACAATGGGAATAACAAGCTTGCCGTGCGCCAGCGAATACCCTATCTCTTGTTGCAGCCAATTCGACCGTATCCCGTCCCGCGTCAAAAGGGCGACTACACAATCCGACTTCTGTATCTCATTGAATATCTTCTTATCAAGAGGCTCACCCGGAGAAAGGCACCATTCGGCGACCGACGTGTGCACTCCAAACTTATCCAGCAACCTCGCCAGGTACATGACCAAGCCCTGGTCCCGGGTGCTATGGCTTATGAAAACTCTATACATGATTTATGCCTCCACACTCTTTCAAACTGAATATAGAGCGTAGGTCAGAACTATACACATACTTCGTACATGGGCGATGATGTGCAGATAATGACCCATGAATAGTCAATAGTCAATAGTCAATTGCCCGGTTTTTGGGGCGGGTCGGGCAACGGGATGGGTGCCGTGCGGTTGGAACCGTAGTCGAATCCCAGTTTGGAAGGCAATTGGCCGGGTGTTGTCTCAGCGCCGAGTAACCTGTTATGCTCATCTGAAAGGGCCGTCATACTGTCTCGTTCAACAGCTCTTCTTATAGTCGTTTGCGGCTGGCCCAGAAGCCTGCTGACGCATTTCTCCTCCGTCTCGACCAGCACTGAAAGCAAATGCCGTTTCTGGACATCGTTCAAAATGCCTCTCTCTTTGCCCTTGATATACCTTTGTATTGCGTAAGAATAGAGCTGCGCGAAGCGCTGCGCAACGGCGGCTCTGCCGGCACTCGTTGTCGGCGCTATTGGGCCTGGGCTCGATGCGGTCAAGGGTATCTTGCTTTCAAGCAATTTCAGGATGGCGACGTCATAGAACTCATGCTGGACCGTCCAGTCGGCGTACCTCTTGATCCGCGCATCAGCCACTTGCAGCAGAAGCTCCTCGCCCTGCGGGATATTCAGGTCGACCGCGAATCTCGCCATCTGGGCCAGAATCTCCGGGCTGCTGGTCTCGACCACCTCTTTAAGCCGGTCAACGATGGTCCTTGCAAGTCCGGCACTCGACGTTCCCCCGGAGGCTAACTGCTGCACAACGGCCGTGTTAGTCAGGCAATGGACGGCCCAGTATCGAACAACCATGTTCTCACTTTTCAGCCATGCAATGGCCGAATCCGCCAGCCGCAGGTCCTGCAGGCCGTCTATCAAGATCAACAGATTGATGGTTACATTGGTTTTGCGATCTTCCGGCCTCAAGGTCTGAGCCTGTTCAAAGCCCTCCTGGATGCGCTTGTAGGCCGATTCGGAAAACCGTTGGGCGTACTGGCCCTGGGTGCTCTTGCGGCTCAGGATGACCGTTCGAAGCTGCGCGATGGACGTAAAATCCCGCGTTCTGACCAGCTCGCGGACTGCCTCAGCGAGAAAATCGTCGATAACCTTGAAATCCTGCTCGTCCAGCACGGTTTTGCTGAGCACCTTGTCAATATCCGCCGTGTTGACGGCTTTCGAGCTCGAATTCATCGCCAAGACAAAAAACACCGCCAGAAAAGCGAAAAACGCCCCTTTTATCTTCATTTTGCAAACACCCTAAAAGATCGCCGGCCTCGAATTAGACAATCCCCACCTTTTATCTGCGTTCGACATTATCTACTTTAACTTTAAAACCGGGCTTTGTCAAATGAATTCGGGGCCGTAAAAAAGTCCGGCTTTTTGACTCTATCCGCTTTTTGGCCTTAACTTTCCGCCAAACCCTGGTAGAATCGAGACAGTATTATTCTATAAAGTCCGTGGGGATACCAGCATGGCTGAGCTGCCTTCAAAACTTGTTCGCATCGACCCTCTCCGCCTTCGTATCGAGCGCGGCGGTCAGATGGTCACCGATGCGACTATCTTCGCCTCAAAGGCCATCACGCTTGAGCCTGATGCGGTCCGTCAGCTTTGCGACGCAGCTTGCCTGCCCCCGGCCAGAAAGGTCCTGGCCACCGCCGATATACACGTCGGCTTCGGCGTGCCCATAGGGGCCGTATTAGGACTGGACGGGGCGATTATGCCCCCCGCCGTCGGCTACGACATCAACTGCGGCATGAGGCTCTTGCACACGCCTTTTTCAAGAGGAGACATCGACACCGATAAAATCGCCGTCGATATCGCCCGCGACATCCCGCTCGGCGAGGGTCGGGAGAATCTGCAGTTGGACAAAGCCGGGATCGAAGCGGTAATCAACAGAGGCGCCGCCTCCATGCCGGAACTGGCACAAAGAACCAACCACCGGGCGTGGGAGGCCTTTGACCCGGATCAATTCGCCGACGACCTCCAGAGAATCGAGGAAAACGGCCGCCTGCCGGCCGATCCCGCCGCCGTTCCAAAAGCCGCAATTCAGAAAGCAATTAACCAGCTCGGCACACTCGGAGGTGGAAACCATTTTATCGAAATTCAATACGTCCAGGAAATTCTGGACCCGGCTCTGGCGAAGACCTTTGGGCTTTTCAAGAACCAGATCGTGGTCATGATACACTCGGGCTCGCGCCGCTTCGGCTATGAGGTTGCCGATGAATATATGAACGTCGCGGCCCGCAAACCTGAGAACGCCGGCCGCCAGAAAATGCTCTCCTATCTCTCTACCGACGGTAGTGCGGGCAAGAATTACATCGCCGCCATGGGCGCTGCAGCCAACTTCGCTTTTGCCAATCGCCACGTTATGGCGCTGCTTGTCAGGCGATGTTTCAACAGGATGTTCGGCCCGACCCCGCTGCGGCTGGTCTATGACGTCACTCACAATATGGCAAAGCTCGAAACGCACGGCGGTGCTGCCCTTTGGGTGCACCGCAAAGGCGCCACCCGTGCCTTTGGCCCGGAGCAGATGGCCGCCAGCCTCTTCGCACAGACCGGCCAGCCCATCATCACTCCAGGCTCCATGGGGACCGCCAGCTACCTGCTCGTCGGAACCGGCGATTCCGCTGAGTCTTTGAATTCGGTCAACCACGGCGCCGGCCGAGTGATGAGCCGCACAGCCGCCCGCGGAAAGGGCCGCAGAGGCAGAACTGTCGCCGCCGGCTTGATCAGTGACGAACAGTTTAGACGCAGCATGGAAGGCATCAAGCTCATCGCCGGCGACAGAAGCAAGATCAAGGAAGAAGCGCCGGACGCCTATAAGGACATCGACGAAGTCGTCCGAATCGTCGTTGAATGCGGCTGGGCCAAGCCGGTCGCCCGAATGGTCCCGCTGGCAGTGCTCAAAGGCTAAGGACACGCCACGAACCATATTCCAAAAGACACCCTTCTCGTGTCAACCGCCCAATCTCAGTAGTCTTCGAAACCCCTCATCCACTCGGGCCAAGCTGTCGGCTGCACGCCGCCGGCTTTTGTCCAAGGGCCTGCCGTGTCGAACTGGCGATGCCATTTCAACGTCCACAGTTCCTTGAGTCCAACCTTCCTGACGGACCAATCCATGAAAAGGCCATTCACCCCAGCATTATGCCGATTGATACAGAGGTTCTTCATTTGTTCGGTCAGCGAAATTGTCTGGGGCATTTCGGCCTCCTGAGCGGGCGGTACAGAAGTGTGGTCCGGCCAGCCCGCCATCATGCGGCAATCCAGAAACACCGGCACATTTTGTGCACCGGCGATATCGGGCGTCCTCCAATAGCGGGCATCCCCAAAAACGGCCCCCGGGTCCGCATTGCAGACCCATGCGCTCAAGCCGTAGCTGCCGTAATCGCCCTCCTTGTCGTTCCAGGCCATGAATGCTCCCGTGCCTCCCTTCGCCGCTGTTTTCGTGGCCAAGGGGCAGCAGGTTAGCCCCCCAACTTTGCCGTAAGAAGGCTCCAGAATCTCTATCCAGTCATTCCACCAGCCGTCCACCATGCCCCGGAAGAACCGGCCATTATTATCACCCGTGTACGCATCGAGGATAATGCCCCAGTGTTTCAGATTCGCCTGGCAGGTGACCGTCTTTGCCTGTTTCCTTGTCCGCTGCAGTGCAGGTATCAGGATAGCTATTAGCAGTGCAATGACGGCAATCACCACCAGAAGCTCTATTAACGTAAACCCTTTTGGCTTGCGCATACGCCGCCCTTTCTTTGACGGAAGTTTCTTTCAGACCGACATTTCTTTTCACGCATGATGCTTCCAACGTGATGCACGTCTCCCATAATCTTAATCCGATCGGTTGTGGTAATGCAAGATAATAAGAGCGGATTTCTGTTTCTCTCAAGACCCTCGGGTATAGCGGCGGCGTTCGAGCTTGCCTGTTTTTTCTCGCCCGGCGGGGGCCGTTTCGGTATCATTAGAGCCATGAGAATCATTGCCGGCTCAAAACGAGGAATGAAATTGTTCAGCCCCAAAACGCGGGACTCCCGGCCGATTACCGACAGGGTCAAGGAGTCGCTTTTTAGCGTGCTTTATAATTATGGTCTGCCGAGCGGGGCGATTGTCGCCGATTTGTTCTGCGGCGTCGGTTCTCTGGGGCTGGAAGCATTAAGCAGAGGAGCGGAATTCGTTACTTTCATCGAAAAAGACGCGAGAATCATTGAGACCCTCAACCGAAACATCGAAAAGGCGGGCTTTGTCAGACAGTCAAAAGTGATAAGAGCAAATGCCTTCAAAACCGGCGCTCCTATTGGCTCCGGTGAAACACAATGCGCCCTTGTTTTTATTGACCCACCTTACGCGGCGACAGAGGACGTGGGAATGAATTCGGCCCTCAGCGGATTGCTGGACGTGCTGGGCGACCAGGTGACTGATGATGGAATGGTCATCGTTCGGACCCGCCGGGATGTGTCTCTTTTACAAGAATACGGACAATTTCGAATCGCCGAGCGGCGTCAATGGGGGACAATGGCCGTAACTATATTGACAAGAAGCAAAACGGAAAACGCCAAAAACGGATAGTCGGTGACATGATACGACATACGAAAAAATGACAAAAAAACAGGCAGCAATAAGGGTAATTAAGCGGTTGCAGCGAGGCGGCTTCCAAGCTCTGTTAGCGGGCGGCTGCGTCCGCGACATGCTGTTAGGCCGGCGGGCCAAGGATTACGACGTCGCCACGGATGCCCAACCCAAAGATGTGATAAGATTGTTCAAACGCACGCTGAAGGTCGGAGCGAAGTTCGGCGTCGTGATTGTCCTGGTCGAAGGCCGGCAGGTAGAGGTTGCCACATTCCGGACCGAAGCCGGCTATGTGGACGGCAGGCACCCGGGCTCAGTGGAGTTCGCCGGCGCCGCCGAAGACGCCAGCCGCAGAGACTTCACCATCAATGGGATGTTCTACGACCCTTTAGGCAAGCGCGTCATCGACTACGTCAACGGCCAAGCAGACCTCAAGAATCGCATCATCAGGACTATCGGCGCGCCCGCCGAGCGTTTCGCCGAAGACTATCTTCGCATGTTGCGGGCGGTGCGATTCTCCGCCCAGCTTGGCTTCGCGATAGACCCGGCTACGTGGTCGGCGATTCACGGCAACACAAAGAACATCGCCAGAATAAGCGGCGAGCGGATAGCCATCGAGCTGGAAGGCATCTTGGCCTGTCCCAATCGCGCCGAAGGCGCATCCATGCTCTTCGAGAGCGGCCTGGCGGCGGCGATTTTTCCCGGCCTGACCGCAGAGCAGGCAAAATCCGCCGTCAAGGTCTTGCGGCAACTGCGAAAGAAAGTGGACTGTGCTTTGGCGATGGCCTGCCTGTTTGCCGGCTGCGAGACGGAATTCGCCATGGGAAGCTGTGAGGTCCTCAAGCTCAGCAGAAATCAAAACAGGCACATAGAATTCTTGTTGGCCAACAGAGGCAGGCTGCTTAATGAGCAGATGTCTCTGGCCGGACTGAAGAAGATTCTCGCCGAGCCGTACTTTGGGGACCTGTATGAGTTCCAGAGAGCCATTCAAAAAGCCAAAGGCGACGGCAGGACGAGCATTGCGCCGTTGATAAACCTCCGCCGAAGAATAAAGGCCCTGGGCGACGTCGAGCTGAAGCCCAAACCTCTGCTGGACGGCCACGACCTGATCCGATTGGGCGCCGTCCCCGGCCCCGCCCTCGGGCAATTGGCTCAGGAGATGTACATCGCCCAGCTCGAAGGCGCATTGCAGACAACCGACCAGGCCGAGCAATGGACCCGCCGCTGGCTCCAAAAACACAGCACCCCCCCCAATAATTGGCCTTGACAGGTGGCAAACAAACGATGTATAATAGTAATGTATATGGTATATGAGGTGCAGCATGGTACGAACGCAAATATACTTGACAGAAAATCAACGTGACGAATTAGGCACTATCGCCAAGACCGTCGGGAAGAAACAGAGTGAGCTCATTCGAGAGGCCATCGATCTGCTCATCGATCAGGCTGGCAGCAGTCGCAGGGAATTGGTGTTGCGCGAGGTTGCCGGAATCTGGAAGGATCGTACGGATATTCCTGATTTCAAGGCAATTCGCGCCGAATGGGATAGGAACTGATCATGGCCAAGCCGATTCTTTTGGACACGGATGTACTTGTTGATTTTTTTCGGGGTCACAGGAAGGCCGTGGCCTTTGTTGGCACCTACAATGCTCGCATCATCCTGTCACCTATAGTTGTTGCGGAATTGTATGCCGGAGTGAAAGGAGATGCAGAGCAAGCCGCTCTACAGGACTTTGTCTCCCTCTTCCGTGTTGTCCCCGTCAGCGCCGAGATTGGCAAGACCGCAGGCCTTTACAAACGAGATTATGGCAAGTCTCATGGCGTTGGCATAGCAGATGCTATCTTGGCCGCTACTGCAGAAGCCGAAAATGCAGAGTTGAAAACTCTTAACACCAAACACTACCCCATGTTGAAGAATCTCAGACCAGCCTACAATAAGTAGAAGACCAACAAGTCCTTCAAAATTGACACGCAGGTACCCAGCGGCTTACCGTTTTTTTCATCTCCGTGCATTCGGCCCGCAACTTTGGGGACGATACCTATCTTTATCGCGTTTTCGCGTTGATTTCAGGAAACCCACAGTTGACAGGTGCTTCAAGACATGATACTTTGTATCCAGCGAAATAAGGGCTTGATATTCCGACAATTCACAGAGAAGGTGTATCGCCGTGGCAATGGCAGTGGCAAACCGCTGGATAGAACGCAATTAACGGAAGATCAAGTGATTAGCGTGTCTCAGCCAGCCGTTTCAACGGCGTGTCATATGGACAGGAAAACCAAATCCCGCATCTTATGCGGATCAATCTAATTATTGTTAGCCATCAAAAAGATGAACTCAAATACACAAACATTTTGCGGAATGATCCGCAATAGATCCGAGGAGAATCGGCGCGCTATACAATGCTTCTCCCGCCCGCATGGCGTATTGAGTCCAGCGATTTCGATTCTCCGCCAAGAATTGGACTCCATGATTCGTGTGATCTATTTACTTGCGGTCAAGGACATCACGGAGCGACAGAGGCTGATTGATTCGACGCTTCGCGGTGAAAGGTGGAAGGTTCGAAATCCAAAGGGCAAATTGCGTGACGTGACAGACCGAGAAATGGTTGACTTGGCCCAGCAGTTACAGGGATGGACGAAGTCTGTCTATAAGTTCGGGTGTGCTTTCGTTCATCTCTCCGATTTTCACAATCACCTTGCTGAGAACCCTTTCGATAAGCTGGAGGAGTCTGAGAAGCAAGATATCCTTTCTCATATGCGCCATTATCATAGCGGGCCATGTCATGATAATCCTGACATGGCAGAACTTTCGTTGTACGTGCCACAGGTACTCGAGAAAATTGGCAGCAATCTTGAGTGCTATCTGAAACAGCTTGAGCAAGCTGAAACACTCGATGAATAGGATGTTCAACAAGTTATGCACACGGACCGGAATTGCGCTTTCCTCCATTCCCGTCGGTGATGACCGACGTTGATCCCGGCAGCGCAGCCGTAAGCCTGGACGTGGGCGGGCAATGGGGGTTATACTACGGATGTCGGATCCTTGCCCTTGGGGTCGGCATGGCTGAGCCTTGGATTCAATGCGACAGACTGAACTGAGTTACAATGCAGCCTTTTACGCTTTTAATTAAACCGTCCGGGTCGGACTGCAATATTGACTGTGCGTACTGCTTCTATAAGGGCAGGGATGCTTCGGTCGGTACGGGCAGGCAGCGGATGAGCGGCGAGGTCCTTGAGACACTCGTTCGGGATTACATGAAGCTGGGTTTTCCGGTCGCCGGCTTTGCCTGGCAAGGGGGTGAGCCGACGCTCATGGGTCTGGATTTCTTCGCCACGGCGGTGGAATTACAGAAGAAGTACGGCTCCGCGGGCCAGCAGGTCAGCAATACGCTGCAAACCAACGGCGTCCTGCTTGATGATAACTGGTGCCGGTTCTTTCACGACAACAAATTCCTGCTCGGCATAAGCATCGACGGGCCGAAGAAGTTCCACGACAAGTACCGCGCGGACCACGCCGGGGCGGGGACATTCGAGCGGGTCATGCGGGGCATCGAATCCTGCAAGAGACATCAGGTCGAATTCAGCGCTCTTGTTCTGCTAAACAACATGAACGTGCAGCACCCGCAGGAGCTTTTCAATTTCCTGATCGAAAACGAGCTGACGTACGTGCAGTTCATCCCCTGCGTCGAGACCGATCCGGCAACCGGCGGCCCGGGGGATTTTTCAATCACACCCCAACAGTACGGCGACTTCTTGTGCACGCTGTTCGACCTCTGGTACGCCTACGGCCCCGACAAGCTCAACATCCGCGAGTTCGATTCGCTGATCACCCATTTCGTCTTAGGCAAGCATACGATTTGTACCTACAGCAAGCAGTGCGCCGGCTTTGTCGTGATCGAGCATACCGGCGAGGCCTTCTGTTGCGAGTTCTTCGTCGAGCCGGATTGGCGACTGGGCAACATTCTCCAGACGCCGCTGGACAAGCTCGCGGCCAGCCCCAGGAAGCGGGCCTTCGCACGGGACAAAGAAAAGCTCTGCGACAGATGTCTTGTTTGCAGGCACCTCGATATCTGTCGCGGCGGCTGTATGAAGAACCGGATTCTCGATTCCGGCGGGGATCGAGGAAACTACTTCTGCGAAAGCTACAAGCAGTTCTTCGACTACACGCTGCCGAGGTTCATGCAAATCGCCGCCGGCATAAAGGATGGTTCCGCCGCCAGACACACCCGTTCAGCCGACCGAATCAGGCTGCGCATCGAAAAGTAGCTGCAGAACGATGGGCCACCCGAAAAAGGTGGTAAAATCGGCCGGTTTCTGGTATGATCTGCCCCGAAAGTTCTGGAGAAACTCGTGATTGGTGGACTCATAGAATAATGCAGCCTTTTACGCTTTTAATCAAGCCGTCCGGCTCCGATTGCAACGTCGATTGCGAATACTGCTTCTACAAGGCCAGGGCGCCGCAGGTCGGCCAGGGCAGGCAACGGATGAGCGAGCAAGTCCTTGAGAAGCTTGTGAAAGACTACATGCAGTTGCGATTTGCGCTGGCCGGCTTTGCCTGGCAAGGGGGCGAGCCGACACTGATGGGCCTGGATTTCTACGAGAAAGCGGTCGAGCTTCAAAAGAAATACGGCGTATCCGGCCAGGAAGTCGGCAACTCGCTGCAGACCAATGCAATCCTGCTCAACGATAAATGGTGCCGGTTTCTGCACGACAACAAGTTCCTCGCCGGCGTCAGTATCGACGGCCCGAAGGAATTCCACGACTCCTATCGCCTCGACCATTCCGGCTCAGGGACATTCGACCGGGTCATGCGCGCCATCGAGAGCTGCAAAGAGCACCAGGTCGAGTTTAACACGCTCACCCTGATAAACGCCCAGAACGTGACGCACCCGGACGAGGTGTTTGATTTTCTCGTCAAGCTGGGCGTCAAGTTCCTGCAATTCATTCCCTGCGTCGAGGTCGAGCCGGCGACGGGCAAGATCGCAGACTTTTCAATTACGCCGGAGCAGTACGGCGAATTCCTGTGCAGGCTCTTTGACCGCTGGTACGAACACGGCCCGCGAAACGTCAGTATCCGCGACTTCGATTCGATCCTGTCGTATTACCTCACCGGCAGAAACACGATCTGCACGTTCGACAAGCAATGCAGCCAGTATATCGTCATCGAGCACACCGGCGACGCCTTCTGCTGCGATTTCTTCGTCGAGCCAAAATGGCGGCTGGGCAATATCTTCGAGACGCCGATAGAGAAATTAGCCGCCAGCAGCATGAAGCGGGCCTTCGCACGGGCCAAGCAAAACTTGTGCAACAAGTGTATCGTCTGCCGGCACCTGACAATCTGCCGCGGCGGTTGCATGAAGGACCGGGCGCCTTTTGATAAAGACAACTTCGGCAGAGAAAGCTATTTCTGCGATGCCTATAAGCGATTCTTCGACCATGCAACGCCGAGGTTCATGCAGTTAGCCGCCCGGATTAACGCCGAGTCAGCAGCCCAGCCGGAACCACTCGGCCCGCAGACTCGATAGAGACGTGATATTGAACCAGACTCTCGAAAGGACAAGTTATGGAATCTATGAAACGCAGAACCTTCCTCAGCAGCTCTATCGCGGCGGCGGGCGCTCTTATGCTTACCAGCGATTCGTCTAAAGCCGCAGAACCGACGGGGACAGCCCGCCGCCCTAATCCGATTGCCGTCTCGACGTATTCGTTCTGGCGATTTAAAGACGGCTTGAAGCTCCCTATCGAGACCTGTATCGACGAAGCTGCCAGGATGGGTTTTGACGGCGTGGACCTTCTGCTCATCCAGATGGAGAGCGAGGAGAACGGCTATCTGCAGAAGCTCAAACGTCACGCCCTGATCAACGGCCTGGACCTGTGCTGCATGTCCACCCACCAGGGCTACGTCTATCCGGACGAAGCCCGACGCCAGAAGAACATCGACCTGACGCTGCGACAAATCGAGACCGCTTACCGGCTGGGCGTCCCGATTGTGCGACTGAACACGGGCCGCTGGGGCACGACCAGGAGCTTCGACGACCTGATGGCCAATCGCGGCATCGAGCCGATCCTGCCCGGCCACACCGAAGAGGACGGCTTCAAGTGGGTCATCGACAGTATCGAAAAGTGCCTGCCCAAGGCAGAAGAGTGCGGCGTCATCCTCGGCCTGGAGAACCACTGGGGCCTAGCTCGCACGCCGGAAGGATTGCTGAGGATCGTCAATGCGATCAACTCGCCCTGGTTGAAGGTCCTGCTCGATACCGGCAATTTTCTCGAAGACCCGTACGATAAGCTCGAACAGTGCGCCCCGCAGACGGTTTTCATGCAGGCCAAGACCTACTACGGCGGCGGTCTCTGGTACAGCCTCGATTTGGATTATCCGCGCATCGGCCGGATTATGCGAAAGCACAACTTCCGCGGCTACGTCTCGCTCGAATTCGAGGGAAACGAAGACTACAAGACCGCCATCCCTAAAAGCCTGGCGGTGCTGCGAGAAGCGTTCGCCTGATGCATATCCGTAGAGAGCGAAAAACACGGCAGTACGTTGTCATGCTGAACGCAACGGAGCGAAGTGAAGCATCTGGCCGCGAACGAGAGGTTGCTTGGTGTGTGGGAACGACGTTCCGCCCACGCGACAGGTGCAGCTTTCGATGACATTGTTCTCGGCGTGGCACTCAGTAGTCCTTGAAGTGCCTCATCCACTGGGGCCAATCTTCAGGCCGGACGCCACCGGCTCTGGTCCAGGGACCACGAGTGTCAAAAAGCGGGTTCCACTTGAGCGTCCAAAGCTCCTTTAGCCCCACCTTGCGGACGGACCAGTCGAGGAACAGATAGTTCACACCGCCGTCGTGGCGATTGATGCATTGCGCCGACCAATGGAGTGACACGATGGGAGCCAGATACAGGCTCTCATAGGGCGGAGGGGGTTGCTCATCGTAAGCCTGACTTACATAATTACTACAATCGAACATGAACGGAATAGATGCGAGCGACGGCCTCTTGCTGGTATAAGGGCAGACATCCGCCCACAAAGGCCAGATATTCGGCCACGTATGGCGCCGCCAATAAGGCGAGTTGCCCATGTTCAGAGCGGCAACTGTCCCGTTGAATCCGTAACTGATGGCAGCGGTCTTGCCGTCGGGTGGACGGATCCAATAGGCAGTGAACGTACCGCCAAAGGCGGCTGGCCATCCGGTCTTCGACCTCTCCACATAGGCGTAATCCACGCGAGATGCCATAGGGCACAGGAACAGCTCACGAATCTGCGGGCCATAACGGCGCTCGCTCTGAGGCCAGAAGCAAAAACCTCGCCAATCACGGTCGGCCTCCGTGAACTCTGAGGCAAAGGGAAAGAAGTCCATCTCGCTATCGTTTGCGGTCAGTTCAGTGCTGAAGAGCAGGCCCCATTGACGCAGATTCGCTTGGCAGCCGACCGCCCTGGCCTGCTTGCGGACCCGCGATAGCGTCGGCAGCAGGATCGCCATCAATAGCACAATCACGGCAATCACTACCAACAGCTCTATAAGCGTAAAGCCCCTTCCTTTGCGCATAGTGCGGTCCCTTCTCTTTACAAGAAAGGCTCTCTTACGACGAACTCATATTTGAATCTCATACCTAATCCGCTGCTTAGCTTGCTGACCACATTAATTCTAACGAAATACATGGCGGTAATGCAAGCTTTTTTTCCACAAAATTCAGGATTCGGTTAAGTAGTTCTACCTGATCTTGCGCTCGGCACACGGTTGCAGGAGCACAAGAGAGCAGTACGCAAGGATATTCAGAAGTAATACGACACACGCACGAATCAGGGTCGTGTAACTTATGCTCTTGGTGCTAGAAGTGCTAAAGCAGCCGCAGCTAATCTCAAGGCCCCGATACAGCGCAGACGCCAGCACAAATGTGAACATGGCGCACATCGCGATGCTGGCCAGCAGTGCCCCACCAACAAAAACGCCGCCAACCAAACATATGCCGGCGAAGAGTTCGGCCCAGGGAAGTGCCATTGCCACCAACACGCCAAGCTTTGGACCCACAAGCTCGTAGCCGTATACGCTGCCCAGGAACATATATGGCTGGCGAATCTTTGGCACGCTGCTCATGATGAACATGAAACCCAAGCCCAGCCGCTCGCAGAATTACCCCCGGAGACAGAGTAAGAATATTTATACGTGCCACCCGTAGGGGTTCCCCCGCCAGTCCATTGCCACCATTTCACGGCGTATGCTGAGGAGCTCACACTTGCATCGGCACTGAAACTGCCGCTACCACCTCCGATCCAGGCATAGGCCCAGGCAGACCCAGAGCAACTTGCGCTGAGGGAACTCGAATCACCACTCGCGTAGCCATACTCAGACCAGTTGTCACCATAGTCGTCTACTTCGTCGGGATCCGACGTGTAGTCGTACTCGTCCTCTTCGTACCAGCCTGCATTTGCGGGTTGCACCAGAGCAAGCCCTCCAACTAATGCAACCCATAGTGCTAATACAACTAAATTGGGAAGTTCTACTAACCGTTTCATAACTTTTACCTCCTTGTTTAAATTACCCAGTTAACTAACCACAACTCGTTCACACAAACCCTGCTTTTCTGACTTGCCTTATCTTAGCTCATAGCGACCACCTCCTTTCTCATCCTACTCTTTCTTTGGAGGGCAACAGATACCCTCTATTTCTAATTGCCCGAAAATCGCAAAATTCGACAAAGAAAATTTCAGATTTTTTGGTAGGAGTGTGTAAAGCGTTGGTGGGGCAGGCTCTTAGGAGAAAGAAAAAATTTTTCTTAAATACGCCTTGCCATTATTGGCAACGGGTATCTACTGTTCATCTCTGCAGATTTCTCGCAAGGTTTTCATCGCTCTTTCCAATCGTGTGTAAAAGGCACCTATTGAGCATCCGGCTTTTGCGGCAGCCTCCTTCAGGCTGAGACCCTCGACAAACCTCAATCGGACAGCTTCGCGGGCTTTGGGCGGCAACGCGGTCTCTATCCCCCGCACAATTCTCTTGAATTGGTCCACTCCAATCCGCGCCCCAGGGTCGAGACGTTCCCGGATATGATGGTTGAGAGAAAGGCCGTTAATTGAGTCGGCAGGCATCGTTCTTGGTGATCGTTTCGTTCGTCGGTGATACCTTCGAATCATGTTCCTGGCGATACCGAAGATGTACGATTTCACCCCTTTGCTGCTGTCATAATGCCCTTTGCCCTGGCAGACTTGTAAGAATACTTCCTGGACCAGGTCTTCAGTATCAGCGACGGAGCCAACCTGAGAGGCGATATAGGACTTGACTTGCGGAGCATATTTGAGATATAGGGTCGCCCGTGCCCTTCTGTCCTTCTGACAGACTGCCCGCATTAACAAGAGTCTGTCGTCAATGTCGAACGAATTTCTGCCCATAAAGCCTCGCGCTCATTATTATCCGATAAATCGCCCTAAAATGCAACGGCCGGGCCCCGGCGGGCGATAACCCCGCTTATTCCCGCACATCAGGCGGTTTTTTGTTGACAGAATCGGGTATTTGCTTATATTATATAATTTTACGGACGAAGAATATGCGGTAACGGATTGTCGCTTTTGTCCGCACTGAGTGGGCATAAAATGCCTTGATGAGGAGCGATTTGGAGGTCGGGGCCGCCTGGGAATTCGTATCTGCTTGGCCGCCGAAGGGTTTTGTGATAAAAGGAACGCACTTTTTGGAGATAACTTAATGTTCAGTGGAAAAACCGCCGTGGCGATCATCGCAGCCGCACTTTTTGCCGCCAACGCCTGTCTCGCTCAGACTCCGGATGAGAGCTGGGGCGACTTCCTGCATTATACCATGATTGGCCGGTTCGATCTGGCCAAGGGGCACGCCCAAGCGCTTCTGGACAGCAATCCCGACCCCGCGAAGCTGCTCGAGATGAGCAGGCAAAACCCGCAGGGTTATCAGATCCTGGTCAGAGTCAGCGAGACCGCCCCGGATGCCCAGATGGTTGAGTTGAGCGGCAAGATTCTCGCCCTTATCGAGCGCGGCCGGTTCCTCCAGCGCATCGAGCCCAAAATTATCGCCGAGGAGGTCAGACGGCTGAGCACCACCGACCGCGGCTGGTTTATCGCCGTCGAAAGGCTCCGCAACGCGGGCGAATACGCCATTCCCTTCATGCTGGATGCGTTGGCGGACCCCTCCCGCGAAGAGGAGATGCCCCACATCGTGCGCGCGCTGCCCCAGATCGGCAGGGACGCCATCAGGCCGCTCACCACAGCCCTGCAAACCAAGAACGTCGCGCTCAAGGCGCAGATCGTAACCGCACTGGGCAAGATCGGCTATCCGCAATCGCTGGCGGACCTCAAGCTCGTCGCGGAAAAGGATGATTCAGCCGACCTCCGCCAGGCCGCCCAGGACAGCATCAAGCAGATCGACCCCGCCATGCTGCAAGTCCCGGCGGCTCAGTTGTTCTATGAGCTTGCCGAAAAGTATTATTATCACGCGGAGTCGCTGGCCCCCGCCGCCGACGCCAACTTTGCCAACGTATGGTTCTGGGACGCCGGCACGCAGCGGCTGACTCGCGAAGAAGTCGCCAAGAGCTACTTCAACGAGCTCATGGCCATGCGGGCCTGCGAGTGGGCGCTCAAGGCCGACGCCGGGTTCGGCTCTGCTATCGGCCTTTGGCTGGCGGCCTTCTTCAAGGCCGAGTCCGCGGGCGAGCAGAAGATGCCCGCCTATTTCGGCGACCGTCACGCCGACGCCCTTGTCTATGCGACTACGGCGGGCGCCGAGTATCTGCATCAGGCGCTTGCCCGCGCCGTCAAGGACAACAACGCTTACGTCGCGCTGGGTGTCATCGAGGCCCTGGCGACGACCGCAGGCGAGAAATCGCTGCTCTATCAAATCGGTGCGGCCCAGCCGCTCCTTCAGGCCCTGAGCTTCGATGACCGAAAGGTCAAGTACAGCGCCGCCATCGCCATCGCCGCCGCAGGCCCCAAGGAGCCGTTCGCCGAGAGCAAGCTGGTCACGGCAAACTTGGCCGAAGCTCTCGTGCAGACGCCGCAAGCCGCCACGGAAAGCGGGAACGGCTGGGACCAGGAGACGGCCGACAGCTACGCCCTGCGCGCCGCCGAGGTGATGCTCAAGGCGGCCCAGAGCCGCAATCCCGTGCTGGATTTATCCGCTGCTCAGGACGCCCTGGTCGCTGCGACAAGTGACAAGCGGGCGCAGATGCCGGTCCTGGCCGGGCAGACCTTGGCCCATTTCGACAGCCCCGGCGCCCAGCGGGCAATCGCCGCAATGGCCCTCGACGCCAATAACGCGCTCGACGTGCGCATCCCGGCCTTTGATTCGCTCGGAACGTCAGCCAAGCTCAACGCCAACATGCTGCCCGACGAGACGATTGACGCCATTTACGCGCTGATCAGCTCGGATGCGACCGACCCCGCCCTGCGCAGCGCCGCCGCCGCCGCGTACGGAGCCTTGAACCTGCCGAGCCAAAAAGTAAAAGACCTTATCCTCGACCAGGCCAAAAGTTGACAAGAAAATGAAAGACAATTTCATTTTCTCGTCAATCCTGAGCGGAGTGAAACGGAGTCGAAGGACCTATTCAAAAGCGTAACACTACGGCCTCCAACGCAGACAGCGACGGTTTCACTTTATTGTCAGTCCTGACTTAGCCCTTAGCCCTGAGCGCAGTCGAAGGGAACGTCGAAGGATCTATTTATAAAGCGCATACCCGCTGAGCCCGTCCGACTGCGCTTAGAGCCTGGCCTGAATATGGTTGAAGTGGTAAGCGTCGTCGTTTCTGGATATGTTGTTGAGGCTTGGGCTTGACTCTTCAGCCGAAATCTGATATACATCATCTTATGGAAAAAGTTTACATAGAAACAAGTTTTATCAGTTTCTTGTCAAGTAAGCCCTCGCGAGATTTACTGGCAACCGCATGGCAGCAGGTTTCATTAGACTGGTGGGAGTACCGCAGACCCTTGTTCGATTTATATACCTCAGAACTCGTGCTTGTTGAAGCCAAGCGTGGAGATAAGAGTGCTGCAGAACGACGCTTGTCATATCTTGAACAGTTGCCCGTCCTGAACGTAACCGACTCGGCCATTGTCTTAGCTCAGCGGTTTATCGATGAAGGAGCTATGTCTCCAAAGGCCTTTGGCGATGCCCTCCACGTAGCTCTCGCCGTCGTCCATCGTATGGACTACCTACTCACCTGGAACTGCCGACATATCGACAACGCCCAGACAAAGACATTGGTCCGCCGGCTCTGCGCCAGTCAGGGTTTGTCGTTCCCCGAAATATGTACGCCCCAGGAACTTATGGGAGAGATTTTCGATGAAGAATCCGATTATTGAAGAACTCTGGAAAGTCAAAGACGAAATTGCCCGGGAATGCGGGTATGATCTCAAGAAACTGGCCGAGCTGCTCCGCACAAGGCAAAACGAGGGCAAGCACAAAGTGGTGGATTTCAGCAAGAGCCAGGCCGGAAATCCGGCAGCCCAGACCTGATGTAAGTCTTTGTGGAACGTTTGCAATTTCTGCTGAGGACGTCAACGGAAAACAAACAAGATCAGCATAGCCAAACAACTTACGCATCCCACAAAACTGCCAGAACCACCTTCTATCCCCTGTCTTCTGTTTTCTTCAAATAATCCGTGACAAACAGACCCGAATATGATAACCTCAAATGCACGGATGCCGAGTAGGGCCGTCTTCGCGCATCCGTTGGGAGAGTGACATGCGAGGCACGAAAAGACCTTAGGCACTCTAACAAAACTGAATAACTCGTCGCCAGCATATTAGAAAACAACC
>CAYWZW010000005.1:0-156396 GCA_964462945.1 uncultured Pirellulales bacterium
TATCAGGTAAGCTGGCCGGTCAGATAGCAAGTCCCGGGCCGAACAGGATTGGGTCCGTCCCTATTAAATCAAAGCCGAAAGCAGGGAAAAAGACGTACCAAAGGTAAAACCGAGTTTCCTGATAATATGCGGTTTGTCGTGTTAACGAGATAGAACAGGCCTAAAATTTAGATGTTTGATAGGTACAGATAAGAAGGCGGATATCCAATTCCGGAGATAACAGGAAAACCATATAATATCATGTTCGGTAAGGAGATAAATTATGGAAGACAAAAGACGTGATATTGTTCTGGGTAAATTGAGGAATCCAGATATCAAAGAACAAGGGCTCTCCGCAAAGGAGCTATTTCAGTCCATATGTTTGAATGGTGAAAACTCTTTTGATATCGGTGCAGATGGTTATGATGAAGGGGAGGAGTTTCTTGATCAAATGGTCGCCGATGGTTTACTTCTCAAAATAGAGGATAAATATCGCATAAAATAGGGGAAACTAGGGATAGTGGGGCTGTTGAAAAGCAGATGTTTTTTCCTTTATCTCGCTAATGGCGAAACTATGGACTGTCCTAATAAACCAATTGATTAAGTTTAATTTGTTTTGCAGAATTAAGGAAAATTCACTGTGACTAATAATCCATCAGCATCAGAAATTATTCGATTTGCTAATTGGTTTTGCGGTGAACGTATCAAAACCTTTCGAAAGGACATGAGCATATGCATGACCCCGGATGAAAACAGCAGCCATGCCTATATGCCTGCGGTCATGGGGTGCGCAAGCTTCATTGAACTATTCGCCGGTTTATTTGCTGGACAGGTCAGCGATCCAGTAGGAATTAAGAAAATCCTCAATTTTACCAACAAATTTTTGGACAATTCTGAATTCACAGAAGAGTGTGTTTGTCTGTTTTTTACCATGTTTCGGCACAAGGTTGCTCATGTAAGTAGGCCATATAGTATTTTTGATTCCCACGATGTACACCAAAATAATCCTTTGAGAAATTATCCACGGCGACGATTCACTTGGAAGATAACGGCGACATTCAACAAGCCGACAATCCAAATTATTTCTAAAGCGGGAAATTTGAAAAAAACCAGGCATCCACCTTGGAAAACAGCTTCATATTCTGACATTTGCCAAATAAATTTAAAACGTATGATTAAGGAACTACCGAAAGCGGTCTTGGCACCACTCGGATATTTGGATAGTCTTTCCAACAATCCAAATTTAAGGGAAAATTTTAGGAGATGCATGGATTCATTCTACCCGTAACCACGCATAACAATCTGCTGCAAAGGACCTTCAGCCCAAGGAGTCAGGCTTTGGCTTTTAGGGGTCGCTCGGGATATGATAGGAAGAATTAAACGTGTCCGTTACATCTTTTGGTAGCAATAGGTTTAATCCGTGTCAAGAAATTACAAAAAATTACAATTATTTACATAAAATGACAATTTAGCACCACGTTGTTTGTTTCACTTCTCAATGGGTGCAAACCATCGCACCCACCTTTTGCAGCGACAAGAGCAAGTCAAGGACTTTTTTTTACGTATTTTATTTATATTACTTGACATATAGTTATGTGTTTAATAAACTAATATATTAACATGGATCATGGATGATTCATCAACAACCGTCAATCCGTTCCGTCTGAAGCCGGATTTTCAACAAACGGAGTGCCGGACAAGTAGTCAATCGTCAGTAACCAGTAACCAGTAACAATTCTGGAGGGTCCTCTCATGGCGACACAAGCTCAAATCCTGGCCAATCGGCGTAATGCAGCCAAATCGACCGGCCCGAAGACGGCGGACGGCAAGGCGGCGGTGGCGAAAAACGCCACCAAACACGGCCTTTTTGCGCAGGATAACGTCGTTATCAGCGAAAATCAGGCGGAATTTAACGCTTTTCGCGACGAAATGCTCGCCGAGCTGGCCCCGGCCGGACCGATGGAATCCATTCTCGCCGAGCGGATGGTCAGCTTGACCTGGCGCCTCAAACGAGCTGAGCGGATGCAGAATGAGGTCATCGATGCGAAAATCAGGCGGGAGATCAACGGCATGGCCCCGAAGCTGAGCAAGTCGCTGCTGACCGGAGAGCCTTGTGATGTGTCGAAGTACTCTAAAGATTGTTATGACGACCTGGCCCTGGGCTACATTGCCATGTGGGATTTTGCGGAACAAAGGGCGTTGGAGCGGCTGTCGATGTACGAGCGGCGATTCGAGGCCAGCCTGTTCAGGACGATGGCCGAATTTCAGAAGCTGCGCCAGGCACGAAAAGCCAGGCAGGCCGAGACGGTCGAGACGAAGGCGGTCTCTTATCGCGGGCGAGACGCCCGCGAGACACAAGGGCGGGACGCCCTCGCCACGGAGGCAAGGAGGGACAGCGCGGAAAAACAAAGCCAATCTGCGGCGGCCGACCAAGACCTAAGCTCGTTTGAAAAAAGGGAATATGAGCTTCTCCTCGGCACGGCATCCACACGAAACAAAGCCAATGATTCACACCAGAAGACAGAGGTCGGAGGGCAAAGGACGGGAGTCAGAGGCCAGAAGACGGAAAACAGACTTCGGAGGGAAGCTCTCGTTTGCCGGTATTGACCGGGCGAAGCGAAGCAATCTGATATTCAGATAATTTTGAAAATGTGCTACTGTTTCAATTTGCCTTGTTGTTTGGTGTATTGAGCAAGAGCCGCGGCACCGATAATGCCGGCGTCTTCACCAAGCGTGGCAAAGCATATTTCGACTGCTTCCTTCTTGATGGTCCAAACATGTTCATCGAAGAAGCGTTTTATGGCGTTCAGCAGGACGTCTCCAGCGGCGATCATTCCACCTGCAAAAACGATGCGTTTAGGCTCGGTAGCGTGCAGCATGCTTATGCAGGTAATCGCCAGCGCCTTTGCGGTCCCGTCGGTTATCTCTTTGGCCAGCTCATCGCCGGCAGCTAAGTGTTCGTAAACGTCCTTGCTGGTGATCCGGCCCTTTTTATCGAGCACTTTCTTGAGACTGGATTTGGCTCCGCCTTCGAGGGCTTCGGTGGCCCTCCTGGCCGTCGAATCGGCGGACGCATACGCCTCCACACAGCCTCTTTGCCCACAGTTGCAGGGTCTGCCGTCCGGGTAGATGATCGTATGTCCTAATTCCGCCGCGTTTTCATCGCATCCGTGCACCAGCTCGCCGTTACTGACAATCCCGCCGCCGATACCTGTGCCTAAGGTGAAAAAGACGATATCTTTAACGCCCTTGCCGGCCCCGACCGCGTACTCGCCCCAGCAGGCCACGTTGGCGTCGTTGTCGAAGACAATGGGCGCCCCGAGCCGTTCATTGAGCATTCGGCAGATGGGGACGTTCTTGAACTTCGGCATGTTCGTGGATTTTATGATGATGCCCTGGCTGTATTTGGCCGGCCCAGGAGTCCCGATGCCGACGGCGACGATGTCCTGCAAAGAAAGACCGGCCTGGGCGAGAAGCTCCTTAACGGTCTTGGCCATCTTGTCGATAACGACCTCCGGGCCCATGTCCGCGTCGGTTGTCACCGATGTCTTGCAGATAAGCTTCAGCTTGGGATCAAACAAGCCGATCTTGACATTCGTTCCGCCTACATCTATTCCAACAAATGTTTCGCTCATCTTTCATACCTCATCATTTGCAGCCCGTACTTCATCATTCGACATTTCTTGTTCGATATTCGATATTCGATTGAGAGATCGTTCTTGAACAATGAATATCCAATAACGAATACCGAACTAAGAAGAATTCAATCCGGATAACCGTCGGGGTGGCTGTTATGCCATTGCCAGGCAGTGGAGACCATCTCCTCCAGCTCCGGCTTCTCAGTTCTCCAGCCGAGCTCCTTTCTGGCTTTCCGGGCGTCGGCCGTTAATATAGGGGCGTCGCCCGCTCGACGGTCTGCTTCCACCACCCAAAAATTCTTGCCCGACACCTTTTTCACTGTCTCAATTACTTCTCTTACCGAATAGCCCTTTTCATTTCCCAGGTTATATACCAGTTCGGGCTTTTCGTCCAGCTTATCTAACGCCAGCAGGTGTGCCCTGCACAGGTCGCTGATATGGATGTAGTCGCGAATGCAGGTGCCGTCGGGCGTTTCGTAATCGGTTCCATAGATTCTTGTTTCACGGCGTTTTCCCATAGCCGCCTGGATAATCAGTGGAATCAGATGCGATTCGGGCCGATGGTCCTCGCCGAGAGTGGCGTTGTCACCCGCGCCGCAGGCGTTGAAATATCTCAGCGATGCGTACGCGAGCTTTCCCGTCCGGCTTTGGTAGTGACACATCCGTTCAACCGCCAATTTCGTTTCACCGTACGGATTGATAGGCCTGGTTGGCGAATCTTCGGTAATCGGCACACTCGCCGGGATGCCGTAAACGGCTGCCGTGCTGCTGAAGACGAACTTCTTTACGCCGACCGATTCCATCGCCGATAACAAATTCTGTGTCAAGCAGAGATTATTACGGTAGAATTTGAGTGGTTCCTGAACGGACTCGCCGACCTCGATAAAAGCGGCAAAGTGCATGACCGCTTCGATCCTGCACTTGCCGAGCGTCTCAGCAAGCAAATCATAATCGGCCAGATCACCCTGGACAAACTCCGTGTTTCGGATCGCCGCTCGATGGCCTTTGCTCAGATTGTCAAAGACGACCGGCTCATGCCCTTCAGCGGCCAACAGGGCGGTCATATTGCTGCCGATGTACCCTGCTCCGCCGCAGACCAGCACTCTCATATCTGGTTCCCCGTCACTTTTGGCTCATTGCCGGTCTGGCGTACCATGCGTGTTTCAATCCGTCGTAGAATCTCTTCCGCAAGTTGTGCATCGTTCCCCAAATCGATCCAGGCCATGCTTTTCTTCTGTTGCGGATCGAGAGTGAGTCTCTGCAACGATGGGCTGCTTCTGGAGAACATCTCGTACGCCCGGGCGCTGCTGCTGACATCTCGCTCGGGCAAGGATAGCCTTTGGACCCGGACGTTGCAGCCGATGCACAGTTCTTCACCTCGCCGGCTTATGTCCAGCTCCACGGTCCGGCGAATGGTGTGCAGATTGGCCGCAAGGCTGTTATCGGGCCCGATATTGTCGCTGCGCCAGAATTCGAAGAACTGCGCCCCCGGCAAAGGTCTGGTTCTTATCAAACCATTTGGGATATCCGCTTTCTCTATTGTAAAGTGCATGTTGGCCAGGACATCCTCGGCCAGCTCCATCGTTTCGGCCTTCCCTATATCTGGGATGTAGATTTGTCCCGTCAGCTCTCTGGGCTGTTGCTGGGCGCAGCCCGCCCACGACGCAAGACCCAAGACCCACGACGCAAGACCCAAGACCCACGACATACGACGCCTGAGTCTGGAGTCTGGGTGCTTCTGCCTTCTCTTGTTCATTTGCATGGGCCATCCACCCGACGATCAAGCTCGATATTCTTCATGCCGCCCAATTCTATTGCATGGACCTCCAAACGCAAGAGCCAATTGCTGCGCCGGCGGGTTTTCCTGATTTTGTCCGGCGTGAGGCTTGCCGGCTAAAGGATGGACCCTTCCAATGCCGATGACAGTACTGCAATACGTAACGTTTAGGCAGCAGGAAGCTATTTCTTACGTCCGCTAAAGCCGGGTGCGAGCCGCGAGTACCGATATGCCCTCGACACAAGTGCAATCTGTTGGGCAAAAGATTCTCTCCTTGCCACTGGGACGAGACGTCAAGAGCTTCCTCGATTACCTGACTGTCGAGGCCGGGCTGTCCGAAAACACGGTTCTGGCTTATGGCCGCGACCTGAAGGACTTTCTGGCATACTGTAAGGCCGGCAGGATCGGCCACCTCCAGCAAATAAAGCCGGCGATTATCCAGAACTACCTGCGAACCTTGACTCAGCGGCAAAAAAGCGAGAGTTCGGTCAAACGCTCGCTGGTCGGCGTGAGGATGTTTCTGCGATTCGCCAGACTTACGGGCCTTCTCAAAGATGACTTCTCCGGGATCCTCGAAAGTCCAAAGCTCTGGCAGAGATTGCCGACCATAGCCAGCAAACGGCAAGTGGTCGATTTGCTGAATGCCCCCTCTGACGCTGAACCTTTCTATCTTCGTGACAAGGCAATGCTTGAATTGCTTTATGCCACCGGAGTACGCGCCAGCGAGCTGGCGGAGCTGAGAATCTCGGACTTGAACCTTGATATCGGTTACCTGCGATGCCTCGGCAAAGGCAATAGAGAGCGTGTGGTGCCAATCGGGAAAGTTGCCGTTGCGGCAGTCGTCGAGTACCTGGGGAGTCTTCGTCCCCGGCTGGCCAAGCCCTTCAGCGGCAATTTCCTGCTGCTTTCCCGAACAGGCCGGCCCATGAGCCGGATTGAGGTTTGGAGATTGGTCAAGAAATATGCAAGCCGGGCGGGGATGCCCAGGAACTTGACCGTACATACGCTGAGGCATTGCTTCGCAACCCATCTTCTGGCCGGGGGCGCGGACTTGCGCAGCGTGCAGGAAATGTTAGGCCACGTGGACATCGCGACGACACAAATTTATACGCACGTTGACCAGGAAAGGCTAAGAGAAATTCATAGAAAATTCCATCCAAGACCGTAGGTCTATTGTTAGTTGTCAATTTTCGCGCATCTATGCACGAAATTGTTTGACTTGGACGGATTTGAGTATTAGTATAATGCCGGAATTCATGGGCATGGATGCCGCAAAAGGGTAACCGGCAGTTACTATTGGGTCATCCGAATGAGCACGAAGGGGTCATACCTAATTGTCTTGTTGATTTTCGCGCTCGTATCTCAGTTGGTCTGGGCGGAGCGAGCCGCAGCCGGACAGGCGGGCATGGGTGCAGATGAATCCATGCTGTCGGCCGGCACTCCACAGGATGCCTCACGGGAAAGCACAGCATCCGCTGAGGTCAAACCGGATGAGCAGTCGGAGATCAACAAAAATGCGTTGCTCAACGACCCGAATGACCAGATACGTACAAAGGCCGCGAGCGTGATGTTGTTCAGCGAAAACCCCGATGCCAGAAAGTTCCTCATCGACACACTGAAGCAGATCAAGAATAGTGCCGCCCGTATGGCTGTTTGCAGGGCGCTGATTCAAGCCAGACCATCAAAGGAAGCTCTGAAGAATAAGGAAGATTTTATCCAGCCCGTGCTCGGCGTTTTGGATACTGAAATGGATAACGAGGCCCAGTTGGCTGCGGAGGCCACCTTGATTTTCGAGTATGAAAAAATAGGAAAGTCGCTCGAAGACATAGCTACAGATGCCTCAAAGCCCGTCAGGACAAGACTGAATGCTATAGGTGCGCTGAAGCTGCGACCGGACATGGCGGCTACGATCCAGCTCATAAAGCTGGTTGACGATGCCGACAGGCAAGTGGGGGCGGCATCGGAGGAGGCTCTGCGTTCTCTGAGCATACCGGTGGGCCGAGATAGTCAGATGCGAGAGCAAATCATCTCCGAGCTTGAACGCAAAGGCAAGAACGAATTCCTTCGCGATTGGCTGATTCGCCGGGAAGCACAGATTCGCGATCTGAGAAGCGAGACAGATTTCTGGCGAGGGGCCTATTTGGCAGCGTTGGGCAAGATTTATGGCGCCCTTGGCGACGATACCACCAAGTGTAGCTTTTTGGAGGAGCATTTGCGTAGCTCGAAAGCAGAGGTGAGGTTGTGGGCGCTGGAGAGGGCCTATGAATGGCGAGTGGCGCCGGGAACGAGGCTGCCGGAGAAGCTGGGGCCCGTCTTGATCAATCTGATTTCGGACCGTGACAGAACTGTTCGACTCAAGGTGGCCGCCGTATTATCCGTTATGGGGGAAGTAAATTCGGCACAATCTCTCCTGGCCCAGCTTGAGGCCGAACCGGACGACGAGGTTGCAACGGAGTTGTTCGGCGCGCTCGGGGGCGCATGTTATATCGCGTTTCTGCCAAATTCCACGGTCAAAATTCCTGCGGAGATCAGGCAGCAGACCCTGGAATGGGCGGCAATCTATTTGGCTGATCCGGCCCCGGCGAAGGCACGGAAAGGGGCCGAAGTCATGCGAAAACTCGTCGAGCAGAATGGCTTGACGGCCGATGATGTTGACCGATATCTTGTTCTGCTTGCCGAAAGATACAGAGGGCTCACGGAGGGCTCCGACGGGATCCTGCGGGGAGAGTTGCTCAACGCGATGGCCAGCCTCTGCACACCTCAGAGTGTCCACAAGACTCAGGCGAAGAAGCAGTTTGGCGATCTCTTTGAAGCAGCCTTGAGCGATAAGACGGACTTTGTCCGGGAGGCGGCTGTGGACGGCCTTATCTATATTGACAAGACAATCGCCCTGAGACTGTTGAGGAGAGACTTTGTCAATGATCCCAGTGCGATACTGAAAAGGAAACTTATCGCTTTGGCCGACGAAGTCGGCGGAAAAGAAGACTTGAGCTGGTTATCCGAGAAGCTGGGCTTGAACTCCGAAGGTGAGGCGGCTTGGCAGGCCATGTTGAAAATACTCAGAGATCTCAAGGACTCCGACACCGTCGCCTGGAAGCAGTGGGTGGACAAGCTCACATCGCAAAACAGCAACTTGTCTAATGAGCAGAAGATCGCTTTTCTCAAGACCGCTGAGACAGGGAGCGTCAGCGAATACAGGTCGGAGGCTCGCAGGAAATTGGCTGAGCTATACTACACAACGGGCCAATTTGCCCTCGCCGCAGACTACTTCGGCATGCAATATGACGCTGCTCAGACGTCGGGAGAGAAAGAGGCAATTCTGCCGAAGCTGTTGGATGCATGTTTGAAGGGGTCAAAGGCGGAACGCGTCGCCGAATTAGCAGGGAGCTACCTGTCGAAGGCAGACTTGGACTCAAACAACATTGTTATACGGTCGATTCACGATTATTTTGAACAGCCACCTGATGGGGCCGATCCGAACGAGGTTCTCAAGGCACTGTATGCGATAAAAGTTCCAAAAAGCAGGCCGAAATGGCGCCAATGGCTTGAGGGTTGGAGGGTCCGATTAGGCAAGGGCGAGGAGCCGGACAAGCTACAGCAGTTGGCCGGTTAGCTGGAAGAGGCGATTCTCGCCCTACGGCTGTTTCGTGGCGTGGTGGGCATCTCTGGGAATACTGAGAAAGTCAAGATCGTAACAGCACCTGAAGTAAATCGCGGTGCGTCCTCGACGGCACCGCCATTTTACGTAAAGACTTGTGCGGTATCGAGATATGCAAGATTCGCTGTTGACTGGCAGTTGGCCGATGGCGAGAATCCTCTGTGCGTGCCCGGGCAATAGCCGTCTGAACCAAGTCTCGCAGCCAGCCGGAGCCACTTGTTGTCCGGCATTCTCGAACGGGGCGGAATGTGGAACCCCCCTGACACACTTGCCTGCGGCGCATCTTCCATAGGGCCGAATGATGAACATACGCTGTAGCGATACACCGGCAACTTTGATCGCACATGGCCGGACGGGCTTCTTTGTTGTGTTTCAGAGTGCCACAAAAAAACCAAGTTCGATTCTGGAAATCCTTGACCATGCGCGTGTACGCTGCTAAAATCAGTTCGATTAGAGCGGAAAACGGCAAGCTGATAAGATATGCTTCATCGTTTTCAGAAGGAAACTGAGACGAGATTAAGGAGACTGTGTCTCTCAGATGCCTCAAAAAAACGGGCGATCTTCACCTGAATTTGCACCCGTAAGGCAAACATAATTCCGTTTCGCCGGCGCTCTTAGGTTTGAGTATATTTGCGCCGCACCCCAATACCGAGGTTTTTTGAGGTGAGCGGAGATGGGAACGGAGAAGTGTCCATTCTGCGGACAGGAGATCGACGCCGAGGCGGCCAAGTGCTTTTTCTGTGGCGCCAAGTTGGACGAAGAATCGGTCGAGAGACGCCTTGAGCAACTTCATTTGCAGGAAGACCGACGATCCGCTCGAAAGGTCCACAGCTCGGTCGCGCTGGGTGTTGCTGTCGCTGTCATCCTGACTTATCTGGTTCTCTTTCACGGCGCGCCTGCCAAGAAGCCCTCGCCCGCCGTCCACAGACCGCCGGAGAGTCCAACGGTTCACTTGAATGCAAAGGTTACCTTCGCCGGAGCGAGATTTGTCATATCCAACAACGATTCGTTCGACTGGGAGAATGTCAAACTGGAGATTACTTCTGCGGTACTTGGGGAGCCTTTTGGCCTGAATGTCCCCAGAATACCCGCCGGAGAAACGCATACGGTGGACGCCGCGGAATTTTGCAGCAAGGATGGAACCCCCTTTAACTCGTTTTCGATGAAACTGCAAAGGTTCCGGATTCGATGCGATACTCCAGACAGACAAAGCGGTTCCTATCTCGCCGGATGGAATTAGCTTGTGCAACATCTTTCCTGCGTGGGTGGTCAGCGGCTCGCCTGTCCGGCATCACCTGCAAAGGGCGCGGCCTGAATCTATACGTGCCCTCTGAAGCTTCAACGGCAGATCCATATTTTAGGTATTGACCGGCTGCAACATTGCTGGTTACAATTGAGTGATTTGTCAGATTTGGAGGTTTTTTGTATGCTCAACGGTAAACTACTCACAACATTGTCGATTGTTTGCAGCTCCATTTTTTTCCTCGCCGAGAGTCCTGGCTTTGATGGTGCCGCGAACGGCGGTTGGAAAGCCTCACCTCAGTTGGTCGATAAACTTACGAAACAGCGATCCGAGACCAACTATGACGAGCAGAACGTTCCGAAGTACGTTTTGCCTGACCCCCTCGTGGCATCCGACGGCACGAGAGTGACCGACGCCGCAACTTGGCAGGCCAAACGCCGGCCGGAAATACTCGAATTATTCCGGACCCATGTTTATGGTCGGGCGCCCATCGGCCGGCCGAAGAATATGACCTTCGAGGTTTTCGACCTTGACCGGAAGGCACTTGGGGGCTTGGCTACTCGTAAACAAGTAACAGTGTACTTCACCGGCGAGAAAGACGGACCAAAAATGGATGTCTTGATCTATCTGCCTAACGCGGCCAAGAAGCCTGTTCCCGCCTTTGTGATTTTGAATTTTGGCGGTAATCATACAATCCACCCCGATCCGGCCATCAAGTTATCGGCAAGCTGGATGCGCCCGGGACGCGGAGTCGTAGATAACCGCGCGACGGAAGAGTCCAGGGGCACAGCCTATTCGAGCTATCCGGTCGAGAAGATTCTCAAGCGAGGTTACGGCCTGGCAACGATATACTATGGTGATATCGATCCGGACTTCCACGACGGCTTCAAGAATGGCGTGCACCCGGTTTTTGACAAAATTCTCGACGGCAAGCGTGCGCCCGACGCCTGGGGTTCCATCGGCGCCTGGGCGTGGGGGCTGAGCCGGGCAGTGGATTACTTTGAGACCGACGCCGATATTGACCGGACGCACGTGGCCGTCCTCGGGCACTCACGGCTGGGCAAGACCGCTCTTTGGGCCGGGGCTCAGGACGAGCGGTTTGCAATCGTGATATCAAACAACTCCGGGTGCGGCGGGGCGGCTCTGAGCAGACGGCGGTTCGGCGAGACCGTAGAACGCATCAATACGAGCTTTCCGCACTGGTTTTGCGAGAATTTCAGGGGATACAACGGCAAAGAAGACAATCTGCCGGTGGATCAGCACATGCTCATTGCCTTGACGGCGCCGCGTCCGGCGTATGTAACCAGTGCTGATGAGGACCTGTGGGCCGATCCTCGAGGTGAGTTTCTGGCCTGCAAAGGTGCAGATCCCGTCTATCGTCTGCTTGGTGTTGACGGATTGGGCACTGACCAGATGCCCGATCTTGATCAACCCGTCCAAAAAGGCAGGATTGGCTACCACGTCCGCTCCGGGGGGCACGCTTTGACAGAATACGACTGGCAGCAGTTTGTGGATTTTGCCGATGCACGTTTTGCGACTTCGGGTCGGGGCGGGAACCCTGGGCCTGCTGCTGATGGGAAGTGAGCAATTTGGCTGTTTTCTGCCGGTTTCTCGTGCTTTTCACCTTCGACCAACGTTCACGTGGAAGTCTGGAATGGCTGACTGGAAGGGATATAGGTTTGTTGAACATGTTGCCGGCGAGCCTTTTGTGCTGTTGCGCCGAAAGAACCGATCTCGCATTGGTTTGTGCAAAGAAATAAAATTTTTCGCTTTTTTATAATTTTCTTGCTTTTTCTGTTTGCACTCTTGCGGCTAATTCGATAGAGTATGCGATTTATATTATTAAAACACTGTTTGAAAATCATGGATTCCTGCGCTCAGTCTGTAAGCAAATGGAGCAGGAACAAGGGGTGTTGTTTGTGTTTTGCGGCCCTTTGGCCGGATATGGAAGCTGTTTCGACCCGACTCACCGCGGTAGTGTCGGTTGGTGAATCAGGGTTTCGCTGCTGTAGCTCAGTGGTAGAGCGCGTCCTTGGTAAGGACGAGGTCATGGGTCCAAGCCCCATCAGCAGCTAAATGCAAGCAGGCTAAGCCGAGATGGTGGCTGCTAAGGGCTTAAGACAGCATTAGCCAGGGCTGTCTTACACCGAGTGTCAGTAATCTCGGCTGTGAGTTGACTATAGAGGTTGAAAAGAAGTTTATCGCAGGAATCAGATAGGGAACAAGTAAATGCTAACCCGGCACATTGGAGGTTTACATTAAGATGGCTAAGGCTGTATTTGAGCGGACGAAACCACATGTCAACGTTGGAACTATCGGTCACGTGGATCATGGCAAGACGACTTTGACGGCTGCGATGACGAGGGTGATGGATTTCAAGGGGCTGTCGAAGTTTAAGTCTTATGACGAAATCGCCAAGGCGTCGGAGGCTCAGGGCCGGCGCGACCCGACCAAGATTCTGACGATCTCGACGGCGCATGTGGAGTATGTAACGGAAAATCGGCACTACGCACATATAGACTGTCCCGGCCATGCGGACTACGTGAAGAACATGATTACCGGGGCCGCCCAGATGGACGGTGCGATCCTGGTGGTCAGCGCGGCTGATGGCCCAATGCCCCAGACGCGAGAGCATATCCTTCTTGCCCGCCAGGTGAATGTGCCGTGTATCGTGGTCTTTCTCAACAAGGTGGACCTGGTTGACGATCCGGAGTTGATTGATTTGGTGGAGCTGGAAATACGAGATCTGCTGAACAAGTATGAGTTCCCGGGCGACGATGTTCCTTTGATTCGCGGTTGCGCGATCCAGGCGATGAGGGCCGAGAGCATTAATGACCCTTCCTGCCAGGCGATTATCCAGCTACTCGATGCAATGGACAAGTATATTCCCATCCCGGTGCGTGAGGTGGACAAGCCCTTCCTGATGCCGGTTGAGGACGTTTTCAGTATTAAGGGCCGAGGCACGGTGGGCACCGGCCGCGTGGACCGAGGCAGAATCCGCACCGGGGAGGAAATCGAAATCGTCGGGCTTGCGAAAGAAACACGCAGGACCGTTGTTACGGGCGTGGAGATGTTTAACAAAACGCTCAACGAAGGCCAGGCCGGCGACAACATCGGTGTGCTTTTGCGAGGCGTGGAAAAGAAGGATTTGGAACGCGGGCAAGTTATCGCGGCACCCGGCAGTATTACGCCACATACGAAGTTTCAGTCTGAGGTCTATGTTCTGACCAAAGAGGAAGGCGGCCGCCATACGCCGTTCTTCGCAGGATACAAGCCACAGTTTTATTTCAGGACTACCGATGTTACGGGCGGGGTTCTTGCGTTGATGAGCAGGGAAGGCAAGAGCGCGGAGATGTGTATGCCGGGTGATAACATAGCCATGGAAGTGGAGATTATCTCCCCGATTGCTATGGAGGAAGGGCTTCGTTTTGCAATTCGTGAGGGTGGCCGGACCGTCGGAGCCGGTGTGGTAACTAAGATCCTTGCGTAGGTATTTCTGAGAACTGTCTGGGATCGAGCGTCAAGAATCATGGGTGTCGCGCCGGCCAACGTATCCCGGCGGACATTAGGCACAATAATCCGATGGTTTTTGCGTACGTAGCCCTGCTTGGTTGGGACGATTCTTATGGCTAAAAAGAAAAGCAAAAGGGAATATGTCTGGCTTGAGTGCAGCGAATGTAGCAGCAGAAACTATCGCACAGGTGTTAGTGTTGCGGAAGGTGCGCCGAAGTTGCAGCTCAAGAAGTTCTGCAAGGGCGAGCGTAAGCATACTGTTCACAAGGTTCGACGCAAATAATTTGCTTGTTGAAGCATGGGGAATTGGGCGTCGAAAACGAGCGTGAGTAATAAGAAAAATAATCAACAGTCAATTGAGTAGGCCAGTAGCTCAACTGGCAGAGCGTCGGTCTCCAAAACCGAAGGTTGGGGGTTCGATTCCCTCCTGGCCTGTTTTGAAGCGCGAAGGGAGATGCGAGACTGGTAAATTCGCTTCTGGTTAGTGTATGCGAGGTGAATATGGTTTTCGATATTTATAAACGGGGCCAGGGCAAGTACACGAGGCTGTGCAGCGCTTTTGCCGTAGCGATCGTCGTTGGATTAGGCTGCTTGCGGCTTTACGGAAAACTGGAAGCCGCATCGTGGGGTCTGAGCAACAAAACCACGCTGTGGATTGCAACGATGGTCCCGACCGGGTTGTTTGCTGTTCTGGCTCTTTTGACTTCCTGGTTGGTTAACAGGCCCTCCATCGCCGACTTCATGATTGCCGCCGAAGGCGAAATGAAGAAAGTGAGCTGGTCAAGTAAGCAAGAGATAACTGTTTCGACATTCGTCGTTATTGTGGTGGTGATTATCATGGCGATACTTCTGGGAACCACCGATATCGGCTTTAGCGCGTTTTTCGCATGGCTCTTGGGTTGATATCGTATCTCGAATGAGATGTGAGACAAGGTGTCAATATGCAGTGGTACGTTCTACGAGTTGCGGCGAACAAAGAAGTGCAGGTCAGGGATGCTCTTGCCCAGAAGGTGGAAAGGGAGGGTTTGAGCGATATTATTGGCCGAATCGAGGTGCCTATCGAGCGGATCAAGCGCATCCGCGGCAACAAACAGACGGTTCACAAGCGAAAGTTGTATCCCGGCTACGTTTTTATGGAGATGCAGTCAACCGAGGACGGCCGGGTTCCTGAAAAAGCGTGGTTTATGATCAAAGGAACAGGCGGGGTGGGTGATTTTATCGGAACAGAGGGAATTCCGACGCCCATGCGGGATACCGATGTGGCAAAGATGCTCCTTGAGGCCGAAAAGCCCGAGGAGGCGCCGAGCATCAAAGTGGAATTCAAGAAGGGGGATATGATCAAAATTCGGGAAGGCGCCTTTGAAAACTTCGAAGGGGTCGTCGATTCGATTGATTCCGAGCGGGGGATTGTGAACGTCATCGTGACGATATTCGGCCGAAGCACGCCGCTCGACATAGAATATTGGCAGATCGAGAAAATGTAGTTGCCCCGGCAAGTTGGAATTGCGGGCTTCCAAAAGCAAGAACTTCAAGAATCAAAGGGTGAAGAATGGCCAAAAAAGAGGTAGCAAAAACGATTAAGTTGCAGGCACCGGGCGGACAGGCGACGCCGGCCCCGCCGATCGGACCCGCTCTGGGTCAGCACGGCGTGAACATAGGGCAATTCGTCTCGCAGTTCAACGAGCGAACAAAAGATCTTAACGGAACGACCGTGCCGGTAGTGATAACCGTTTTTACGGACAAGAGTTTTACCTTTGAAGTCAAAAGCCCTCCGGCGGCGGTGCTGCTGAAACAGGCAGCCGAAGTCGCAAAGGGCAGTGGCACCGCCAGCAAAGAGACGGTCGGAAAAGTCAGCGCCGAGCAGTTGCGTAAGATCGCCCAGGCCAAGTTCAAGGATTTGAACGCATACGATTTGGGGCAGGCCGAAAAGATCATCAGAGGGACGGCCCGAAGTATGGGCATAGAAGTAGTTGATTAGTGAAAGTAATGGTACTCCATGTGAGATGTGATCTATGCGAGCGAAAAGTAAAAGGTACGTGAGAGAATCGCAACAGGTGAGCAAAGAGGCGGTCAGCCTGCCTGAAGCGGTCGAGAAGATCAAATCGTTTAAGTCGGTGAAATTTGACCAGAGCATACAGTGCGTGCTGCACTTGGGCATCGACCCGAAACAAGCCGATCAGTTGATTCGGGGCTCCATATCGTTGCCCCATGGGATAGGTAAGCAGAAAAAAGTCATTGCCTTCTGCGAGGATTCGGACATCGAGGCTGCCCGAAAGGCGGGGGCTATTGAGGCCGGCTGCGATGAGCTGATCAAGAAAATATCGGATGGCTGGGCGGACTTCGACGTGGCTATCGCCTCACCAAAGGTGATGGGAAAAGCAGGCAAACTTGGTCGCGTGCTTGGGCCGCAGGGAAAGATGCCTTCTCCGAAGAATGGCACTGTGACGGCTGACGTTGTGACGGCGGTGGCTGAATTTGCGGCAGGCAAAGTCGAGTTCAGAAACGATGCCGGCGGCAATGTCCATGCCGTAGTTGGCAAGCAGAGTTTCGAGCCTGCGAAACTGGTGGAAAACATCGAGGCGTTTGTCTCGTATATCAAGAAAATCAAGCCCACTACGGCCAAAGGTACATACATAAAAAAGATGTGTCTATCTGCGACAATGGGTCCCGGCATCATCGTGAGCATCTGAAACGTAAACGATGAAGTCCGGTGTGAAGTTTGAGGCGCCGCGTGCAAAATTCAAGACAAGCACAAACGGCCAAGAGAGAAAGCCGCGAGGTTCGGTTCTTAAGAGGTAAGTTCAATACTAAACGGGCTAACATTTTGAGCATTCGGGGCTCGATCAGTTTAAGTTTTGATAGTTGAGCTATGTAGATTAATGGGTGTGCTCTTGACAGGCACGTATGAAGTACAGGTGATAGAATGAGCAGATACGTAAAAGAGTTGTTGCAGTCACAGTTGGAAAAGAAAATTGTTGACGAGAATGTGCGGGAGTTCCTGGTTATCAGCACCAAGGGCGTCAATGGAGTTCACAATAATCTGATGCGCGGCGAGCTGCAACGAAAAGGTATTGGGTTGTCGGTGGTCAGGAATTCTCTGTTCAAGAAAGCGCTATGCAAACAGGGGATGGAACCGGCGGCGACGTTGTTCAGCGGCCCCTGTGCCGTTGCTTACGGCGGTGACAGTATTGTTGATGTTGCCAAGGAAATAGTCGGGTGGGCCAAAAAGATCCCCTTGATTGAGCTAAAGGGGGCTTTTCTTGAGGGCTCGGCTTTGGGTGCCAAAGCGGCGCAAGAGCTTGCAAAGATGCCGACGCGAGCCGAGTTGTTGGGTGGAATTATTACCTTGTTACAGTCGCCCGCAAGGAGATTGGTCTCGGCCGTGGGTGCTCCGGCGCAAGTTATCGCAGGGTGCATAGATACCATTGCAGAGAGTGGTGAAAAACAGGCCGCGTAAAATGAAATACGAAACTGCCTGTGTGGCTGTCCCCGTCCTGATGATGGATGGGGTTAAACGAAACGGCGTAGTTTCGGCTACCACCAGGTCTTAGGTAATAGGAGTTGACAGAAATGTCGGAAGAACAAACAACAGACATCAAAGAAACGAAAGAGACAAAAAAGGCACAGAAAGACGAATCGGCAAGAAAATGGAGCAGCGATGTTAAGGCGCTCGGCGACAAAATAGTCGCTCTGACACTGATGCAAGCCAAGGAGCTGGGCGACTATCTGAAGGAAGAATATGGTATCGAGCCCGCTGCCGGCGGCGCTGTTGTCATGGCGGGACCCGCGGCGCCGGGCCAGGCCGAGGAAAAAGTGGAGAAAACCAGTTTTGACGTAATCCTGAAGGAATTCGGCGATAAGAAGATTCAGGTTATTAAGGAGGTCAGAGCTCTGACCGGATTGGGATTGAAAGAAGCCAAGGATCTTGTCGAAGGCGCGCCGAAGCCGGTCAAGCAGGGGCTGAGTAAGGAAGACGCTGAGGCGGCCCGCAAGCAGCTTGAAGCGGCGGGTGCGGTGGTGGAAATAGCGTAAACAGGAGCAGCCTGAGCGCCTGTCCTTGTGGGAGTCGGCATTTGGCAGGCCGGAAAGTGTTACTCCTACATGATAGTTGGGGCATTTAATGCTGGAGATGAGCCATGCGTGAGAACAGTGCAGGCCGAGCCGTTCGTGATTTCGGCAAGGTACGCGACGCCGTTGAGATCCCGGACTTGGTGGCGATACAGAGGAAAAGCTATGAGAAATTCCTGCAGAAAGACGTGCCGCCGACGAAGAGAGAATGCGTCGGACTGGAAGCCCTGTTTCGGGAGACGTTTCCTATCGAAAGCTATGACAAGAAAATGCTCCTGGAGTATCTCTACTACGAGATGGAGAAGCCACATTACACGCCCACTCAATGCCGACAGTTGCGGCTGACGTACGGCTACCCGGTAAAGATCTGGTGCAGACTGCGCAGCAAAGAGGGCGCGGATCTGGCTGAGCAGGCGATGTATATCGGCGAAATGCCGGTGATGATAGGCGGTGGCGAATTCATTGTCAACGGGGCGGTGCGCGTCATCGTTAACCAACTGCACCGAAGTCCGGGCGTTGATTTTCTCATTGAAAGCAAAGAAGGCGACAGGGTGCTGCACGGAGGCAGAGTCATACCCGAGAGAGGCAGCTGGATAGAAATAGGGGTAACAACCAAGGACGTGTTGGTTGTCCGAATTGACCAGTCCAGCAAGATACCGGCTACTATCTTCCTCCGGGCCATGGACCCTGCCTATGGGACCACAGAGCAAATTCTGCGCTTGTTCTATCCAATAAAAGCTATGCCGATAGACAAACTTGCGCCGACGATGTGGGCCGCCGAACCGATAGTGGATACGGATTCAGGTGAGATCATAGCCAAGGCCGCCACCCAGATAGGCGACAAGGTCTCCGTGGTGCAGGCTGCGTACGAAAAATCGCCTGCGAAGGGCGACAAGAAGCAGAAAACCTCCAGGAAGGCGAAAGAATCGGCGACGGTAGAGGTGATAGAGGGCATTCGAGATACGATTATTCTGAACACGCTCGCGGAAGATGATTGCCAGAGTCATGAACAGGCGCTATTGAAGTTTTATATGAGGCTCAGACCCGGCAACCCACCCAACGAAGAAAAGGCACGGATCTTCTTTGCAGAGAAATTTTATGATTCAAACCGCTATCGTCTGGGCAAAGTGGGCAGGTTCCGTATCAATCGGAAGTTCAACCAGACCGTTGCCGAAGATGAGATGACGCTTCGGCCTGAAGATTTCCTCAACACGATGAAGTACATAGCGGCGCTGCGGAACAACGAGGGCGAAGTTGACGATATCGACCATCTTGGCAACCGGAGATTGCGGACTATAGAAGAGCTGGCCGCCGACGAAATCCGAAAGGGGCTGCTGAAGCTGCGCCGCACTGTCCAGGAACGAATGAGTATGAAAAGAGACGGTGATCAGACCGTGCGGATCGCGGATCTGGTCAATTCCAAGAGCGTCTCGAGCAGCATCAACTATTTCTTTGGTCGCGGCGAGTTGAGTCAGGTCGTTGACCAGACCAATGCCCTGAGCCAATTGACTCACGAGAGGCGTCTGTCTGCTCTTGGGCCGGGTGGGTTGAACAGAAGGCGGGCCGGCTTCGAGGTTCGCGACGTTCATATCAGCCATTACGGCAGAATCTGTCCGATTGAAACGCCTGAAGGAACAAATATTGGCTTGATTGCCTCGCTGGCGATATTTGCTTCGGTTGACGAATACGGATTTTTGCTGACACCGTATCGCAAAGTCAGAAACGGCAAGGCCACAGACGAAGTGGAGTATTTGCGTGCCGATGACGAGATGAGAGCCATATTTGCTCCGCCCAGCGCGGTGGATGCCGCGAGCGGTAAATTGCATAAGGGCTTCGTTCTTGCACGAAAAAGTGGTGAGCTGGCCCATGTCTCCAGCGACGAAGTTGACTACGTCGATATTTCACCCAAACAAATTGTCGGGATTTCGGCTGCGCTTATCCCGTTTCTCGAGCACGACGATGCAAACCGGGCTCTGATGGGTTCGAACATGCAGCGACAGGCCGTTCCGCTGCTCAGGACGGAACCGCCTTTGGTCGGCACGGGTATAGAAGGGATCGTTGGCCAGAACTCAAGTATGGTCATTCACGCCGCAAACGGCGGCGTCGTGACAGCGGTCGATGCAACCAGGATCGTCATTAACCATACCGACGAGTACCGGCTGGAGAAGTTTATTGGCCTGAACGAGAGAACCTGTCTCAATCAAAAGCCGACGGTCCGGCTGGGTGAAAAGGTAAGAGCGGGCCAGGTCATAGCGGACGGCGGCGGTACCGCCGACGGCGTGCTGGCGCTCGGCAAGAATGTCCTCGTCGGATTTGTCTCCTTCGACGGCTTCAACTTTGAGGACGCGATTATTGTCAGCGAGAGACTCTGCAAGGACGATAGCTTTACAAGCATCCACATCGACGAGTTTACTGCCGAGGTCCGTGAGACGCGCCTCGGTAAGGAGGAGTTTACCTGCGATATTCCCAATGTCAGTGAACGAGCGCTGCGGAACCTCGACGAGTATGGAGTGGTCCGGCAGGGAACGAGGGTCTGCCCCGGCGATATTCTGGTGGGCAAGGTCGTGCCCAAGAGCAAGACCGAATTGACGCCCGAGGAAAAGCTGCTGCACGCCATATTCGGCAGGGCCGGCGAAGATGTCAAAAACGATTCGCTTGAGCTGCCCAGCGGATACGAGGGAGTGGTCATCTCGACGGAGCGATTCACCAGGCGTGGCGCCGGCACAGACGAGCAGAAGAAAGAATTGGCGGCTCAGATCAAAGAATATGAAAAGCAAATGAGGGCCAAAGAATGCCTGATATTCAGGCAAATGATCGATGCCATCTACGGCAAGTTCGAGGTCAACATCATCGACCCGTCCACGCGTCAGAAAGTCGGCGCCAGCACGGACGATGAGGTTATTTACGAACAGATAGAGAGCTTCAGTGCCAAATGGGTCAAACCCGCCTCGCTCCGGGACGACGTACAGAAAATCGTCGATAGATTCTGGATTAGGATTGTTGATATTCAGGAAGAGAAGAAGCAGAGAATCGAGACTTTGAAACACGGCGATGAGCTGCCCAGCGGGGTATTGCAGATGGTCAAAGTTTACGTCGCGATCAAGAGAACGCTGTCGATCGGCGACAAAATGGCCGGACGCCACGGCAACAAGGGCGTCATTGCAAAGATTATGCCCGAGGAGGATATGCCGTTTCTCGCAGACGGCACGCCTCTTGACATATTGCTCAATCCGCTCGGCGTCCCGAGCCGAATGAACGTCGGCCAGATTCTGGAAACGCATCTCGGCTGGGTGGCCAAGGTGCTGGACTTCGACGCGGTGACGCCGGTTTTTGACGGGGCGACTGAAGATGTTGTCAAAAAACTGATCGCCGAAGCGAACGATCTCATGGCCAAACGAAAAGCTCAGCTCGAAGCACAAAAACAAGTACCGCCGGCTAATGAGTTCTTTGTGAACATCCCCAATACGCTCAAGATTCAGTTGTATGACGGCAGGACGGGCAAGCCGTTTGATCAAGGGGCAACCATCGGATACATCTATATGATGAAACTTCATCATCTTGTGGATGACAAAATTCACGCCAGGGCAACCGGTCCGTACAGCCTGATTACGCAGCAGCCGTTGGGCGGCAAGGCCAGGACCGGCGGGCAACGATTCGGAGAAATGGAGGTGTGGGCGCTGGAGGGATACGGAGCCGCCTACGCACTGCAGGAAATGCTCACTGTCAAAAGCGACGACGTTGAGGGACGAACCAAAATCTATGAGTCGATGGTCAAAGGGCAGAACACGCTTGAAGCCGGTACACCGCTGTCTTTCGATGTGCTCTGCAATGAGATACGAGGATTGGGATTGAATATCCAGCTCGATAAGAAACGGCTTGGAAGCACCGCTTTGTAGGAACGATTATTATCGAATTGCCAAAATCGATTGTGAGGGGCCTTACATGTTAGGAAGTATTTACGATCGCATTAACGATTACGGTTCGGTTAGGATTTCGTTAGCCGGTCCGAATGACATTCGGAGCTGGTCCTTCGGCGAGGTGCGCAAGCCTGAGACGATCAACTATCGTACGTATCGGCCGGAAAAGGACGGCCTGTTCTGCGAGAGAATCTTCGGGCCCGAACGCGACTGGGAATGTGCGTGCGGAAAATACAAGGGGACCAAGTTCAAGGGAATTATTTGCGACAGATGCGGCGTTAAGGTGACTCACAGCCGGGTGCGAAGAAAACGCATGGGTCACATCAATCTGGCCGCGCCGGTTGTGCATATATGGTTTTTCAAGGCCATCCCGAATCGACTTGGGAACCTTCTGGCGATGAAATCCACGGACCTTGAGAAAATCATATATTTCCAGGAATATGTGATTACAGACCCCGGACAAACGCCGCTAAAAGTCGGGCAGCTCCTCAGCGAAGAGGAGTACAGGGACGCCACGACCAAGTATGGCAAATCGTTCAAGGCCTCCATGGGGGCCGAAGCTATCAAGTCGCTGCTGGAAAACCTCGATCTGGATGAAATCAGTGCCCAGCTTAGACAGGCCATCACGAAGACCAGCAGCAAGCAGAAAATCAAGGAGCTTACAAAACGGCTCAAGACTATTAACCAGGTAACAAACAGCAAGAACAAGCCACAGTGGATGGTCATGGAGGTCGTCCCCGTGATTCCGCCGGATTTGAGACCGTTGGTCCTGCTCGAAAGGGACAATTTTGCGACCAGCGATCTGAATGACCTCTACCGGAGGATCATTAATCGAAACAATCGCTTGAAGAAGCTCATGGACCTCAATGCCCCCGAAGTGATTATACGCAATGAAAAACGAATGCTTCAGCAGGCGGTGGATTCGCTGATGGACAATGGCCGCTGCCGCAGGTCTGTGCTGGGCAGCAACAACCGGCCCCTGAAGTCTCTGACAGATATGATCAAAGGTAAACAGGGACGATTTCGCGAGAACTTGCTCGGCAAGCGTGTGGACTACTCGGCTCGATCGGTCATTGTGGTGGGTCCCGACCTGAAACTGCATCAATGTGGTTTGCCCAAGAAAATAGCTCTGGAGCTGTATCAGCCGTTCATCATCCGCAAGCTGAAACAGCATGGGTTGGCTGATACGATCAAGAGTGCCAAGAGAATGATCGAACGACGGGATGAGCAGGTCTGGGATATCCTGGAAGAAGTCATTCATCAGCACCCCGTTTTGCTTAACCGTGCGCCTACGCTCCATCGAATGGGTGTTCAGGCCTTTGAGCCCGTGCTGGTTGAGGGCAATGCAATCATGCTCCATCCGTTGGCGTGCAAGGGCTTCAACGCGGACTTTGACGGCGACCAGATGGCCGTGCATTTGCCGTTGAGCGTCGAAGCACAGGCCGAAACTCACATCCTGATGATGACGACCTCCAACATCTTTTCGCCGGCGAATGGATCGCCAATGGTTGGCCCGTCCCAGGATATGGTCATGGGCAATTACTACTTGACCCACGTGGCCACGCGTGAGGCCCCGGAAGCCGAAAAGCTGCATGTCTTCCGAGATACCTATGAGGCCATGATGGCTTTGGAAATGAGCAAAATCGATTTGCATACAGTGATTAGGGTCCGGATCAACAAAGCGAGGGTTGTCACTGATTCGGAAGAAGTTCACAACCCGGGTATCGTTGAAACAAGCGTGGGGCGATGCATATTCAATGATATGCTTCCGGCGGGAATGCCGTTCTACAACACGACGATGTCTCAGCGCAGGCTCAGCCGGGTGATCAGCGATTGCTTCGAATTCGCGGGCTCCGCCGAAACGGTGGACCTGCTTGATAGAATAAAGGACCTGGGTTTCAAACATGCCACACTGGCGGGCCTGAGTTTTGGGATCACCGACGTGAAGATTCCCGCACGGAAAGCCGAGATTATTGAGGAGACTGAAAAGAAGGTCGGCAAAATCCGGAAGAACTACAACGATGGCGTTTTGACCGAGGGCGAAAGGTACAATCAGGTTGTTGACGCCTGGACAAGTGCCCGAGTCGCGGTAACCAATGAAATGATGCGAGGTCTCAAAGAGGACAAGAAGGAGGACGGCTCGCCGTATCTGAATCCAATATACCTTATGAGCGATTCCGGGGCCCGAGGAAGCGTTGACCAGATTCAGCAGCTTGCGGGGATGAGAGCGCTTATGGCCAAGCCCAGCGGCGAGATCATCGAAACACCCATTAAGTCGAACTTCCGTGAAGGGTTGACTGTTCTTGAGTATTTCAGCTCTACGCACGGAGCGCGCAAGGGACTGGCGGATACCGCCCTGAAGACGGCCAATTCAGGTTATCTGACGCGTAAACTCATCGACGTGGCACAAAATGTCATCGTCATGGAACGTGACTGCCAGACCTTACAGGGCATTACCAAAGGCACGGTCAGCAGAGGTGAGCAGATGGATGTTCCTCTGTCTCAGCTTATTGTCGGCAGGACCGCCAGGGACAATATTCGCAATCCGATTACCGATGAGATGATCGTGCGCGAGAATGAGGTTATTACTCCGGATGCGGCTGCGAAGATTGAGGCTTTGGGTCTTGATGCCGTCAGAGTCAGAAGCCCCCTGACCTGCGACAGCCCGTTTGGGATTTGTGCCAAATGCCACGGCTGGGATATGAGCACCGGACGGTTGGTCGAAGAGGGCTCGGCTGTCGGCATCGTTGCCGCACAGTCAATCGGTGAGCCCGGAACGCAGTTGACGTTGAGGACATTTCATACCGGAGGAGTCGCCTCCAGGGCCATTCTCGAGCGAGAGCAGAAAGCGACCCACGCCGGGGCGATTCAGTATCGCGACATAAACGCAGTTCAGATCAAGCAGGACGAGGGCAAGACAGGGACAATTGCACTAAAACGCAACGGCGAAATAGCCATCCTCGATGCGAAGGACAGAGAGCTTGACAGGTTCAAAGTCCCCTACGGTGCCATTGTTCTGGTTGAAGACGGGCAGAAAGTCAAGGCTGGACTGTCGTTGTTCACATGGGATCCGCACCGTACGCCGATCCTGGCGGAAGTGGCCGGCCTGATACGATTCGTCGATATCATCGAGGGCGAGACCATCGGCATTGAGGAGGAACGTAAAGGACAACTGGGTAAACCGGTGGTCATCGAACACAAGGGGGACAAGCATCCGCAGATCATTATCGAGGATCCCGACGGCAAGATCCTGGATGTTCACTATTTGCCGGCGGGAGCCAGAATCGAGGTGCTTGAAGGCCAGCAGGTGCAGGCGGGACAATTGCTCGCTCATCAGCCTCGAGCTACCGGGGGGACCCAGGACATCACGGGAGGTCTGCCCAGAGTCACTGAAGTGTTTGAAGCACGCAAACCTAAAGACCCTGCTGCAATGGCTGAGATCAGCGGAAGAGTCGAGCTGAGAAGCGATAAACGCAAGGGCAAGATGACGATCACCATTCGAAGCGAATCCGGCATGGAAAAAGAGCACCATGTCCCGCGTGACAGGCATCTGAACGTTCACACCGGCGATTTGGCCGAGGCCGGTGACGCTCTGACGGACGGCCCCTTGGTGCCGCATGATATTCTGCGAATCAAAGGCGAAGAAGCCCTGCAAAGGTACCTGACGATAGAGATTCAGAATGTTTATCGTTCACAAAACGTCAATATCAACGACAAGCACATTGAGATAATCTGTTCCCAAATGATGCGGAAGGTCGAGATCGAATCGGTCGGCGACAGCGCGTTCCTGCCGGGTGAGGTTGTTGACAAGTTCCTATTCAAGAAAGAGAACGAAAAGTTGACCAGCAGCCTCAAGATTGTGGATGCTGGAGATGCTGCTGATTCGCAGGTCGGCCAGATTATCGACAAGAAAGAGCTCGCCAGCATCAACGAGAAGATCGAAAGCATAGGTGGTCGCGGAGCTACGGGCAGAAAGCCAAAGCCGGCGACCGCCAAGACTTTGCTCTTGGGCATTACGAAGGCTTCGCTGTGGTCGGAGAGCTTCATCGCCGCCGCCAGCTTCCAGGAAACAACGAAGGTTCTGACCGAGGCGGCTCTGGCCGGCAAAATCGATGAACTTCACGGCCTGAAGGAAAATGTAATTCTCGGTCACCTGATACCCGCCGGGACGGCTTTCAAGCCGTATCTGGACATGAGGGTCAAACACCTCGTCGAAGCTCCGCTGCCGAAGGAATTCGAAGAGGCTGCGGAAATCAAGGAGGCAAAAGAGGCCGAGGCAAAAGCCGATGCCGCCGTCAGGGAAGCCTTGGGAATCAACTGATTCGAAACCTCTGTCAGGCCGGCCGGAGTTCGCTTGTTCGGGGCTGCTGCGGTGGACTTTCTGTCTCTTGGGCAAGAGCCCGGGAGACAATCGCCACATGCTTTGCTGTGGCAAGTGCGCCGTGCTTTTGTTCCTTGCCCGTGTCTGGTGCTCGTGGCCCGATTTGCCTTACTCTCGCCGAGGGCGTTCCTGAATCTGTCTTGCCAGCGCGGCTATGGCCTTGAGCTTCTCAACATCCAATGGTTCGCTTGTATGTCTTGAGTGGGCGGGCTGCTTTGGGTTTTCCGTGAGTACCCCTTTCTCGTGCCCTCGTCGGCTTAGGCTGTCCCGGGGTAGTTGTTGGGCTGCCGGAACATCGGCGGCTTGTCCCTCGATGTGTTCGGTTTGTGTGTCTGTGGTGAGGTCGTGTGTCCGTGGGCTGCTGGCAGCCGGCGCCCGGTCAATTTGCTTCTTGAGGAAGTCTTCGACCGGTTTGTGCTTGGCGAGTCCGTGCTGAAGTTTCTCATTGGTGGCCAGCAGCTCGGCGGTCTGTTGCTTGAGGCGTTCCTCAGTTTGCCTGCTTTCGGCGGTTTCGTGCTGGAGTCTTTCGTTGGCAGCCGTTAGCTCGGTGAGTTGCTGCTCCAGACGTGCCTCGATTTGCCGTCGTTTGGTGATTTCGTCCTGGAGTTGTTTGATTTGCTCGCTTGACCTGTCCAACTGTGATGATGTTGTCCTCTCCTCGTCTTTTTTTCGATGAAAAAAGGCCAAACGGCCTCTCTTCAGGTCTGCGATGTCCTGGCGGTTGTCTTTGCCGTTGGCCAATTTGACACCTATGATGGGCGAGCGTTCTCGAAGTTGATGTGCATATCCTCTGCCGAGCTTTTCTTTGCGCTGTTGCCTGGCGATTAACAAGAGGGGAACCAATGCTGCCACGGCTATCGCCAGCATCTCCCACTCCGCCCACTGATGCTGGTAGTACAGCCATGAAATAAGCTGTGTGAGCCTGTCTATGAAGCTGTGTATGGTCATCTCTTGTTACCTGCGAATCTCAGGCTAATCGCTCTTCTGAATGATTTCGCGTTCTTCCCATTGCGACCTTATCCGAGGTAATTCGAGTTCGAGTACTTCCGCCCACAATTGCCGCAACAGGGATAAGGAAATTTCCTTTTCCCATGCGGTGCTCCTGTTCGATAGAAAATGACTGCCGGGGCAGGCGATTCTGCACGTCCCCGCTAAGTCTTTGAAATTCAGTTTTCCGTATGGCGGAAAGCTTGGAATGAAGCAGAATGAAGCCTTCTCACCATTCCTCCAACAACATAAATAGTATTATAACACCTTGTGCAGAAAATGTCAAATGGAAAATCGCGTGTCAGGCATGTGTGGAATTGAATACAGCAGGCTTACTCCCGGCCCGATGCCGGAACCGTGTTCGGCTCGGGCGGCCTGATTGGGGGCCGGGCGACTTGTGTGCCGGCCATATTCTATGATTGCAGAACCCCCAAACCTAGGTCTTTTTGGTTTTTCGCAAAAAATTTTGTCCTGTGGACCCAAAAATCTCTTGGCATTTGCATAGGTAGTATTATAATACGGGGCTGTTTTGTCGATGACCGAGCAAAGTAACTTGGTAGTTAAGATCAGGGATTAAGAGTATTATGCCCACGATAAATCAGTTAGTTAGACGTCCCCGTGCCAAATCGAAGGGGCACAAGCGGGTCTCCGATATAAGCGGTTCTCCGCAGAGGCGCGGTGTGTGTTTGATCGTGAGGACGCAGACGCCCAAGAAGCCGAATTCAGCTCTGCGCAAGATCGCCCGTGTCAGGCTGACGAACGGCAAGGAAGTCACAGCCTACATCCCCGGCGTTGACCACAACCTTCAAGAGCACAGCACGGTGATTATTCGGGGGGGGCGAGTCCGGGATCTGCCTGGCGTGCGATATCACATTGTCCGAGGGGTCCTTGACTGTGCCGGAGTGGCCAATCGAAAACAGGGCAGAAGTAAGTACGGGGCTAAGAGAGCAAAATGAGTTGGTTGTCTGGTAGCTGGTTGGGTGCGCAGCCGCCGGGTACTAACAACCAAATCGAGGAAAACAATGGCTAAAAAGTTTACTGCTTCAAGTCAGCAATTGCAGCCGGATCCGAAGTTTAACAGCAAGCTGGTCTCGAAATTTGTCAACTGCCTGATGTGGGAAGGCAAGAAAAGTACCGCTCAGCAGGTCTTCTATGGTGCTATGGGTATCATTAGCGATAGAGTCAAGGACGCCGGAGCACTTGAGGTGTTCGAGAAGGCGGTAAATAATGTCAGACCGTTGATCGAAGTTCGAAGCAAGCGTGTTGGAGGAGCCAGTTATCAGGTGCCGATGCAGGTAAATACCAAGCGCCAGCAATCGCTTGCATTCAGGTGGATATTGGTCGCGGCCCGGTCCAAAAAGGGCAAACCGATGGCCGAGCGTCTGGCCTCGGAGCTGATTGATGCGTACGGCGGACACGGCGGCGCCATGACGACCCGCGAAAATGTCCACAGAATGGCTGAGGCGAATAAAGCGTTTGCTCATTTCGCCTGGTAAGAGTTGTTGATTTTTGCTGCCATGGTGCGTTCTTGAGAATGACCGTGGCAGTTTTTTTATGTCGTATTGTGGCGCGAATTGCTGCTCCGGCGGGTCGATCCGTGGGCGTATCCGGGGCGGTTGCACTGGGATACGAGAGAAGAATCATGTCGAGCGCTCTGGAAAAACTACGCAATATCGGCATCATGGCTCATATCGACGCCGGTAAAACAACGGTTACCGAGCGGATACTCTACTATACGGGCAAAACGTACAAGATGGGAGAGGTGCATGACGGTACGGCAGTCATGGACTACCTGGAGGAGGAACAAAAAAGAGGCATTACGATCACCTCAGCAGCGACAAAATGTCCCTGGGAGGGCTTTGAGATCAACCTGATCGATACACCGGGACACATTGACTTTACCGCCGAGGTCGAAAGATCGTTGCGTGTGCTCGACGGCGCGGTGGCGGTGTTTGACGCCAGCGAGGGCGTGCAGGCACAGAGCGAGACGGTCTGGAGGCAAGGGCAAAAGTACAATCTGCCGTGTCTGTGCTTTGTGAACAAGATGGACAAGGTCGGCGCCGACTTTGAGATGAGCGTGGACAGCATCCGCGACAAGCTTCTCGCTAATCCGATTTCGGTACAGATTCCCATTGGAGCTGAGGGTGCTTTCGCCGGGATTATAGACTTGATAGAAATGAAAGCTGTATATTATAAGACCGAGCAGATGGGGGCGACGTTTGAAGAGACCGACATTCCCGCCGACTTGAAAGACGTTGCCAGGCAGCATAGGAACAAGATGATTGAGCTTGCGGCCGAACATGATGCCGAGCTGATGGATGGCTTTGTGCACGACAAGCCGGCCGATGCCGAGATAATCAGGCGGGCAATTCGAAAGGGGACGTTAAGCAACAAGCTTCATCCGGTATTTGTTGGTTCCGCCTTGAAATATATCGGCGTGCAGAGGTTGCTCGATGGTGTCGTGGCGTATCTGCCTTCTCCATTGGACAAGGAAGTCCTGACCGGGTACAAACCGGCAGACAAGGACAAAAAAATATCCATCAAGTGCGATTATAACGCGAGTTTTGTGGCGCTGGCATTCAAGATCACCAGCGATGCACACGGCGATCTGAGCTATCTGAGGATATATCAAGGCAGATTGAAGTCCGGCACCAGAATCTTGAATACAAATCGCAACCGGCGCGAAAATATTACCAGAATATTTGAGATGCACGCGAATGAGCGGAAAATCCTGGACTCCGCCGGCGCCGGCGACATCGTTGCCGTTGTGGGACTGAAACAAACGCTTACGGGGGATACGATTTGCGACCCGAAGAAGCCCGTCTGTTTGCCGAGCATCACCTTTGCTCAGACAGTGATGAACATGTCGATAGAGCCCAGAACGGCTGCCGAGAAGGCCAAACTGGCCGATGCCCTGGCCGCCTTGAGACGCGAGGATCCGACCTTTGAATGGAAGACCGACACCGAGACGGGTGAGACCATCATAAGCGGAATGGGTGAGTTGCATCTGGAAATACTCCAGCACAAGCTGGTGCGAGACCGAGGGGTCGATGTCAGGGTCGGCAGGCCGCGTGTTGCCTACCGGGAAGCGATCACAAAATCGGCGCAGGCAGAGGGCAAGTTCATACGCCAGACAGGGGGGCACGGTCAATACGGCCATGTTGTTTTGCGTGTTGAGCCGCTGTTGACCGAGGACGGCCGTTGGAGCCGCGATATTGAGTTCATCAGCACGGCTCCCGCCGACGCAGTCCCGAGAGAATATCTCTCTGACGTCGAAAGGGGAGGCAAGGAAGCCCTGGGCAGTGGTGTATTGGCAGGCTATCCTGTTGTGGGAGTTAGAATTACGTTGATCGATGGCTCATTTCATTCTGTTGATTCGTCGAGTTTGGCTTTCGAGCAGGCGGCTATGATTGCGGTTGAGAAGGCGGTCAAGGAGGCAAAACCGGTGTTGCTTGAGCCGGTGATGCGCCTTCAAATCGTGGTCCCACAGGTTAGTTTTGGAGCCGTCCAGGGCAATCTGCTTGCAAAAAGAGGTTTGATAACGGATTGCCGGGTACATGGTAACATGCAGGTGATCGACGCCAAAGTGCCACTGGTAGAGATGTTTGGCTATTCCAGCGAAATCAGGAGTGTGACTGCCGGGAGGGGAACCTTCACGATGGAGCCCTTGAGCTATGAGAGGGTGCCGGAACAGATCGCGAGTGAGGTGATTTTTTGAAAAGCAAAAAATTTTTTGCTTTTCGGCAAATTTTTTCCACATTTTGTTGACAGGTTGGAATTGAATTGCTAAATTCCATGGTTTTCAGCCGTAGCGAGCATCGCCAAGGACGGCTTTGCGTAACCTTAGTTGGGCTGTGGCATGTCTGTGATTTTTTGGTCAGGGACGTTTTATTAACGTTGTTAAGGGTGCCGACGAACCCGTACATGGTTTTGCGCCAGCGGTAGGCTGGTCCAAATCCTGACTCTTGAAGGAAGGCGAATTTGATAATGGGCTACTGATCCTGGCAAACTGATCGTTGGAATCAGAGTGGACAGTCGGGAATTGGTAGTCAATAATCAATTAGAAGGCCTTTCCTGCCGGAATCAAATAAGATACGACTGGTAGTGAAGAGAAAAACTATAGACGAAAAACAGATTTTTTGTTTCGCATTTGCCTTGTAAGTCGGTATACTCCAAGGCCTTATAGGCTTGAACTGGATACAGCCGCGTACGCGTGAAAACCGGGAAGGCCGGTTGACGCGGAGGAACGTTATGGCTAGTGAAACCGAAAGAATAAGAATCAAGATGGAATCCTATGACCACCGGGCTCTCGATGCGTCTGCCAAAGAAATAGTTGAGCACGCCCGAAAGACCAATGCCCGTGTCAGCGGTCCGGTTCCATTGCCCACACGCATTGAAAGATATACGGTTTTGAGAAGTCCTCACATCGACAAAAAATCGCGTGAACAGTTTGAGCTGAGGACTCATAAACGTTTGATTGATATTCACGAGGCCAACGCGCGAACAGTTGAGGTGTTGAATCGTCTGGTGGTGCCGGCCGGAGTTTTTGTGAGGATAAAGGCCTAATCGTGAATCGCAGAGCAAGTGTGAATCGGGTCACGAGATAAGAAGTACGAAGTTATGGCTATGCTATTGGGAAAGAAAGTCGGAATGACCCATGTTTATGATGAAGTGGGCAGGTTAGTGCCCGTTACGGTCATACAGGCCGGTCCCTGCGTTGTTCTGCAGGTCAAGACGACCCAGACGGATGGGTACAACGCCGTTCAGCTCGGTTTCGATGATGTGAAGCCGTCGCGGAGGAAGAAGCCTGAGATTGGGCACGCCAAGAAAGCCAATACAACGCCGATGAGATTCATCCGGGAAATGCGGTTGCTGGATGGCGCCGAGCAGCCCTGCGAGGTCGGAGGTTCTGTTACCGTGGCCGTTTTTTCGCAGGATAAGTCTGTCGATGTTGTGGCGACGAGCAAGGGCAAAGGCTTTGCAGGCGTGATGAAGCGTCACGGATTCGGCGGCATGCCGGGCTCTCACGGCACGGAACGAAAGCATAGATCGCCCGGCTCGATTGCCGCTTTTGCCACTGATCGTGGACACAGCGGTAAGTTGAAGAGGGGCAAGAAAATGGCCGGCCACATGGGAAACCGCCGGGTTACAGCGAAAAACCATAAGCTGGTGGCGATAGATCAAGAGAAGAATTTGCTGGTCGTCAAAGGTTCTGTGCCCGGTCCGGCCGGTGGTTACTGTCTTGTCCGCAGCGCCAAGAAGTACAAGTAGTCGCAGAACGGATAGCCTGAAAGATGATTGATTTGACTGTTTACAATGCAAGTGGACAAGAAGTTGACCGCTTGAAGGTTGATGAGGCGGTTTTGGGCGGCTCTGTCAGGTACCCGCTGATCAAGCAGGCCATCGTTATGTATCACGCGAACAAGCGCGTGGGAACGGCTGCAACGAAGGGCAGAAGCGCGGTCGCCGGTTCGGGCAGAAAGCTCTTCAGGCAAAAGGGGACGGGAAACGCTCGTGTAGGCAACATTAGAACGGGTAAACGTGTCGGCGGCGGCGCGACCTTTGCCAAGAGCCTCAGGGATTTTCGTCAATGTATGCCGAAGAAGCAAAGAAGGCTCGCCAGAGACTCGGCCATACTGGCAAAGCTCTTGAGTAACAATGTGGTTGTGGTTGACGGGCTGAGTTTCGAAAAGCCTAAGACCAGGGATTTTGTGAGCGTTCTGACGAATCTGAAGATTGACCGCAGTTGTCTGGTGACGGTTAGCTCTGCAGATGATAACCTCTGTAAATCAGCCAGAAACGTTCCGAAGGTGGCGGTTGTGCCCGTGAATGAGCTGAACGCCGGCGAGATCTGCCGTTACCGCAAAATGCTGTTCACGAAGGAAGCGCTTTTATCTGTCTTGAGCAGGGATCAGGCAAGTTGAATTGACGGGTGTCAACGTGGATGATTACAATGTTATAATTCGGCCTCTGATTACGGAACAGGGGATACACTTTGCGAATGTGAAAGGCGCGTACAGCTTTGAAGTGAACAAGAAGGCCAATAAAGCCCAGATAAAGAACGCCGTGGAAAGAATATACAGCGTCAAGGTGCAAAAGGTAAGGACGGCCAACCGCAAAGGCAAGCATCGCCGCCGAGGCAGGACATTAGGCGTGACGTCGAGCTGGAAGAAGGCCGTGGTGTTCCTGGATCCTGAGTTCCACATAGATTTGTTCTGAGGCGGTTTTTGCAGTATGGCATGAGTTCACGGTCCGCAGATGAGAGACGCTGCACCGTGAGTTATTAGTGAAGAGTGGCTATTATGGGTATCCGAATTTATAATCCAACAAGTGCCGGCCGAAGAAACAGTTCGGTCAACGACTACGCCGAGTTGACGACCGCCCGGCCTGAGAAGTCGCTTTGCGTGCGGATCAAGAAGAACGGCGGGCGAAACCATCGCGGTATTACGACCGTTCGGTTCAGAGGCGGCGGCGCGAGAAAGATCTATCGGGTTATTGACTTCAAGCGTAATAAGGATGATGTTCCCGCCAGAGTGGCGACGATCGAGTACGATCCCAACAGGAACTGCTTCATCTCTCTGCTGCACTATGCCGACGGCGAAAAGAGGTATATATTGGCGCCTCAGGGCATCAAGACGGGCGACAGCGTCGAGAGCGGTGTTTCTTGCGAGCCCAAGATCGGTAATGCGATGCCGTTGGCGGCGATTCCCGCCGGCCTGGAGGTTCACAATATCGAGATGAGGGCCGGCCAGGGCGGGAAGCTCGTCAGAGGCGCCGGTAACGTCGCCAGAATAGTGGCCAAGGAGGGGGATTGGGTTACCATCGTTCTGCCCAGCGGCGAGATGCGGACGATTCACAAAGGGTGCCGGGCAACAATCGGTCAGTTGAGCAACCCTGACGACCAAAACGTGCGGATCGGCAAAGCGGGTCGAATGCGCCATTTGGGCCGCAGGCCGCACGTAAGAGGCAAGGCACAGAACCCCGTTTCTCATCCGATGGGTGGTGGAGAAGGCAGGGCAAATGGCGGACGGCATCCCTGTTCGCCTACCGGTGTATTGGCAAAAGGGGGCAAGACAAGGAATCCACGCAGTCGAAGTAACAAGAGGATTATTCGAAGACGCAAGAGCGGACGTTTTCAAATTAGAGTGTAGAAGGTAAAAAGAGGTGGTCGCGTAATTATTGTAGTTTGAAGGTTGAGTAAATCCGAATGGGAAGATCTCTTAAAAAAGGACCATACATTGATGATAAGCTGTTTATCAAAGTCAACAGGCAGACAGCTTCCGGCTCTCGTGAGCCAATAAAAACGTGGGCGAGAAGATGTACGATAGTTCCGGAGTTCGTCGGTTTTACGTTTCTGGTCCACAACGGCAAAATGTTTCATAAGGTCCTTGTTACCGAGGATATGGTGGGACACAAATTGGGTGAGTTCTCACCCACCAGGGTGTTCAAGGGCCATTCAAGCAAGAAAATAAAATAGTAGGCGGTGAGATTAGGATGTTTACCGTCATTCGAAGCGTCGGCGAAGAATGTAGGCAGGAAGCGGAAGTGGCTCTTCGCTTCGCCACGCTCCAGTGAGAGTGACGTGGGGTCGCGACGGGTATAGGTAATATGTTAAGTGCTGATAAGTTAAAAGAGCTTTGTCGAGAGCGGCAGATGGGTGTGGATGCACTGGCCAGCCACCTTACCAGGGGAGGATTTGACAGGCGGAAAGCGACGGTGGCTGTCAAGAATTGGCAAAAAGGCCTCTTCAAGCCCGAACCACATGCGGAAGACGTCCGCCGCCTGGCGACTGCTTTGTCCGTTGAAGTGAACGATCTGAGCAACTGGCGCTCTTCTTATCGCTTTGCCCCGGGTTCGGCACAGAAGGCTCGATTGGTCACGCAGCTCATAGTCGGACGGAGCGTTCAGGACGCAATGGATACCTTGAAATTCACGAGAAAACGCGCGGCGGCAATGATCGACAAGGTTCTCAGAAGCGCGGTCGCAGACGCCGACGAGCAGCATGCGGATGTTGACAATCTGTATGTAAGCGGGGCTTGTGTTGACGATGCGGGAATACGCGCTGGCACGAAGAGATGGATTGCAAAAGACAGAGGCAGAGCGCATCCTATTCGCAAGAAAGCCTGTCACATACACATAACGGTGACGCAGGCACCGGAAGGGCAGAAGTAAGAGCGCAGTAGGTTGCACGAGACACGAGATTATGGGTCAAAAAACGTCGCCAATAGGTTTTAGAACGGGAATAACGCTTGGGTGGCAGAGCACGTGGTTTGCTCCCAAGGCCAATTACGGCGATTTTCTCGTCGAAGACCAGAAAATCCGTCAGTACGTGGACAGGAAGTTCAACCGTAGTATGCCCAAAGGGGCGGTGGCGAAGACTGAAATAATTCGAACGCGTAACGAGGTAAAAGTAACGTTGCACAGCGCCCGGCCAGGCGTGGTCATCGGTCCCAGAGGGGGTGAGGTTGACAAGTTGCGGGAAGAGCTCGAAGCGCTGACGGGCCGGGCAATAAATGTCAATGTCATTGAGATCAAGGAGCCGGACCTCAACGCCATGCTCGTGGCCGAGGCAATTGCCGAGCAACTGAGTAAGCGGGCCTCATTCAGGCGCACGATGAAACAGTTTTGCGAATCGGCGATGAACGCCGGGGCGAAAGGGGTCAAGATCATCTGCGGAGGACGGCTGGCGGGATCCGAAATGGCCAGGAAGGAAACGCAGAAACTTGGTAGTATTCCGCTGCATACGCTGGATGCCAATGTGGATTATGCCGTGGCCACTTCGAGAACCACTTACGGGGCCATTGGTATTAAAGTCTGGATTTACAAGGGAAAATTCGGTGAGGAAGTCTCGCAGAACCAGCCCCGTCGTCGGCATCGCCCCCCCGAGGCGAGCGGGCGCAACGGGGGGAGGCCGGGAGGACGCCGAGGCCGGATCGATGCAAGGGGGCAGGGGGCTTCTACTCAAGCCGGTGCGGCTGAGTCGCCGGCAAGGCGGGGCGGGGCCGAATCAAGCGATGGCCAGAAAAGTTGAGAGAGAGTCTTTACGAGGAAACGAGTTTTTCTTGAGTGTAGTTTTTTCAAAGGTGTAAGACAATGGCAATGATGCCGAAAAGAGTTAAGTACCGTAAGAGCCAACGCGGCAAAATGAAAGGCAACGCGTCGAGGTGTAACTTCGTGGCGTTCGGCGAATACGGCTTGCAGGCCCTCGAAACGAGCTGGTTAACCGCGCGGAATATCGAAGCGGGGCGAGTGGCGGCGACTCATTTCTTGCATCGTGAAGGCAAAGTTTACATCAGGGTGTTTCCGCACAAGCCCGTAAGTTCCAAGCCGTTGGAAACGCGGATGGGCAAAGGCAAGGGTGAGCCTGCGTTTTGGGTTGCCAGAGTCCGGCCGGGACAGGTGTGTTTCGAGATTGGCGGTGTGAGCGAAGAAGTGGCAAAGGAGGCGATGGTCAGGGTCGCGCACAAAATGCCGATCAGGTGCAGGTTTGTCAGGCGAAGGCATTCATTGTAAGAGGGACCCTTTCAGATGAAAGCGCAGCAATACCGAGAAATGAGCCCGGATGAGTTGAAAAGCAAGCTGGAGGAGATGGAGAGGCATTTGTTCGATCTACGCTCGCAGGCGGTAACTGAGAAACTTGAGAATTCCAGGGGCGTCATAAATGCTAGGCGTGATATTGCCAGGATTAAAACGATAATGCGTCAAAGTAAATGACGGCTTATCTGTAAGGGATAGATGACCGGAAAATCAAAGATGCAGGATCAGAAATTAAGAATTTTAACCGGCGTGGTAACCAGCACGAGCGGCAACAAGAGCGTCAAGATTGCCATTGATTACAAGATCAGGCATCCCAAATACGGCAAGTACGTACGACGGAGAACGAAACTGGCTGTTCATGACGAGCACAGTCAGAGCGGTGTTGGGGACGTTATTGAAATTGCTCAATGCAGACCGCGCAGCAAGACCAAGAATTGGCGTCTTGTGAGAGTCGTGACGAAAGCAAGCCAAGCTTGATTTGAGATACGAGAGAATGATTCAGCAGGAAACAATGTTGGATATCGCCGACAACTCAGGTGTCAAGTCGGCACTGTGCATCAGGGTTCTGGGAAAGTGCGGAGCCCGAGGCAAGTTTACGCGGAATGTCGCCGGTGTCGGGGATATCGTCTGTGTCGCGATAAAGAAGTCATTACCGAGTTGTCAGTTGGATGACAAGAAGGTGCACAAGTGTGTTATCATTCGAACGAAAAGCCCCGTGAAGCGCCCGGATGGCAGCTATGTGCGGTTCGACAGCAATGCGGCGGTCATGATTGATAACGACGGCAACCCCATCGGGACCAGAATTTTCGGCGCGGTGGCGCGCGAGCTTCGCGAAAAAAACTATATGAAAATTATCTCACTGGCGGGCGAGGTCGTATAGATGGGCGAACGATGTCTTGCCCAGGCCCAGGCGAAATATGGAACACGAGACACGATTTTATGGCTTTACACGTAAAAAAAGGTGACATCGTCGAGATCATAACGGGTGACCACAAAGGTGCGACCGGCAAGGTGTTGCGGGTGATCCCTGAGAAGAACAGCGTGGTGGTTCAGGGGCATAACACAGCCAAAAAACACGTTCGGCCTTCGCGCAAGAATCCGCAGGGAGGTCGAATCAACGTGGAGCAGCCGATTCATATCAGCAACGTCTTGCCGGTGAATCCGAAAAGCTCAAAAGGCAGCAGAGTCCGTTATCACGTGGATGACCGCGGCGGCAAGAAACGCCTGGCCGCTGACGGTACCGAAATTGGCGTTGTCAGGAAGGCGGAATAGGTTTGTGACCGACGGCTGTTTGGCCGTTTGACAGGGTGCAGAATAGCAGATGGCACGTTTGAAAGATTTATATAGTTCGAAGATAGCTCCGGAGCTAACCAAGGAGTTTGGCTACAGGAATCCGATGGCTGTGCCGCGGATGAAAAAAGTGGTTGTCTCGATGGGGCTGGGAAAAGCGACACAGGACAAGAAGTTTCTGGAATTGGCGAAGAAGGACTTGACGATGATTACCGGCCAGGTCCCGGTGGCCTGTAAAGCCAAGAAAAGTGTCTCGAATTTCAAAGTTCGTGAAGGGACGGAGACCGGCCTGAAAGTGACTGTTCGCGGCGTGAGAATGTACGAATTTATGGATAGACTTATCAGTCTTGCCATCCCGCGGGTCAGAGACTTTCGAGGTCTTAACGACGACAGTTTTGACGGCAGAGGCAACTACTCAATGGGCTTGGCCGAACAGAGCGTTTTTCCGGAGATCAACGCAGCAAAAGTGGAGTTTCAGCAGGGGATGAACATAACTTTTATCACAACGGCGAAGACCGACCAGGAAGCAAAGAAGCTGCTTGAGCTCTTTGGTATGCCGTTTAAGAGACGGGAATCTCAAGAACCGGTGAAATAAGAACTGGGAGCGTGTGGATGTCAACTAAAGCGCTGGAAAACAAGGCCCAAAAGAAACAGAAATTTCGCGTCAGACAATATACGCGTTGTCAGCTTTGTGGCAGATCCAAAGCCGTTTATCGCAAATTCAAAATTTGCCGGATTTGTTTCAGAACGTTGGCGAACGAGGGAAAAATACCGGGAGTCAGAAAAGCCAGTTGGTAGCGAACCTGACGTGCCAGATGTAAGTAGGTGTCGGGGACGGTTCACAAAAAACGAGATACGAAATTATGACTTTAAGTGATCCTATAGCTGATATGCTGACCAGAATTCGCAATGCTGTGCGGGTAAACAAGGAAGAGGTTCATATTGACGCATCCAATATTTGCGAGGGCATAGCGGCTGTCTTGAAAAAGGAAGGTTTCATCGAGGGTTTTGACCGAATCGATGACGGCAAGCAGGGAATGTTGAGGATTACGTTGAAATACGACCAGGATGGTCGTTCCATCATTAGTGAGATAAAAAGGACAAGTAAACCCGGCCGCAGGATATACTTGTCTGTCGATAAATTGCCCCGCGTTTTGGCCGGCTTGGGAATAGCGATTGTTTCGACGAGTAAAGGTGTAATGAGTGACGGGAGCTGCCGGCAGGCCAATGTCGGCGGCGAGATACTTTGTACGGTTAGCTAATGAGTCGCATCGGAAAAAAACCTATTGTGATTCCCAAGGGTGTGAAGGTTCAACTCCAGGGTCTGTCCGTTAAGGTCGAAGGCCCGCTCGGCCAGCTCCAGATGGACTGCAACCCGCGGATAAAAGTAAGAATAGACGATTCCGGCGGGAACGTGCTCGTCGAAAACGAACGTCCCCAGGACCGCCTGAACAAACAACTGCATGGCACCATGCGCGCCTTGATTGCTAACATGGTGCTCGGTGTCAGCAAAGGGTTTGAACGGAAGATGGAGATATACGGTACCGGTTATAGCGTCAAGGAGCAGGGCGGCAAGCTGGTTCTTCAGGTTGGCTTTTCCAATCCGGTTGAGCGGGTTATACCCAAGGGGGTAAAGATAAACATAGAGGCCGGCACAACCCGGGGGAACGATGTTCCCGCAAAGTTTACACTTTCAGCGACGGATAAGAGACTGGTGGGACAGTTTGCTGCGGATATACGAAAAAGCAGACCGCCTGAACCCTATAAAGGAAAAGGCATTCGTTATGCCGATGAGCACGTGCGACGCAAGGTCGGCAAGGCGTTTGCTTCCGGGGCGGCATAGAAATTTCGAATCGGGAATTCAAAATTGAAAGTTGACAAAGCTAAAAAAGCGGCGATCAGGCGCAAGTATCAGGTGCGGAAGAAGATTTTCGGGACGCCCGACAGGCCGAGGTTGTCAGTGTTTCGTTCGAACAGACATATTTACGCCCAGATTATAGACGATACAGCGGGAGCAACACTTGCCTCGGCGAGCACGAAGACAACAGCTCTGCGGGACCAGCTACCCAAAGCCGGCAACAAAAAGGCCGCTGAAATTGTGGGCGAAGCGGTTGCAAAGCAGGCCCTTGGCGTCGGCATCAAGTGCGTTTGCTTTGATAGAAATCGGTACAAGTATCATGGCCGAGTCAGGGCGCTTGCCGAAGGGGCAAGGAAAGCCGGGCTGGCCTTCTGAAAAAGACAAACGATGAGGCTTGGAGAAAAAATTGGCAGTAGAACCCGTTGATCCTGTTGAAAACATGACCCCCGAAGGAAGCATCGCACCTTCAGTGCGGGTTTCAGAAGGGCTCAGACTGTCGGAGCAGGAAGAAAAGCCGTTGGAAGATACGGTTGTAAAAGTGTTTCGCTGTTCCAAGGTCGTCAAAGGTGGCCGGCGGTTCAGTTTTGCGGCGCTGGTCGTCGTCGGCGATCGTGCGGGCACCGTGGGTGTCGGTTATGGCAAAGCGAATGAGGTTCCGCGGGCGGTTGAGAAAGGTGCAAAAGACGCCAAGAAGGTCTTGCACAAGATAGTTCTGGCCGGCCGAACGATTCCGCACCAGATCAGTGGCAAGTACGGAGCCACGAAGATAACGTTAGTCCCGGCGAGCCCCGGCACCGGAGTCATTGCCGGCTCCAGTGCTCGAGCGGTGCTCGAGTACGCTGGCGTGCAAGATGTCCTTACAAAAGTTTACGGAAGCACGTCCGCCAAGAATGTTGTCAAAGCGACCCTGGGCGCACTGTTAAAATTGCGCGACAAGGAAATGGTCGAATCCCTTCGTGGGGTGGCAATTAACGTTTGACAATTGCCGGTAGATGATTGGGTGGTTTGAATGTTAAATCATGAAATAACTTCCGTCGTAGGTGGGCATAAGCGCCGTCGCCGGATCGGCCGGGGTGTTGGCAGCGGACGCGGCAAAACCAGTGGCCGCGGCCACAAAGGCAGCGGCAGCAGGACCGGCTCGACCTCATTCTCGCTCTATGAGGGCGGACAGATACCCTTGTTTCGCCGGCTGCCTAAGCGCGGCTTCAGCAACCGCAGCTTCGCCATACGTTGTGAAATAGTCAACGTCTGGCAACTGGAACGATTTGAGGATGGCGCCTCGGTTGGTGTCGAACAGTTGTCTGATGCCGGACTGATCGACAGCAGCAAGAGCAAAGTCAAGATTCTCGGCAAGGGAGACCTGACGAAAAAGCTGCAGGTCATGGCTCACAGATTCAGCAGGGGTGCTGAGCAGAAGATTACCGCTTCCGGCGGGACAGCAAAAGTGATTTGATTGTCCTGGGGATTCTGAACAGCGCGCAAAGGAACGCCAGACATAAGATACGAGAAATAGAATCATGCTTGGAACAGTGGTCAATATATTCAGAATCCGGGACCTGCGGAACAAGATTCTCTTTACTTTAGCGCTGTTGACAATATACAGGATTGGCTTCCATATTCCCGTACCCGGTTTTGACATAAGAAAGATCGTCGAGGCAGCAACGCAGTCTGAAACACCGCTGGGCAAGGCGGCCGAGTACATGGAGATGTTTACCGGCGGAAGGCTGGACCAAAGCAGCTTGTTCGGGCTGGGAATAATGCCTTATATTACGGCGTCGATCATCCTGATGCTGTTGGGCGAGGTCATTCCCGCTTTAAAGAAGTTGCGACAGGAAGGCCAAACAGGATACAAAAAGATACAGGAGTACACGCGCTACTTGACCGTGCTGATATGTGTTATCCAGTCCATCATGTTCATGAAGTTGTTGGGGGCAGGGCAGGGATTGACCTATCCCGGGATGGAGCGTCATGCCATGATTATGGGGGTCGTCGGTATGACGGCCGGGACCATCTTTTTGATGTGGCTCGGTGAGCAGATCGATGAGTACGGTATAGGTAACGGTATCAGCCTGATCATTATGGCCGGGATTGTGGCCCGCGCGCCGTGGGCGGTGCTGGATGTTTGGCAAAAGAGCGATCTGACGGTGGTCGCATCGCCCGGCAGGTATGGTCCGGCAAAGATATTGTTCCTGATAGCGGCGTTCATTTTTGTTGTCGCCGGCGCCATACTCATCACTCAGGGCCAGCGCCGAATACCGATTCAGCAGGCCAAACAGATGCGGGGGCGGCGGATGTATGGTGGTCAGAGGCATTACCTGCCGCTTCGTGTCAATCACGGAGGGGTGATGCCCATCATCTTCGCGTCGAGCTTTATGATGTTCCCGCCCATCATCGTTGATCAGTTGGCACAGAGGTTTGCCGAGTCGGCTTTTCTGATGACTCTGAATGACGCCTTCCGCGGCGACGCTTACACCTACAATGTGTTGTACATGTTGTTGATATTCCTGTTTGCTTATTTTTGGGTGACGGTGCAGTTTCAGCCCAAGGAAATGGCCAAGAATCTGCGGGATTCGGGCAGCTTCATCCCCGGGCTTCGTCCGGGGCGAAGAACCGCCGAGTACCTGGAAACGGTAATGACCAGAATCACGTACTTTGGAGCCGGATTTCTGGCTATCATTGCCGTCGTGCCGTCCGTCATCGCACAGTCGTTGGACATTCCTTTTAGAGTAACCGCGTTCTTGGGTGGCACGGGTCTTTTGATCGTTGTCAGCGTCTCGCTGGATCTTGTTCAGAAAATAGAGGCCAACCTCTTGATGCGCAGCTATGAAGGTTTCAGCGGAGCCGGCAGAATCAAGGGGGCGTATGCATGAGAGTTGTCTTGTTGGGTGCCCCCGGTTCAGGCAAGGGAACGCAGTGCAAAGGAATTGTCAACCGATACGGCCTGCTTCATTTGTCCAGTGGAGACATCTTGCGGCAGGAACGCGCGGCGGGCACCAGGTTAGGGAAAAAGGCCAAACGGTATATGGATTCTGGCGCCCTTGTGCCGGATGAGGTTATCATCGAAATGATGGCGAAGGCAATAGGCAAAGCCCCTGCGGCCGGTTTCATCCTGGATGGTTTTCCCAGGACGGTGAACCAGGCTGTCGCACTGGACGAAGCCCTGGGCGCGGCCGGACGGAAGATAGATGCCGTCCTGAACTTGCAGATCGATGACCGGATGGTGGTTGCACGCATGACCGGAAGAAGGAGCTGTCCGAAATGCGGAGCTGTTTACCACGTTGAGAACTTGAAGCCGAAAACCGAAGGTCTGTGTGATAACGACGGTACGGAGCTTGTTCAACGGTCGGATGACGGCCCGGAAGTGGTGGCGAATCGACTTGAAACTTACCACCGGCAGACAGAGCCGCTGGTGGATTACTATATGAAGAACGGCATTGTGTACGACTTCGATGCTGACAGGGATCCCGAAGAGATAAAGGCTTCAATATTCGAGAAGCTGGACTCCCTTGTTGGAACGTGAAGCGTTGACTCTGTGTCGAATCAGGAATCACGAGGTACGGACCACGAGACACGAAACCAAATGGCTATCACGCTTCGCAGTCGAAGAGAAATTGATTTAATACGAAAAGCAGGTGCTGTTGTCGCGGATGTTCTTTCAAAACTAAAGGAAATTGCAAAGCCGGGAGTGACCACCGCGAGGCTCGACGGCGTCGCTTCTCAGATAACGGCTGACGCCGGAGCAGAAGCCTTATTCAGAGGGGTCGAGAGTCCGTCGTCGCAAATCCCGTTTCCGGGCGCAATATGTGCCTCAATCAATGACCAGGTTGTTCACGGGATTCCTTCAGAGGACGAGAAGCTTAAGGACGGCGATATTCTCAGCATTGACTTTGGCGCCAGGCTTAACGGCTATTGCGCGGATGCCGCCGTAACCGTTGCCATCGGCGAAGTCTCTGAGGATAGACGTAGGCTGATGGACGTGACGGAGCATGCTCTGGGCATAGCCATAGAGAAGTCCGCGCCGTCCGTCAGGTGGAGTCGAGTTGCCGCAGAGATGCAGCGGTACGTTGAGTCGGCGGGCTTTTCGGTGGTGCGCGACTTTGTAGGGCACGGGATCGGCAGGAAGATGCACGAAGAGCCGAGAATCCCTAATTTTGTGAGCAGTGAGCTGCTGGCTGAAGACGTGGTTCTGGCCGAGGGAATGGTTTTGGCCGTTGAACCGATGATTAACGCCGGTTCCAGTGCCGTGCGAACCCTGAGAAACGGATGGACGGTGGTAACAAGAGACGGGAAAAGTTCGGCTCATTTTGAACACACGATTGTGATAGTAGAAAATGGTTGCGAAGTATTGACTGTAAAAGGGCGGTGAAAACAGCTTGAGCGAACGGCTTGTCACGAGCTGCCAAAAGAGAAAATGGCAAAGAAAGACACAATACGATTACAAGCCAAAGTGACTGATGCTTTGCCGAATGCGATGTTTAACGTGGAATTGGAGAACGGCCACAAAGTGTTGGCGCACGTTTCGGGCAAAATGCGAATGAATTTCATTCGGATTCTGCCGGGTGACACGGTCGTGGTCGAGATGTCACCGTATGATTTAAATAGAGGTCGAATAATACTCCGGCATTAGTTGCGGCTTTCTTGCAGCGAATCGCATCGTTGTTTTGCCGCGAGCTACGGCCATAGTCACAGGTACGCTAAATGAAAGTGAGAAGTTCTGTAAAACGGATATGTGAGAATTGCAAAATTGTCCGTCGTAGAGGCGTGGTGCGGGTCATTTGTACAAACCCGCGACATAAGCAGCGCCAGGGATAGTTTTTCACAAGGTTCGGGCGTGAGGCAAGATATGAGATACGATAAGGAGCTGATATGCCGCGTATAGTGGGTGTCGATATCCCCAATGACAAGTCTATATGGATTTCGCTGACATACATTGTCGGTATAGGTAAGCACGTCTCGCAGCAGATTCTGAAAGAGGCGGGCATCGAAAAAAGCACGAAAGCCGGGAAGCTCACGGAAGACGATCTCAGCCACATAACGCAGATTATCGACCGTAATTATATCGTGGAAGGCCAGCTTCGCAGGCAGGTCGCACAGAATATAGCTCGCCTGCGTGATATCAATTGTTACAGGGGGATCCGCCACAGAAAAGGTTTGCCCGTTCGCGGACAGCACACGCAAAGCAACGCGCGTACGCGCAAGGGGCCGAGGAAGACAGTGGCAGGCAAGAAAGGTGTCAAAGAAGCCCGCTAAGAGCGGTGAACTCATCGGATAAATACACAATGCGAGATGGATAATGGGAAAAAAGATAAAGCGAAAAGTCAGGAAAAATGTTGTCCGGGCGATTGTACACATAAGGGCGACCTTTAACAATACCTTGATTACGATTACAGATTTGGATGGTAACACGGTTTGCTCGAGCTCGACGGGCTGCGTAGGTTTCAAAGGTTCGCGCAAGAGCACGCCGTTCGCGGCTCAAAGGGCCGCACAACGCTGTGCAAGCGCCGCTATGCGTAATGGCGTGCGTGAGGTTGAGATCCGGGTCAAGGGCCCGGGTTCGGGTCGTGAATCTGCCATTTCGGCTCTGCAGCAGGCTGGGCTGCGTATCGCGTCGATAGAAGATGTGACGCCGCTGCCGCACAACGGTTGCAGGCCACCGAAGCGGCGAAGGGTGTAAAACCGATACCAAGAACACTTTTGGAGATAAAGAAGGAAGATGGGACGTTATTTGGGTTCATCGTGCAAACAGTGCCGCCGTGAAGGCATGAAGCTCATGCTCAAGGGCATCAGATGTGAGACGGCCAAATGCCCGGTCGAGAAAAAACAGCGCAATTTGGGTCCTGGTATGCACGGCTGGCGAAGGGGCAGGGCGAGCGAATACGCGGTTCGGCTGCGGGAAAAGCAGAAGATCAAGAGATACTACGGACTCTGGGAGCGGCAATTTATGAGGTACTTCCACGAAGCCGAGCGGACAAAGGGCAATACCGGCGAAACGCTGCTGCAGCTACTGGAAAGACGTTTGGATAACGTCGTTTACAAACTGAATTTTGTCCCGTCCCGTAAGGCAGCAAGACAACTGATTACACACGGCCATGTCTATGTCAACGGACGCAAGGTGGATATCGGCGATTATACGACAGAAATTGGCGACAAGATAACAGTCAAAGGTTCCGAGAGAAGCCTCAAGAAGGTCAAGGAGCAGTTGGAAACGAACCCGAATTTCAGCACGCAGAGCTGGTTGCAGTTGGCCCGGGAAAGAGCCGAGGCGACAGTTGTGGCATTGCCGACTCGAGATGACGTTCAGATTCCTGTTGAGGAGCAACTGGTCGTGGAGTTTTGCTCGAGATAAACGCAAGATAATCTTGGATTTCTTATTGAGGTTCTGCAAGCAATTCGTTTTCAGCGCTGAGTCTTGAGCAGACGCAGTTAACTCAGAGCTTATACAGGAGACCTATATGCGAGTTACATGGCGTGGTTTGGAGTTGCCCACTCGTGTCGAGCGAGACACGACGATATCGAGTGATACATACGGCCGATTCTTCATTGAGCCTTTTGAACGTGGTTTCGGTACGACTATTGGCAATAGTCTCAGACGCATATTGCTTTCCTCGTTGGAGGGCAGTGCCGTGACCAGCCTCAAAATAGCGGGCGTCGCCCATGAATTCAGCTCGATCAACGGGGTGATGGAAGACGTTACAGACATCGTTTTGAACGTCAAGAGTCTTATCGTCCGGCTCCACGAGCAAGGGCCGAAAACGATGAGCGTTTCTGCAAAGAAAGCCGGGGCCGTGACAGCAGCCGACATTGTTGCAGACCCAGCCATTGAAGTCATAAACAAGGCTTTGGTGCTGGCCACATTGACGGAAGCCGTGAATTTTGAAATGGAAATGGTTGTTGAGAATGGTCGTGGCTATGTGCCGGCTTCCGAGCGCATCGCTGACACAGACAGGTTCGATCAGGAGGTCGGAAGGGTCATGCTCGATGCCGTGTATTCACCGGTTACAAGAGTACGCTACGTGACTGAAGATACACGCGTCGGCCAGCGGACCAATTATGACAGGCTGATCTTGGAGATTTGGACGAACGGAACGGTCACGCCGGAGATGGCGTTGGTGGAGGCCGCCAAAATCTTACGCAAGCACGTCAACCCCTTTGTGCAGTATTTTGAGCTTGGAGACCAGACCGTCACCTCCTCTCAGATTGCCGAATCACAAGCGCCGGAACAAGCCGTGGATGAGGAATTGGCCCAGAAACTGAATATGCCGATTCAGGAGCTGGAGCTTTCGGTAAGGGCGAGCAACTGTTTGGAGTCGGCAAAAATTGAGACGGTCGGACAGTTGGCAAAAATGACGGATGCTGATTTGCTGAAGATTCGCAGCTTCGGAAAGACTTCTCTTCGCGAAGTCAAGAGAAAACTCACCGACCTTGGCTTGTCCTTGGGAACGACTGATGTACAGGAATGAGAGGAGTTTGAGTATATGCGTCACAGAGTAGCGGGGCGTGAATTGAGTCGAACGAAGGAGCACCGTCTGGCACTGCGGCGGAATCTGGCGGCTTCGCTTTTCCAGCACGAGACGATTTCGACGACGATGGAAAAAGCCAAAGAGGTTAAGCCGTTTGCCGAGAAGCTGATTACACTGGCCAGGAAAGGCACCCTGTCGGCCAGGCGCCAGGCCATTGCTCTGCTTGGAAATCGCGACATCATAGCCGATGAAGACGGCGAACCCGTCAGAAAAGGCACCGTCGTCGGGAAGTTATTCAGCGAGCTGGGGCCCAGATACCTTGACAGACCGGGCGGTTACACAAGAATAATCAGGCTGTCTCTGAGAAGACTGGGCGATAACGGCCGGCTTGTCTTGCTGCAGCTTATAGGTGCCGACGAGAGCTCAAAAAAACAGGCCAAAAAACGCTCTCGCAAAAAGGCAAAAGAACCTGTGGAACACAAAGAGGTGGCGGAGGACCGAGCGGCTCACGATGCCGGGGAGGTTGTGGAGGCTGCCGAAGCGCCAGAAGCTTCTGAATCGCAGGATTCCAAAGGCCAAAGCAGCCGAGAGCAATAGCACGCATTTTACAGGATAGCTCTGCGATGAGTGCGGATGGTTGCCTCTTTTGCAAAATGGTGGCCGGACAAATACCGGTTGCGAAAATTTACGAGGACGACGTTGTTCTTGCTTTCTTGGATATCGGTCCTTTAAGTGACGGCCACACGCTGGTGATTCCAAAGCAGCATTTTGAAAAACTGCACGATTGTCCTGCCGAGCTTTTGGGCCAGGTGTCTTCGCGGCTTGGCAGGATTGCTGGGGCTGTGGCGGCGGCGATGAATTCCGACGGCTATAATCTATTGTGCAATAACGGCAGGGCGGCGGGCCAGCTCGTCGAGCATTTGCATTTTCATATCGTCCCTCGCAACGTCGGCGATGGCGTGTTCAGCCGCTGGCCTTCTTACAAGTACGAAGAGGGAAAGACATCAGCAATTGCGGCCAAAATTCGCCGGAAATTGTGATTTTGCAGGTTTGTCCTTGATGAGAGATACTTCTTGTGGTATTTTTGTTTTTGAGACTTCGGGCGGTCATCTGTTGTTGCCCTGAAGTTCGTGAGGTAGTACATACGAATTGATGATCGCGGGGTAGAGCAGTCTGGTAGCTCGTCGGGCCCATAACCCGGAGGTCGCAGGTTCGAATCCTGCCCCCGCTATAGAAAACTGGAGATAACTTCTTGTCATACAAGGAGTTATCTCTTTTTTATTGTCTCGAATTTAACCCGCTATGAACCTGCGACCTTTGGCTTTTTCAAGCCAAGGTCGCAGGTATGAAACCATCCCCCCGTAGGGTGCATTTATTCATACGCGGATCGGAAAGCTGAATTAACCTTTGCCAAATCAATCGTTTATGTTACCCTCTGAGCCTTTGATATTCAAGTTGTGCGTGGAGGCTATTGATGCCCATAGAAACGCCTTCTAATCGACCGGCCGAATGGCTTAGCTTGCCGGTAATTGCCGCGATTGCTCGGTTACTGTGCCGGGAGTTGACCCTACAAAACGAGTATCTCCGTTTGGAAAACAAGATCCTTAAGTCGAGGCTCGGTAGTGTCAAGAATCTTTCGCACATTTCTTCTTAAGCTCTCTTAGTCTGGTGATGGTTCCTCTGGCACCCACCCCATGGGGTGGGTCGATTTATAGGACTAACCCGCCGCCTTGGCCTGTCCTGGCTCCTGTTCTTTTCTCTGCTCCTGTAAGCGTTTCATATTCAAATACCGGCACGTACTCCACTTGGTTCCAGCCATATGCCGGAGCCGGGCAGCGGCTAACATCAACGCCGAGTGACCATCGGGAAAGCAGCCCACCACGCGGGTCCTGCGGCGTATCTCACGCATCACACGCTCCAGCATATTGTTCGTCCGGATCCGCAGCCAATGCTCACGCGGGAAGTCATAGTATGACAACGTTTCCGCCACGCCGGCACGGACCGTTGAAGCGGCCTTCGAGAGCCTCATCGACTCGAGCTTTACGGCAACCGATTCGGCTTTGAGCAGGGCTTCCGGGCGGTCTTCCTGAGCATGAATCGCCGTCTCGAAGGTCGTCTTACGCAATTTGGGAACTTTCAGATTGACCATCCCCGCCTTGACGTGAAGCCGGCGGCCATAATGCCCGGCTCGGGTATCCTTCCGGGAGTCGCTGTGCTCGTAGCGCTGGGCGTTGCACAGCCGATCCGCCTCTTCGCTAAGCATCGTGTTGAGGGTCTGTTCGACGGTATCACGCACCATCGCGTCCAGATGCGAATGAATCTGGGCCTCATCAATCTTGATGACCTGGCTCAAGCTCTTTTCCAATTCTGCCGATGTCTTCTGGTTCTTCATTTTAAGCCCTTTCTCTGATCAAATGGTTTGTTCGGTCAACTACCCATCGACCAGATTGAGGGCTTCTTTAATGTCCCATAAAAATGTGCGAAGAATACTGTACGTTATCCGAGGTTCCCAGGTCGGATTCGATTCACCGACGAGGAGCGAAGATCGCTTGTGGATGCTGCTCTGGCAATGGGTAGGAAGCTCATGGAAACAGTTGTCAACATCGTCAAGCCCGCTACAATCATTGCCTGGCAGCGAAGACTCGAAAAGGCAAAGTGGGATTACTCGGAAAGAAGGAAGAGAGAGCCTGGCAGGCCCAGAACACCTGGGAATGTCGAGGAGCTGATCTGTCAAATTGCCAGAGAGAATGTCTGGGGTTACAAGAAGATCCAAGGGGAGCTGAAGAAGTTAGGCATTGAGATTTCTAAAACCACCGTAGCGAACATCCTGAGGAGAAACGGCTTGCCTCCGTCTCCAGATCACCAAGGCTTGACTTGGCGAGAGTTCCTGTCCAGACATGCGGACGTTTTTCTTTGTGCCGACCGCCTTACCCAAGAAATCTGGACTCTGAAAGGCCTTCAGAGGGCATTCGTGTTCTTCGTCTTGCATCTGCGCACCCGTCGAATCCTGTTTGTCCACGCCACATTTTCACCTCATGCCGAATGGCTCAAACAGCAAGCCCGTCACGTGCTGTGGGAATGCGATGAATACGGCGTTAAGCCTCGGTTCTTCCTCCATGACAACGACCGGTGTTATTCAGAAGGTTTTGACATCCTGCTGAAGAACACAGGCCTTGAGCCCGTTCGAGCTCCGTACGAAGCTCCCAACGCCAATGCCGTTGCTGAGCGTTGGATTCGAAGTCTGCGTGAAGAAAGCCTGAACCATCTGATTATCTTCGGGTTGGACAGACTCCAGTACGTACTCGATAAATACAAAGACTTTTTCAACCAACACAGGCCACATCAGGGTATTGGGAATTGCATCCCGGAACAGGTCGGTCACCAGATGGCTGACAAGGCACAGAATGTTGATAGTAACTCGGTGCATACGAGTGATATACGGTGTCACGAATTCCTGGGTGGGTTACTGAAATCATACATTCGAAGAGCGGCCTGAGTAACGTTGCTCCAAGAAAGCATAGCTCCGACTCGCAAGTAAGGTCGTGGGAATGGTCTGTGCTAGTATGATTTGGAACTGAGAACCGACACAGGGTGGTTTTGTTGTCATCTGATCAAATTACCCTCGGCTCATCCGAGTTGAAAGCGTTCGCAACCACTGGCCACTCGCCCGGATTCTACCCAGATATGAGTTTTTGTACCCTACGGGGGTAGCAAGGGTTGAAGGTCAAGTTTTCGGTGCAGTATGCCGACATAAAACAGGAGAGCCGTTTTCACGGCTCTCCTTCGGCCGGCATTGCCGAGGATGCGGTGACTTCAGCGGAACTTCGTTCAAGAACTGAGGTACCGCGCGATGCCGGTCTTTTTGTGATCTGACAGGATCGGCGAGCCTTTCTCGCTGTCAGTGGAATCGCTCATCAGGCGGCCCCGCTGGGCCGCCCGCGATAGGGCCAGGATTTTTCATCGAATGGATGCTCCGGCACTTCTGCAAGCAAGCCGCTGTCCTGCCGGCCATTTATGTCTTGTGCGCCAGGATCTCGACTATCCGGCGCGCGGCCTGGCCGTCCCAGAGGGGAGGCGTTTGATATCGTTTGCCATCGGCGTTGGTCGCGTCTTTATAGGCCGCGATGATCCGCTGTGGGTCGCGCCCCACGATTCGGTTGGATCCGCAGGCAACAGTCGCCGGACGTTCGGTGTTGTCCCTTAATGTCAGACACGGCACGTTCAATATGGTTGTTTCTTCTTGGATGCCGCCCGAGTCGGTCAGTACGACGGCCGCCGCTGTCATGAGCCGCAGAAAATCCAGATAACCTAACGGCTCCACCAGGCGCAGTCCTGCCATACAATCCACACGCCTGCCGACGCCCGTGGAGTCCAATGCCTTGCGCGTCCTGGGATGGACCGGAAATACAACGGGCATATCCTTCAAGATGACCTCGACCGCGTCCAGGATGTGCTCAAAGACCTGTGGATCATCCACATTGGCCGGCCGATGCAGAGTCAGCAGGGCATACCGGCTGCCGTCGAGAGCCAGCCGGTCCAGGATGGTTGACTCTTGAGCTTTCGCCCTGTTTTTTAACAGCGTGTCGATCATGACGTTGCCCACCAGGTGCACCTTCTCTTGGGGAATGCCTTCACGCAGGAGATTGTCCACACCGCTTTGCTCGGTGCAGAACAGTACGTCGCTGATGGCATCGGTCAGGACCCGATTGATCTCCTCCGGCATCGAGCGGTCGAAGCTCCGCAGGCCGGCCTCCACATGAGCCGTCTTGATCCCGAGTTTGGCTGCTACCAGCACACAGGCAAGCGTGCTGTTGATGTCCCCGACGACCACGATCACATCCGGTTGATAATGGAGGAGCACCGGCTCAAACCGCTTCATGACCTCGGCGGTCTGCACGGCGTGGCTGCCGGATCCCACCTCCAGATTGATGTCGGGCACGGGAATCCCCAATTCGCTAAAGAAGAGCTGACTCATCTGATCGTCGTAATGTTGGCCCGTGTGGACCAGAAGCGCATGCATGTTGGCGCGCCGCCGGTACTCGGCCATCAACGGCGCGATTTTCATGAAATTGGGTCTGGCCCCAACGACATTGAGTATTTCCATAAGTACCTTATGTGCAGAAAGCTTGGCGGATCCGCAAAGCGCCCGAGCGTTCAATAGCCCACTGACACCGTTTAGTTCTAAGAAAGTTTCTTGAAAGGTCTGTACAGCGGGTCACCGATCAGGAGCAATTGCCACGAGTTAAACGGCTGGGTGCGGTAGTATGCCTCGACAAGGCATTTGCCTTCGTACAGTTCCATGAAAAATGCTTTCGGCTCTGGAAACGCATGAAGGTACGGTTCGGCCACCGGCCCAAGTGTTGCCGTGATGCCGTCTTTGAGCATGGACGGGCACCATTGGCTGCTGTTCGGATCGCGAAGGCTGACCGCTTCGAAGCTTGCGATGTGATAACCTATCGCACCATCGACAAAATCAAAGGCATCGACATACTTTTTCACACTGTACCAGCCGCAGTAGATCGCCGTTCGGGGACAGGAGCCCGGCGCGAAGAGCTCTGCCGTTTGCTCTTCTACGACGGGCAGCTCTGTCTGCGATCTTGTACATATCGCTGTATCGCGCAGAGACTGATCAAAATGACCGTACAAATCCTTTCTTACAATACCGCGTGAATCGATGTACGCTGTCCCTCTGAGCTGCGTTTTTTCCGCCGCGATCGCCTTGTCGATAAGCCCCTTGACTATTCCATCGCCCGGCCCATCAAGCCGGCTGACCATCAGCGTTCTGAAACGAAGGCCGAATACGTCATCGGCGTCCTTCTTGAGCGCATTGGGCTGCCACTGGTACAGCTCATAACTATCGAACAGGACCATGGACAGCTCGCTATCCACCGAAGCGTGAGTTTCTTTGCCGTTAATGCGGCCCATTGCACCTTGTAACTGAGCCAGCCGACGTTTGGCTTGTTTGCACTGCGTGGAATTGGTCAGGCCCTCCTGCTTGAGCTGTTGGACCCTCTGTCTTGTCTGTTCAGCGAGCCGTTCCAATTCTCCCAGCGTGCCCTCCTGCTCTGTCAATATCCCCCGCTGTCCGACCTTGATGGGCACACCGTAAACCGTGAGCAGACATTTGATTTTCCCGAGGAGTCTCCGAGTGGCGAAGGTTTCGCGAATCGGCTCTGCAAGCTGTTCGTCGTAGTCTTTTCTACTGATTGTATCCCTGAGGCTTGTGCCCAAAGGCAACGCCAGAATATTTTCCTGCGGTACCCCACGCTCTTTGCAGTAATACAGGGCGATCTGCCCGGATTCTGCGATGCCCTTATTGGCTATGACCAAAATCTCGTCAGGCTCCAGCGCAGAACCTGTCCCGCAGCACGTTAAGGCGAGCAAAATCACGGCGATGCCGACGCTGCCATGACCGGGTCCGACACTGTGTCCATGGATGAGGCCGCCTGAAGCTTGTCCGTTAAGCGCGTTCGCACTGGCTTGCGCGGAGCACGCGGTGCCCTCGATTGATGTCCGACTGGCCGATTTCGGTCTTAGTGCAATATCTTCTCCTCCTGTTACAACTGGAGCCCCAATACGGTTTGCCCAGCTCGCGCTGACTCGAAGGGGTACTACTTGTTAACAGCCTGCATCCCGCTTGTCTGGAGAATGTTCGTGATCTCCGAGCGTTCGTCAGGTGTGAATGCGCCGATTTTTCGGTCAATCTCTAAGGCATCCTGCAAGTGCTGTTTTGCCTGAACCAGATCGTTGAGTTTCACGCATGTACGGCCGAGCTTCAGCAGTGCATTGGCCTTTTGCCGGCTGTCTGGAGGGGCCCTCTGGACGAGTCTCTCAAAGTCCTTTCTGGCATCGAGAAGCCGATTGGCCATATTCGCCAGAATCGTACCTCGGGTATCAAGCAGATGCAATTCATCCGGCACAAGCATAAGCCCTCTATTGGCCAGCTCCAGTGCGGCGTCGTAACGACGGTCATGCTCTTGCAGAATCCAGGCCAAGTCGTTGAGCGTTTGTATATCATATGGGTACTGCCCAAGCAACTCCTGGTAGATCGTCATGGCACGGTCGGCATCTCCCGTCTGATAAAGGGTGGAGGCCAGGCCCAGACGGGCCTCCCGGGCCTCCTCTGATGTCGGCGCCAAGGTTACCGCCTGCTCGAAGAGTTTCAGTCCCTCCTTCTTGAGCTCCATAGAGTCCGATGCGGCTAATATCGTGGCGGCCGCCACAAAGGTCGTTGGATTCTGCTCTTTAGCCGAGAGATAGGCAGAACTGATCTGCGAAAGCTCGTCAAATCGCTTCTGCGCTGCCAGCCACAAGAATCGGGCGTGGATCACCGTCAGACTATTGCGGTCTATCTGCTCCGCCTGGTCAATCTTTTGTTTTGCCCGGTCCATGTCACCGCTGAGGCGGTACAGGTCGGCAAGGGTCACGATCGCGGGAACACTGATGCTCCCTTCCTTTGTCTGGCAATGGGCTTCCAGTTCAGGAATGGCCACCTGAGTCAACTCCATGGAAACCAAAACACGGGCCCGCGACAGCAGGAGCTGTTCGCTTGTGGGGCCGCTGCCGAGCGCAGATTCGGTCAGCGTCCGGGCCTGCTCAAGAAGGCTGCGATCCTTGCTCTTCAGCGCAGCGGCGATGAGCACGTCTCGGGCCTGCGTATTGTTCGGGTCTTTCTGAAGTGCCAGATTCGCCAGTTGGGCAGCCATCGGCGTATTCTCGAGCAGCAGCTCAGCCCCGGCTCTGGCCGACAGCAACGCCGGGTTGTCCGGGTTGGAGCCAAGTGCCCGAATCGCGTAATCGCGGGCGGCCTCGTATTGCCTCTCCTGCATCGCAATACGAGTGAGTACAAGATGCGCGTCAACTGCCGTCGGCTCGAGTCTAATAGCACTTTCCAGCTTTTGTCTGGCCGCCTTGAGTGAGTCTGGCGTCGGCTGCTGTAGCATTTGCAGAGCGCGGAGCTTCATCAGCTCGGGATCCTGCGGCAGCCGTTCTTCAAGTGCGGTCAGGATTTCAAGTGCCCTCTGCTGGTCTTGAGCCTGGCTCCGCGCAAACAATGTCTTCATCAGTCGCCGCTTGAGTCTCAAATCTTCAGGATAGGCGACCAAACCCTCTTCAAGTGCCGTTACCGCCTGATCGAGTCTCTGATTGCGGGCATAGAAGTTGCTCAATAGTTCATAGCCTGCTGTGCCTTGCTCGGCGAAGGTCGTCAGCTTGCGGTAGTCTTGCTCGGCGAGCTCCAATTCACCGGTGTTGGCCAGGTAGGCCGCCCGCATCGTGTAGGCGCCGAAGGCGTTGCTATTGGATACGTAAGCGTTGAGTATTTTCTGGGCCTCTTCGGCTTGACCTTCCGCCCTCAGAATCGACACTTTTGCCGCTGTCAGCGCCATGGAGCCCGGCGTGATCGCTTCGGCCTCCTTGAGAAGCGCAAACGCCTGATCGGCATCCCCCCTGCTTTGCCAATAGACCAGCCGGGCCAGAAGGATTCGTGAGTTCGCGTCTCGATCGTCATTGGACACCCTGAGCTTCAGCTCGTCGATGGCCCGGGAAAAGTCCCCCGCGCTGAGGGCCATTCGGACGTACCACGCACTGGTCACGCGGGGGTTCGTTTCGATCTGCGCCAGAACCTTCTCGGCATCGGAGAAGCGGCCTTGCTTTTCAAGAAGGGTGATTAGGACGTCTGCCACGTCAGTCGCCGAGGGATTCCTGATAAGGGCTTGCCGGCACGTCTCTTCAACACGTCTGAAATCCTCCAGCTTCTCATACATGTTCGCCAGCAGTAATGCCGGGGCCGACCACTCAGGGTCCGAGTCAATGCACTGTTGGGCCGCCGCTGTGATATCCGGCTGCTTCGAGCGCCAGTCGTCAGCCGCCAGCCATAAGGCCGCTTGGCACAGCCGCCAGTAAAGCCCGCTTTCGCCCTCCGCTTCCCGTAATTCTCTGATGAGTCTTTCGGCTGTTGGCCGGTCATCTTGGACTTCCCGGACACTCAGAAGCAGATAGCGAGCACGGATTTCCTGTTTATCCTGCTCGGCCACCTCGCTCAGAAGACGGATCCCGGTCGCCCGATCCGCATAAAACAGTTCTACCAAGGCCCTCTGTATTACTAAAGACCGCTGTTCCCACTGGCCGACGACGCTCTGGAGCCCTCGCGTCAGAGCGCTTCGGGCCGAGTCATAGTCCGCCTTGGCCACATGAATGCCCGCCAGAGAAAGCCAAGGCTCGGCCACCTCGGGATTACGCTCGCAGGCTGTCTGGCAGGTGCTGAGTGCCTCGGCCACGCGTTTGGTTCTACGATAGTGCGTCACAAGCTGCATCTCAGCCCGCAGCGGCTCCGGGCACTCTTTAATGGCCCGCTTGAGCTCCTGTTCAGCCTCGCCGGGCTTCTCGCGGTAATCAGCGATGAGAGCCTGCAAGATCCGAATATCCACGCGGTCAGGATGGTCCTTGCGCAATTGCGCCAATTCGGCTGATAGCGTCTCTAAACTCGACGGGTCTATTCTGTAGCTCTGCTCGGCGACCCGGTAGATGCTCGCCTCAATACGAAGCAGTCTGATGATAATGTCCGTTGGATCCATAGGCTCGGCCAGTCTCGCGGTTTCGAACGCCCGGTTCCAGTCCCGCAGCCTGAGGTACTCTTTGGCCAGTTGCATGGTCATCTCCGGATCGCGCGGACGAATGCGAAGATACTTTACCAGGGCACTGACGGCCCGCCTGGTCTGGTCTGTTCGACTAAAGGCCTCAGCCAACAGCCGCCACAGTTCGGGACGGGATGCGTCACTCACAACGGCCGGTTGCAGAACATCGATGACGACGTATGGTTTTTCCTCGGCTTTCGCCACGAGGGCCTGCAGATAGGCAAGCCCCAGCTTGGACTCGGCCGGCCCTTCCTGGGCGTACATGGTCTCAAGATACTCGTCGAGACATCGCCGCGCCTCGATGACCTTGCCTGCGGCAACGTATAGCCCGATGGCGGACGGCAGGACTCGTATTCTGTGCCCCTTTTCTGTCAGGACCGTCAGCACTTCATCGGCCAGAGAAACGCCTTCGGCGGTGGCTTTCCTTTTTATCGCCAGTTGCGAAGAGAAGAGAAATCTTGCGACAGTCCAGTCTCGCACGTCGAAGAAGTGTTCTTCGAGGGCTTCCTGCGGGAGATTCTCAACAGCCTGCAGTTCGGCGGCGGTCCGGTCAAGCTCGCCGTGTTCCAGCCATTCTGCACACAGGAACAAGCGAACGCGGGGATTTTCCGTGCCCAGAGCGTCGGCTTTCTCCAGGTCTTTGCGAGCGCGGGTCACCTTGTCTTGTACCTCTTGTTCGCTTATGCCGGGAATCTTAGATCTTTCGCGGTAGAACCGCGCACGATACGCCAGCGCCTCGACAGATTCCGGGGCGTAGTCCACGGCCCTGGTAAGCCATTCCAGGGCCTCATTTTCCGCCCCGATGGCGCCCTGGCTGCTTATGACCTGGCTCATCAGCGAGCAAGCTTGTACATACTCGGGATGCTTGTCGGGAAGCAGCGCCTCGAGTGCCTTTATGAATTCCAGAAGTGTCTGTTTAGCCTCATCCGTTTTGTGTAAGCGGATCAATGCCTCGGCCAGCCACAGCGGGGCTTTCAGGTCATTCGGATCAAGATCCATCCGTGTTCGGGCAATGTAGGCCAGCTCTTCGAAATTGCCTATGCCGGCATAGAGCATCGCGAGCTTCTCGTATGCGATCTCGTCGAGCGGGTCCAGTTGCATGACGCGGCGATAAGCCGCGATGGCCCCACCGACGGCCGGGGCGTCGAGCGGGCGCGTGGACAGCCGGGCCTTGGCGTACTTCTTGAGGACTTCGAGGTCGTCGGGATTTCGGCCGAGGTACCTCTGGAAGTGCCTGTAGGCAGTCGCCCAGTCCTCCTTTTCGAAAGCCGCTTGCCCCGCCTCCAGGTCCATTTTCGACAGAAGGCCTCTTCGGACCTCCCGAGCCGCGAACAGAGAGCTTCCGATCGCCACTGTAACAAGGATCAAAACGATAAGCACCTTTACGTTGATCTTCGCACATCGGTTCCAATTAAACATGACAGACCTCCTCCGGAATATTACTGATTTCTCGCTTGTTGAAATGTTATTGCCATTGACTCTGGCTGAAGATGACTTAGAGCCTATCTGAGTTGCCCTTCAGTATTTGTCATTCCTTCGGCAAGCTCAGGACGGCGTCTGAGGCGAAGCCGAAGAATCTGGCCTGAGCAGAGCAAGCAAGCCCTAATGACATTCGTTACCCAGATGCTTCGCCTCTCGGCTCAGCATGACCGGCGGCAGCGAATGGTTATTCGGACAGGCTTCAAGTATGATGCCCCTCCCATCGGGGCCGCCTATTTATAACGACATGCTGGCGCCCCCAACGCGATAAAACCTCTGCCGCAGGCGCACAAAGCGCCTGTTTCTGCGAATTTTCTGAAATGGAACCTAAAAAGTAGTGCTGAACTCCTCCGCGAAGATCAATCTCGCCCACATAGCCCCTTGAGCATGGCTTTGCCTGCCGCCTCGTCACTCACTGCCTGCCATGGGACTTTCATTCGAACTTGCGCAACTTCCAACCAGCCACACCCAAGCCGAGCATGCCCAGCAGAACGGCGGCGGGAACAGGAACACGAACGAGCATATCCTGCTTGTTGCCGGTGTGATCTGCGTTCGCCCATAGGTTCATGACACGGATGTCGCCGATGGTGTATCCCCACGCGTCATACCAACTGTCATTGTCGTCATCCAAGCCCAAGGTGACGGCGTCTTGAGCCCATGCGATGTAAGTGCCGCTCAAGCCAGAGTTGGAGCCAAGGCTCTCTCCCTCAAGGTACCAGATCGCCCTCTGCAGCGCATTGGCTGTAGTGTCGCTGTGCACGATTGAATTGACTCCGTCCGTCCCATCAAGCCAGAGACTATATAAGTAAGCGCTCTCGGGCGATAGCGGGTCAGGCTCCGGGCCGCCACTGCCCCCTTGCCACGCGCTGATGTCGATGGTCACGAAGTAATTGTGATTGTCAGAAACGTACTCATCTGTTTCAACACAAAATGTCCTGAACTGCGAATCCTTGGCATAAATGCCAATGGGGTCATCCAGAACCGTTATCAGGAACTCGCCACCATTCGTGGTCCCAAGTTGCCCGGGAAAGTTATGCTTGAGATTAATCTGCATCATGTCAGCCATAGCTGGCACTGTTGCAAAGAGACATAACAAACATATCACTATACTTAAGTTCTTCACAAAAAACCTCCTCAACGACACATCATCACACTATTGTCGCGATTTCCCTAAATTTCTGGATAACAAATCCTTCCTCTGGTAGTAGATCCTCTGCAATTCGCTGACAATTTCCCTGCTCGCAGAATCTATCTTGTCTGATGACGCTTTATCAACTAACCCATCAAACGAAGATGAAATTACCTGTTCATCGCTCCGCCATGAAGGTCAGGACCTGCCGCGAAGCCCCATTCAAGGGGCTTCGCGGACAGTTCTTTCTGTCAATCAACTCTACATGACTGCCTGCCACAGGGCCCTCATGCGTACTTGCGCAACTTCCAGCCAACGACACCCAAGCCGAGCACGCCCAGTATGACCGCGGCAGGAATGGGCACGACGACCGTTCCGTACACGAGGCCGTCGGGAGTGGACCACGGAACGCCAGCAAACCACGGGGCTATCGCGGTTAGCTCAATAAGTGTGCCGTACCACGGCCCAAGTGATGTGAAGGCCATCGAGAGTGTACCGTCGTCAGCGTTGAAGAGTCCGTCGCTTTGTTCATCGTTCCAATTCACGTTGGCCAGCGTGCCGCTGAAGATGTTAGATGACCCAACCCTTCCCCAGGTACCTGTGATGTCTCCGGTGATGGTATCACCAGTAGTGTCCGTGATGATGAACGAGCCGATGCCATCGGCGGTCGACGCACCAATATTGCTGAGCGTCATCTCGATCATGAAATCACCATCCGTCAGCGAATCAAGATGCACAGTGCCTGTTGGAGACACGTTACGCTCCAAGGCGAGTTCGGTGGTAGTGCCCCAGGACACAGCGAACGTGTCCGTCCCGTCCCACGTGGCCACAGGGTCGTCCACAGTGAAACTGAACAGATCCGCCATTGCCGGCGATGCAATCATGCAAACAGCAAAAGCGAAAGCTAATAATCTTATTTTCATGGTTATCCGTCCTTCCATAACACGTCATAATGACAACTTCTCCGTTTGACCAAGCAAGACACTTGGTCCGATGATTGTCCCCATACCTAAAAGAGAGGGAAACAATCGTTCGTCATGACATGTCAGGAGGGGATCGGGATCTGAGTACTGCGGGTGTGAATTGTGATTTTCGCCAGAGGGACACAATCGTCCTTATGCGGTATTGTGGTAGAGAATCTTCCGCCGTGCAGACCGGCTGAACGAAACAGTAAACCGGTACAAGGCAGAGAATGTTTGGGCTCACAGCATGGCTGTGGCCGATTTGGAATGGGCCGCCGTCGTGGTACCATTCCGGGATGAAGCCAAAGGATAGCTTTTTCACCCAGTGGATGGATCCACACAGGCCGAGGCCCATCAGGGCCGACAAACATAGACTCAAGCTGCTTGTGCCGTCTGTCAGGGCTTGCGGATGCTGCGACTGGTTGGCTTGTTCGGCATCGGAATTCTTCTCAGGCAGGACTTGGACAGGCCATACTCCCAAATCCGCGACGCCGGGCGAATTGAACAGGCTCAACGAATTTGTGCAGAGCAGACTCGACGAACTGCAAACAGCCGCCGACGGTCCGCGTCCGACATCCAGTTCGGGCGCTGTTACCATGTCGGCAGAGACAGCCGCCGTAATGAGCAGTCCGCCAAGAATTGCAGCAATAACTCTCCTGCCGTTAATCATACACCCGTCACTCCATAGAATTTACCAGTTTGGATTTTGCCACAACGTCCTATAAATGTCAAGAAAAATCTTCCCAAAAGTGGAATATTTCTTTCGCCGCCGGCCGTAGGGTTCAGTGCATTTGCCTTAAACCCTTTATTTATAATGGGTTATGTCCCAAAGCGGGATATGAAACGAATGCAGCCATAGAGGACAGAAGACAGGAAAACTTGAGCCACAGAGCACACAGAGGCCACAGAGAATAAATAATTCGTGTCCATTGGTGTTCATTCGTGGTTTCATCGGGATCTACAAATTTTTATCCGCGTCAAGTCCGCGTCCATCAGCGTTAATCCGCGGTTTCAATTTCGTGTTTGTCCGTGCTCTATGCGTACTGCTTTCTTCTTTTCGTCCGGCTCGCAGAGACCTCGACGACTGACTTGGAATGGCCTCTTACCTGTTCCTCCAGGGGGCCGGGCTCAGGCACAATCAGTTTATCCATCAGCCACAGTTCGGCAAATAGAAGCAGCGCCGCCGCCGGCATCATGGCCAGACCCGCGAAATCATGGAAGAACTTCTGTCCCACTTCGGCACTGACCAGCACAAAGAGAGCTGCTGTCACGCAGAGCCTCAAGATGTTGCACGCGACCGCGATAGGAATACTCGATAGAAGCAGGACTGCTTTCTGCCAGCGTGGGCGCTTCACCATGTACGCCACGAACGCGGCGACAATCACAAACGCCGTGAGCATCCGCAGCCCGCTGCACGCCTCCGCGACGGCCATGGGGATGGTCTCGTTCAGCATCACGACATTTCCCTGCTGGCTGACCGTGGCGCCAAACGCCTCCAAAAGAAACACCGACCCCGTTGTTGCCACGCTCTGCAAAGGTCCGCTGATCAGGTTGTGAACGCGACTGGGAAGTGGGAACGCAAGAAGAAGGAACACCAAAATCCACAAGACCCGCCGAAATACCTGCCAACCGGCCACCATGAGCACCAGACCTGCGACCATCAATACCAGCGAGTATCGCTCGATTGTCACACTCTGTGACAGGAACCCATAGACCCGAGCTGTTTCTGCCAACAAGAGCAGGATTATCCCTCCTACCCAACACGGTACCAGTAGGGATTCCCCGAGCAGTTTCCTATCACGCCAGATAAGAAATACCGCAATGAGAGGGACAAGCTGGCCTGCAGAGTAATCGTCGCTTCTTTGCCACATGGCATAGAGGTCCGCGGCCGTAGGCCAGTACGACCATGCCATGATGCCCAGCAGCAATAGTAGAACCGCACCGAGTCCCAGGCGGCTATCCCACACGCTCTGTGCTTTAGAGGCGGCTCGGAGCTTCTGATGCGGGGCATGACGGTTGAGCGATGTTCGTCCCATGCTACCTTTCTTCGCAAGCCCTGTCGGAGCTGCCCGAGCTCAGTTCTTTTTCGAGGTTCTCAAATAGTTGAGTTATGGCTGGTGCGGAATCAACAGCAAAGTCAGAAACCAGCCTTGTCGCTGCATCGGCAGACAGAGCCCCACGTGATGAAGCGACGATCTGCACTTGGGCAACGTAATCAACCGCTGCCAGAATCTGCCACGTCCTTGATCGAGACCGCGAAATATTTCCGCAATATAGCCCATCAGCGACGAAGTAATGGAGAACCGTCACCCTTTCTGTCAGCAGATCTCCACGGACAAACTGAAGGATGTTGCATGGCAGCATCGACCCATCGCTTACCGACATTTCGACCGGACGGCGATTCACAAGCTTCCAGCCAGCGCCAGAGTAGCATCGCTCTGGAGGGTGCTCCAACACTTTTCCCAAGTTAACGCCGCAGGCAGCGTAGAGCGAGACCGATTCGACGCCATTGTGGCGCGAATAGCGACGGCTGATGTGCGCGTCGGCACCTGTCCGACGCACTATAGTCTCATCTATGAGGACATCTTCGCCCGTCCAGACCCCAATCTGCATGGGGAGTCCTTGTAGCAAGTCAGGAGCGATGTAGCCAGTAGGGACGGGGGCCGCAAGCCGCGACGCCAGAACCCGATACGTGAGCCCGGAAGAGAGCGCCAGGCAACTTGCCACAATTGCGGTAACAACGACCGGTCTGCGGTTTATGTTGGCATCCATCATTCGTTACGTAACTGCTCGACGAGATTGTCTCCCGGCCTGCGCCAGGATTGTTTTCCAGCTCTGGTTACAGCGCTGTCACTATTCTCTTTCCTGCCTGGCGTAGGCGAATGGGCCTGGCGAGGCCGCTGCTGACGTCAAACAGGCGGCGGCTTTGCGGTGAATAGTCGTCCGGTTTCTTTCTGTACTTGAATGATCTGCGATACGCACAATGACGGCTCGCTCATTCCTCCACATGAGTGGCGGAAATCGCAGAAAAGAGGGTCGATCCTCGCTCCGTGGATAACGCCAGCGAACTTGGCTCAGGCAAATCCGTTAGTAACCCGCGATAGCGTGTGCTGCTCGGAAACAGAACTGCCCAGACTGTCAAGGCAATGAGCAGAAGATCGAGCCATACAGATTGGTGCTCTACGTACCAGATTTCGAGATCACCCTTGTAGGGAACGATGAGCCGCCTATAGAACTCATCCGGTGACAGGCTGCTATTGGTCATCATCGCTTCCTCATCCCGAAACACGAGGGAACCGATGCCGGAAAGACCGGGCCGGACTCGGCCGACTGCCCTCTTGACGGTGTCATTATAGTATGCAAACTGCTTCGGCGTCACTGGGCGGGGGCCGATCAGACTCATGTCACCTCTGAGAACATTAATCAGTTGCGGCAATTCGTTGATTTTGGTCTTACGCAGTATTCGGCCAAATGGCAAAGTGCGGGGATCATTGGGGATAGTAATGTCCCCGGTGCCCATATTCGGGCTGTCTTTGAGCATGGTGGCAAATTTCAACATGTCAAAGGGCTTGCCGTGCCTTCCAATACGTTTGTGCTTATAGAAAATGTAGTGCTCGCCCGTCAGCTTTAGAATGATCGCAACGGGGATCGACAAAGGGGACAGCACAGCCAAACCCACAAGTGACAGTACTACGTCAAGTAGTCGTTTCATACACTCATCCTCACATTCTTTGATCGAGGTTCTTGCCTGTCTCTACGTGTCGCAGGGTAGGCACAACCTTCAGCACGGCCTGAACGTACTGCTCTTTGGTGACCTTCTCATCTCTCTTGGCCTTGCGGCAGAATTCAACGAAAGCCGCAAGAGATCCAGTCTCAAGCAACGGACCACGCTTAATGATTCCAATACCTGTGAAGCGATCCATGTCGAGCAGTTCACCCTCCACGTAGAACTCCTCATACTCCTTTTCGCCGGTCGTATCCGATTTGAAGAAGTAGCAGGGCCATCGCCTCCGGGGAACGAGCTCCGGCACGCGTGCCTTCGCCTCATCCTCCGATTCACACTCGAACGGCTCATATCCCAGAGCACCAAGTAGGGCGACCGCTATCTCGGCAAACGTCTTTTCATCTTTGCCGCTTTCAAGCTTGGGAAAGAACACGTCGCGGTTCTCCCCAAGTACACATGCGAGAACACACAACTCCCCTGCTTCCTGATGCGTGATGAAATACCGGCGTACGTCTTTCGGTGCGGATATGGGCTGCCGTTTCTCTATCCGCCTCAGAAAGCCGTATGGCAGGCTGCCGTCGGAGAACGCCACGTTCGCAAAACGGGCGCTCGAGAAAGGTTGCTGCTCGGAACCAGCAAGAAGGAGCTTTTCCATCACGATCTTGCTCGCACCCATCAAGCTGGCCGGGTTGGCAGCTTTGTCCGACGACACCGAGAACACTTTCGCAAAGTGGTACGGATTCACGCGCAGGAATTCATGCAAGAAGATGGCATTCGTATCGATCATCCGCATCAAGCAATAGATGTTCTTCTCAGACCTGACGTGCTTGACTGCGGAGAGGTTCAGCAAGTAGTCGAACGCTTGGCAGTCCTTGAAATAGCGGGCAAACTCTGTGGACCCCAATCCAATTGGCAAAGTATCAAAATCCGGCGGAATGCGAATCTCCGTGGAGGACCGCAGATCTCTGACGAGTTCCACAAGGTTGTTCTCATTGATATCGATGAGCGACAGCGACTTCGGGGCGAAACGAAGAATGGTTTTGACGACGGAGCCGCCGATAGAACCTGCCGCACCAACGATAGCTATGCGCGATCCACAAATGGATTCCTTTAACGCGGTTAAATTCCCAAGAAGATCGCCATCAAAAGTGGACATGTCTCTTCCGGTGACAATTCGCTCGTAATCGGAAATCATCATATCGTGGTCATTTCATCAGGTCTGATACACACGTGACATCAGCGCTCCCCGCGTCTTGCTTCGGGGCATAAGCACAATTGTGTCGAGCCGGTTCCATGTGAGTTTTCTTTGATAGCCACTACGTATAGGTCGATCGCTCGCTTTCCCAGACCGACATGGGCTTGTCCTCAGCTTTTCTTGCACCTGGCCTGACGATTCCTTTTTGCACTGCCAGGTCCATGTATAACTGATAGAGTGACTCCCAGATGTCCTCGGGGCGAAATTCCTGGAGTGCGCGCTGGCGGCCAGCCTGCCCGTGCCGTTCCCGAAGTGATGGGTCTTCGAGGTACGTCTCGATGGCGTCTCTTAGCGCATCTGCATCTCTGGGCGGAACCAACGTACCCGTTACCCCATCATGAACTGAGTCAACACATCCGGGAATGCGAGTGGAGACAACCGGTAATGCCATAGCAGCAGCTTCAAGGTTTACCACTGGAAAACCTTCCCGATAGGAGGGCATGACAAACAAATCCATCGCCGCGAGCTGCTGTGCTACATCGTCGCGCAGGCCGGTGAGATGAATTCGATTATCAGTGCGGAACAAAGTCTCATCCTCGGCTGACAATGGATCTGTCGTATCGAAAGGGCCAACCAGCATGAGATGCAGCATAGGGTACCTACTGCGCAAGCTGCGCCAAGCTGACGCGAGTTCTCGCATGCCTTTGTCGGCGGTGATCCGACCGACGAAGCCCATGACCATCGCGTCGCTTGGAATTCCATGTTCCGCTCTGGCTTCGCTCCGTGTATCGGCATCCAATTCTGATGGTGAGAATACTTTTCGGGCATCGACTCCCATCACGCTTCCGGCCCGTAAAACGATTGTCTTCTTGAACACACAGAGTTGCTGTGCTACGATGTAGTCGCGTATGGAGAAACTATCGCACCAGACGCGGTCGGCTAATTTACACGACAACCAACTAGTGAAATCCAACAATCGGTGTGAGACGCCCGTCTTGGTCATCTGTCGCACACCGAAGATCGAGAGAAGCACCACCTTTACCCCGACCGCTCGCGCGGCGAGCGTTCCGAGCAGCGCTGCTTTAGGCGTGTGCGAGTTTACAATGTCCGGTCGCTCTTGTCGCAACACGCGCCACAGGCGCCATAAACTAACCAGATCCCTGACTGGGCTGATGGAACGTTCTATACTAACCGAATGCACCTTGATCTTTTCGCGTCGCTCAACTTCCTCCAGTGTACCCATCTCATCACCCGGCGAGGAGATCGCTTGAACCTCGTTACCACGTGACTTGAGGAATTTTATATGCCCACTATGGAACCGGAACGTAAATGGCACAGTTGTGATGTAAACGATTTTCATGAGATATCCTCTAATTTGATTATAGAGAACAAGCTTGAGCAGGCTCTCCGAGATAGCGATAGAAAGGAATCCAACCCAGCCCGATCAGAGATCAATCAAGTCCTGGAACTCGTGTTTGTTGAATCAGCCGTATTTCCTGATAATATAGCTCGATCAACGCTGGATCATCGATGTGACTACTTCTCCGCTTTAGCAATACGTCCATTCGGTTGACTGTGGATAACATCCGCACGACCAACCTCTTGCAGTAGGATTTCGCGACAAGTGAAGCAACTCCAAGGTGGCCGAAACCCAGATGACCATACTTTCTGAGCAGACGTGGGCCGCTTCGATATGTCTTCAACATTTTTACAGCGACTGCGTTGTTTTCTTCCCGGTAATAATAAAGGGGTTCAGGAATCACATATATCTTCAGATCATTTTTAGAGTAAGCACGCAACCACAATTCGTAATCTTGCCCCGTGAATTGCGCCGGATCATATTTGTTTCGCAGGAACCATTCCTTCCGTCCCAGAACTGCCGCGTGGACAATACTGCTGCACCCCAACAACAGTTTTCTCCCTGTAATCTCATGGTCGGGCGGGACGCATCGCGCGCCAATTGGCTGCAAATCATTCGTCATTGAGAAGACGCCTGCCGTCACCAAGTCAATTTCTGGGCGAGATTTCAAGACTGCAACCTGTTTTTCAAACCGTGAGGGTGAAATCAAGTCGTCTGCGTCCATTCTGCCTATGAAGTTGTATTTCGCCTCGGTCGTAATCTGATTGAGCCGATAAGGGAGTTTTTTATTCTCGCCGTCAGAAAGGACACGAACTCTCGGGTCTTTCACTGACATGGCAATGTCAAGAGACCGGTCAGTGGAGCCGTCATCCACCAGAATCAACTCCCAATCCTGATACGTCTGCGCGAATACTGACCGAATTGCATCGGGGAGAAACTTCTCCGCGTTATAGAATGGGATTCCAATGCTAATGGGCATAATATGATGGTTGCTATTATGAATAGTTGATGCTGTGGGCCTTCCCCGTATTTCCAAAGTCCCCGCGCTCTGACAACCATCTCCATCAATCAACAATTGTCGGAGCGTTTTGGAGTGACCAAGGCTGGTAAATTGGAGAACAAACGGTCAAGGCTCTCCTTGATTTCTTCAATCCTGTCTTGTGGTTTTAGCGTAGCCGCAGATAAAAGCGCATCAAGAGGCTCATCACCCTGGACGTCAAGAGGTTCGCAGTTGATGTCCAGTGAAGTGTAGTAGTCGTCGAACTTGAAACGTCCTCCGGCAAGTTGACTTATGACCATCCATAGCGAAGGAATCCCCAAGGCATCGGCTACAATCAAGCCATGCAAAGATGAAGATACAATGCATTCACAACGATCAATATCCTTGATGACATCATGCGGTTTCTTTCGAACATCAATGGTCAACGCATCCGAACCATATCTTTCCGCCCAGTGTTGAATGCGACAATCCGTTCTATCCCGGTAGTGGGGCACTATTCCCAATCGAAACTCTTTCAGAATGCGTTCCGGCAGTAGGCGAGAAGATAAGAGGCCGGGGTCACCCAAAAGTACCCCTTCCCCCTTTCCTATGCGTTGCCGAGTTAGAATTCCACGCACAGCCAACACGTTTGCATGAGGCAAGCGGGCAGACATCGTCTCATACATAAAACCAGTGCCCAGAATAACGCCCGCATAATCATCCTTGAAGTTCTGTAGGACGCTGCCTGCTCCTGCGAATTGTGGGGCTTTGAAATACGGAGTAAAAATAGGAATCCATCCATAGAACCTCAGTAGCGCTGGTGTAATCCAGTCGCCAAAATTGTTAGCGTAATACCAATATGCTCTGATGGTAGTACCCTTCGTGACAAAAGCCTCTATGCCACCAGTTACGCCTGACACATGACCCAGCAACGCGTTACGGCAATTGCGGATGGTCACGCTCTTTGCGCAAAAACGCCGGCATACATTGCTGAGCGTAGAAACCTTCCACCGTCGAGACACCGAATCATTAGGAATGGGTATTGTCATAATATCTGTCAGACGCGTTTTCTCAATATATCAATTGCTTTCAGCAATCCATAAACGGGCCAAGCACGTTTATGTTGTGCACACCAGAAAAACAATTTCCAGTGAAAAGGGAAGTAAGATAAATCGAGTGCTTTCAATGCTTCCGACACTGGAGGTGTGGTAAGCACAGTCTTTACATCCTTAACGCGTGATGGAAGTGGCACATCTTGGCGGGACATTGCATTTAGTCCCAGATCGATCACCGACAAGGCGATACGATTCTCCAGTGCAATATAGAAGTCATTACAGAGCGACTCTGAATCCAACTTCTCTCGTATCATCTTGAACAAGCGTGACCATTGCTCAAACAATCTCTTTCTGTAAGTAGATGACACAGAACCTGCACTGTTCTTCCAATAGTGATACAGTGGACAGTTGAGAATAGCGAGTCTATTCGAGTAAAAGGAGTATTGAATATTGAATAATAGATCTTCTCCGGATCCGATCATTGTCAAATCCACAAGGCGCATACCTTTATGTCTTAATATTCTACCTGCATACAGTCTTCCCCAAATCAGACCGAATGAGTTCAACAGTTCCGGGTAACGTGTTTCTGGACCAGTTGGTCCAACAAGTCGTCGACAGAAGACCGTTTGGATTTCCTGGCCATGAAGAAGTGTCAGTTTGGGCAAATCAAATAGTTTCAGTAGGCTGCGATCCTCATATTCTCGAGTGTATGTACACATCACAGTGTCGCATTGATTCTCCATCAGGCATCGGTACAGGGTATCCAACATCGTGGTGGACACCCAGTCATCGCTATCCACAAAGGCAATATATGTCCCGCGGGAAAGTGATATGCCAAGATTTCTTGTTTGTGATGCTCCTTCGTTTTCCTTAACAAACACTCGGATACGCGAGTCTCTTGCCGCATATTCATGCAAAATAGCCTGGCTACCATCCGTGGAACCATCGTTGATTATGATAATCTCAATATCGGTGAAGGACTGGTGAATAAGGCTGTCTAAGCACCGCCGTAAGTACTTCGCGGTGTTGTAAACGGGGACAATCACGCTGATAGCCGGAGCGGCAGTGTCTTTTGCCAAACGTGTCATACGCGGCTGAGCCCTCTAGAATATCGATCCGAAAAAGTATCTTGTGACTTCGGTGTTGAGCCGATATGGTACACAACTACCAATTTGCGACAAGAAGATGTAGAAATATACGAGATGCCCTAATACAATAGGGCCTAATACAATGAGGATGGATTCCATGTGAGTACCTGTTCTGTCACCTACGGACTGAAGCTGAAAGCCTGTGTAAACAGGCAACAATAGGGGTGCTTGGTATGAGTACAACTGTCGTGGTGACATGGCTTCTGGATTTGAGAAGACTCTCGAGCAAGGTGTACAGACACTCTTTAAGACAATCGGCCAAAGGAAAATCGTGCTAACCTGGAAGTAGAACGCGAATCTCATTAGCTGGACAAATCCATGCGAGAATACAACAACGATGTAGATTGTCGCCCCGAAGATGAGCATGTTCAGGAGGTAATCGTAGGTCTTGCGATCGGGCGCCGAGACGGCTGGCCTGAATATCAGAAAGAAGACGCTGAGCAATGCATAGAATAGCGTCAACCGCTCGCCCCCGGTGGCATCCATTTCCTGGTACATGGAATACTTCTCACTAACAAGTGCGCCCATACTCAGAAACCAGCTAAAGAAACAAATGACTATTCCAGCACCAAAGACCGTTTGAATAACGTACATCAACGAACACTTCTGCCGGAATAAGAAATAGAGAGGAAGCGCAAGGATCACACTATTGTGGAAGGATGCTGCAATAACCACATACAGTGCGTAGCGTAGGAATTTGCCGTCAATCATACTTTTATAAGAGAGGCAGTAGATGGCACAGGCAATTCCCTGCCTTGCGCCGTTGAAGAAGAATGTATAATAACCCATGGTAATGAATATGAATAAGGAGATGGCAGGATTGATGGATATCCTGTAAATCGCTTTCATGAAGCAGAAGACAGTCACAACAGCGATCGCAGTCAGAATCATCCAATAGTCGCGCGAGATACGGTGCGTAACAACATTCAGGATCAAATAGCCCGGCTCACTAACGCTTTCCCATGTATCGGGCAACATGCGAGTCCTTTCGTATATCTTAACATATAATGCAGTATCCCTTCCAACGGATGATCCTCTCATTCCGGCCACGAAAACCATCGTGGCGAATGCCACAAAGATCAAGAGCCGGGCTATGTATTTATTGGTTCCTGCGCTTTGAGCCAGATAAGCGGCGATTGTAACAACAAAGAGGCAAATGAAATATACCAGCATTGACAGACCTTTGGTGGATAACTGTTAATTACGTAAACAAGTGTGGATGTCATCGGTTTTCTCCACGCTTGATTATCTGCTTTCCATACGGGGCATCCCCTCGTATTTATCTCTTCGATTTCAGCCGAGCCTTGTACATGCTTGCCACGGTTTCGAACGAGGATGTGATCGAAAAGGGGCTCTTCTTAACAAGGGCGATGCCTTCTTGTGCGGGTATCCTTTTGCGGACAGCTTCTTCGACCTTGTCGGCCCAGACTGAAGGCGATGCCTGCAATGAAACTGTTGTCACGCGTTGAGAAAAGAATTCCGTAAAATCCTTTGTGATTGTATCAGAGCAGACCGTGTAACAGCCGCTTGCTACTGCCTCCAATCCCACAACGGGCAAGCCTTCAAATAATGAAGGAAGTAAATGGACATCAAAGCCGTGAATCATCAGTGATGGAACATCTTCACACAATCCTGGCATAAACACCCGATCCATGAGACCGCGATCGTGGACCATTTGCTCAATAACAGGACGCAACGGTCCGTCACCTGCCATGTAAAGATAGAAGCGGTCATTGCGTTTGCTGAGTTCATGAAATATCTCGACAAGAAAAGTGTGATTTTTCTGAAGACTTGGTCCCATACTTCCCGCATGACCAATAACTATTTTATCCAACGGGATACCATGAGTTTTCCTGAACTCACTGCGCTTACATTTGTTGATCGGTTCGTCAAAACGATCCAACGATATTCCACAAAAAATAGTCATGCAGCGAGAATCTATATCCCAATACTCGCCTATGAGAAAACGCCCTGCGTCGCTGCTACACGCCACGATATCGGTTGCATATTTTCGAATCCGATAACGATTAATGGTCCGAAATCGCAATGACCTGATCGACATCTCTATACCTTTATTCCCACGCGCCAAGACCGTATTGTGACTATGGACCACTCGGACCGGAACACCGGCCTTGAAAGCCGCCTTCATCATATCGCCCCCGAACTCACTTGTATGACAGTGAAAAACATCATAGCGGTTTTCTTTAAGCACTTGCTCCAGACCAAGTGGATATCGTCCTAAACCGACCATCGATAATCTCTTTTGTAGTTTGCCAGTTTGAGAGGTATAGAAAATCTCACACCCGTAACTTTTGGCTTCTTCTTCATACACGCCGCCGGGTCTATCCAGAAGAAAATCAAAATGTAGTTCATCTGGATGTTGACGCAAGATGTACATTAACCAGGTTTCAATTCCGCCCCTGTTCAGACTGGCAAAGCTATGTAATACACGAATTTGTTTTACTATGGCTTCTATACCTCTCATTACTTGGGAAATCCGGGATTAGGGATCCCAAAAATCACCTAAGGTTTTATTTGTTGGATGAGATAATCATCCTGATACACCGAATAAACAGCCAGTAAGGGAAAATTTTGTAGGACCACTTAAGCCAAGAGCGTAATTCACTATACTTGGGCGCAACGGTCAGCCCCGCCCATGGAGTTTGGTCTTGATATTTTTTGTACGCTTTCTTCAACGGGTGAAAACTACCTTTCACCCAGGGGCGATGAACTAACCCAGGAGTCAGGTGGACGAATGCCGGATCGTTCCTCGCTTCTATGATTTCTCTTTCACTGTAATAACCGGACAACCTGTAGTAGGCTACAAGTTGTTTGTAAGACATAGTAAAAAATGGTGTCATGGCGTTGTAACGGGGATGCAGGATAAACTTAGCACGACACACGCCGTTGATGATACCTTGGTCATGATGACAGACATTTCCTTGATACTGTTCAATAAAATCCAAAAATTGTTGTTCCATATTCCTGTCACGCCATTTCCCCAGATCAATCAACAGCATGCCGGAATTGAAATACGGATCGTATGCATTTAATCCCACATTGGTTTTATGGGCAATAGTTCCTACGTCAAGCACTCCTGCGATATCACAGTCGCCTATATCCGTCTCCCAAAGTTCTTTCAAGGAAGATGTTATGATGCTGTCGCAGTCAATATAGATCACCCTCGTGATCTTTTTCGGTAGAATCGAAGGAAGAAAGAGCCGAGTATAAAGACTCAACGACTTGGTGGGGACAGTAATTTGCTCCTTGAGCTTTTGCTGAAATATGGAAGTGTCCCAATAGCAAATCTCCCGATGATATCTGCTAACCAACTCCTCCAGTATGCGTTTACTCTCATCAGAGATCTGATCATCCAGTATATGGATAACAATCTCCTCAATATCACAGTTGTTTTCTAATAACGATAGCATCGAAACGCCAGCATAGGGAGCGTAGTTGTCATCTGAAGCGTATGCTACGTGCATTGCCATTTTATATCACCTTTCCTATCGCGCTATTATGAGATTTTATTGCGCGTAGTTTCTCAAATGTCACCAAGAGCATTTTTCAAAAACTCAATTGATTTTTTCCGCTCAACTGCTAGAATTGATTCGACATGATCAAAAATCATCTGCTTCTCATTGAACGGCTTATTCGATTCATGCAGTCCTTCTTCTAACCTTAGTATGCTTAGAAAATTCCATAACCTTGAAGACATTCGTTTTCGGGCATTGTGCGAATCAACAATAGAATAAAACGGCTTGTGAAATAGAACGGAAAAGACTGTTCCATGAAATGAATTCGTAATAACACACGAAGCATTTAAGATAAGATTTAGAAATTCCAACGGGCCAGCGTCTGCTATATATGTGATTTCTGAAGAAAAAAGACTCCTCACTCTTGAACGCATCACCTCACGACCTCCACCACCAACGCAATAAAATGGCAAACCAGAGTATTTACGGAAATCTGCAATCGATTTTTTGGCATTTCCAAAATCTCCTCCCAAAAAGTAACACAGAATATATTCTTCACCATTTGTCATTTTGGCTGCCTCATTTGCTAATCTTGTCCAATGGTATCGTGTCAGAAGCAACGTTGGATCTAATACAAGTTCGGCTTTTCGATCTGCAACCTCTTCGACTATTTGAGCGCCTTCTTTTTCCCTCACTGAAATGGCATCGAATTTTTGAAGAGATCGTCGGTAGCTATCAACAAATTCCAGAGGAAGACTTGAAACACCAAAACTTACGGCGTACGATATCCGTTTAGAAGTTTCAGGCACGAAATCTAACCGAAAGGATTCTGGAGAGTTTTTTGCGTCGGGATTCCATATCTGATCACTTCCACAAATATATGCGTCGTACCCAGTGCATTTTCTTAGTTCATCATAAGAGTGATAATGTATATCCGAGATTGGAATATATTTCTTTTTAAAATTACGCGACCTCTTATGTCTTCGGTTTCTATCCCGACCAGTCTTTGTACACAATGACAGAAGGCTTCGTATCACATTTCGTGATTTTGCTGTTTCTATATCTTTCAAATACCAGTAATCAATGAGTTCGGATGAGTACCCCAATTCTTTAAGGGCATACTGCAACGCATAGGCTTGCAGAAGAGCTCCGTAGTTCTCATTAATGTGCCATGTTAGAGTACCTATTTTCGCCATTATTTCCATCCATCATATATCTAATTACGATTCGACAACTACACAGTTTGCAGCCCAAAACGCTTTGTTTGTAAATATTGGCCATTGTAATAGCGATGACAACTCTATTCACAGGCAACATCATGACGAACCTTGAAAGTAGCTTGCTGATACATTTCGCACATTCATGGATATAAGAATCCAAACCGAGGACGCTATGCATCTCGATTCGAGAGCATGAAAAACACATCGCCCAACTGGCCCGTCCTTTTCGTAAAAAACGTTATTTCCTTATCACGTGAAAAATCGATTGTTATTCTCTTTAACGTTCTTTATTTTCGACGCCAATGCAAGCAAAAAATCGTATCCAAACCTCATGAAACGTAACCTTCCAAATAGTGGAAACATAATTTTCTTATATTTCCTGTAATCATTTGCTGAGGTGATCCATTTTTCCCGAGAATCCTGAGAAATCCGCATTGCAATTCTCGCCTGTATTTTTCCCAAGAACGAACCTGACTGCAAAGAAGGCTTGATGCGTCTATACGGAACAACTTTGCCTTTGATTGTTGCCAAACCCAATCGGTAAGGTGCGATGTTCCGTTTTAAATTGCAGTTTCCAACTTGACTTCTAATTACCATCTTAATGGAAATCACCTTACAAGAGATATGCTGACCTTGTCGAAAAAGGTCAGCAATTTCTGGTGTTCGGCAAATCACAATACTACTTCCTCTCCAATCTTGGCTGTATTCCGGGAGCCATGCATCCATAAATGAAGCATCAGCACATTCAGAAAAAATATCATCACAATAATCACATCCGTTTAGTGTGAAATGACGGTCGATGTACAAGGAATTGACGCCTTGTGTAAAAAATATGTTTCTATCAGTTGTATTCCCACTTTGATCAACACATTGAAATTGAATTCCGAAGTCAAATGCAGGCCGCAACTTGTCTTTTGTACGGAAATGGACTATTTTCATATCATGAGGTTTACCACCACCTAAAGAACAAACCGCTTCCACAAAAAACACACTTTTTCCCTGACCACAGGTTAACCCAAGAACATATCGAAGTCTTTCTTTCAGTCGGGGTGACATCCTTTGTGCCAATCGTACGGCCTTTGCGACACATGGAAGGGCAACCATTGCATAACGACTATCATTTTCCATGATATAACGGATGATCTGACTCGCTTCTACAGGATAGTAACACGAACGAGTGCAGCGGCGCAATTCCTCAACAGAACTACACACTGTAAACCCAAAGAGGGGCTGTTCATCCGCCCGCGATTCAACACAAATTAGATGATCAACCTTTTTCTGCAAAAGCAGTTGTTCAAGTGTCCACGTCAGCAATCCACCAGATGCCGATTCAATTCTACGATCATGATCTGTGACGTGTCCCACAAAAGAACAATAATGATAGCCAGTTACCGAATTGTGCTGAATATCTGGGATGACTCCATACCATTCAGCCGCTAACTCATCTTCGGTAACTACTTCCTGCATGTCGGAAGTAACCGGAATATTTGGGCAAACCGATTTACAGATCTGACATGATTCGCTAAGACAGGGGGTATCAAGAACCGGATTATACTCTCCGTACTGATTCAACTCCATGCGTAAATGCCGAACTGGGCATACAGATGCACAAATTCCACACCCAATGCAAAGGTTATTTACTACTGTTGATTCTAAAACCGTTTTCATCTTATTCATGTCTATTTCAAGGAGTGGTTTAACGCAAATATGGTCAAATAGAATTATAACATCCTAAAAACGAGACAATCGTCTTTCTTCGCTCTGAAATGGTTCGAGTAAAATACTGTTCATCCTATCGTTGATGACTATGAATTACTCATGATAAAACCACAAAGCAAACGAAAGGCAACTTGTGCGAATGGGCTTCAAATAGCACATTCGATAAACACTCAGTTCGCGATGTCAATACTTATATATGTGCCTTTGGGTAATAATCATCCATGTTAGAATCTTGCCCGTCACATTTCAGTTCCGCCTCGATTAGGCGAGCCGAAATGATGTGAAATGCGAATTGCTTATTCCATCAATACATAGCTGCTATTGAGAAGGAAAATATCATTATTAATTGAAGTTGCGATTTTCTCTGTAATATTCTGAAACAACTGCGGGCACAAAACCAGAGGGAACACCAGATTTTTGCAAGCCGTGAGCCATGGATCATCTGATAGAAACCACGGGCTCTTCTGTGGAGCGGCCCTTTCGAAGCCACATAAGCCCAATGCTCTTCTCTCAGGCGATCTTTAACCAATGCCAACACAGTCTCTTTGTGCGACGCATCGACAGTATCGTAAATCCACCAGAAAGAATTTAACTGAAACCGCAAGAACAAATCCCCATACATCTCAAAAAGATCATGGGAAACTAGAAAATTGCGGATCAGGTCGAAAATGAGAACTCTGTCCAATATGGCACAATCAGTACGACAGGTCGTTGCAGAAGACAGTATCCGATAATGGTAAAGCCTCTCTGGGAGGATTCCGATATTTTGCGCTAGGAGTATGAATTGCCAATGTACTAGCATATCTTCGTAAATCAGTCCTTCGGGAAAAGTAATGTGGTTTGAACTTATAAAATCAGCACGCACAAATTTTGTCCATACTACCCCGTGATGCTCCAACATGGCCCTTTTATTTAATGGACTAACAGCAGACAGAGAGGATGGTTCTTTACATTCGTTGCAGATGTTAGATTGATCCTCAAATCTCACGAAATCATAAATGACCATGTCGCATTGGTGTCGCTCGCAAAAGTCGAATGCCTTTCGGCACAAATCTTTGTCCACATGATCATCCGAATCGACAAAAGCGATATACCTTCCACAGGCAAGCGATAACGCAAGATTGCGAGCGACTGCCTGTCCTTCGTTACGTTTGTCAATGACCTTAAACCGTTTGTCCTTTTCAGCATACTCATGCAGGATAGCGAGTGATCTGTCTTTAGATCCATCATTGACACAAATAACTTCAATTTCAAGCAATGTCTGATTCATTAAGGAATCCAAACACGTGGCAAGATATTTCTCTGTATCGTAGACAGGAACAATGATCGACACGCAAACCTTGGGCACTGTATTCATATCACCAAGACCATTCATAAAAAAGTATCAATCGCGCGTCACGGCTTCCAACGATTCTCTGATATAGCGAATTGAATTTTCCCGCTCCTTCGACAAGATTACATCCGCCTTGCTGTAATCCAATACGAATGAATCCGAGGGAGGTGATGCATCGGGTCGCATCAGTCGGGCTGTGAGACCAAGCATCTCGAGAATGCTATAAATTCGGGTCGCCATTGATGTTTCTCCCGAAGACCCTGGACGTTCAAATACATAAAACGGCCTCTTGTAGTTGATTGAGAAGATCGTCCCATGAAATGAATCTGTGCAAACACAACTGGCATGCTTGATCAGGCCAACGAACTCGGCTGGCCCCACATCATATTTAGAGATTGCGACTAACTTTTCTCTTTCATCTGCCTTAGCGGAGATCAATACGAGGCGATAACCTGTTTCTTCGCTCAGCTTCTGAGAAAACTGCCTATACTTGCCTTCCTTCCCAGGCTTTCCCAAATAATAAGCCAGGATATAGGGTTCCTTCATGTCTGGTTCCACAGCGATTTGATCCCATTGTTTGTGGTCTAAAAGAAGAGTTGGATCTAGAACTATCTCGGCGTCCTTTCCAGTCATCTTTTTGATTAAATCGGCACCCTGTTTTTCCCGTACAGACAGATATGCAATTCCGTTAAGCAAGGAGGTCATTTCTTCACGCAGTTGTTTAGGGATCACGGGAATCGCAATGCTTGGAGCATAGGAGATTCGTTTCGATTCAGGAGCAAACTTCAAGAAGTAAGCCGGTTCATTCCGAGCTTGACCGTTAGATTTGCAAATATAAGGATTCCATATCTGATCGCTGCCACAAATAAAGGCGTCATACTTAGGCGGAGAATTCTGTATCGCTTCAGTGGATGTGTAATGGTTCTCACTCAGATTGATGTACTGCTCTCTGAAACGGTCGAAATTGCCTTTTCGAAGTCCTGTTGAGCGATGACCGTGTCGTGGAGGAAGAGCGAGGCCTTGCCGAACAAACAGTTTTAGGTAATGGGGAAAATAGTGGACGTATAGAGGCATTCGAGCCAATCTTCTTCCGAGAACCTTCGACAAGTGCCCTACCCTTGAGGGCAACGGCGTCGGGTCGAAATCAATAACACGGGAGTCGTAGCCCAATCGGTGAACCACTTCCTGCAGCGCATAGGTGAGTAGCGTCCCTCCATAGTTATCCACGTAATGGATCGTAATGATCCCTGCTGTTTTCATCGGTCAGTCTGTGTCTACCCAAGAATCGTGAGTTGCACTTGACGCAACATTCATGTCTTACGAGACGGGCATAATCAAGCGGAGATAAGCTTCAGCCTTGCGGCGACTGTTTGCAGCCGAGCTGGCATCATGCCAACCATAAGACGTCGGTCACTTCCCGGTAATAGGACCCAGACCGCGATCAGACCGACAGTTCCTAAGATGGATCCAAATAATAATAAATGAGCCCCGGAATGTGAGGGGCTATAGTAAGTAGCAGTATATCCCAGGAGCATTAGCAAGATCATAAGCCCGCATCCCGCAATATAAGGCTTCACGAATGAATACCAAGCTAGACGCAGAATCACGGCGGTGTAAATCGGCGTAAAGAGGGCATTTTTGGCGGTCAGGACGACTGCTCCCGCGATCGCCACACCGTAGATTCCCCAGCCTGAATACTTCGCTAAGAAAATCGCCAGGATGAAATTGCCGATTCCCATGATAAGGGTGACGAGTCCGGGCCACTTGACCTTGTTGACGGCGATCTGAATATTGAACAGCGGTGCGACACCCATGTTGATGCCCAGATGGCAGAGCATAATCACCATCAGCGGCCATAGTCCGGCAAATGAATCACCAAGCCAGAGGCGCAAGAGCGGCTGACTGAACACGCACAAGAGACTGATCGGGATTGCCAAGACAAGAGAGAACACTCGAACCGACAGTTTGCTCAGGCGAATCAGCCGCTCGATTTCGGAGCGGGCGTAGTAAATCATGATCATCGGGGCGATCACGCCACCGATGACGCTTCCCGTCAGTCGGATGAGATTCGACCACTGGAGAACAGCGGCGTAGTCGCCCGCTTCCTCTGCGCCGATGAACCGGTTACAAATCCAGATATCGACCCGCAGGAAGAGCAGTGCTCCCAGATGGTTGACGAGCAACCAGCCGCCCATCGCGGTAAGCTGCCTGACCTTTCGCCAGTCATACGAATGAAGGTCCAGTTTCAGTATCGGGGCGAGCCGCTTTCCGATGATGAGCGTGCTCAGACAGGCCGTAATGCTTATGGCCAGGTCCACATAGCCCACGTACCGCAACGCAGGGCCGAAAGCAACAAACAGGGTCACAACGCCGGCCACGCGGAGAACCTGGCGACCGATATCGATGCCGCGCGATATGTCCAGGCGGTTGTTGGCGTAGATCGGCACGCCGAAGACGCTGCAGACAAGATTGACCAGAAAGCCTATCACACTGCAAACCAGTAATATGATCGAATCTCTGTATAGTTCAGCCGGGATCGCGAAAATCGTATTGGCATAGTAGATGACCAGCCCGAATAGGGGGACCTGAATGAGCGCAATAGCCAGATACGAGAAGAACGCTGTGTTAAATATGCGATTCGCCTCTTGTGTATCATTTTTTTGGAGTGCAATGGTCAGAAATCGGTTCACCGAGACCGAGACGTTGTGCGAGATCAGACTGACGTACTGCGTCATTACGCCCGCGATAGGGATCAGGCCGTATGCAGCACGGCCAAGGTGGCCGACAAAATATGGGACAAGCCAAATGCCGATGCCGACATGAACAACAAACGATAGAACCTGCAGGGAGAGATTGCGCGGCAGTTGCCTTTTGAATTGTGCAGTTGTATCAGTCACAGTCTGCATCGACCATCCGTTCGACTCCGCTCAGGACAGGTTTACTATTGCCTATTGAACATTGACTATTGAGGAACAGCGTCCGGCTGTTTTTCGCCGTAGTCCGCTTTTCGCCGCCTTCACAAGGGCTGAGGCGGCCAAAAGAAAGGCGCAGGCGAGAGACGATTCGCCGGATTCGCAGGAGCCGTTGACTTTTGGTGATTGACCGTTGCCATTCTTCGCAGCCCATGCTATAATTCAGCGTGTTGCTGATTGGAACAGTGGCCATTTATTCTTGAGGTTCGTATGGCATTTACACGAATTACAATTGATCCGGACAAAATGTCGGGAGTCCCATGTGTTCGAGACCTTCGCATGCCCGTGGCGACTGTTGTCGCCATGGTTGCCGAGGGCATGACCGAAGAGGAAATCCTTCACGCCCATCCCGACCTGGAGCACGAAGATATCCGAGAGGCCTTACTGTACGCCGCCGAAGCCGTGAAAGAGCGAGCGTTGCCGCTGACGACCGCATGAGATTTCTGGTTGACAACCCGGTTTCTCCTCTCGTTGCCGAAATGCTCCGCCAAGCGGGCCACGATGCCGTTCATGTGCGTCAGTACGGGCTGCAGGCTGCTGCGGACTCCGTTGTTTTTGAGCGAGCCGGTCAGGAAGAACGTATTATTATCACTGCCGACACCGACTTTGGTCTGTTGTTGGCTCGAGGTAAAAGACGCAAACCTTCTGTTATCCTTTTCCACCACAGCTTTCCTCACCGGCCCCCAAAGCAGGGCAAACTGCTTCTCGATAATCTGACGCAACTGGCCGCCGCGTTGGAGCAAGGGAGTTTCATCGTATTTGAGAGCCGACGCATTCGAATCCGGACACTGCCAATAATAGGTTAGTTGCTGTCCGCTGTGCCCCTCTGTGTCCACCGTGTGCATCCGTAATACAATCTTTCAAAACGTTGTTTTTTATGCTCAATTTTTATTTTGGCCGTTCGTAACATCTTAATATGCAGCATCTTATGAAGCTTTTCTGTAAGGCGAACTTTTTGGTTGCGGCCAAGGGCGAAGCCCGAGGCCGCGCTGTGGAATCCGTGTCTGAGCCATTTTCTCCGCGTTCCCGGTATCTTAGCCATAGACGACTTCGCCGTTGCGGGCGTAATCGGCGATCAAAGAATCGCCGCTTTGCCATTCTGCAGGAGTCATGGCGACCGCCTCGATGGGCTCGAATACCGCATAAATGGCCTCAGAGAGAATGTCTATCCTTTCCCAATAATCCTTGCCGGTGAAATCTTCAGATATCACCACCAGATCGATGTCGCTGTCTTGGCGCTGGCTTTCTGTGCTGAATGAGCCGAACAGAATGATCTTCCGGGGCCGGATATTCTGGGCTTCAAGCGCCCTGCCAAAATCGGAGATGATCTTCATGACTGCTGCTTTATCCATTTTAATGCTTCCTTTGCCTGCGCCAGAATCTGCGCGGTAATCTCTTGTGTATAATTGCTCTGCAACTTGTCGATATCATCCGGGTAACGTGTGGCAATATTGGCTTCATTGAGTCTTGTGATGACTCTACCCGTGTTCTCGTCCGGCCTCAAGCCGATCTTGTTCAGCAGATAAATAAGGTTATGAGTTTTGGGCGGTATTTCCTGCAGATTCTGCTGATATAGTCCTTTCAACGCCTTTTCTATCGCCAGGTGACACATGAAAACCGCATAGAAATACCTGCCACCATTGGCCATGAACTCAGCCGTATCCATGTCGTAATCAGCCTGCTTGAGCCATTCGATAATCCTTTTATCCATTCAATCGACCCGCCGAATCCTCAAGAGGCACCCCTTTCTCTGCTCGCACTTGAAGGCCTTCCCGAATCGCCTGGGCCAGTCCGATGTCTTCGACCGCCTCAGCCAGAACGTCCCGGAGCACCTCGGGCCGCTTCTGCAGGAACTCAATGAGAGCCTCTTTGAGCAACTCTTTGAGCGTTTGGTCATCTATGATGATCGAGCTCATACTCGACTCCTTATCGGCAACTGGGCAGCCGGTTCAGTTCATATTGACAATGATAAACGATCAATTTAATTCATTATAGCCCGGCAATCTGAAAATGCAAACCGTAATCCGGGCCTCTGAATTGACTATTGACAATTGACAATTGACTATTTCAATCCGTGTCCATCGGTGGAATCTGTGTCTAAGTATCTCTCGGTGGCCTTCGCGTTCCGTTCGACTTCGCTCAGGACAGGTCTTCGTGGTAGATAATCCGTCTCACCGTCTCACCTGCTGAGCGCGGCGATTTCCTCATCGCCCAGCGCCCGGTCGTAGGCGCGGAAGCCGGCCATGGCGAAGGGCCAGTTCGAGTCGCCGCTTTGATAGACTTGGCCAATAGCCCTAGGGTCCCAGGCGGCGGCGAAGCTTTTGGCGTAGTCGGGATGGCTTTTGGTCTCCTGGATAGCGCCATTCACCCAGAGCGTCAGGGTCTGGCCCCGGCGCCGGCAGGCGACGTGCAGCCACTGGCCGTCCAGCACACCGGCGGCGGAGACCAGCGTCACGTACCCGCTATCGCCCCAGCCCACCCGCCAGTAGATGCGGTTGAAGGCTGCGTAGTTGACGATATGCGGCTGCGGCCAGGCGACTTGACGGCGAAAGAACGTCTTGGCCGCTGCCCCCGGATCGGCGGACTTGTACCGGAAGGCGAAGGCAAAATCCCGGCCCACGCCCACGATATCGCCCAAGAGGGCCGGGCCGAAATCGATTCGGTCATCGGCGCCGTCGAACGATAGCGCCGTCGTGCCGTTCGGGCCCGCCACGCTGTGGGCGGCGGTGTTCGGATCGCCGGAGGGGTCGATAAAGACCTGGTCCCGGCCGCCCGCCGCCATATCGCGGACCGTCGGCGCTGACTGCGACACCGTCGAAATCCGCCTCGCCGGTAAAAGGACTCGGCGGCGGCTCGTGCGGCTCATCGCCGAATTCCATCGCCGCGAACGCAAGCCGCCCGTGCTCGAAGCCGGTAAGGTCATAGACCAGCGTTACGGCGTTGCGGGCGTAGGCGAAGTCCTTGACCGGGTCGGACATCTTGATCGAGAGTCCTTCCGGCTGGTTCGAGAGGTCCACGCCGGGGCCGGATTGCTCTATTTGAATAGGTTCTATTTTCATAGTTTTTCAACCACGGAGGACACGGAGCACACAGAGGTTTATGTTCTTTTCTCTCCGTGCTCTTGGTGTTCTCAGTGGTTCAATGTATTCTTTACTTTTCTAACCACGGAGATCACGGAGGTCACTGAGATACTTCACCGTTCTCTTTTCTCCGTTGCTCTTGGTGCCCTCTGTGGTCCAATCTCTTCTTTCTTTTCTCATCATGGAGGGCACGGAGAACACAGAGAAAGAATCAATTTTCTCCGTGCTCTCGGTGTTCTCTGTGGTTCGGCTCCCGTGGTCTAAATCGATACTCTTCTAATGCCATCTTTCAACAGTTTGCAGTTGAAGTTTATTAGCAGACCGCGTTTGAATTGTAATAGTCGCTGGTAGGTGATGATCTGCGCAAGATGGATCGGCTCAAGTGCAGAACAGGCCTTGAGTTCCAGAATGAGCGAACCTTCTACGATAATGTCCGCCCGAAACCCGAGTCCCAAATCATGACCTTTGTATGGCGTGGGGACATCAACCTGATTGCGCGCGGAAATTCCCTGATTCGCCAATTCCCACATCATGGCCTGTTCATACACCGATTCGAGCAAGCCGGGCCCGAGTTCGCGATGAACTTCAATCGCTGACCCGATCACTTTCTCGATCAAATCATCTCTGCAAACAACGAGTTCCATTGAATCCAATCGCTAACCACAGAGGTCACGGAGGTGTATGTTTTCTCTCAGTGCTCTCGGTGCTCTTCGTGGTAAAGAATCTGTATGACCGTATGACGGTGTGGCCGCCCGGTGTTCTATGGTTCTATTCTGACGCCTAAGGCCTGGCAGTAAGTCACCAGGGACTGCCATCGCGTTTCGCCGATGTGTCGCAGGACGGACATATCCATCTGCTGATACTCATGGATGGCGATATTCCTAAAGCCCGTCATGGCAATCATATCTCTCAGGAGCTCTTTGTTGATGTAGCCGGCCTGATGAATCAGTTGAAAGGCCTCTGCACTGGATTGCGGCATTCCCAGGCGCTGTCGCGCCACGATGTGCATGGCCAGGTCGATCGCGGCCTGACACGCCCGTTCCACGTTCAACGTCATCGCATCGACGTGTGTGTAATTGTCCAACTGGGGATTGGCTTGATATTCCTGCCGCATCCGCCGCAGCGCCCGCTCGATGATCGCGGCCTTGTTGAGGGCAATATCGTCAGGCCGTATAGGCATCGACAATCTCCTTTCGTTCGAATTTGAACCGGGCGGTCAGGCCGAGAAGCGTGGCCACAGCCAAATCCGTCTGAAAAGTATCCCGGCAGAAGAAGCGCTTGCCCTTCACTATGGCCTGCGAAGCATAAATCAGATTGTGTGACGAAAGGACGCCCACGTCCACCGTTCGCTCGGCCGCCAGACTGAGGCTGGCCGATAACTCCGCAATATCCACCTGGGACAACGGCTCGCCGGCGACGGGAAGGATCGCAATGTCCAGGTCGCTATCAGGGCGCATTCGACCGCTGAGTGCACTGCCCAAGACGTATGCCGACAGGATGCGGCGGTCGCGGTCTATTTCCTGCTCTATGGGACTTAGATCAAGCATATAGTCGGTTTAGTTCATATTGACAATGATGAACAATCAATCTGATTGATTATAGCATGGCCATCTGAAAATGCAAACCATAATCCGGGCCTTTTCATTGACTATTGATAATTGACCCTTCGACTTCGCTCAGGGCATGCTATTAACTTAAGCCGCTTCGAGTTCTTCGTGCTCTTCGTGTTTTTCTCTGGACGGGATTCACAGGATTAGTTGGATATTCCCTGTATATCTTGTCCATCTCGTTCATCCTGTCCAAAAACTTGAATTTAGACAGGATTTACAGGATTTACGGGAAACTCATATCGGTAATCTCGTCTATTCTTTCGGCTTCGCTCAAGACAGGCTTTGTTCATCATGTCAGAAGGACTTTAGACAGGATTCACAGGATTGAATGGATGTTTTCTGTATATCTTGTCCCACCGTGTTCATCAGCGTTCATCAGCGGCTTATAACTCGTCGTTCGTATCTCCCTTCGACAGCGCTCAGGGCAGGCTAAGAATCGTATCTCGTGAAGAATCCGTGTTCATCCGTGCAATCCGTGTCTCTGAGTCCAGCAAATTTTTTTTCAAATCTTTGTAAAGTGTCCCTGTGGCTTAGCCGATTAACGGGAGCAGTGAGGTAGTGACATATTACCTTGGGGATGTTTGTTTTGTCACCTGAGTTATTAACTTTGTAACGTTGCGGACCTGACCCGCGGTATAGTTGACTCACTCTGCCGCTGAGCCGCCTGACTTAGCGAGAAAGTCAACTTACTCTGCGAGAAAGCCGATTGACTCGACGGCGACGTTGAGTGACTTAGCCAGAGAGAGTACAGAAGGGCTTAGCCACAGAGGGCAGAGCCGCAACCAAAAAGAATGAAACCACGAATGAACACGAAGAAACACGAAGAAATAGTCGTTTCTCGATTCTGGATACTTGTCCTTCTCCACAGGACGCCTTACGGTGCTGCGAGAGCAGGGACAATAGTCAATAGTAAATCGTAAATAGTCAATGCCAAGGACCGCGACGAATGTAGATTTTCGCGGACCACATATTACTGTTTTATTGGAGACTACGAAAATGGCACGATTTCCGAAAAGCGAACCCGAGACAGTGACATTGGCCCAGGCGATGGCCGGCGGCTTAGCCGTCGATCCCGACACCGGCGCGAACCCGAACTTTCCCACGCCGCCGGTCGTCCCGGCGGCCTTAACGACGTTGATCGACGAGTATACCACGGCCAGGAACGCCGCGATCACCGCCCAGGCGGTGGCCGAGCAGGCCACGACTACCAAGGACACCAAGCTCGCCGGGCTGATCGACGGGATGAAGAAGGATCTTCGGTACGCCGAGAACACCGTCAATTACGATGATGAGAAGCTCAAGCTGATCGGCTGGGCCGGTCGCAAGGCCGCGACGGCCACCGAAGCGCCCGGTCAGAGCCGGCTGCTGACCGCCCAGTTGCAGGGCGACGGCTGGGTCAAGCTCGAATGGCGAGCCCCGATCGACGGGGGCAAGCCCAGCGCCTACCGCATCATGCGAAGGCAGCGGCCGGAAGGGCCCTGGTCCGATGTCGGAACCGCCGTTGTCACCGAGCAACTGCTGCCCGATCAGCCGCGAGGCATCGAATTCGAGTACCGCATCATCGCCGTCAATAAGGCCGGCGACGGGGAGCCGAGTAATACCGTCGTAGTTGTACTTTAACAATGTTAAACCACCGAGAGCACGAAGGGACACGAATCTATCCGTATCCATATTTTTCGTGACTGCTTGAACCGATGAAGACGGTGCCTAAAAGGCGTCCGCCGGATTCGTAAGAGCCGTTAGAATTCGGGTCAACATCAGGCATTTCATTCTCCTTCAAAAGAGACACTGATTAACACTGATTTACACGGTAAAAAAACAAAACAGTGTTAATCCGCCATCCGTTGGGCGGATTAATCCCGTGTAAATCCGTGTCTGAAAATCCCTTCAAGCCATCATGGTGGGCCCAGCCCAATGCCGCCGGATTCGTAAGAGCCGTTAGAATTCGGGTCTCAGGTGTGACTCCAGCGGTTAGCTGCTCTTATCGGTAGGCATCTTTGCGATGTCTGACACGGAGGATCACGATTACTATTCGTGCTTGGAAGATTTCATAGACTATGCGATACTCGCCTATACGAACACGATAGGTGTTATCAGCGCCTTGGAGTTTTCTTACGCCGGATGGAAACGGGTTTGTTGACAAGGACTCAACAGCAGAGATGATACGAGGGACGATTTTCCGATCGAGTCGTTTAAGCTCCCGCAGGGCTGACTTTTTCCATTCAATCTGGTAAGTAGCCATTCCGCTTTAACTCTGCCACGACGTCTTGATGCCGTACAACCGGCTCTTCCCGCCTCTCAGCAACAACTGCCAAATCTCGCAGGTCCTCGATAAGCTCTTCATACTCCTCAATAGACAATATGACAGCTTTTTTATTGCCGTTGACGTCTATTACATATTCGGGATTCAACTTCGGTGCGGAACGCATAACATCATCCTCAGTTTTTCTGTTCTTAGTTTTTGCCAATCGATCCGGTATAACTTTTGTACCTATCAGCCAATATGCCCTGATTCCACTCTTACAGAGCCTGATTATAACGCAGTTCTTCAGAAGCTGCAATTAAATCCCAGCCGACCAACATTCGCCGATGGTTTCCGCTGATTGAGCCTCCAAACTGCCCGCTGTACGCTACCTGCTGATGATACTGTGCTCATCAATTAGTCTGCTGAACAGCGTTGCCCGATGGCATGGACGACTGTCCGACTGTAAGGACCGTCTGACCGTAATGACTGTAAGACTGTCCGACATTGGGAAGGTAAAAGCCCGGGAAGAGAACGTAAGAGGCTAAGAACGTAGGAACGTGCCGTACCGCCTTTCCACCTTTCTTCCTTCCTCGGCTCCTCATTCCCTGCTTATGGCAGATATCGGTAGATTTCCCGCCGGTGCAGGCAACGAATGAAGCTTACAGTTTGGCCCTCTACTATAATACCAATGCGATAGTGCCCGATCCGTCCCTTAGTTTCTTGAGGTTGCCGATGTCCTGCAATGTGCGAGCATTCTCCACTTGAGCAATGGCGTCCTTGATACGCTCCTTAAGCGGCTTGTCCGTCAGGACCTTGACGTCTTTGAGGAAACTGCTTCGAAACTGGACGTTCAAGCCGGTTACTCCAGCGCCTTCAAGACGGCATCCCTGCTGACCACTGCTGTGTCCTCGCCTTCCCTGATCGCCTGGGTCAGACCGATCTGTTCGATGGCCTCGGCAAGCATATCCCGAAGCAACTCGGGCTTCTCTTCCAAGACTTCAATGAGGGCCTCTTTGAGCAAGCCCCTCAGCTTTCCGTCATCTATGCTTATCGTACTCATGCTCAACTCCCTGAGATACCATTATGAAGAGCGGTGGCATTCAGCAACGAAGACGCCATCTTCATCCTGAAACAGAGTGACAATAAACTTCATAATCTATTCTCCTCAGTTTTCCTGTAGTTTGCTATCTACCAGCGAATATCCTGATTCCACCCGATCTTACAACAACTAATTATAACACCCTTGTGGAAGACATGCAACCCATAACTGAGAAATATCCTAATCCTCGACTGCTGAAGATATTTCACGATTCCTCGCCACCAAGAGCTTAACTCCAATTGCTAATGGCTATCTGAAACTGATGCGATGTTTCAGCCCCACCATCGGCAAGAGAGCGCAGATTCCGGGCAAGTTTGTAAACAGGCGGCATCAGGTTGACTTTTTTGATTCACTGGTTCTGCCATAATGAGAAGCATATCCATATTTTTCGTGACTGCCTGAGCCGATGAAGACGGTCCCTAAAAGGCGTCCTCCGGCGGAGCCGAGACGAGCCAGTGCGCTGATTACGTCTGCGCGACGAGAGACAAGCTCTCGCTCGACCATGATCGTGCCATCCACCTGGCTTGAAAGTATTGCTGCATCCGCCAGCGGCAGAATAGGGGGACTGTCGAGCAAGATGATGTTGTACTGCTTGCGCAATCTGTCGATACAGCTCTGGACCGCTCCGTTGGCTATTTCCTCAAGTACCGCATCGTCATCGCCTCGCTTTCCTGCAGGCACGATGCTTAGGCCCGATGTCTCCGTCTGGAAGATGTGCCGCTTATATATGGACCTGCAACGCAGCGATTGGATGAAGCCGGGCTGATCGGAGAGGTTCTTGAAATGCTTGGTTAGAGTCATCTTCGTAAAGTCCGCGTCGATGAGGAGGACCTTCTTACCCGCCTGGGCAAGACTCTTACCCAACATCATGGTGAAGCTCGACTTGCCGGTCCCTTCAGCGGCGCTGGTCACCAGTACAGTGGTGCAGCCCTGACCATCCAGCCGGGACAGTAGGGCCGTACGCACTACCCGGGTGGATTCGATCAGGGCGTGACTGGCCTGGCCGTTTGACGGACTTGTGCTGCGAATCTCAGGTATATGACCAAGTAGCGGGACTTGCATTGGATAGGGCATGTCCTTCGGTGCATAAATGGTCCCCTTCGCGCTCGCCCTCAGGAACGCCGCGCCACCCCCCAGACCCAAGGCCAGAACCAGCGTCATAGCGGTTAACGCAGTTCTACGGTCATTGTAAGGCTTGGAGGGCACGATGGCCCGCGCCGACACCTCGATTGAACCGGGGACGTTACGCTCCATATTCTTCTGGTCCAGACGCTGGCGAACCGCGTCGAACAACTCACGCTTGTGCAGTTGTGCGGTGTTCTCCTTCTCGAGCAATTGGGCCCTTTCGAAAAGATCGTCAAACCTTTTTTGCTGTCTCTTGAGATCTTCAGCCAAAAGTTGTTCCTCATATTCTGCCCGGTCCTGCTGATGCTTCAGCGAGAGCAAGCCGTCTTGGTAACCCGGGCCGCCGGCGGTTGTTATTGGCAGTCCGGCCGCATTTTTCGGGCGGTCGTGCCACTGCTCATCCAGTTGCACCTCCCGCAGCCGGAGCAATTCCTCGGCGAACGCCAGGTCCTTTTGGGCCCGAATCGCATCCGGATGCTTGTCAGTGAGCGTGCTGGTATCGATCGCATGTCGAAGGCCCCTCACGTTGCCGTCAAGCCGCCGCCATTCCACATCCTCATAGTACCTCAGTTGTTTCTCCATGTCCTCAGCCGCCAGCGCATCATTGCTGTCACCGATCTCCCACTTCAGTAGAGCAATACTCTGTTGCACTTCGGCCAGGCGGGCTTGTGCCTCATCCAGGCGAACTCGCTGGCCGGAAACAAGCTCTTCCGGAGTTGCGGTACCGAGTTGTTGGCGAATCCCGGCGATGACATTCTCCCGTCCCAGGATATCGTTTTCCAGAGATTTGTACTGGTCCACGAGTTGGCTGTAGAGCTTGTCCTGGGTCGCATCAGACATGTTGTATGTCACATACTGGTCCAGGACAGTATTCACAATGAGCTGAGCATCTTTGGCGTTGGGGTCCGTGAATGTGATGTCGATTATCTCGGTTCCCTTTCGAGGTTTGGCTGAAAGGGCATCTCTGAGTCTGTCCATACGAACAGGCGGCTTTCCGCGAAGCCGCTGCAGAAGTGATTTCGGAGGATTCTTGTACCACTCGGTCTGCTGGACTTCCTGCTGGTCCAGCACACGCTGAAGGACTGCCACGCCACTGACAATGGAGACCTGGGTATTCACGTATGAATCATACAGGGGAATCGCTCCGCTATCCTCTGTCCGGAAGACCAGAAACGGCATAATAGGCCGAACTCGCACTTCCGCCTTGGCTTGGTACTTGGGGACTACCTGCGTCCAGATAACGGCAATCGCGGGAGCGGCCACCAGGACGAAAACTGCCAGAATCGTCCATTTGAAACGAAGCATCAATTCTACAATGTCGTGCGCTGACAGGACGGTCGGCATGGGTCCCCGCATTCCCATAAACTGATTAGGCGGTAATGTCGCATCGGCTATTCTCTCGGCACTGGGTATGATTGCCGCGGGCTTTTTCTCTTCCCGGGGCCTGCCGGAATCATCCTTTGCTTGCACTATCGGATCTGGAGTGGACCGGGGATTATTTCCTTCCGCGCGAGTATTGCCATTGGTTTTCTCTTCTGAATTATCCATCGAAACTATCCTTCAATCAGCTTGATGTGTTTCTTTCAGGGAATCTTTATTCCGCCAGGTGTGCTACATCTTGATGGGATTGTTGCCGTCAATCTCGCACGTGCTGGAGGTGTATTGGTCCTTCAATCGTCAGTTACCGTCTTGCGTCGGCAGTTGGCCAGTCGCCGGAGCTTCCGGCTGGGGCTGCGGCAGCGGGAACTCGTCTATCAGCCGGGTCAGCAGCATGGCCTGACGGCCGCTCAGTTCCAGATAATCATGCGCGCAAATACACGCCCTCAGTTCGCCTTCCGGGCTCCCATTCGACGTGAGGGGCAGGCTCAGCCTTACGGTCCTGCCGTTCATGGAGTCTTTCTGCGGTGCGTTCCATGCACAGGTATTTACGTACGTGCCGTTGTCGCGATGCCACAAGCCAAGACTTTGAAAACGCATTTCCTCGCCCATGGCGCACAGCGTCTGCCACCATGCAGGGAAGGATGTAGATTCACGCATCTGTACCTGAGCATTCTCAAAGCTGTGCTTCTGTGCCCTGGCTGCGCTCGCGACGGCCAGGTTATGCTTCAGGCCCCTGAACAGCCTATGGTAACGCCCCCTGTGCAGGCATGCGAACATCGTAAACAGCAAGGCTATCCCCCCGACCAGAAGTCCCACCGACCACTTGCCATCTGCTCTTAACATGAAGACCCCAAAGCTGGCGCTGATGGCGGTTATCGCGTACATGACGATGACCACAGCGCGATGATGTAAGCCAAGTCTCAATAGACGGTGATGAAAATGGTTATTGTCGGGGGCGAACAGCGAACGCCGCTTAATAACGGCACGAAAGGCGATGACAAGACCCGTATCGAGAATTGGCACACCCATTACCAGAAATGGAAGTGCCAGCCCTACAAGCGTAGAGGTCTTGGTCTGACAGACGACGCTGCCGGCCCCAATCATAAAGCCGAGGAACAGCGAGCCGCAGTCGCCCATGAAGATCTTGGCCGGATAGAAGTTAAAGAACAAAAAGCCCGTCACGCTGCCCAGCAGCGCCAGCATCAAGACCGCCATGGCCACCTGACCGCTCCAGAGGGCCAGAAGTACAAGGGTACCGCACACCATGGCGGCTATGCCGGCAGCCAGACCGTCCAGCCCGTCAATCACGCTAATGCAGACCGCAATGCCCACGATCCAGCATACGGTAAGCAGCCAGGCCGCCCAACCTGTATGAACCGCGAACCACGAGCCCACGGAGAAAGAACGCACGGTTGCTCCGGAGGCGCAGACCGCCAGCGCCGCGGCGACCAGACAGAGAAGTTTGATCACCCCTCGCACCGAACGCAGATCATCAATCAGGCCTACGACAAACATGAGGCCGGCCCCTGCCAGCAGTGCGATGAACTGCGTTCGCGACTGGCGGAAAGATTCGCCGATGGTGTTGTTCAGGAAAAACACGGGCAGTACAAGGGCAAGCGTCGCTATCACAAAGGTGATTCCACCGATACGAGGCAGAGGGACTTGGTGTACCTTCCGTGGACCAGGAGTATCGACCAAATGATACCTCTTGGCCAGTCGCGAAACAATCGGCACGAGCAGCATCGCCACAAGCACCGACCCAAAGTACACTGTTAGATAGGTTCTCACTTGCTAATCAATTCATCCTTCTTCGTGACGGCCCAGATTCTGGATCGCTGGCTATGAGCGAAATCGGCAGACATTTTCATCATCCAATCAACCGCAAGGGCTGTGCAGACTCCGTCCCTGTCGGTTGCAACAGAGAAATCCTATATAATTCCTTAAACAACAATAACTTATGCGCGTTCTGCGAAGCGCGTTTAAACCGCAGCCGGTCTCGGCTTTTGCGAAATCCTCTGCAAATAGCCTGCTGCTTTGGCACCATGCACCCGCCATGCCCACACCGGCAATCGATCGACACAGAGCGACCGCACGGCAGGCCGCCCCGTGGCCAAAACGCCCTTCCTGAAACCATGGCTGGGCTGTACATGTTCTTCAGCGAGCAACGCCCCATCGAAGCTGTGGTTCTTCGCCAGCCCATCTTTACCTATAGCCCACCAGTGTCCTTCTGCCGCTGCAGCCTTCATGGGACAGTCCCTGTCCATGCTCATATCCGCAGGACGGGCATTTTCAGACTCAAATGACTGCTCGGACCCAGGCGCAACGACCTCCTCGCCGCACCCGACTGTGGAGATGCGAGATGCAATCGCCCAGAAAAGACCTGCAGCGCTGTGCGCCTTTGACATGTACACGACGAAAGGCCTGCATTCGCCGAAGTTCACTTTTTCACAACCTCCTCCACGCCGCGCGCTTCAAATGCCCTCCCCCTCGGGCAAGATGATGCCTCGGGCTTGTTAGACAACCAGGGTTCTTCCTCGAAAAACCGCATGAATGCCGTTTTTGCTCGATTGCCAGACAACAATCTTAGTTTCTTCTTTTTTGCTCCAACAAGAATACGGCCTCACCATCACCAACCATCTCACGTCCTACACGCGTCGTAAGATATGCCCTCCTGAGAGAGGCGCTCCCAGACTTTGCCTTAGGAACTTAACGCCACCCAGCAGTGCATCGCGGGCCGCCGAAATGGCAGAATCCAGGTTCAGAGCAGGGTTTGCCTTCGAGGCAGCAACCAGCCCGAGCGTGGCGAATATCGCAACTTCTGTGCAGTTGTTCAGATCGCTCTCTCCGTGCTGAAATTGCCAATAAAAACTGCCTGCGCCCGGCTGATCTCCCGCCACCTGGTGACTTGAAAGGAGGTTAGGCAGGTCTTTTAGCTTCTTGCTGTTCCAATAAGGAGCGCCCTCTCCGGAGGGTGGTATGAAAATCTCGTCCAACGGACCCGTCTGCGCCAGGGCCCACACGGCGACCCCAAGCGCCATGACAGGGTATGCAGCAACGACACGGTTTGCGAAGTGGAACACGGCTGTGGAAGGCTCGGCCCAGACGAAACGAGCAGTACACCCTTGCGTGCTGTCAGCTATGATTAGCAGGACACCCATAAGCGCGGCGGCAAATGGCGTGCGTTTCATCATACTCACTCCTCCAGCTTCTGCCTTGGAAGGTCCGTTCCTTCCAGGCGGTTCTTGCGCTCGCCCCCCTCGCGCGCAGAACTACCTTCAAACAGCGGATCCTTCCCAGAAATCTAAAAGGTATGCCTCCTCCGATTGACTTGGGTGCTCCCGTGCGACCGGCCCCAAGTCGAAGGCGAACCTGTGTCCTAATCTTTACAGTGTACCAGTATACAACCCGGGCGTCCTATAATCTATTGTGGTAACTACGTATTTTTTGCATTGTGCCCATTTTTAAGCTAAGAACAGCGATATTTTTTCAAAATATGCCCGTGGCATGTCCGTTTTCTTCAAGAATTCTATTGACAGAAGGAGAAAAAGACAGCAGTTTGGCATGTTTTTCCAAATTCTTGCATATACATTAGCCTCCCTGCTGAACCTCACTCATCTGGACTTCGCAGGCCGAGAGAGCTACCGAAATCATGGTCACGGGCCTTCAAGCAAGCCGTTGAGATGTTCATCCATTTGCCGTGTGCTCTCGACTGGCCCCTGCTTTGTGGGCAGTGCAACCAGTCCCATGGCGGCTGCCAGCTTGAGCAGCTCGATCAAGTTGTGGGCACCGAGTTTCCGCATAAGTCCAGCCCGGTGTGTCTCGACCGTCCTGACAGACCGATTGATCGTTTCGGCGATTTCGCTGTTGCTCTTGCCTTCGACGATTAGTTTCAATACTCTCATTTCCCTCAGAGTCAGAGCCCTGACGACGTCAACAGGGACCCTGCGGCTCTGCTCCTCCAATATCGATTTGACCTTTTGGACGAAGTGCGACTTTCCAAGAGGTTTCTCTATAAAATCGATGGCTCCGCACTTGATGGCTTTGACCGCCGTAGGTATGTCGCCATAGCCGGTGACCACGAGAACAGAGACCCACGGCGTCAGCTCCCTGACCTCTTGCAGCAGTTGCATTCCGTCTTTCTCGGGCATCCTCAGATCGGCAATCAGCAGATCGCACCTTCCGGAACGCACTTGGGCAAGGCACTCGGCCGCATGGGTAAAACACTGCACGGGTATATTTGACTCTTCGAGCGTCTCTCTGACAGCCACACAGACCGCCGGATCGTCGTCGATGAAAAAGACCTGCCCCCACGAATTATCAGCCTTCGTCACCATTATCAGCCCGTGTCACTCAATCACCACCGTCTCTTGGATACAGGCAAAGCCCGCGAAGCATACGGCACCGCCGCGAATCCTTTCGCCTCTACCCGAATCGAGACAGTGCTCCCAAAGCCACCAACCTCACGCCTTCCGAAGATGTCAACCCTACAACTTCTCCTGCATCTTGTCTATTGTGGTAACTACGTATTTTTTGGGGCTCGACCCTCATTTTTGGGCCAAAAACGCCGGTACAAGAAAATTCCTTGAAAATTGTGCTTGCGTAACTCAACCACGGTGATAGTCAACGGTGTCCCTCCGAAAAACCCTATCCTGATGAGAAGTTGAAGCCAAGACTAATGAACTTTCTGATTTGCTAACCATGCCAATCCCGCCAAATGGATTAGCAAGAGCCTTTCTGCACAACAGGCTGGGGAATCGGCAGGCAATCTGACTGTCAGAAAACTTATCCCTCCTGACCTATGCAGCTACGCGGATATACCTGTGATGCAAACCTCCAAGTACAGGAATAGAAATGAGTCTGCTTGGGCCTGAAATTTCTGGTTGTTTCGTTTGTGAAACAGGCGTGCCACCGCCGAGGCCTTGGTGAGGTCGTGCCGCGTGATAGTAGTCTTCGATGAACTCTCGGAGCGGTCGTTCAAGATGACCCTGGCTAAATACTATTACATGGTCAAGCAACTCACGACGTAATGTTCCAATATACCTTTCCACGAACGGATTTTGCCAAGGACTTCGATATGCAGTGCGAACTTCTGTTATGCCACAGCTTTCCAGAAAAGCTCGTACGCCGTTGCCATAGATCCCGTCATTGTCGCGGAACAGATATTTTGGCTGCAGACCAAATGGCATCGCCTCACGCAGTTGCTGGATAACCCAATTCATCAATGGATTTCTTGTTATAGCAAAGTGTATAACTCTGCGTCGGCCATGATCAAAAACAAGGAATACATAATGCGTGACGAAGTTGATGGTCGTAACAGTGAAGAAGTCGATTGCCCAGGATATATCCAGGTGGTTACGAAAAAATGGCAGCCATGTAGTCGATCTTTCGCGAGGTTTTCGCGGCTTGTACATGTATTTGCCGATTGTGTCATTGCATGGTGGGTTGTAGTTGAGAAGCAGAAGCGTATCACGAATCCTTTCAGCGCTCCATAAGGGATTCTCTTTACTTAGCTTGTAAATCAGGTTCTGCATCTCCTTGGAAATCGGAGGTCGACCACCTTTTCTACGCGACTTCCATCGCCAGAAATAGCGGAAAGCTGTAGTATGCCATTTCTTGACTGTAGCTGGCTGCATGAGGCAAGCAAGGTCTTCCCACTCATCCAGGAAGTTTGAGAGCACAACCCATAAGAGGCGAAAACTTGCAGTAAATCGTGGCCGTCGGCGTTTCTTCGAATCGATCCGCTGCTTGCAAGCAGCGAGTTGGCTCTCCACTGCCAGCAGCCTGGCAGCCAGCACTGCCTTGGGAGAGAAGAGGGCCAACAGGAAAATCAGGGCATACCGGAACAGCTCGCAAGCACAAACACGAAGATTGCAGAGGTTTATCAGAAGGTTCTTTATGGCATTCATGCCGCCAAGATAATACAATTAGTCGCATGTAGCAAGTTCACGTAAGTCCTTTACTGACAAGGATGACCGAATTTTTCGGGTGGACAGGTGAGGCGAGGAAAGGACTATTTTGGGAGATACAGCCAGTAAAGACCAAGAACCGGCGAAGAGTAGCCAAAAGAGTTGTAGTTATCGGTTAAAGTCGGTATCTTAATGGAAGAAAAGGTCAGTAGTTCAGCTGAGTCCTTTGAACGGTAAAGACGTCTGTTAGAAGCACGAGAGGAACATTTATGAATATCTATGTAGGAAATCTGTCGCCTGAGACAACGGAAGGCGATTTGCGTCAGGCTTTTGAAGCCTTTGGCCAAGTCATATCCGTCAAGATATTAAGGGACAGGGTCACGGGCGAATCAAACGGATTTGGGTTTCTGGGAATGTCAGTTTCGGAGGAAGGCCAAACCGCAATCAGCGAACTGAATGGCAAAACTTTGAAGGGACACGCCATTAAGGTTGAAGAGGGGAGGAGGAAAATAGACCATCGCAGTGACCAAGACAGACCGGATGGTTTCGGTGGTGATCGTAGTGACCGAGACGGACGTGATCGTTTTGACCATGGCGGTCGTGGCGGACGTTCCTACTGACAATGGGTTGTGCCGAGGCATGTTACATGCGTTTTACTGTTCATCCAGGAATAATGGTTCAAAGAACGGCCCGGTAGCCAAGGCGTATGTTCTTGCAGGACGTGAGACGGCGCGAACGACAGAGTACGGCACCCATCCATCGCCGACCTGCTGCGCAATCACGGTGGCAAGGAATAACGAGAACGAAACAGAGATTCCAAGGACCAGTCCAACCAGCTAATCAGAGCGCCCTGAGCACCGTACAGATGTCCCCAAAACGGCCCCACTTTTTTGACCTACAAAACGTCAGAATTCCTTGACAATTCGTGTCACCAAAATGTCTCCACAGACGTTCATTTTGCCTAAACCGAGTCCGAATAGATATCATTTTTTGGCTGAAGAGAGCCTCTTAGAAAGAAATATCGGGCCAATATAGTATTCAACGGACGTTCTCAATAAGTGGTTGACTGAAATGTTGTAACGTGCAATTGGGTGAAGACAACCGCGGCCCATACCGAATCAACGAGTATAGGCCCCGAACAACATGTTACCTTGATGCCACGAACTCAGCCTTTACTCTTAAGGAGCACTTCTGAACCGATACCGCCGGATGTCGTCAATGTACATCTTTCCTGAGCCGCCTGGCGCCGTCATGTTGCCTCTGGTGCCTAATCCAATCGCAATCTTATCAACGTTCTTCGGGTTGATGCCCTTGTCGGCAAAGGTCTGCAAAGGAATTGTCCACTCGGTCCATGTTCCTGCCTTCGCGGCGTTGGAATTGTCGTGGTACACGACCGCCGGCGTGCCGGTCGCGTTGGATACAGCGACGTACAACCGCTCGGCCGCATTGGCCGCATCGCCGTGGAACCACAGCGACAATTCCGCAACCCCTTCCTCCGTCCAGTCACGCGGGGCCGTCAACTTCAACTCGACTTGCGAATATTTTGCCAAGCCCTGCTTATTGTTGTCGTAGTTGAGCGGCATCGACTGACGGCCGCCGTGAACGATCGTCTGCTCGGTATAAGAAGCCGTGGTCTCGTCGCCCACCGCCGCACCGGTGCCGTTGCCGGCAAAGTAGGGCGGAGCACCCGGAGCACCGTAGCCAAGCCCATCATGCCATGAATACCAGATCTGGTTGGCGCCCGCGTCATAATCCTCAAAGTCATCCACGACGAGGAAGTCGCCCGTCGTGAAGCTCCAGACGCTGCCGACCCACGGACTATTGGGGTTGACGCTATTGACTTCGTCAACACGCCAGTAGTACGTCGTCGCCCAGGCTAATTTGCCGGGGTCGTAGCTCTCGTTACCCAGCGCCTTGCTGCCTTTGTACTCAGGCGAGGTCTTGGTTGCATTCTTCACGGCACCTGCATCCGTGCCGAAATAGACCTCGTGCGATGCGGCAAAGTCTCCCGCTGTCCATCTGAGGATGGATGTCATTCTGGTCCCGGTTGCTCCGTTGGCCGGTTTGGGGCTGCCGGCTCTGATCGGCGGAGATAACGCTGCCTGTGGAACCAGTTGCTTTGGCGTACGGGGACTCGACCAGCGCAGCTCGGCCACCGCGTCGCCGCCGTTCTCGTACATTTCCATGACAACGCTGTACGTACTGCCGGCCACAAGGTCAATTTTTCCTGCGTACTCGGTCGCGCCCTGGTCTATCCAGGCGTCAACAAGCTGTTTCCCATCCACCCACAGGCGTACGCCGTCGTCGGCCCTGGCGTAGAAGGTGTAGGTTTCCGTGAATGCCGCCTCGACTTCACCGGTCCATCGGACCGAGAAGCTGTCCGCACCGACAGCCGGATCGGGTGCGGCGGCGCCCCAGGTGAAGTTGATCTGAGGATCGGTGCGGGTCAGCACGAGACTTCCGAAGTCCATGCCTCTGTAGTACTGTCCTTTCACCCCGCCGCCGGCCTTCGCCGTGATAAAGCTCCAGACGTCGCCTTTATAGGTTTTGGCGGCGTCGAACTCATCCACCCGCCAGTAGTACGTTGTTTCTGATTTGAGGGGCCCGGGGTTGTGGGTTGTTGTTCCCTGGGGCAGACGGCCGGTGGCATTGGCCACGGTGTCATAATTTTCGCCGAAATACACCGTGTGTAATTTGGCGCCGAAACCGGCCGTCCAGCTCAGGGTAGTGGCTGCCGGGTCCAGGAATTTGGCGCCATCCGCCGGATTCGGATTATAAGCCATCCTGGGCGGAACCGTAAAACGCCAGACAGGACCCTTCCAGGGACTGTTCGGGTCCGCCTGGTTGACCTCATCGATCCGCCAGTAGTACGTTGTGCCGGGAACGAGGCCGTCCGGATAGGCAAATCCGGGAAAGCCTGCAACATAAAACGTGGAGGGCTGGTTGCCCCGGAACGTTCCGCCCGTGCCGTTATTCACGTCGTCAAAGTTGTCGCCCAGATACACATCGTGAGAAACGGCGTAAACTCCCGGCACCCAGCTAAGATTCACCCACGTATCCGGATGAATCGCACCATCGGCGGGGCTTGGCTCACTTGCCTTTGTACGACCTGCCAGTTTTTTTATCTCCACTTCGGTCATCACATGATTCCAATAGCCTACTTCATCGATGATACCGTCAATCCATAAATCGTAGCCGGGGTCCAACCACACTCCGATGGCGAACCTTTCAGGGTAATTACCGCTCGCTGCACTGATCCACCTTATGGGGCCGCCTACGTTCATAGGGCCTGCCACGAGTGAACCATCGACATAGATCCTCACATCCGTTCCGTCATACGTGGCTGCGATGTGATACCAGGTATTCGTTTGGTAGATATTCGGAGTTTCGACATAGTTCATTGCGGTTTCAGTTCGTATCGCCAAACCGAAGTCACGCTCGTTCTCACCTTCCCAGCCCCAGTTATACAAAAAGAATCCACACTCATCGTCCCCGGTATCCATGCCATTGCCAACGAAGCTGCTGAAATACGCAAAGTTATCGAGCTTAGTCCAGCAGGATACCGTGAAGGTGTCCGGCATCAACTCTTTGGGATAAGTGCCTGGTCCGGTTCCGACCCTTTCGGCGCAAAGCACGTAGTCGTCAGCTCCGTCAAAATGCAAAGCAGAGCCTGATTTACCTGTTGTCCATATTGCCCCATTAATTGTCCCGTCATTGCCGTGTCCTGATGAATCTGCGGTATTTGGTCCACCATTCTCATCGAACTTCCAGTAACCAAGCAGGTCCGCCGAAGCATTTCCTGCTATGCCCAGCGCCAAAACAGAGAAAATCAGGTAAGTCAATTTTCTACGCATGATTATGCTCCTTCCAGCAAGATCGATTAGTGATAGCCCTTGCCTGCGATGAAACCAATACTATTTATACCCAATCGGCTGCCTTCCTGTCAAGGCTAATTCCTGGACTCTGTCCTGGTTTGCCCCGTCCGAAGAGCTCTTTTAGTTGACAACGGTCATTGCATACCGGACAATAAAGAAATGGCGATGAAAATTCCACGACAGAGCGAGTTTCTGGAGACTGTTTTGGAGTCCCTGACGCACCCGTTTTATGTCATCGACGCCAGCGACTATACAATCAAAATGGCGAATTCTGCTGCTCGCTTGGGACGCATTACCAGAACGGCGACATGCCACGCGCTTACCCACAGAAATAAAAGACCGTGCGGAACAGAGGCTCATCCGTGTCCGCTTGAGATGGTAAAAAAGACAAAGAAACCCGTAACCGTGGAGCACGTTCACTACGACAAAGAGGGGAATACCCGAAATGTTGAAGTTCATGGTTTTCCGATTTTTGACCGTGATGGAAATGTCGTCCAGATGATTGAATATTGTCTGGATATTACTGATCGTAAGAGAGCGGAGCAGGCGCTGCAGTTTGAAAAGGACAAGCTGACCAACATTCTGGATTCGATGGAGGATGGCGTCTATATTGCCGGCAGTGAGTATGATATTGAATACATCAATCCCGCGCTGAAGAGGGAATTTGGCCCAACCAACGGGCGAAAGTGCTACGAGTACTTTTATGACCGCAGGGACAAATGCCCGTGGTGCAAGAGTGACGATGTTTTCAAAGGGGCCACTGTCCGGTGGGAGTGGTATTGCGCGGTGAACGACAAGACATACGATTTGCTCGATACCCCTATACGCAATCCGGATGCAAGCATCTCAAAACTGGAGATATTCCGCGACATCACCGAGCGTAAGCGGATGGAGGAAGATTTGAAGAGACACCGCGAGCATCTGGAGGAACTGGTCCAGGCCCGTACAACGGAGCTGACGAAAGTGAATAAACAATTGCTGGAGGAGATCACAGGACGCAGGCGTTTGGAGAAAGAATTGCTGAGCATCGTCGAGCGGGAACAGCAAAGAACAGGGCGGGAGCTGCATGACAGCATCGGCCAGCAGCTTACGGGGATAGCATTCATGGTGGAAGCGCTCGGGCAAAAGTTGTCCGACAGGTCATTGAGTGACGAAGCGTCCTATGCCGAGAAAATAAGCAGACGCCTCAATCAGGCGGCTGAGCAGACACATAATCTTGTCAAGGGACTTCAGCCCATTGACTTGGACAGGAGCGGTCTGGCGTTCGCGTTACAAGAGTTAGCGGCCGATACCGAGCAGCTATTTAACGTCTCGTGCACTTTATTGTCTGAAGAAGCCGTGTCAGTTCATAGTGTTTCAGCGGCGACGAATCTGTATCGAATCGCTCAAGAGGCTATCACCAATGCGATCAAACACGGCAAAGCGCGAAACATAAGGATTGAGTTGACAGGTAAGGATGATTACCTGACGCTGAGGGTGGAAAATGACGGCCTGGACTTTCCGGCGGGCCAGACCCCCGGCAAGGGCATGGGATTAAGCATTATGCGATATCGAGCGGAAATGATAGACGGTTCGCTCGACGTCCGCAAAGGTGCCGCGGGGGGGACAAGCGTGACCTGTGTAGTCTCCAACAGAGCACGCCGATGATTGTAGGGAGGTCCAAACTATGGTTTGTCCAGAACAACAGAACAGACTTAACCAGAATAATAGAAAGAAAGTACTGGTTGTCGATGATCATCCCATCGTCCGGGAAGGGCTTGCAGACTTAATAGACAAGGAAAAAGATATTGTGGTGTGCGGCTGGGCGGAGAATATACCTCAAACGCTCAAAGCGATCGAGACTCTGAAACCGGATGTAGTCACGGTTGACATTTCCCTTGAAGGTGCAAGCGGTCTGGAGCTAATCAAGGAGATTAAGGCTCACTTCCCCGGCTTGCCCATCTTAGCCCTATCTATGCACCAGGAATCACTCTATGCCGAACGTGCCCTGCGAGCTGGAGCAAGAGGCTATATCACAAAGCAGGAGGCCACGAAGAAAGTTATAGTGGCTATTCGCAAGGTCTTGGACGGTCAATTGTATCTCAGTGAGGAAATGAAAGAGAAACTGTTGTACAGCCTCATCGGGGACAAGGCCGGTGCCGGTGACAGCTCGCCCATCGGCTGTCTGACCGATCGCGAGCTGGAGGTGTTTAGTCTGCTTGGCCAGGGCAGGAAAACACGCCAGATTGCTGAAGAACTATGCTTGAGTGTAAAGACCGTCGAGACTTATCGATCTCGCATCAAAGAGAAACTGAACATCAATAGTGGCTCCGAACTGCTCCGGTATGCTTTTCAGTGGTCCAACAGGCAGGGCAAGTGTGATGCCCTGTAATTTCGATTCCGGGCTTCCATTTCTAATCAGGCACATCTGCGCTTTGTTTAGAGCCTCTACCTTATTCGGTGAGCGGTAGAGCGTTCATTTGGCTGTTGTAGTGGTTGGCCCTACAATAAAATCAGCCATTCCCTGATTCTAAGAAGGCTGCTGTTCTTGTTATCATTAAGGATACCTACAAAAATAACCGGTAAACCTGGGTAATTAGTAGAGTAGATGATTCTCTGAGGTTCGCTTTATTAGCGGCAAGGTTCTGCTTGGGCGGTGCGGAATCTTGCGCAGTACACTGAGAAATAATGAAAGGAGCGCACGATGAAGAGAATATTGGCATTACCTTTTGTGGCGGTCTTGGTGGTATTGACCGTCGGGCCGGTTGGGCAGGCGGCCCAGCAGGAATCAGTAACACTGAGTGTATCGGCGCCGGCCAATGGAACTCACTTTGTCGTTGGCGAGGCTCCGGCGATCAGCGTGTCTTTGCCTGAGCAGTACAGTCGCGAGGACTATTCGCAATTACGTCTTCATGTGTACGGCCCTCAAGAAACGACCAAGACGGTCACGGCCGTGAAGCTGCTCAACGCATCCACGGACCGCTCCACGGGACTTCATCACTACATTAACCTGATAACAGACCCTAACGTGGGCGTCAACGGCAACGTCCTGACTTATAATCTGCAGGCGGTCTCCGACGAAGAGCCTGGAACGTACACCGCCAGCCTTTGGGTTGTGATGAAAGACTCGAGCATTCAGTCGTTTCCACTCGCTGACTTCCAGGTTGGAACCGGCACTACGGAAGCGCAGATAGTCGATAAGGACAAATGTGCCCAATGTCATTTGGGGGCTGATAACGGGCAGTTTTACCTTAAGCATGTGGACCCTTCTCGCCCCGGGACCTTCGGAAACCCATCCATTGACTCGTGGCCGGTCAGAACGTGCAAGAGCTGTCACAACACGGAGGGCTATGCGGCCTACCGCGATCCCGAAGATTCGAGCGTGCGCGTTCCCGATCCCATTGTACATCGCGTCCATGGTGTTCATAAGGGAGCGGATTTGAAGAACCCGCGTAACAATGATCCGGTTACGGGTCTTTTCAGGGACTATATCCACGTTGAATTTCCCGCGAACATCAGGAACTGCACCTACTGCCACGTGGATGACCGCTGGAAGACCACCCCCTCTCGCCTTGCCTGCGGCGCCTGCCATGATAATATCTGGTTTGGCCCGCTGGCCAGCATGCCTGCGACCGGTCAGGCACATCCGGGTGGTCACCAGTCCACCGACGCGGGATGTTCTTTCTGTCACCCGGCCGATACCGGTGGATATATGCCAGTCGCTCAAGCTCACAAGATAGACCCACCTGCCTTCCAGCACACCGTAGAACTCAGCATGACTCCACCGCTAAACGGGACCCACTATGGTGATGGGGAGATGCCGCAGATTACCGTAACAATCAAGGATGCTGCCACCGGAGTCGCCGTCGATCCGGCCACGATTACCGAGGCGGACTGGAGCCGCTTCCGTTTGCAGGTGTCGGGGCCGCGTGAGGACACGGGGCCCGTGCTCACCACAGCCACCAAGTCGACAGCGGTCAGCTCTTACACCTATAACGACTTGCGGGTGCGAACCGACCTAACCAAAGAGGATCCCAATGTTACGCGTTCATCAACAGCCGTCACTTACCAGCTTGATGATGTCACTGGCCTTGAAGCGGGTACCTATACCGTTTTCGTCCAAGTAAGGAAGGGATCGACAGGTGATACAACTGTAGAGTTAACCAACTTCCAGGTGGGCACGGAGATCGAAGAGCCGAAGATTTGCACGAACTGCACCGACTGCCATGACGACACGAGGATGCATGGTTCGTACCCCTTCAATTCCGATGTCTGCAAGAACTGCCACGATTACAAGCGTATGGGGACAGGATACGGTTGGGCCGGCGCTCCTCCGACTGGGACTAACGGTACCTCGACGAGCGGCTGGAGTGGTTTTGGCGCCAAGCCTCTCGCGAGCAGGATCCACGGTGTTCACCGCGGGCGCTATCTGGAGCATCCTGAGGATGTAAAACCACTGTATCGGCTCGTAAGCGGGGTGCCCGTGTATCAGCCTGACTACGATTTCTCGGAGGTGATTTTCCCGCAGGATGTCAGGAACTGCACGAAATGCCATGCGGATAACCCTGTGTGGACGCAGGAACCATCCCGGCTGGCCTGTCTTGCGTGCCACGACAGCGACGCCGCGATATACCACGGCTCGCTGATGACGTTTGATTCGACCCCGGACGACCCCTACGGCGGCGATGAAGTGGAGACGTGCATAATCTGCCACGGCGAACACGCAGCCTTCTCTCCTGGCCAGATGCACAATATCTCCGATCCCTACAAGCCTCCGTATCTAAGAGACCCGGAATGACAACACATAGACGGAAGTAAGGAGCAAGTTAGTGTGCGGCAGGTTCGGCCGTAGAGTAGCGCTGTATGGACAATCGATAAGGGCTGGCAGCTTTAAGGGGCTGCCGGCCCTTTTTATGTGCGCCTGGTGAGAATCCGCAAGCCAAATCAGCAGAATTGGCGCGATTCGTTGCACCCGACTTGGTTCTGTCCTCTGCCTATTCTATTTCGATGATTGCTTCGGTCCAGCGGGGCAGGTTCCATCGCTCCCACTCCACATCGGCGGTCAGAACATACGTTCCCCGGTCAATGGATCCGCCCACGAGAAGGTCGAAATCGGCTTGTTTCTCGGTTCGCGGAGGGACGGCAAGCGTAATAGTCGCAGGTGTGGCATCGAATCCGGCGGGCAGGTTGAGTACGGCCGTGAGCGTACGGGAAACGTCGGAATGATTGAATGTCTTCAAGCTCATGTGAACGGTCTGGCCGGGCTTGGCTTTGCGGCCGTAGGGGTAGAAGCGAATCCATTCTTCGTCGATGCCGTAGTTCGGATTGTCCCAAGGAAACAGCTCGGCAAGAAGCGTTTTGCGCTTGGTCAGAACATCCGTCATGTGATCGAGCTGTCCGGCGGTGAAACCGAAGGGCTCGACGACGTGCTGGTTGATGAACAATGTCCCGGAAGGCATTCTTCGCAGAAGTTTGAGGCAGTAGAAATAGCCCGTGGACTCGTGCAACAAGTTGCGATTGAGCAAGCAGTAGTCGTCGATTCCCGAAGGAGTAAAGGAGTCGCCAATAAAGAAGATTTTTTCGGCGTCGTCCTTCTCGACGAGCAGCGCATCGTGGTAGATTGTCTGGCCGGGGAAGTCGTGGAACGTGAACGTGAATTCTTTCCATCGCATCTTGTGGGCCTCGGGCATGACCTGGATGTCAGGGATCGGATTGGGGGTCAGGCAGGGCAGGCGATATGCCTCGGGGTGTTCGAGGATGTCGATCAATGAGCCGGTGGCATAAACGGGACAGTTGAACTCGGCGAGGCAGGCGGCGACGTTGTCCGTGTGGTCGTCGTGATAGTGTGTGATGAACAGGCCGTCGAGTCCAGTCAGCTTGCCGGCTTGCCTTAGCTTGATGATCTCGTCGAGTATCCGGCGGCTGCCGCAGTCGATGAGAAATCCGCCGCCGTCTTTGGAAATGACCAGACGGGAGTTGCCGATTGGGATGATCCATTCGGGCGGCTTGTCTTTAATCACTTCGGCCCACGGCATCCAGTTGACCTTGGGGTCGGGGCCGAGGACACGCTGCGCGAGGACGTCGTAGCTGTCTTTGAAATACCACCGGCCTGCGCTAATGGACAGGTAGTTTTCGTAAACTCCCCGCAGTCGCTGTACCAGCAGGTCGATCGCCTCGCCGGGCTTGTGTATGACCGGTCCGCGGGCAGGAACCAGGATGTCTGGTTTTTCGGCGGCGACTCTTAGCAGGCTGTCGATCAGGGTGCCCATGCGGCCGGCCCAGCCATGGTAGCCGCCAATCTTTGTTTCCGCGACGGCGTCCTGGAGCGAGTACAGGTCGAACAGCTTTCCGTCGCCGTAGATAATGTCACCGACGAAGGCGTACTTGAGCTTGTCAATTTCGATGAAGTACGAGACAGCCTGGCGAGTGTAGCCGGGCGTTTCAATGACCTCGATGGGTATTCCCTGCCAGGAGAGGTTTTCGCCACCCTTGACGGTCCTGCCGACCTTCAAGGGTTTAGTCAGAATCTTGGTTCCCTGCTGGGCGTAATCGTGAAACCGCCGGGTGGTGAAGTCATTCCAGAATCGCTCAACATTGGTGAACTTGTCCGTATCTGCGTCGGGTATAACAGCCGTTGCTCCGTTTTCAACGAGCTTTCGGCCGGCCCAGACGGCGTCGCGCCGGCTGTGGGTGAACAGGACCATTTCAGCCTTGTCGATCTTGCCGGCCGGATCCCCATAGACCACTAAGCGTGCGCCGTCTCTTTCGATGCTCACTCCGTTGACGGGCCCGGGAATTAGTGACACGTGATCGCTGAGCCGGATGGCCGCGTCGCCGCAGGATCGGCTCGCGAACGACAATATCAGCCCCAGAGCGATGCTTGTTATAATCAGGTTTCTCATGACGTCCTCTTCAACTCGTGCTTCATATCGTAATCGTTTCAGAACCAGTCGTGTTTTTCATCAACTCGAGGACCTTTGCCTGGTCAACCTCCACACCCAGCCCGGGGCCGCCCGGCACCGCAGCCGAATCGTTCTTGATAGACAGCGGCTTGGCCAGAACGTCCGCGGTAAGAAATTGCGGGCCGTTGAGTGCCGCGGGCTTCTCCAGGCCAAACGTACCATATAGTGCCAGAGCTGCGGCCATCGAGATATCGGGGTCCGTCAGCCCGCTGCCCAGCCACATAAGCCCGGCATCCACGAGAATCTCAATCTGCCGCTTAGCCGGGGCCAGCCCGCCGCAGCGAGAAGGTTTCATCGCCACTCCGTCCAGCATTTCAAGACGAATAAACTCGGAAAGCTCGACCGGTGAGACAATGCCCTCGTCCATCAGAATAGGCAAAGCTCCCTGCTTTTTCAGGGCTTGGTAGCCGCTGATGTGATTAGGTTTCAGCGGCGATTCCAGCACGTCCACTCCGGCGTCGGCCAGTTTCGGGGCGACCGCCAACGCCGCGGCCTGGTCGTAGCCGCCATTAGCATCCGCCCACAAGAAGCCGTCCGGTGCACGTTGACGAACCAGCCTGGCGAGGGCAACGTCGAATTGCGGGTCCGGTGCGACTTTGATGTTGAAGTTCGAGTAGCCGTGCTCATAGCCCGCGTCGATCATCGTCTCGGCCTCATCCAACGTTCGGGCATTCACCGTCCAGCTCAGTCTCAGCGGCCCCCCTCGCGGCCGTTGCCACATCTGCGATAGCGACTGTCCTTTCAGCTTGCCGGCCAGATCGTGCAGGGCCGTATCGAGTCCGTAGCGGGTTATCGGCATTGCGGTGGAGAAACCGGGTGCCAGGGCACGGTCCATCGCCCCATGAGCGCCGTCAATGTCCAGCGGGTCACGCCCTATCAGGGCCGGCCCCAGATAATCTCGCAGCACAATTACAGCCGTCTCCAGAGTCTCGCAGCTCCACATTGGCGAAGGCACGCTCTGGCCCCAGCCGGTCGCACCCTCGTCGGTGGTCATCTTGACGATGACCGCGCCGCGGCCATACGCGCCGCGCGGGCCGGCGAAAAACTTAAAGTATCCTTTCGTCGGGTAACGCACGGCAAACAGGTCAATGTGCTTAATTTTCATATACCGACCCACGAATGCACGCAAGCGGCACGTGAGACAGCAATTCAGGTTCGCTGATATGCGGCTGCTATTTCCGGCTGTTTTTCCGCTGCGCCTTGTTCTTCTGGGCCTTGGGAGCGGGCCGGATGGGGTGCTTGTCTTCCTCGGTCAGCGCGTTCCACTTTGCCAGCAGCTTTCGATGCCGCTCTATCTGGGCGGCAAATTCCGCTTGGCCGGCCAGATTCTTCATCTCGCCGGGGTCCGTCTCCAAGTCAAAAAACATCTCTGACGTCCGCCCGCCCGTCTCGGGGAACACCATATACTTGTACCTATTCGTCCTCAGCATGAAGCTCCGTGCCGGACCGTTTGCCATCTCCGACACGACATACTCGTGCCCCGCCTGCTGCGGCTTCTCAATGATCCCCCGCAGGCTCTGCCCGCGCATTACCGCCGGGCCCTTCACCCCCGCGTAGTCGCAGATCGTCGGCAGCATGTCCAGCGCCGAAACCAGGTGCTCGCGGTCGATCCGCCCGGCCGGGGTTACACCCTTCCAGCTCACGATCAGCGGTACGGCGGCCTCTTCCTCGTAGTACATCATCTTGCCGGTCCATCGGTGCGACGCCAGACCTTCCCCATGATCGCTCGTGAACACGATGATTGTGTTCTCTTCCTGCCCGGTCTGGCACAATGCTTGCAGCACCTGCCCGACCTGCCGGTCCACGTCCTCCATCATGCGGTAATACGCGTAGATGTACTTTCGCCACTGATTCTCGTCCCACCCCTCGTGCCGGGCTTTGCGGGTAAACCCTTCGGGTGCATTTTGAGTATCCGCAAAATTGGCAGGCAGCGGCGGCAGCTCGGCCCCGGCCGGCGGCTGATACCGCTTCCACACGTCATCCAAAATCGGGCTAGTCTCGCCAGCCGGCAAGCAGATGTCGTGCGGATTGATGAACGACACGACGGCCAGAAACGGCTTTTCGCGTTTGCGCCGGATGAACTCGATCGCCGCGTTCATCGTCGCCTCATCGACCACCTGCGCCAGCTTGCCCGGCCGCGTGGTGGTGTTCAGCACCTCATAGCCGGGGATGCCGTCGGCCGGATACGCATCGGGGCAGTGCCACTTGCCCGCGTACCCCGTGTCATATCCGGCGTCGCGGAAAATCTGGCCGGAGATGGGAATCTTCGGATCAATCGCCAGGTTGTTGTGGTCCACGCCGATCTCATGCGGCATCCGGCTGACATGCAAGGCGGCCCGTGACGGGCTGCACAGCGGATAGGGGCAGTACGACTTCGTGAAATACACCCCGTTGGCCGCGAGCGAGTCCATGTCGGGTGTCTTGACCCACTTATTCCCCACCGCGCTCATCGCGTCCACGCGCTGCTGATCGGTAGTGATAATCAGCACATTGGGCCGTCTCTTGCCTTCCGCCGCCGGAAGTTTTCCGCCGAGCGCCAGCGCACAAAGCCCCGCCGCACCGGTCCTGATCAATTGCCGCCTGGTGATAATACTGGACATCATTGTGACCTCCTGGGTTCAGTTCCTGCAGATTTGCGATTTCCGATGGTTCGACTTCGCTCACCACAAGTTTGCGATTTGAGATTGCTCCTCAATCGGCAATCGCCAGTCGGCAATCGGCAATTTCTGCCGGGACGATTGAAGATATTGTGACGCGGACGGCTGGAAAAGGCAACTCAAAAAGGCGAAAGGGCAAAAAACGAGGGATAGGAGGCAATTGCGACGGAGGTTGGACATGGCCTCACAGCATTGCGCCTGGCAATTCACTTGCCTATGGGCCGGTGCTTGAAGGAGCGCTGCCTCGCAGCTCCTTCAAATATTTCTTGTAGAGACCCAAAATCTGGTCATTCGAGACGGCGGTCGTAACAACCAGCCGAGAGCGAGACTCCACCGTTTCTCCGGCTTTCACATCTCGACCGAAGAGCGACAGATAAAGGGAATAATGATTCTCTCCCTCGTAAGGTGTCGAAATGGCAAAACAATCGTCCGGCGGGGCCATCAGAACTATGGTCACGCCCGCCCCGGCAGCGAGTCGAACGCCAATCGGCGCCGCCATGTAGGGCATGATTGTCCACTTCACGGGGTTGGGCTCTTTTTGCCAGCGGCCGTCGTGGATCATCGGCAACGCCTGCTCATTCTTAGGAAACATCTGCCAGTCCCCAAAAGACTTCTCGGCCGCCAGGAAGCCTGGTTTGCCTTCTGTCTGCGGATTTCCGCCCACGTACACGCACGGCGTGGGAAAAATCTCACGAAAATAGGATGCCAGAAACACCTCGAATCGGGGCAGGTCTGTCTGAGCTTTTACAAGGGTCTGGACGTCAAGTGTCGTCTCATCGGCTAAGCCGTAGGTAGCGGTCATCTCAAACGGATGGTCTTTCTCCGCCGGCCAGACAATCTGAACAGCCCCGTCCGGCAGCAGCTTCGACTCACTGGGCCACTCCCATGCCGCATGCCCATAACGCTTGTTGGTCGTGAAAATCCGGTAGTAGCTGAAAATGCCGAACCTCCCATCCAGTTTAGTCCCGGAAGGGATATGTACTACCGATGACAGACCAAGGGTTTGGCCGTCCTTTCGGAGTTCTCCGCGAAGTACGCCGGTGTCGAATATGTATTCATCTTTTCCTTTTGAAGCAAAAGCGGGTTTGACAGATTGACTTTCGGCCCGCAGCTCAAGATTGACCGCCAAGTCAATCGCGAGCATCACAGCACACATCAGTACGCCGGCACTGAACGTCGCCATTGCGCGAATTGGCATATACTTGTGTTTCAGAACAACGCTACTTTCTGCCTGTGTGCTCTTCATAGTACGTCAGTTTATCAGGTAGCTGCCTCAAAAGCAATGCTCCGTGTCATCCCGGCGCCGAACAATAGCCGGACCAGAGCCGACGGTCGTTCCCAGGAAAACGTGGAAAACAGCAACAGCGGCATGTAAAATGGTGTCAGGTCGATTCTGGATTTTCGATTTGCGATTGTCGATCTGCGATTTTCAATCGGCAAGCGGCAATAGGCTCTTATGTTTGAGGTGTACGGATGCTTGCATGGCCCGATATCGCAATAATCATCAACCAAGAAAATGGAGGACCAAACGAATGAGATCGCAGCACATCAGACTTTCAGTTTTGGCAGCGTGTCTGTTCGGGTCCGTCGGGGCTTATGCAGACGAAAATTGGGAGCAGTACAAATACGATTGTCGGCATTCGGGAAACGTGCCCGAGAGGAGCGTGACCGCACCTCTGGGTCTGGTCGGCGCCGCTGCCTTGACGGACGCGGTCTTCACGGCGCCAGCGGTCGCGGGTGGACGCATCTACGTGGTTGATGGATCCGGCGTTGCCTTTTGTCTGGACGCTGCCACGTTGGGCGTTGTGTGGAGATTCTCAAGCGGCGGCGGCAGGGCAAATTGCAGCAACGTATCATCGCCGGCCATCGCAGAAGGTTATCTTCACTTCGGCACGATGGCCGGCTCCTACTATGTGCTGGCCGCAGATAGTGGAGCCGTCGTGAAAGAGATCGCCTGCGGCGAGCCAGTTTTCGGCTCCCCGGTCGTCGCCAACGGCCGGGTGTATTTTGCCACCTTAGGCTCACGGGTCTATGCCCTTGAGCCCGACGGTACTATTTGCTGGGTCTGGGACTTCGTCAAAGAAAAACTCGGCTTTACCGGGAATCGCTGGAGCGGCAGCGATTGGCTCAAGCACAAGGCCGCGCGGGTGACGCCGAACGAGCAGTTCTGTTGTTCGAGGGACATAGCGGCCTACGGCAAGACGCTTATCATCCCCGCCGGCGGCTCAGTGGTATGGCTGGAAGACCTCGGTGATGAAGCTGGGGTTCGGGCCGTGCACGAGCCCCGCAATACGACCCTGGGATTGAGCGTTGGCGAAGATGGAACGGTCTATCGGCAATGGACCCTTCTGGACAACGGCGGCAGGGTGGATATGCTTCGGCTTGGTGGCGACAAAGTGCAGGCCGACTACGTTCGCGGGACCAGGACCAGCACGCAAGGTGGGCTGCTGAGCTTCTGTTCCGTCAGCTTGCGAGGCGCAGACGTTTACAGATGCAGGCCGGAAGAGGATTTCGGCTTCTGCCGTCATGCTCCGGGCCAAGAGCAACCTCAATATCTTGGAGGCTATCCGTCGATTGTTTCGCCGATTCTGCTGCGCGATGCCGCCGTCTTCGGCGGTCTGGACGGAAATCTGTATGTGGTCCCCCTATCCGGCAGCGGCAAGGCGTGGTCGTTCAAGACGGCGTTCGGTAAGGCGATCTCAGCGCCTGCCGCCGTGTGCGACGGCAGAGTCTATTTCGGCTGTGAAGATGGCTACGTGTATGCCCTGGGGCCGGGCGGGACAGCTTCGCCGCCGTCGCAAGACCTTCAACTTTCGAAGATACGAAGTCCGTTAACAAGCATGCTCCCTGATCCGGAGCACGACCGGTTTACCAGCTTTGCGAGCTGGGCAAACACGAACGTGGACGCGCAGGGCATAGCACCGCCGTTCAAGATTAGCTGGATTCGCCGGTTTGAAGGAACAACAAAGCACTTCTCTACTTTCGGCGGCGGCCGAACGTACACCCACACCGCCGAAGGACAGATATTCGCCGTCGAGCAGGAAACCGGACGCTTGCTGTGGCGGCGGTATTTTCCCGGGGTTCATATTTGCTATACCTCCCCGCTTTATTACAAGGAGCGTCTGTTAGTTCCTCAGGCCGGTCTGAAGAGTTGCCGGCTGCGATGCCTGGACGCGGCGACGGGAGCGCTGCTGTGGGAGGCTCCTTTCTCAGGCTCGCCCAGTTGGAACAGGCAACTGCCTCCCATCGTGTACAAAAACATGGCCATCTACATGTTTGGCACGGGCGACTACAGCCGGAACGCTCCCGAAGAGAAGATAGGGTGGCTTTTCGGACACCAGGACAACCCGAGCTTTCCCGCAAGTCACAAACCCCTCTTGCGCGCGTACGATATAGACAACGGCAAAGAGATATGGACCAAAGACTTCTCCCAGTTCGGATCAGGCGGCGATGATGCGGGGATATGCTTAATGGATGGGACGCTTTACTATTCCTGCTATTTCGGGCATTCCGCGAGAGACCGGCGAGGTCTGCCGGGTGCGCAGGGGCTGACGGCAGCCATCGAGCCGGAGACCGGCCAGGTTATCTGGCTGACGACGAAGTGCTTTATCCACGGCGGCTGCACCTTATGCGGGGAGAATGGGCGCCTGTACCTGGGCGGATACAATAAGCTCGAAGGCGGCGAGAGTCTCGTGTGGTGCATTGATGTGCGGGATGGGTCAATGATCTGGAAGTCGCAGCCCGTTCGCGAAGCGATCCAGGTCGTGACGATAGGCCCGAGGTTTTTGTTTGTTCACGCTCAATACAGGAATGGTTACCTGCTGGACAAGGGCACCGGCAAGATCCTCACAACTCTCACCCAAGGCTATAAGTGCACGCGGTTCACCCTTTCCGAGCCATATCTGCTGGGCTCCAACATGGACGTATATGATTTGTCGGATGTGGATGCCATCAAGGCAGTGTCTTCCGGGCCGCGTTTAGACCCGAGTGAATGTGTCGGTGCGGTCGTATCAAACGGCCGAGTCTTTTACACGTGCCATGGTGGGGGCCTGCAGGCTTGCCAAGTATGCGGCAAGGAAGCAGAAGCCCAGCACTAATTGGGCCCTGGGCGAAAATCTCCCGCAAGGGACGCCTTGCGGCGGCTCTACTCGAAAATGAGCGTGCCGAATTTGTCAAACTCGTGAAAACTGGATCCGACGCGAGCCCAGTCCCAGCTCGTGCTCTTGCCGTCGTCGTAATCAACGCGATAGAAATTGGCGCGCCACCGCGTGCCGGACTGCGGGGGAACATTTTGCAGGGGTCTGAGCAAGGCGTACGGAACAAACACCTCCGCCTTCCAGCCCGCCACAGAGGCGCCCGGCTGCTTTGTACCGCCGACGACCGTGGTGGCCTTTTGTGTTTTGCGTTCTCCCTCGTAGTGCCAGGGCCGCCAGCCGAGAAACTCACCGCCGAAATTCGGGATGAGAATCGGCAGCTCGAAGCCCAGCGGCGAAATCTCGTACTCGAAGTAAACCGGGTACCGCTCGTCCGGCCACAGGAAAAACTCAAACACATCTTCGTTCCACAGGTCGAGGAAGTCCTCTTGCATCGTAGCCGTAATCGTGCGGTCCTCAGCCTCCATCAGTACATACAACCCGGTTTGCGAGTAGAGCATCTTGACGCGTGTCTGGTATTGATGACCGTCGGAAACACGCAAGCCAAGCGGCTCCCAAGCAGGCTTCTTCCAAGCGGGCGTGTCGCCCTTGCCGCTTACCACAAAATCTTCTGTCTTGCCGACCCGGAGCACTTTGCCAGCCGGTTCTGCGCGAGGAGTTTCTATGACTTCCCGGGCCATCTGCTGCGAGAATACCCACGAACCCCAACCAGCCACCCCGGCCAGAACCAACCCGCCAGCCGTAAGGCGGGCCAGACCCACAAGTACACGTGCCTTCATAATGATTGCTCCTTTTCACTTGATAGTGATGACAAACAAGGCTGTTCCATACGTATTCCCCCGGCGAACTGCCTCTTGCCCATTGCCGAAGAACTTGCGTGAAGTTGCCATAGGCCACTCATTGTACCATCTTGGCGGCGTGAATAATATAGGCGAGCCTGCCCAACTCACATACCGCGCTCAAACCCCGAGTCGCAGTAAAGAAGCATCAAGATGCAAGATCAAGTCCGCTGGGGGATGCCTTACGGCAGAAGCCGTCGAGGAGGCCTTGCAGTCACGGGGCACAGGGTGTAAACTACGACTACTGAGCGGTCGAAGGCGGTCGCGGGACTGTGTGGGCAACGTTTGCAGTCTGTCCTTGGCAACTGGGCGTACACCAAATCTTTGGCAAGCCCATACGGACTATGGTGCAAAGTTTCAAGTGGCATTGCCCCGTTAGACTTAAGTTAGCGCCGTGTCACGTGGAAGGATTTCGGGCAGTTGTATGGCTAAGCCTGTTGATCAGGGAGCCGGCCAGAAAACACCGGACCAACAGCAGAGAGACCGTCTCGATATGCCGAAGGGTAAGATCAGACGTGTCGAGAGCAGCCGTCTGATCTGCGGCGGCAATCTAATCATCGGCAGCTCCCACGATCGTGACCTGATTTATGTAGCTCCGTTGATGAGGCACTACTTCACCGACCGCAAGATCATGGAGACATGGCAATTATGCGAGGAATGTGGTATCAACACGATGATAGGGCCCGTCAACAGTCCCTACGCGTTCGGTGAGGATCCGACTATTCGCGTGTACAACCGTTACCGCAATGAGCTGGGGGGGCAAATTCAATGGATTGCCCAGACCTATCCCAAGACTACTGACCTCACCAGCTCGATTCAAGCGGCCATTGATAACGGCGCCGTCGGCGCCTTTGTGCACGGCGGCATAGGGGATAACTGGGTCATGTATGACCGCGTGGATTTATTGGCCAAAGCGATTGAGTTCATCAGGCAAAACGGGCTGATTGCAGGCTGTGCATGCCACTCTCTTGAACTGCCGATGGCCCTGGAAGAGGCGGGCGTGGCAGTGGACTTCTATATGAAGACGCTGCACAGCGACAATTATTGGTCGGCCACTCCGCAAGCCCAACGCCCCGAGCGCGGGCTGCCGCCCCACGACAACATGTGGTGTACCACGCCGAAGCAGACGATCGAGTTCATGAGAAACGTCAAGAAGCCGTGGATTGCCTTCAAAGTTCTTGCGGCAGGGGCTATTCACCCGCGAGAAGGCTTCAAATTCGCATTTGAAAACGGAGCGGACTTCATTAATGTAGGCATGTTCGACTTTCAGGTTCGCCAGGACGCAATCATTGCATGTGACACCATCGCAGAAGTCAGGCGCAGCGGTCGCGCCCGGTCATGGATGGCATAGGACAACCCGCAGACGTCGGCTTGTGCCGCGGGCAAATAGAGCTGTTTTCGGCGCTTGCCTGAGTCTTGGCCGGTTGTTACCTGACAACAACCGGGGCCCATGCCGAACAAGCCGGCATAGGCCCCGAACTGATGCGAATCTAAATGTCGCGGAGGCAGGGTTGCTCTCCGCAGGGAGTCCCAAGGACTAAGGAGCAGCGCTTGGCCGATACAGGCGGATGTCGTCGAAGTACATCTTGCCCGAGCCGCCTGCCACCGGGCTGTTCTTCGTGCCGAAACCAAGTGTAATCGTGTTGACATTGGTGAGGACGACACCCTGGTCGGCAAACGCCTTCAAATCGATGACCCACTCGGTCCATGTCGCGATCTGCGCCGCCTTCGGATCGGCATGATAGACCACCGCGTTTCCGTTGAGAGCCACATACATTCGCTCAGCGGCATTGGCCGGGTCGCCTCTAAACCACAGCGACAGCTTCGTCACGCCCTCCTCGGTCCAGTTACGCGGATAAACCAGCGTCAAGGTTGCCTCGGAGGTCTTGAGGTTGTTGTCGTAAGAATAGGGCATCGACTGGCTGCCGCCATGAACCACAGCCTGCTCGGCATAAGGCGGAAGATTGTTGCCGACGAGCGCTCCATTTGTCGTCGGGGTCGCAAATCCGTCTATCCACTTGTCGAATATCCTGTTGCTCGTAGCGGCGGGAGGATCAATGTCATTGTAGGTCTCGAAATCATCCACGAGCAGGAAAGCACCCGTTGAAAAGCTCCAGAGGCTGCCTTTACTGGTGGTCCCATCGGTGTTGACTTCATCGACACGCCAGTAGTACGTTGTATCCCAGGTGAGCTTGCCCGGATCGTAGCTCTCATTTCCGAGCGTCTTGCTGCCCTTGTACTCTGGCGAGGCCTTCGTCGCATTGGTGACGGCATCCGGATCCGTACCGAAGTACACCTCATGCGAAGCGGCCAGGTCGCCCGCATTCCAGGTCAGAAGAGTCGATGACAGTCTGGCGCCGACGATTCCGTTGGCCGGACTCGGGCTGTTGGCGCGCAGAGGCAACGAGAGCGCCGCCTGTGGAATGAGTTGCTTGGGTGTGGATGGGCTCGACCAGCGCAGCTCCGCTACGGCATCGCCACCGTTCTCATACATTTCCATCCGAATGCTATACGCATTCCCGGCGACAAGGTCAATGGTCCCTGCGTACTCGGTCGCGCCCTGATCTACCCAACCATTAACAAGCTGTTTACCATCCACCCACAGGCGTACGCCGTCGTCGGCTCTGGGATAGAATGTGTAGGTCTCAGTAAAGGCCGCTTCCACTTCGCCGGTCCATCGGACCGAGAAGGTATCGGCACCCACCACCGGATCGGGAGCGCTGGTGCCCCAGTTGAAGTTGATCTGAGGATCGGTGCGGGTCAGCACGAGCGTGTCGAAGGCCATACCTCTGTAGTACTGTCCTTTGACGCCTCCGGTGGTCTTTGCCGTCGTGAAGCTCCAGACGTCGCCCTTGTGCGTGGCAAGGGCATCGAACTCATCGACCCGCCAGTAGTACGTTTTGGCCGCCTCAAGGGCAGCGGCAGGCTTATAGCTGGTCGTTCCCTGGGGCAGGCCCCCGGCGGCATTAGCGACCGTATCAGCACTGTCGCCGAAATAGACGGTGTGCAACTTCGCGCCGAAGCCGGCCGTCCAGCTCAAAGTTGTGTCCAATGCGACGAATTTCGCGCCGTCAGCCGGGTTCGGATTGTAGGCCGTCCTGGACGGAATCCAGAAGCTCCAGACGGGTCCTTTGTATTTCGTCGTGCCGTTGGCCTCCACCTCATCAATTCGCCAGTAGTATGTCGTCCCCGGGACAAGACCGTCCGGATAAGGGAATCCCGGGAATCCGGCGATGAAAAACGTCCCGGTCTGGTTGCCGCGGAACGCAGCGGCGGTCCCGTCGTTCACGTCATCAAAATTGTCGCTGAAATAGACGTCGTGTGAGACCGCGGTCTCTCCCGCCGACCAGCTAGCGCTCACCCAGGTATCTGAGTAAACGGCGCCATCGGCGGGGTTGGGATCCGTCGCGAACTTGCTCGAAAACTCGACGTGCAGCAACGGCGCGGTAGCGGCGTCACTGTAGGAATCGGCGCATCGACTACCTGCCGAGGGGCTGGCGGGATTGTCGGCGAAGATCAGCACTAAGGCGTTGCCGCTGACCCAGCCGGACTGGTTGACTACCTCGTTAATAACAGCCGCGATGTTCGATGTCTTGTCCTTTTGGCCTACCGTGGTCCAGTTGACCGGGGCCCATACGACCTTGGCTGTGGTTCGAGGCCTGCCGGTAACATTATTATTGGCGCTGGTGAACGGAGCGGCATTGGGATTCCGTTCGCCGTCGATGAGAAGGCTGACGGCTAATGTGCCGTCTCTTATCTCATCAACCGCGAACTCGACATAGGCATTGACCACGTTGGCGCCCTTTGGAACCTTGACGTTCACGAAGCGCAGACCGATTACCTGCGGCGTGCCCTTGCCTGCATCTTCGTATGGCATTTCGAGATCGCTGCTGGTTATGTACATCCCGCCGCCGTTGACGTACTCTTCGACGTCATCATCTTGGGTACCGATTCGGCCCTCCCAGGTCACGCCGCCAAGAGCGACGTTTGTGCCAGCCAGAGCCAGCACTGAAACAAAACAAGCGAAAAAACACAATTTCTGACACATAACAGTCCTCCTTCAAAAAAGAGACCAAAGATTAAGACGACCGATAATGAGTCCTGCCTTCACCACATTCCGTTCCTATTTGCCCAGGATAGTTTTCTGCGATTTGACACACCTCCTTTCTTCAAGAGCCAGCAGTCAGTTAAAAGGCAAGGATCATCACTCCGAACCATACGCATCCGGCGGTCGTAGCTTCGCCTTGTTGTACTGCCTCCTCCGGAAAGTTCCCAACAGACCAAGGAAGCTTCTCCCGTTTCAAAGCGGCAATTCTCGGGTGCCGGCTGATACGGGCACAAACATTACCATTTTTATATATACCGCAGTATCACTATGGGGTCAATAGGAAATGAAGAGAATGTGCATGTTCTTTTCATGGAATCCCGCAGAAATGTCTGAACAGCAAGGAGATATTATGGATTCCACAAGAGCCTGTCTGCCTTATTAGGTGGACGGGCCCTTTTGACAGATGGCAGCTCATACCCGCACGATGCATTTTTCTCTTACTGCTCGCCAGCAGCGGACGGTGGACGCCGGGACCTTTTGGAGAGGAAGATGACAAACTATTTGCCCGCCGTTGTGCCTTCCGTTAGACTACTGTAAACAGTTGCAAGGTGCTATTGTCTGAGTTCTGAGTCTCTGAAGAATGAGTGACGGCGTGGAAAAGACCATCTATTCAATGATACGGGTCAGCAAGTCGTATCACAAAAGAGTGGTGCTGAAGGATATCTCCCTTTCCTACTTCTACGGTGCGAAGATCGGTGTCCTGGGGTTGAATGGGGCCGGGAAGAGTTCGCTTCTTCGTATCATGGCCGGCGAAGACCGGGAATATGACGGCCAAGCCCTGCTTTCTCCGGGATACACCCTGGGATTTCTCGAGCAGGAGCCTCGGCTCGATTCTGACAAGACCGTCAAGGCGGTTGTTGAAGAAGGCTTGCGCGCCGTTGTGGATCTCGTGAGGGAGTACAGCCAGATCAGCGACAAGTTTGCTGAATCCATGTCTGAGGACCAGATGAACCAGCTTCTGGAGCGTCAGGGCCTGTTGCAGGAAAAGATCGATCATCTGAATGGATGGGACATTGAGCCGCGTTTGGAATTGGCCATGGATGCCCTCCGCTGTCCTCCAGGCGATGCTCCCATTCGTGTCCTTTCCGGCGGCGAAAAGAGGCGTGTGGGGCTCTGCCGGCTTCTGCTGCAGGAGCCGGATATCCTGCTGCTGGATGAGCCGACCAATCATCTGGACGCTGAGACGGTTGCGTGGCTCGAACGTCATCTTCAGCAATATCGTGGAACAGTCATTGCCGTAACGCATGACCGGTATTTCCTGGACCATGTCGCGGGCTGGATTCTGGAGCTGGATCGAGGGGTCGGCATTCCCTGGAAAGGGAACTATTCGTCCTGGCTTGAACAGAAACAGATACGCCTTCAACAGCAAGAGAAGAGCCAAACCGAGCGTCAGAAGACCCTGCAGCGGGAATTGGAGTGGATCCGTATGTCGCCCAAGGGCCGTCAGGCAAAGGGCAAGGCTCGCATCAATGCCTACGAAACACTCTTGAGCCGGGACAGCGAGAGACAGGAAAAGGACCTAGAAATCTATATTCCGCCCGGACCCCGTCTTGGGAACCTGGTGATCAAAGCGAAAGATGTGTCCAAGGCATACGGCGACCGTCTTCTCTTTGAGAACATGTCATTTGACCTGCCGGCCGGGGGCATTGTCGGTATCATCGGTCCGAACGGCGCAGGCAAAACGACGCTTTTCAAGATGATTATCGGTCAGGAGAAACCGGATTCCGGGACGATTGTCATCGGTGAGACAGTCCGTCTTGCCTACGTGGATCAGGACCGCGATACCCTTGACCCTGACAAGACCGTGTGGGAAGTGATCTCGGGGGGCCAGGATACGATCAGGCTTGGGAGAATCGACGTGAACTCCCGTGCCTATGTTTCGCGTTTCAATTTCGCGGGAACGGACCAGCAGAAGAAGGTCACCGCCCTTTCCGGCGGCGAACGCAACCGTGTCCATCTTGCCTGCCTGCTCAAGGAGGGCGCTAATGTATTGCTGCTGGACGAGCCAACCAATGATTTAGATGTCAATACCATGCGCGCCCTTGAAGAGGCGTTGGAACACTTCGTAGGCTGCGCTGTTGTGATCAGTCACGATCGATGGTTTCTCGACCGTATCGCGACACATATCCTTGCCTTTGAGGGGGACAGTGCGGTCCGGTGGTTTGAAGGCAACTACTCAGACTACGAGGCGGACAGAAGAAGAAGGCTTGGGGAGGCCGCGGATAAACCACACCGGATCAAATACAGGCGTTTGACACGAGGGTGAGTCATTGGTTCTTTGTTCCGGCCTCTATCTGCTGGCAACCGAAAGAATAGCTGAAGCATACGATAGAGTGAATCGACAGGAAGACCTGCAAAAGCACGACACGGGTAAGCCCCAAGAGCAGTTGTTTGAATTTGCTCACCCTTGATTTTCGCCTAAAAACCTAGATTCCTTGTGTACCGGATTCACCTTCCTGATATGTGTCAATGTTCAATGACCGTTACGATCTCTTGGGCAATGTTGGGGCGATCTTCGCCAGATCTGACAAATAAGGTCTATACAAATGTTGATCCTGTCTTGCGCCATGCGGTAGACAAAATACCGGTTGGTGACTGGTTGTGAAGGAACCATATTGCATCTACTCGACTGGTCACATGTCGCAGGTGTAAGCCATAGACCCAGAACCCAAAAAAGGCTGACAGTGTCTCCGCTGGCCAGCGCTTACGGCACGCATGTCGCCTCGCAATTACCCTTGTGTAACTTCGCCTTGTACCAGCGCGTCCTAACGAGCCAGGGCTCGATTCTCTCTGCACTCAGGGCCACATCGCAGATGCGGACGTCGTCGATCAGGTCAGACCAGAGCGCGCGCGTTAAGATCGGCACTACAATAAGAGTCGAATCGGCTGTTGCTTATTGTTGCGGTGGTCCAGACAGCGGCGTGGGCTCACAGGGGGGTGTCAGCATGAGGCGGTTTTCGGTAAGAAGAATATTTCCTCTGATAACACAAGCAACGAACAACTCTTATACGCTTCCGGCGAATCGCTCATTTTGCAACCAAATCGTTACTCGCGCAAGGTCCCCTGAAACAACAACTTAGCAGACAAGACTGAAAATGCCTTTTGTCAATCAGAAGACCGAAAGTCTCGCTGTTATCCTCATCGACACGCACAAGCAAGATCTGAAAAAAGTGAACGAAATCACTGCGGGGTGTAACCGTTTTCGAGACCTCGCCACTATCCACATCAGAATCGTCCGCAGATTTGGAAATTGAGTTTTCAGGATAAAGAACCATTACCTTTGAAAGGAGCGAAAAAATGTCAAAGAGAGTTACCGGGATTGTTGTTGCGGCCGTCGTGCTGGCAGCCATTGGATTCATCACGGCTCAAGAGAGCACGCCGGGACCGGCCGATGGACCCGGCCCGCAGGGTGGCCCTCCGCGATTCGGCCCCATGGGAGGCCCAATGGGCGTATGGATTGAAAACCTCACCCAAGCCTACGAGCAAAAGGACATGGAAAAGATCGGCCAGCTTATTGAGCAGATGAAACAACAAGGCCAGGGATTCGAAGGAAGGATGCGTGGTGGCGGCCCGCAAGGCATGCGCGGCCCCGGCGGTTTTGGACCGCGTGGGCCTCAGGCCAGTTCGCGGTTCGGCCCTGAGCTCACCACCGAGGGACAGTCCTTTTTCGACAGCCCTCCTTCCGGCAAGACAGCCGGCGAGAAGAAGATTCTGGCCGTGCTTGATGATATGGGCACGAATCAGCGAAGGGGGATGATGAATGTTTCGGTCGAAGACGGCAGATTACTTCGCCTCCTAACCGAGACAATTGGAGCCAGGCACGTCGTCGAAATAGGAGCATCCAACGGATACTCCGGCGTCTGGTTCTGCCTGGGCTTACAGAAAACAGGCGGCAAGCTGACCACTCACGAAATCGACGCCGGCCGGGCCTCGTTGGCTCGTGAAAACTTCAAGCGGGCTGATGTGGACAAGTTAGTGACGCTGGTTGAAGGTGACGCCCATGAGACGGTGACTAAGATCAAAGAACCGATCGACGTTCTGTTCCTGGATGCAGACAAAGAGGGATATCTGGACTACTTCAACAAGCTGCTCCCGCTGGTGCGCCCGGGCGGACTGATAGTAGCGCATAACATGAATCCCGGGCAGGCAGATCCGGCCTATGTCAAGACTATTACAACGAATCCGGACATCGAGACGCTTCTGTTGCTCAGAGAGGGGGCCGGCGTGAGCGTCACACTCAAGAAACGGTAAGGCAAACAAATGAAAGCTATTTCTACGGTGAAGAACTCGACGAGTTGTTCTTCTTAACAATTTTTAACACTCTTTCCAAGAGAAAGGAGACCAGAAATGTTGACAAGAAAAACTATTTTGGGCGTTGTGGCTGCACTCATTGTGGGGCTGCTATTGGTAAGCCAATCGCTGTCCCAGCCAGGGCAGCGTGGACAGACAGCAGGAGCAGCCGGTCCGCAGGGCCCACAAGGCCCACAGTTCCAGGGACGACAATTCGATCCGGCGCAGATGCGCCAGATGATGGAGCAGCGTATGAAGGAACAGCTTGGTGCTAATGACCAGGAGTGGAAAGTCCTCGGACCTCGCGTGATGAAAGTCCAAGAACTCGGCCGGCAAACGGGAGGGGGTGGTCGTGGCGGAATGATGATGTTCGGCGGTCCGGGTGGACGGCGCGGCCAGCAGGGTGCCCAGCCTGGCGGTCCCGGTGGTGGGGGTCCAGGCGGCCAGCCCGGCGCCCCGCAAAGGGAGCTGACGGCCGTCGAGCAAGCCGCGGAGCAGTTGAGCACCTTGCTCGATAACACGGCGGCAGCGCCGGAAGACATCAAGAAGCAGCTCACGGCGCTGCGCGCAGCCAAAGAGAAGGCCAAACAGGAGCTCGCGGCGGCGCAGCAGGAGCTGCGAAAGTTAGCTACAGTGCGTCAGGAAGCCCAACTGGTGTTGATGGGTATGCTGGACTAAGGCAGGGCGGGCCCGATGAATGTACTTGTGGACAGAATGGTTCGACAGGGGCTGATCGAAGAATCAGCGGCCCGGGGAATCCGCGGGCTGCTGGCCTCGGGTGAGCCTCCCACCCGTGCTTTTGCGGCTTGCGGGCTGGCTGAGGAGCCGCTGCTGCGTTTTTGGGCCAGCGAATTCGGCTGCCCCTACGTGGAGCTTGAGCAGCGTTCGTTCTCCAAGGAGTTTCTCAGCCAGTTCCCGGCCCGCGTCCTTCTGGACAAGCACGTGATACCTGTCAGCGAGGCCAGCGGCGAGGTGCTCGTTGTCAGCAGCAATCCGTTCGACACCTCGGCCGTTGACGAGTTGCGTCTGGCCACCGGCCGGGACCTCCGAGCAGCCCTGGCCCCGCTGGCGGATATCGACCGCTGCATCAAACGGCACCTGGGTGTCGGCGCCGATACGGTCCAGTCAATGATATCGCAAGCCGGAGAGAACGGCCTTCAGGTGATCGACACGGACTCGGACGACGATATGGATCTGACGGACGCCGCGGAAGGGGCGTCCATCGTTCGCTTCGTCAATCAGGTCATCACCGAGGCTATCGAGCTGCGAGCCACCGACGTGCACATCGAGCCTTTCGAGAACACGCTGCGCGTCCGATACCGCATCGACGGCGTGCTGCAAGAGGCATCGGTGGCCCCTGAGGTCAAGCAGTTCCAGGCGGCCATAGTCTCACGGCTGAAGATATTAAGCAAGCTCGACATCGCCGAGAAGCGTGTCCCCCAGGACGGCCGTATCAAGATTCTTATCGCCGACCACGAGATTGACGTGCGTGTGTCGGTGATCCCGATGCTGTACGGTGAAGCGGTTGTGCTGCGATTGCTGGATCGTTCATCGGTGCTGCTGGGTCTGGACAAGCTCGGCATGTCCAGTCACGATCTGGATACGACTAAGATGATTCTTGAAAGACCGCACGGAATCATCCTGGTAACAGGGCCCACGGGTAGCGGCAAGACGACCACACTGTATGCCGGCTTGTCGTACATTAACGACGTCCGGCGAAAGATCATCACCATCGAAGACCCCATTGAGTATCAGCTCCACGGTATCAACCAGATACAGATTTCGCGCAAAGCGGGATTGACCTTTGCCAGCGGACTTCGGTCGATTCTGCGCCATGACCCGGATGTTATTCTCGTCGGAGAGATTCGAGACATGGAGACGGCGGAAATTGCGATTCAAGCGTCTCTGACCGGCCACCTTGTGTTTTCAACCTTGCACACCAACGACGCCCCCACGGCGTTGACGCGTCTGGTGGATATGGGGATTGAGCCTTATCTGGTGGCGTCATCCCTGGAAGCGGTTGTCGCCCAACGTCTCGTTCGTGTCATCTGCACCGAATGCAAGGAGAAGCTATCAGAGAGCGAGGTCCAGCCGCTTCGACGGCGGTTCGGGGATAAGCTGCCCGGTACGCTGTACAAGGGACGGGGCTGCAGACGCTGCCAGGGGACAGGCTACCGAGGTCGCATTGGCATATTTGAAATGATGGTTGTTACGGATGATGTTCGATCGCTGATTCTCGAGAACGCCTCGCCTCGCGACCTTCGCCGGGAGTCCGCCAAGTACGGTATGACAAACCTGCGCGACGATGGATTCCGGCATTTGTCCGAGGGCCGAACCACCATGGAAGAGGTGCTTCGAGTTACCAAGGATGACGCGTTTGCACAGAGCTGTCTTGGGGCCTGATATCAGGAGCTGGAAGAAGGCAAGATGTCAACGTTTGCATACAAGGCGATAGACTTAAACGGACAGGAGATAGCCGACAGGCTTGTGGCGGCCGACAGAGGCGCGGCCATCGAACAGCTCTGCGCTAAGAACCTCAGTCCGGTCTCCGTTGAGAAGATGCAGGAGGGACGGCATGAGGGCCTGTTTGCCCGGATCGGCGGTGTCTCCAAGCGTGAGATTGACGCTTTTACCCGCCAACTGGCCAGTCTTTTAGCTGCAGGCGTGCCGATAAGCCGGGCGCTGGGAATCCTCAGTCGCGAGGCGCATCGAGCAGCCCCCAAGAAGCTCTGGGCCGCCATCCACGACCAGGTCTCCGGTGGAATGGCGCTGGCCGATGCCTTGAGTCTGCACCCGCGAGCTTTTTCCCCCATCTATGTGGCCATGGTCCGGGCCGGTGAGACCGGCGGTTTCCTCGATGTGGTGCTCGAGCAGATCGCAACGTTCCGATCGCGCGAGGACGATCTCAAAGGTCGAGTCAAGGCAGCCCTTATCTATCCGATTATCCTGGCCGTACTCGCGGCCGCCATTCTGGCATTCTTGCTGACATACTTTATCCCGCGGTTTTCTGTGATGTTCGCCGAATTCGGCGGCTCGTTGCCGGCCCTGACGCGGCATATCGTCGCCGTCAGTGAAATCCTCGTGAAGTATTGGCTGGTCCTTGTTCTTGGGATCGCTGCGGTCGTTTTTGCCGTTCAGCGTATGCTGGCCGATGTACAAGGCCGCCGTACGATGGAGGGGCTGCTGCTTCGCGCGCCTCTGTTCGGCACGGGGATGGCGCGATTCGCGCTGGTTCGGTTCTGCCGTATGCTGGGTACGCTCGCAGGTGCGGGCGTGCCTCTGATTGCGGCGTTGCGGGTGGCCAAGGAGGCTATCGGCAACCAGGTCCTCGCCGATACGGTCAGCAGCGCCATCGAGAGTGTCCAGAAAGGAAATCCATTGGCCCGCAGTCTCGAAGGATGTCGTTTGCTGTTTCCCGCCTCGGTCATTGAGATGGTCTGTGTCGCGGAAGAAAGCGGGCGGCTCGACCAGGAGTTGGTCCGCCTCGCCGGGGCCTACGAGGCGGAGCTCGATCGTCATCTGAAGATGATGGTGGCTCTGGCTGAGCCGCTCTTGCTGTTCGTAATGGCCGTTCTGGTCGGAACCGTGGTGATCGGAATGCTCTTGCCTATTTTCAATCTGCAAGAGCTGATCCGTTAGGAAATGTGCGCCAAGAGCAATCGGACGTCGTTCGTATTGTCCGAGGTGATAAGTGCTAAATGGGAGTTCTTTGATTGGGATCTAACATGAAATCGTTATTTGGGAACAAAAAGAGACACGTGTGCCGGCGGCTGCACGCCGTGGAGGCTTTCGGCTTCACCTTGATCGAGTTGTTGCTGGTGCTGGTGATTCTGGCGACGCTGGCTGCCGTAGTGACACCCAAGTTCACCAAACGATCCGAGCAGGCCCGCATCACGGCAGGCAAGACGCAGATATCTCAGTTCGAGGTAGCCCTGGATGCGTTTGAGATCGATGTCGGTCGTTACCCGACGACCCCCGAAGGTCTTCGCGCCCTGGTCGAGAAACCCGCCACTGACTCCGATGGGTGGCAACAGCCGTACATCAAGCGTGACGTGCCCAAAGATCCGTGGGGCAATGAGTATGTGTACAGATACCCCGGCCAGTACAACGAAGACGGCTACGATCTGTATTCTCTCGGCCCGGATCGTAAGCTGGGCGGCGATGATGACATCACGAACTGGTCGCAAGAGAAGCGGTAGCCCAAAAGCCCGATACTGGATGCTCGATTCTCGATACTCGACGGGCATCTGGCATCCGGTATCGAGCATCCAGAGAAAGACAGCGTTTTCCGGTACGGATGAATATATGAATGGACACAAAACACACCGTTGCATAGAAGGGGGTTTCACGCTCCTGGAGCTTATTCTGGTGATGGTTATCCTCTCGACTGTGCTGGCGATGGCGGCACCGTCTCTGCGGGGCTTCTTTGCCTCGCGTCAGACGCATGATACGGCCGCACAAATTCTCGCGTTGACCTGGTTGGCTCGCTCGCAGGCCATTAGCGAAGGAGTGGCGTACCGACTCAACTTCGACACGCGGCAGCGCACTTACTGGCTGACGGCGCAGCAATCGGGAACCTTCGAGAAGCTCCTGACCGGATTCGGACAGATATTTACACTTCCGAAGGACATGATCATGGAATTGGAAGGAATCGACGAGGAAGACTCAGAGATGTTCCTTGTGTTCACGCCGCAGGGCACTGTCACCGCCGCGACAATCCGGCTCATCGACCGGCGCGGACGGGCCCTGGAGGTAACGTGTCCTACGGTTACGGAGTCATTCTCAATCATTGAACTTGAGCAGAACAATGGCAAATACACGTCGAGACAAAACAGTTGAAAGATGCCGCCATTCTCTTCTTCGCCCTGCGGAACGGGCTGCGCAAAGCAGGGTCGGCGGTTTCACGTTCATCGAATTGCTCGCCACGGTGGTGCTCATCGCCATCATCATGCCTGTAGCGATGCAGTGCATTGCCCTGTGCACCAGGTTGGGCGGGCAGTCGCGAAGGCAGATGGAAGCAGCGTCGCTGGCGAGGACCAAATTGACCGAACTGACCGCCTCGCGCGACTGGGAGACCGGCGCCAAGAGCGGCGAATTCGGATCCGGCTGGCTCGGCTATCGATGGACCGCCGACGTGTCCAGTTGGACCGATTCGACGCTTCGCCAACTAGACGTGACGGTCCTGTGGGAATCACAGGGCCGACAACGTTCGGTCACGCTTAGCACGTTGGTTCATCCGGAGGACAATTGAGATGGCAGGTGGCCTAATACGACATAAAGCATTTACGCTGCTTGAATTGCTGGTGGCTATGACCCTGATGGTGGTAGCCGCGTCGTGTCTATATTCGGCCTTGTACACAGGTTTCAGGGCGCGCCGTAGCGCCCTATCAGCCGTGGAGCCAACCTCTTTGGCCATCAATGCCATCGAGCTTCTCAAGCAGGATATTTACGGAATCTTGCCCCCAAGCGGTGTCCTGGCCGGCGCCTTTCTCGGCACGGACTCGACGGGGGCCAAGGGCACGGATGCTGACAGTCTGGAGTTCTATACCACCCATATATACGCAGACGAGGATCACCCGGTTGGAGGTCTGGGGAAAATCGAGCTGCTTCTGGAGCAAGACTCAGACCGCGACCGGGAGAACTACCGGCTCATCCGCAGGGTAACAACGAATCTTTTGCCTCCGAGGGCGACCGAGGCTGAGGAGCAAGTTCTTTGCCGCCATGTCACGTCATTGAACCTGCGGTACTTCGACGGCGAAAGCTGGCTTGATGAGTGGGACTCGACGGCGGATGCCAACAGTCTGCCTCTGGCCGTGGAGATCGAAATCCGGATAGCGAACGGCGACACAAACGGCACCGGCAAACCCCATGAACGCCGGCTCGTTCAAGGTTTTGGGATACCGTGCGGCGCTTCGGCCGGGCAAGAGCAAGAGAACACAAACTCAGGGCAAAGCGGGAGCTGATAAGTGAAATGAAAGAGCTTACGGGCAGACAATGTGGCACGGGCTTCCAGCCCGTGGAAAAATCATGGCCAGGATGGCCATGCCACCAGGCTCAGAAGGCCAGCGGCACGATCCTGATCGTCACGATCTGGGTGGTCTTGGTCTTGGCGGGCCTGGCTCTTGTCTTCGCTCGCTCGATGCGGGTGGCTGCGATTGTCGCCGCCAACCATGTGGCTTCCCTTGAGGCCGAATGTATTGCCGCCGGCGCCTCGGAGTTTATCTCAGCGCAGTTGACCGCCGACACAGAGCAGCAGACTATTACGCTGATGGATAGCGAACCCTACGAGGCGGCCCAGATCGGGAAGGGTTATTTCTGGGTGCTGCGCTCGAACCTGGAAGATGACGAGCAGTTCGACTACGGCCTGACCGACGAGGCCGGCAAGATCAATCTCAACTCGGCATCGCTGGAAATGCTGTTGAGACTGCCGGGCATGACCTCGGAATTGGCCGCCTCCATCATTGACTGGCGAGATGAAGACAGTGAGATTTCGCCCGGAGGGGCCGAGAACGAGTACTATCTCCTGCAGCGGGAACCCTACAACTGCAAGAACGCCGCGTTCGAAACCGTGGACGAGATCCTGCTGGTCAAGGGCGCCTCGGAAGAGCTGCTCTACGGAGAGGACACGAATCTCAACGGCATCCTCGATGACCACGAGAATGATGGGGATCTCAGTGATCCACCGGACAATTGCAACGGCCGGTTGGAACCCGGCTTCTATGACTATGTCACTGTTTACAGCGTGGAGGCAAACGTGGATAGCGATGGTAGCCAGCGCATCAATATCAACGATGCCTCCAGCCGCGGCCAGTTGCAGACCGCGCTGCAGGAAGCGGTCACGGAGGAGCGGGCTTTGGAGATTATGAGCCTTGTTCCCACCGGCCCGTCATTTGCCAATGTTCTGGATTTCTATTTTGTGACGGGACTGAAGTTTGAGGAACTCGCGAAAATCGCGGACCGGCTCACAACGAGCGGCGAAGAAACCCTGCCCGGATTGGTCAACGTTAACACGGCATCGAAAGAGGTGCTGGTGTGCTTGCCCGGGTTGGAGGAAAAGGATGCCGATGCGATGCTGTCTTATCGCGACAACAACGACGAGGAAATCAACTCTGTCGCATGGGTGACGAAAGTCCTGGACCGCCAGAAGGCTACGGCTATCGGCAGCTACATCACGGTCCGCTCGTTCCAGTATTCCGCGGACATTGTCTGCCTGGCTGGCAACGGACGTGCGTACAAGCGATTCAAAGCGGTCTTCGACACGCAAAACGGCGAGTCTCAGACTGTGTACTGGAAGTCGTTAACACACTCGGGCTGGCCACTGAATCGAGAGATTGTTGCCACTCTGAGAAAAGGGCAGCCCCTTACGAAAGCTATTCTAGGCATGAATTGACTGGACGAGAAAAATGCTTGGCACTCAGACTTTATTGGGACTTGCTATCGATGAGTTCGGAGTAGTTGCAGCCGAAGTGTGCGTTCGGCCCGGCGGCCGTCCGGAGATTCACCGTGCAGGTCTCTTGGCGTTCGAGGAAAAACTGAATCCGGACAACGTCAAGGAACTGGGCCAAAAGCTCAAGCAGTTCCTACGGACAAATCAATTCTCGTCGAAGCGAGCCGTGGTTGGGATTCCGACGAAGTGGATTGTGACCAAAGAAATCGCCGCGCCTCCGGCGACCCCGGATGCGTTGGTGGGCATGCTCAACATACAGGCCGAGCGGGCGTTTTCGCTGAATGCTGGTGAGCTGATATTCGACTATTGTGGTCGAACCAGCACATCAGAAAAAAGTCAGGTTCTTTTGATTGCCGCTCCACGTCAGATTGTAAGTCAAATCAAGGAACTGGCCGACGCGGCAGATTTACAGGTACGCTCTGTCACCGTTTCGGCCCTCGCCTTCGGCAAAGCCCTCTCCGAGGCCGGTCCGGAACAGCGCTACGGGCTTTACATGCGACCGAGCTATTGCGAATTCTGGAGTCAGGTGAACGGCAGAGTGCGATCCATCAAACACGTCCCGATGACAAATGCAGACGAGAGTGCGGCCGACCAGGCGGACCTTCTGACCTCCGCCATTCAGCGGCTGATCCTCCTGTCATCCGAACAGGATCAGTCGCCACCGTATCAGGTCACCGTGTACGACGCCCACAGTTTGTCGGATGGGGTACTCGACCGGCTCAACGAGAAACTGGCGCCCGAGATCGCGGTCAGCGAGGGCAACACCGCATTGCTGTCAGAGGAACCTGGGTCATGCGGCAGTGGTGCGGGTGCGCAATCCGTTGCAGCGGTCGCATTGGCCTTGATCGCCGCCGGCGGCCAAAGGGCTGCTATTGACTTCTTGAACCCGCATATCGGCCGCAAGAAAACGCCGAGCCACAGCCGTGTTGTCATATCGGCGGTTGCTGCCGGCGTCGTAGCTGTTGTGAGTGTTGGAGCCGTTATCGCCGGCTGGCAGAGTAAGAGCGCTGATATCGCAGCCTACACCCGGCAGTTGGAACAGATAAGCGGCGAGATCAACACGGCCCGGGAAATGGTCGATCGCATCTCATACGCGGGCAGTTGGACCTCCCAGAAGCCGGAATTTCTGGAATGTCTGCGACAGTTGACGCTGGCATTCCCCGAATCGCCCCGGGTTTGGGCCACAAGCTTGGCGCTGAGTGAAAAAGCCGAAGGCTCGCTGGTGGGAAAGGCCGTCGATGAGAAAAGTTTCTATGAGGTTCTGGACAACATCAAACAAGACAGTGCATTCTCCGGCGTGATGATGATGTATTTGAGAGACGCCGGGGGCAGTTCCAGGGAAAAAGAATTCGCCGTGACATTTAAATTCCAGGGATTGAAGTAGTATGGTTCTATCAAAGCGAGAGCGGATTATCCTGATTGCCACGCTGGCTTCCGTGGGGCTTTTCATCGCCAACAGGTTCGTCATCGAACCGGTGCAGGCCAGACTTAATGAGCTGGAATCACAGAGGCAGCAGCTTCTGGGCGACCTCAATGAGGGCCAACTGCTGATGGGCAACCACAGGCGAATGCAGGATAAGTGGAAGACGATGCTGTCTGACGGTCTGCGAAGCGATGCGGAGGTTGAAAGCAGGATTCTGGGCGCTCTTCGCGAATGGTCCGGCGCTGCGGGATTGGCGCTTAGTTCCATCAGGCCGGAGCGCGTATCGAGCGAGAAGGGGCTGCAAGAAATAATTCTTAGCGTAGCCGGAAAGGGAACTCTTGACTCTGTGGCGCGATTCGTGTGGCAGGTGGAAACAGCTTCGCTCCCGGTCAAGATTAAAGACATGCAACTGGGTTCAAGCAGCGAATCCGGCGACAGCATGTCACTGCAGCTTCACCTGTCGGCTCTCTATTTGGGGACACAAAAGACGCCGCTCGACACTAATCAACCAGAGGTGAAAGATGAAGAAAGACTGTAACAGGCGGGCACCGTGCACTCTGATGGCCGTCGTTCTTGGACTCGCAGCCGCCGTGTGGCCTGCACCCGGCCCCGGCCAGGATTCAACCGAGCAACAGAATTCGTGGACGGCGTACAAGGTCATTGTCGAGCGAAACATGTTCTCTCGACAGCGCAGCGCCGGTGCCGAACGTTCCAACCGCGGCGATGGGGATGTCCGCACACCGCCGCCCGCCCCCGATCCTGAATCCTATTATCTGCTCAAGGGAATTGTCCAGGAAAATGGTGCATTCATTGGTTTTCTCGAGGACACCCGAAGCGGGGAGATTCTCCGAGTCCACGAGGGCGACAAAGCAGCGCGCGGGGTAATCAAGGCGTTGAGCCTCGATTCGATAGAGTACCAGCTTGAGGATCGCACGATGACCGTCACGATGGGACACGACCTGCAGGGCGGGCAGGGCGCTGTCACGATGAGCCAACTATCCGAATGGTTGCAGACATCCTCCCCCGCACCACAGCAGGGCACCACGCAGCCGTCGAGTCCCTCCGGAGACGATGCGGATGTATTGCGACAGCTTATGGAGCGACGAAAACAGCAGATCGGGCAGTAAGGCCCGGTATACAAATATGCAGAACTTTACAGAATCGAAGGAGACAATAGCAATGCGAACTCTTGCAATAACAATCCTGGCCGCGACGTTGGCCGGCGCGGTCCTGCTCACCCCCGGCCATATTTCCGGGCAAGCGTACTCTGCCGAAGCAGACGTTTCGGGTCCGAAGGCCGGACCCGCCTCCAGCTCACCACCCTCCGACAAGCCCGGGGCAAGCTCTAAAGCCCAGCCCGTTGAGGTCGTCAAGAATGGTTCAGGCGTTAAGATCAAGCTCAACTTCCAGGATGCGCCGTTGCAGACTGTCTTGGAGTATCTGTCCGAAACGGCAGGGTTGAAGGTCGTGTCCGATGAGCCTCTTGTGAACGGTCGCATCACGGTGATCAGCCGCGAGCCGATCTTGCTGGACGAGGCCGTGTCCTTAATCAACTCGATACTGAAGGAAAAGAGCTTGACCACCGTGCTCACGGGCAAGACTCTCAAGGTGGTCACCCTTCAAAACGCCAAGAAAGAGAATATTCCTGTTCTGACCGGCCGGGACCCAGACGCCATCGTGCCCGGCGATGATGTCGTCACCTACGTCGTCCCTGTCAGTCATGTGACCGCCTCGGCATTGAAGAACAACTTGCAGACCCTGCTTCCGGAATATGCCGGCCTCGAGGCTAACGAAGACGGCAACGCCCTGATTATTACTGACACCACGGCCAATATCAAGCGTCTGATGGAGATCGTCAGAGCATTGGATACTTACATGTCCACCGTCGCGGAAATCAGGGTTTTCCGGCTGATTAACGCGGACGCCACGAGTGCGGCCAACCTCATCAACAGCATCTTCGAGCAGGAACAGCAGGGCGGCACGCGCAGCCAGCAGGGTGCGCGCGGACCGTTCGAGATGATGATGCAGATGGGAGCCGGGGAGCCGGGAGGCCGGGGCGGCCCCGCAGGCCGAACCGGAGCTGACACGGGCAGCAGAAGTGGGCAGGACCAAGGCGGCAGCGGCGTCAACGTTCAGGTGGTGGCGGCCGCCGATACTCGGACCAACTCCGTGGTCGTCAGAGGGCCGGTCGAGGCCCTGGAGATCGTGGCCGGCATGATCACGGCCCTGGACGACCGGACCGCCACGCTCGCGGGCGTCAGGGTCTTCCAGCTCAGATACGCCGATGCCATGAATGCGGCCGAGATCATCAATCAGCTTTTCGGCGAAAGTGCCGGCTCCTCCAGCTCACAGCAGGATCGCGGACCCACGTTCTTTATGCGCGGCGGGCCAGGCGGACCGGGCGCCCTAAGCACGCAGCAGCAGGAAGAAACCAGCAGCACGCTCAAAGTCACTGCCGCCGCAGACAGCCGTACGAACACCGTTGCTGTAACCGGCCCGGACAATATCCTGGAGGTCGTGGCCGAAGTGATCAAGAATCTGGACTCTCAGATCCCAAACGTGGCGGATGTGAAGGTTTTCCACCTGGAATATGCCGATGCCCAGGACACGGCGGAACTCATCAACGAGGTCTTTGGCGAAAGTCGCACCTCGTCGCAGACAACGCGGTCCACCGGCCAGCAGAACCAGCAGGTCTCATTCATGAGGGGCGGACCTGGGGGATTTGGAGGCCAGCAGCAAACCACCCAGAGCACCGGAGGTATCTCGGATGTAGGAATTATCGCCTCGGCTGACTCACGCACGAACTCCGTAGTTGTTAGTGGTCCGCCCGAAACGCTGGTGATCATCGCCCAGGTGGTCAAAGAGCTGGACGAAAATCCCGAGCAGGAGCGCCGCATCTTCGTCTATGCGCTCAAGAATGCCAATGCGGAGAATCTCATGGACATTCTCAACAACCTTTTCACCGAGATGCAGGCGTTGAATGAGCAGGGTACCAGCAGCCAGACCGGCCAGCAGTTCCAGGGCGGCCAGAGAGGGGCCGCCGCTGCGATGCCCACGGCATCCAGCTCTACTTCCTCGGAGAGCACTGACATTTCCGAGGAAACCTACTTCCAGGCCGATCCAAACACCAACTCCCTGCTTATCATGACCTCGTCGAAGAACTACGAGAAGATCAAGCCCACTATCGACGAGCTGGACAAGCCGGTCGGGCAGGTTCTGATCAAGGTCCTGTTTGCCGAGGTGACCCACAGCAATACCGTGGATCTGGGCACCGAATTCTCCATGTTGAACCTCCGCAGCGGCGGCGGCAGCACCGAGACTACCCAACTCTTTGGTAAGCCGACATCGCTGCTCACGGAAGCGGGGTTGAGCAGACCAACGGGTGTGTCTGTACGCACCATCGAGGGGGATCTGGATATCACGTTGCGCGCCCTGCAGGAGACCGGCAAGTTGAACGTCTTGTCGCGGCCTTACATCCTGACAAGGAACAACCAATTGGCCACGATCACCGTCGGCGAAGAGGTGCCGATCCCCACCGGCACGACCACGGTTGCCGGTCAGACCCAAACCACCATCGAATACCGCGACGACATTGGAATCGTCTTAGACGTCACGCCCTCAATTAACCCTGATGGGCTTGTCAACATGGTTGTGAGTCCGAAGATAACAACCAGGTCGGCCGAGACGGTTCCGATCTCAGAGACCCTCAATGCTCAGGCCTTTGCCACCCGTTCGGCTCAGACGAGAGTCGCCGTACACGACGGCCAGACCATCGTCATCGGGGGCCTCATCGAGGACCAGATGAAAGATACCATCAAGAAGATTCCGCTGTTAGGTGACGTGCCCCTCGTGGGTAATCTGTTCAAACGGACCATCAAAGAGAAGACAAAAACGGAACTGCTGATCTTCCTTACCCCGCACGTGGCCAAGGAAGCCCGCGATTTGACGGCCATATCCGATGCCGAGCGGGCGCGGAGCAACCTGAATTCCGACGGCCCGGATGCCGAACTCTTCAGGAAACACATGGAAGCGATGGGCGCCAGTAATAGGGATGCGAACGAGCCCTGAGCGAGCAGTCATTCCTGGAAATGACATAGGTAAACGTTCGTCCTTGAAAGAGCGAACCTGGCTCGTCCACAAGTGAATACGGTCGGTACGCGCCGCGTTCTTTTAACAGGTGTGACCACTGTCTTGCGGTTACAATAACAAGGACTTATGAAATCGGGGTGACTGGATTCGAACCAGCGGCCTCCTGCTCCCAAAGCAGGCGCTCTATCCAAGCTGAGCTACACCCCGAAAATTCGGTCATGGACCGATTTCGGCGGCCCCAAGTATCCGGCATATCAAAAATTTAAAATCAAAACTGTGGAGCCGACGCTGTGCGGCGCCGACTTCCTTAATTCTGCACGTTGATGTTTGATTCTTAGCTTTTGCATCAGAGCGCACGTTTGACGCGCTTTTCCATCACGTGTGATAATCTGCGTTGATACTTACGTATTCAGCGCCTAAATCGCAGCCACAGCAGAAATCACCGGCCTTGCCCGCCCCCAAATCCACCGTAATGGTGTGCTTTGACTGGGAGATGACCTGGCTTACCTTCCTCGGGTCAAACGTCGCCGGCGCACCGTTCTTGAAAACCGTTATCTGGCCGATTTTGCAGGAGAGCTTTGCAGGATTCAATTTCACGCCCACAGAGCCGACGGCACATATGATCCTGCCCCAGTTGGGATCGCCCCCATGGACGGCGCACTTCACCAGCGGGTAATCAGCGATAGCGCGGGATGCCTTTGCGGCATCGGCCTTTGTAGCTGCGCCTTTGACCACCACCTTAAACATCCGCGTCGCGCCTTCGGCATCAAGGGCCATCTGCCCGGCCAGATCTTCGCACAGATCGCCCAGTGCACGGGCGAATTTCCGGTATCGCGGACACCGGCTTACTATCGGCCGGTTTCCGGCAAGGCCCGAGGCGAGAATGATCGCGGTGTCGTTCGTGCTTTGATGACCGTCAACGGTCAATCTATTCAACGAATTATCTATAGCCTCCTTCAAGGCGACCGCCAGCAAAGGTTTGCTGATGGCGGCGTCAGTCGTAACAAAACAAAGCGTGGTCGCCATATTCGGCGCAATCATGCCGGCCCCTTTCGCCGTGCCGGCGATCGTCACTTTAGAGCCCGAGATCACCAGTTGCCGGACAGCCTGCTTCGGCCTTGTATCGGTCGTCATGATCGCCTTTGCAAAATCCAGGCCTGCTTTAGACGAGACCGAGAGTTTCGCCGATGCACGTGAAATGCCCATGATGATTCTTTGAATCGGCAACTGCTCTCCGATAATGCCGGTTGAAGCAACCAGGACATTCCACGGCTGGCAATTTGGTCCCCGGGCTGCGTGACCGGCCACGAGTGATGCCGTCCCGGCACACATTCTGACGGCATTGTCGAGTCCGAGCTGGCCCGTGCACGCATTGGCGCCGCCGGAGTTAACTACGACCGCTGAGATGCCGGGGCTTCTTATATGTTTTTTGGAGATCGCTACCGCTGCCGAGACGATCTTGTTGGTGGTAAAAACTGCCGCCGCCTTTGCACAGGTCGGGCAAACAAGCAGTCCTAAATCGAACTTGCCCGACTTCTTGATCCCGCAATGCAGCCCCGCGGCCAGGAAGCCCTTTGGTGACGTAATCGTATTGTTCGAAATTGGTGTTTTCATGAGCATCGAGAGTAGCAGAATACCCAGTCAGGTTCAAGCAAATTGTGCTGCTTGATTCTCGATACTCGATTCTCGATGAGCATCGAGCATCCGGCATCGAGTATATCACGGGCCGAGAATCCACACCGCGTCCATCAGGACTCTGCCGAGAAGTTTCATGGCGGACTCAGGGCTTCTTGTTTTTCTTTGTGGTTTTTTGTTTTTCCTGCTGCTTATGTCCGGCTTTACAGCCGATATCTTAACTATTAGTATAGTCGGGATTAGTATAGGACGTAAAGCATGGACAAACGGGGTCCGGAACTCTCGGTCGTCGTGCCGTTGCTGGATGAGCAGGACAACATCCGTCGGCTCTACCAGCAGATCTCACAGACCCTGGCCGATGAGCACGGCTATGAAATCATATTCGTTGACGACGGCAGCAGCGATAACAGCTTTGCCGTATTGAAAGAGCTGCAAAAAGCCGATGCCAAAGTCCGGGTGATTCGCTTCCGCAAGAACTTCGGCCAGACCGCCGCGCTCAGCGCCGGCTTTACCCACGCCCGAGGAAAGACCATCGTTGCGATTGACGCCGACCTGCAAAACGACCCGGCGGATATTCCCAAAATGGTGGCCAAGCTCGACGAAGGATTTGATGTTGTGAGCGGGTGGAGAAAAACCAGACACGATAACGCTTTGACCAGGCGCCTGCCTTCCAAAATCGCCAACTGGTTGATCTCCACGATTACCGGCGTCAAGCTCCACGATTACGGCTGCACGCTCAAGGCCTATCGGCGCGAGGTTCTGGCTGAAACAAGACTGTATGGCGAGATGCACCGCTTCATCCCCGCGTTGGCAAGCTGGAGTGGAGCCCAAATCGCAGAAATCGTCGTCAACCACAGGCCGCGAACCGCGGGGGTCGCCAAATACGGGCTGGCACGCACCTGGAAAGTCCTGCTCGATCTTATCACCGTCAATTTTCTCGGCTCGTTCTCCACCAAGCCCATCTATGTCTTTGGCGGCCTCGGGCTGCTCAGCGCTCTGGGTTCAGTTGTTTTCGGCCTGACGGTGCTCTACCAGAAATATTTCTCCGTCCACCGCACTGATATGAGCGGGAACCCGCTGCTGGTTCTGACGGCCGTACTCGTTATCGCCACAATTCAATTCATCCTGATGGGCCTGCTCGCTGAGCTTTTGGTCCGAACGTACCACGAATCGCAGAACCGCCCGACCTACGTCATCAAAGAAATCCTCGAAGCGCCCGCCACAAAGGAAGTCCAGAAATGAGCAAACCTGCTCGAAAAAGAATACCCGCGCGAAAACCGGCAAGACCACCTAAGGAGAAGTCAATCTCGCTTCAGAAGCGAGAGAAGATAAAACGTCTGCTTGTCTTTGTTGTCATCGGGATTTTGGCGGCGATTCCGTTTTCAATGGGGAAGTATTTCGAGTTCAGCTCACCCGATGCGTTCGATGGAGGTTCCTACGCCTACTCGGCCAAACACATACTCTCGGGCGCCCGGATCGGCTACGAGGAGAAGCCGAGCGCACAGGCCGGTACGCTCCTGGTCAACATGTTTGGCGTCGCGATGACCGGCTTCAACGAGACCGGGGCGGAGATCCTCCAGACGCTTCTCCAGGCGGCGGCGCTGATCTTGATGTTTGTTACGGTCCGGCGTCTCTACGGAACAATGGCCGCCGTGGTCAGCGTGAGCGTGGCCTCCATCTATCTCTCGGCGCCGCTGATCGCCAAGTATGGCAACGTCAAGGAGCAGTTCATGATCGCCTTCATGATCATGGGCATCTGCTTGTTCGTTTTTTATCGGCTCAGCGGCCGATGGGGGTGGGCCCTGCTGACCGGGGCGGTGCTCATCTGGGGGCCCATGTTCAAGCAGACGGGCGTCTCGGCAATCGGGGCGGTAGGCCTGTTCACACTGGTGCAGCCGGTGCTGCGCCGCGAGAGCTGGGCGAGGGCCGGCAAGACCGTCCTTCTGCTGGTGGCCGGAGCCGCCATCACGCTGACGCCGATCTGCGCCTGGTACGCGAGCATGGGCACGCCGCTGTATTACTGGCCCTATTCGTTCGCTTTCGCGCCGGTGTTCAAGCTCGCCGGCGCCGATCTGGAGAAGGCGGCCGGAACGCCGCAGGCCAAGGAGCCGGAGCCGCCCGCCTCGGTCCCGGAGGTCAAGAAGGGCGATGACAGCCTTGTTCTGAGACTGCTGCCCGGCTATGTGAGCGACAGTTGGAGGATGCTCGGTCCCGAGGAGAGGAAAGAAGCGTTTCGTCGCGTGCTGCGGTACTATGGCCTGCTGATCCTGCCCATCGCGCTGGCCCTTGGCGCGATTCTCGTGCGGATTGCAGTCCTCCTGCGTGGCCGACGTGTGCGGCCGAACGTGCCGCTCGAGCAGGACACGGGCAGGTTCGTTCCGCTGTTGGCCTTGTGGTGGTTCTTCGACATGGCCTTCGTCTGGATCAGTCCACACTCGTACGAACAGTACTATCTGCCGCTGACCGCCTCCGGCGCCGTGCTTGGCGGCTATCTCATCGGCCTGTATTCGCACAAGCTCCGCATGGGCCTCGACAAGACCCGATGGGTCGTCTTCGGCCTGGTGGGCGCGCTCGCCATGATCGTCATGCCGTGGCACATCTTCTTCGGCATCAGCAAGAGTCCGCACAGCGGCGCCGTGTACCGTGATCCGCGGACCCAACTGCCGGCTCCCACGCGGGGCTACCTCCAGAAATGGCAGGAGATCGCGCAGAACCCCGAGTACGATTGGATACGCGTCGCTCAGTACATCCGGGAGCATTCGGAGCCGAATGATGCCATCTACGTCTGGGGCTGGGTGCCCGGCATCTACGTCCAGGCCCAGCGGATGAGTCCCACCCCGAAGGCGTTCGAGGGCATGATGCACACGCTGCCGCCGGCCCAGCTTGCCGAGCGGGTCCGGGAGATCGTCGCGGCGTTCGAGAAGAGCCCGCCTAAGTTCATTGTGGATACTAAGAAGCGTCATTTTCCATGGAACAGGCCGCCGCTGGAGCTATGGCCCGGCATAGCGAACGGGCTTGGGCTTCTCGCTAACCCACCAGAAGACAGGGAACAGCTTTGGCTTTTGCTCCTGCGGACCTTCAGCGTCCAGCCCGATGACCTGGGGAAAGAAGGGTTCCTGCGGCCTGACAGGCCGGACGCGGTCGAAAGGTACGATGCGGCGTTTGAAAAAGCGCTTCGCGGGAGGATTGAACCGGCTGAAGCGCTGCGCTACAACGCGGTGCGGCCGCTCAGGCAGTACGTGATGAAGAATTATGAGATCGTCGGGGAGTTCGGAGCACACGCGTTGTTCCGGCGCAGGTAGAGCGTGACGCATGGAGGCCTTTCAGCCGTGCCCAGGCTTACGGACGAACAACTGAGACAACAGCAGGCTCTTTACGATGAAGGCTGGCGCAAAGAGTTGCGGGCGGGCAAGGAAGAACGCGGCAACCTGCAAACAAACCTGGAGTTCCTCGCCCTGACAAACTTGCTCAAGCCCGGTGACAAGATTCTGGAGATCGGCTGCGGCATCGGCACCGTGGTCTTTGAGCTGAGCAAGCAGGGACATGATGTTAGAGGGATTGATATTTCAGGCGAAGCGATTGCATACGGACGGAAGAAATACGGTGACATTCGCCTGGAGGTGCAGGCGGCGGAAATTCTGCCGTACGAAGATAAATCGTTCGACGTTGTGCTGAGCTTTGATCTGTTCGAGCACATTGCGGGCATAGACCGGCACATAAGCGAAGTCCGGCGGGTCCTTCGCCCCGGCGGCTACTATCTCTTCCAGACGCCAAACAAGTACAGCAATGCTATTTACGAAACACTGTGGACAAGGTCACTCCAATGGCGGCGATATCATCCTTCCCTTCATTCGCCGGGGCAACTGAGACGGCGATTGGCCAGACATGGATTCCAAACGCGATTGGTCAAGATGAATCCCGTGAATGAGTTCACCCTGAGGAAATTACGGAAGCTCGGGCCAATAGGTTATGTTCTTCGACACGTGAATTTTCGCACGTTGCCGCTTGTGTTACAGACCAACCTATATGTAATTGCCAACAAAATGACAAGTTAGAAATGACAGACTGTACGGCATTACTTTCGTGACGCAGCAATGAAAATCCTGATGCTCAATTATGAATTCCCGCCCATCGGCGGCGGGGCGGCAAATGCCCATCTTTGTCTTCTGAGGCAATACGCCGATTACCCCGACCTGCGGGTGCATGTGCTGACCTCGGCGCCGAAGCCCGGCGCCGTAACCGAGAAGCTCTCCGAAAACATTACGATTTACAAGGTCGGTCTGCATAAGAAGGAGCTGCATTTCTGGCGGAGGGTGGAGGTGGTTGAATGGCTCGTCAAGGCCGGCTTTCGTTACCGCAGACTGCTGCGGGAAAACGACTATGATTTGGTCCACGCATTTTTCGGCTTCCCCACGGGGTGGCTTTGCTACCGAAGTGCAGACAAATTGCCATACATAATTTCGCTGCGGGGCTCGGATGTGCCGGGACTGCACGCACGGCTTGCGATTGACTATAAGATTCTCAGCCCGGTATTTCGGGCCGTATGGAAGAAAGCGGCCGCTCTGGTGGCGTGCAGCCGGGGGCTGAGGGACCGGGCGCTGCGATTCTTGCCTTCTGTCTCGATTGACGTCATACCAAACGGCGTTGAGCTGGGCAGGTTCTACCCTGCTCAAACCGACGGCAAGCCGGATGTGTTGAGACTTCTGACGGTCGGCAGATTATCGGTCACCAAGCGGGTCGGGATGCTGGTTGACGCCGTCGAGATACTGCACAAAGAAGGCTACAGGCTCCATTTCACTATCGTCGGCGGCGGGGCCCTGGGACCGCAGTTACACGAGATCGTCCTGACGAAGAATCTCGGCAATGTCGTCGAGATAACTGGCCGAACGGACCCGGAAGATATGCCGCAGGTGTACCGCCAGAACGACATCCTTATCAGTGCCAGTATGCAGGAAGGCATGAGCAACGCAATGCTTGAAGCGATGGCATCGGGCCTGCCGATAATCACCACGCGATGTGAAGGTTTGGAGGAGTTAATAGCCGATAATGGCGTTGTCGTCGAGCAGGCAAACGCTGAAGCAATCGCCGGGGCGATAAAGAAATTGGCCGACGACCGGCCACTGTGCAAACAAATGGCCCTTGCGGCCAGAAAGCAGGCGGAGCTGTTCCCCTGGAGCCGGACCGCCGAAAGATACCTGGCGCTCTACGAGAGACTGAGATGAGAATAAGGGTTTTGCACGTCATAGACCACCTTGGCTACGGCGGAGCGCCGGTGGCGGTCAAGAACATAGCCGAGAAGATAGACCGTGATCGCATCGAGACCATTGTCTGCTCGTTGAGGACGAATCCCAGGGCCATGCCCATTGAAGTTGGGCTTATCGACTTAGGATACCACAAGTACAATCCCTTTGTCTTCATGGCGATTGCAGAACTCTGCCGAGAGCACAAAATCGACATTGTCCACGCTCACCTGCAAAAGTCGATAATAAGCTGTCTGCTCGCGGGTTTTCTCTGCGATGCCAAAATCGTTGTTCACGAACACGGCCCTATTTTTCGGGGCGGCACAGGTTTTATCTATCGCTTGCTGCTGAAAGCATTGAGGTCGAGAGCGGCAATCGCGATCGCGAATTCACAGGCGACGAAGGCTGCTCTGAGCCGGGCAGCCGGGTTCGATGAGAAATCGATCCCTGTCGTCAGCAATTTCATTGACTTTGCCCGGTTTGACCGGAATCTGTACGACCGAGGCAAAGCCAGGGACATGCTCGGTATCGCCGCAGACCACGTGGTCGTCGGCTTTGTAGGCAGGCTGGATCGCTGCAAGGGGACGGACGTGTTAGTCCATGCCGCAGCGATCCTGTGCCGGGAGAGTGAGCAGTACCGCTTTGTCATTGCCGGCGAAGGAGCACAAAGACAACAGCTTGAGCGGCTGGTCCTTCGCTTAGGACTGAAAGGGAAAGTCATCTTCACGGGATTGTGCGAGAACCCGGCGGAGGTTATGATCGCTTTTGATGTTGCCGTGGTTCCAAGCAGACGCGAGGCGTTCGGCATCGCTGCGGTCGAACTCATGAGGATGGGCGTACCGGTTATCGCTTCGGCGGTTGGGGGGCTGGTGGAAGTAGTCCAGCACGAGAGAACCGGAATTCTTTTGAATGAGTTGAGCCCAAAGGCGATTGCTGAAGCAGTCGGCAAGATTGTGCAGGATAATGCTTTGCGCGAAAGTCTGATAAACGAAGCCGAAACATTCTCTCGGAGATTCGACGGCCGGGAACAACTGAGGCAGATAGTAGAGATATATGAGAAATTGTGCTCGTAGAATCCGGATGTGGGACGTACATTGCGGGCTTGAGATTGTCTATGCAAGATGAAGACCAAATCCAGTTCAATAGAGAAGTCAATGACAGGGTCAGCAGAAAATACGAGCGGCTGCACGGCGAGATATTCAACCCTGTAGAACAGCAGCGCCTGCGCGACGCTCTGAATGTGGCCGTGACAGCCATTCAGACCGGAGCAGAGCCATTCAAAGCCCTTGATTATGGGTGCGGCTCCGGCAATCTGACCAGGCACTTGATAGAGCAGGGCGTTCATACGGTCTCGGCAGACATCTCAGAGGGTTTCCTCGCCTTGATCGAACGCAATTTCTCCCACACGGGTTTGTCAGAGGTCTTGACGGTCAACGGCAAGGATTTGTCCAACGTGCCCAGTGACCGGTTTGACCTGGTGGCGACGTATTCGGTGCTGCACCACGTGCCTGATTATTTCCGCATCGTCAAGGAGATGTGCAGAGTGCTCAAGCCGGGCGGCGTGCTTTACATTGACCATGAAGTGAATGAGTCCTATTTCAACAGACCCGAAGAATACGTCGAGTTTCTGAGAAAGGCCCGACCGCCGATAAATGTTAAACGTTATCTTCGCTTGCTGCTGGACGTCGGAGGTTACATACACGTCATTAGACGAATGATGAACCCACGCTACAAGAGAGAAGGGGATATTCACGTCTGGCCGGATGACCACGTAGAATGGGACAAGATCGAGCAGCTCTTGGTTCCGGGAGGTTTCGAAATAGTCTTGAAGCAAGATTATCTGCTCTACAAGAATCAATACGATCTCGATGTCTATGACCAATACAAAGACAGGTGTGCTGACGAGAGAATGCTGATTGCCAGGAAACCATGATCGGTTCTCCAACGGAACGGCATGGTTTTCTCGATGAATAGAGGAAGTACGGTATGGAAAATCAAAAGAACGACGCCGATGCTTTTTTCGATCATTTCAGCCGGGGCGACAAACCTACAGGAATAGGGGCGTGGTTTGTCACAGCGCTGGCCCGAAAAATCTTCAAGTATGCTGAGATTGCTCCCGGCAGCAGCGTCCTGGAAATAGGGCCGGGTCGTGGGGACTTTGCCGAAATCTGCCTCAGAGAAGGCGTCGAATACTCTGCCATCGAAGCCAACCGACAAATGGCCGAATCGCTTGAGAGGAAAGGGGCCAGCGTCGTTACGGCCATGGTTCCGCCGCTGCCTGCGTTAGACAGGCAATTCGATGCCATCGTCATGATCAACGTGATGGAGCACATGAACAGCATGCAGGATGCTTTGGAGATAACCCGGCAGATAAGGCGCGTCCTCAAGCCCGGAGGAAAGCTCGTAATATGCTCGCCGGATTACTTGAACTGGCGGCACAACTTTTTCAATTGCGATTTTTCGCACAGCTACGTGACGACCAGACGCAGACTCGACCAGCTCTTGGTTAACGGTGGTTTTGGCGACATGCGAAGCTGCCATTTGTGCGGTCCCGTGGCCGGGTTCTTGTGCTTTATCATCACGCCTGTGGTCTCCCGCTTACCCTTCGGGCTCCTTAACGCGATGTTTGCGAACAGCAGAGTGTTTTACAAGCTCTACAAAGCACAACTGACCTTCTTAAGAAAGGTCCTGATTGTGGGGAAAAAATAACCGCAGCGTGAAGCGCCCCCATGCTCTTGGTGCTCAAAGCAGTGTATGACTACCCGCAGCAAACAAGCCGCCAAACTTATTATCAGATTCCTGATCACAACGGGACTGCTGGTCTGGGCCTTCAGCCAGATTGATCTCTCGCAGTTCCGACAGGCCATTCAGGAAGCGAAATGGCAATTTCTGACAGCGGTTTGGGGGCTGACCGTGGTGCTCTTCTGGGGTCGGTCGATCAAGATGCAGTTCGTCTTGAAGAGGCAAGACTGCAACGTCGGCATCGGGACTATCTTTGGTGCAACGACAATGACGGCGCTCTACAGCTTGATCCTGCCGGGCGTGCTCAGCACCGGCGTCAAATGGTACGTCCTGAAAAGAAGCACCGGCAAGGGCACCAACGTCTTTAGCAGCATGGTGTACAACCAGCTTTCAACAGTGGTTGTGATGACGTTGTTCGGGCTGGCGGCGCTGATGATTTCGAATCCGACGTCCTTACTGAGGCCCGGCGCAAAGAATCAATGGCTGTTACCGGCCGTCTGCGGCGCAGCGCTCGCGGCAGTGCTGCTTGTCACTTTGCTGCTGCTGAACAACCGTACAGGCGGCAGGGTCATTAAGGTTCTCAAGCTTCTGCTGAAACCTCTGCCTGAAAGAATCGGCCAGAAAGGCGAGGAAATACTCGATCAGATTGCGGTCTTTCATGCCGTGGGGTGGCGGTTTCATTTTATTTTCGTGCTCATAACCATCATGGAGACTTTGGTCGGCGGCGTTGTGACGTACATACTCGCCGCCCGAACCGCCGATGTAATCGCACCCTTATCCGTCTTCGTATGGCTCTGCGCGGCCCTGTACGTTCTGGGCAGAATACCAATCTCTATAGCCAACCTCGGCGTCAGAGAGGCTACGCTGGTCGGATTCCTGGCAGTCTATGGCGTGGAGAAGTCGGCGGCAATGTTAATGTCGATGATTCTGTTTTCCGCGCTGGTCTTTATGGCGATCATAGGCGTGATATATCAACTCTCGTGGACTGTAACGGCCAGGAAATCGGCCCCGCGGCAGGGCAAACACACTCCATAAGCGCCAATCCCAAATCCGCGGCACGGATCACGGACGCTGCTGTTTTCCCCATGCTTCTACGCTGTGTCCGCTCGGAAACCCGGAGTTACGGCTGGGGCTGCGGCGGCTGGCTCAGCCATGTTTCTGGCCTCCCGCAGCACACTCAGATTATGATTTGCCTGGTCTTCGGGCATTACTTGTTTGAATAGTGACAGCGATTCTTCGTCCCGGCCCATCAGACCCAGCGCGACGGCCATGTTCGCCCGATACTTGACATTCTCAGGCATAATGCCCGCAGCCTTGCTAAACATTGTCAGAGCACTTTCGTAGTCGTACTGCGCTATCCGGCACATGCCCAGGTTGTTCAATAGCACGGGATCGTCCGGTTGAATGGCAAGGGCACCCTGAAGTGTTTCAATCGCGGCGTTTGTGCGACCTTGGCGCATGTGCAGCTCCGCCAGGGCGTTGTAGGCGGGCAGGAACTTGGGATCCTCCCGGACGATCCTCTTCAACAGGGATTCACATTCCGAATCCCTGCCTTGCGTGGCAAGAATATCGGCCATCGCATAGAGCGTTTTTGGCGTGGGGGGGCGATTGTCTTGAGTTTGAAATTCGCGTTCGGCTTTGTCTGGGACCGAGGCTGCATCGGGTCGGGGAGCGACAGGTTCCGAGCAGCCGGTAAAGCAGAGCGTACAGATAAGGGCTCCCGCCCAGAGCGCTACCGATGGAATGAACTTCCCCAAGCAGGTTCCTTTCATTGCTTCGTCCCAGAAGTGTACGTCGCTGAGGTTCCCGATGAAACACCTTTGGCCGTATCCTCTAAAATAACCAGAATCCTCTCCGAAGCCATGCCAGAGCCTCCCGGCATACCGTCCGACGTCCGCATCCGTCCCGTGTCGATGCCTGCTTTTTGCAGCCGGTCACGCACCAGGTTCACGCGAGCTTCGTAAAGGTCCGCGGGCGTATCATGCCGCCGAACGTTCAAATCACCGCCGTTTTTCATAAAGTGCCCCGTCAAGACCGCGAGATCCCGCCGGCCAAGCTCATTGAGCTCCGCTCCGTCCTGGACAAAATGATAGGGGAACAAAGTGTGTTGAGCGATGATCGCATTCTGTATTGCGATGTCATTATAAGAATTTACGAGCTGACTGTTTATGAGGCGATTATCCGGACGCTCCTCCGCACTTTCCTGGCACCCGACCGTCAAAACGCAGAACGAAAGCATCGTCATGGATAGGCTCAGTTTCATAAGACATTCTCCTTGATTTAGGTTGTTCAATCAATATGTTGACATCATTTTGAAGATGGTCACAACCGCCGGCCCCGCCACGGTAATGAGCACGGCAGGGAAAATAAACAACACCATGGGTATAATCAGCTTCACCGCCATCTTTTCGGCCTTTTCTTCGGCCGTGAAATAGCGTTCTTCTCGCATGGACTGGGCAAACTCTTTCAGCGCCGTCGCAATGCTGGTACCGAACCGCTCGGTCTGGACCAGCGTAGCCGCCAGGGAAGACAGCTTATCCACGCCCGTGCGAGTAGCCATGTGCCGCATCGCCTCGATACGGCTGACGCCCAGATGAATCTCGAAGTTGGTCAAAGCCATTGCACCGGCTAACGTGGAGCTGACATGCTGAATCTCATCGGCCACAATGTTCCAGGCCATGCCTAACCCTATTCCTGAAGAGACGCATATTTCGAGCAGATCAACGGCTTCAGGCAGATGTCGGCAGATTTCGTCATGGCGCTCCTTCAGCCGGATTTTCAGTACGATGTTAGGAACAAAGAACAGAGAAACACCCCCCAGGAAAATCAAATTGATTTTTGCTGCGATATGAAATTCTGCGGGCACAACGAATATCGCCGCACACGCAAATCCCATGGCGAACAGCAGCATCTTAGTTCCTGTGTATATCGCGGGAGCGGTTCTGCCGTAATACCCGGCTCGGACGAGCTCTTCCCAGAGACTCGTGCTGGCCCGTCCGTGAGAAGCAAGATTGCCAATCTTCTCAAGCAACCGCATCGGACCTGACCTTTTCTTGTCGGAAGCTCTGGCGCCGGCTCCTATCTGAAAGCCCTCCTGCATTCTCGTCTCGAGCGTTTTCCTCTTCTGCGCCCTTGACAGAAGAATCGAGGCGCCGACCGCCATTATGGACAAGAACGTCAGTCCGGGGATTATTATTTTGTCTGCTAAAGCATCCATCATTCCTAGTACCCGGTAATGTCAGCAAGTCTGGCGCAACAGCTCAAAAACGCAGCACGGCAAGTCGGTTCATTACCCATGCGCCAAACAGGACGGTCGAAGCCATCGCAATCAGCATGTATTTGCCCGGCGTCGTTGTGTAAAACATCTCCATATATTCAGGACTAAGAAGATTCAACAAGAGAAACAGGAGTATGGGCAGTGCAATCAGTATCCTCTTGCTCATTTGCGTCTGCGCTGTCAAAACACGAACGCGTCGATTCAACCTCATTCGCGCCCTGATTACCGATGCCAGGCTATCCATCAGCTCAGCCAGATTTCCTCCACTTTGTAACTGGATGGCGACGGACGTTGCAAAGAGTTTCAGCTCCGCACTGGGAACGGTCTTTGCCACTTTGCGAATCGAGTCCTTCATGTCCAGGCCCAACAACTGCTCATGGCAGATTTGAAAGAAAATGCTCCCTATCGGATCGTCGATTTCCTCTGAAATCAATTGGAACGATCCCATTAAAGGAAGTCCGGCCCGCAGCGCGCGAGCGGAGATACCTAATGCATCCACCAGTTGCTGCTCAAACAGCGCTGAGTATTTCGAGATGCAACTCTTGGTGTAGGCCCAGAAAACGACCACAATTGTGGCCGAGACGCCGGCCGCGAGCATAGGCCCGAAACCGAGCAGATAGGTTACGACAAAAGCCATAACAGTTGCCCCGGCTACACCCAGAATGACCGTCTGGACCGGTGCGCGCCACCCGGTGGCCTGTCTGAGACGCTCCATGCGTTCAGCCCAGGTCAGCCTGATCACTAAACCTGCCTCTCCGGCTTCTTGTCTTGTCTGGCGCCAAAGCCGAAGGGTCTGAGATTCGTCGGTTTCTTTTTTGACAAGACCTAATCGCTTCTGTACCGACTGTAACCGGGCCAGGGATTGACCCAGCCAAAAAAATATGCAGATGCACCGGACTGAAAAAACCAGTCCGAAGACGGCCGCCATGACAATAACTTTTATGAGGTTTTGAGGGGCCATAAGCTTCTCATACTCTGCTTGGGGTAATGTCGCTCATCAAGCTTTGCTCTGTCTGGGACGCCTACTGCGAGCTGCCGTTTGCATTGGACCTTACAAGGACCCTGCGTTTGAACAAATCGGGCGGCATTTCCACGCCTCTGGCTTTCAATCGGTTGAGCAACAGCGGGCGCACCCCGCACGCTTCAAACTGCCCGCAGGCGTGCCCCGCGTCATCGACGCCGGTCTGATTGAAACGAAAGATCTCGTGGAGGCAGATGGTGTCGCCCTCCATCGCCGTTATTTCCACGATTTGTACGACTCTTCGTTTCCCCCCCGTCATACGCTCCAAATGGACCATGACGTTCAGCGCGGAGCTCAGTTGCTCTCGAATCGCCCGTATCGGATAGTTGATGCCGGACATACTGACCATATTTTCCAGTCGTCGCAGCGCGTCTCGCGGGTTGTTTGCATGCACTGTGGTCATGGATCCTTCGTGTCCGGTATTCATTGCCTGGAGCATGTCCAAAGTCTCGGCGCCGCGAACTTCTCCGATGACGATCCGGTCCGGACGCATACGCAGGCTGTTGCGGACCAAGTCACGTTGAGTGATGCAACCCTCACCCTCAATGTTCGGCGGCCTGGTTTCCAGACGTACGATGTGCTCACGCTGCAACTGCAATTCTGCGGCATCTTCGATGGTTACGACTCGCTCCCCGGCAGGAATCCATCGCGACAACGCATTAAGAAAAGTGGTCTTGCCTGTTCCCGTTCCCCCCGATATCAGAATGTTCATCCTGCACTTCACGCAAGCCTCCACGAAGCAGGCCATGTCTTCCGTCAGCGCGTCTAATCCGATCAATCGCCCGATGTCAAGCGGGCTGGCCCCGAAACGCCGAATGCTCAGTATAGGGCCGTCAAGGGCAAGCGGCGGGATGATCGCATTGACTCGGGAGCCGTCCGGCAGGCGGGCATCGAGCATCGGCATACTCTCGTCGATGCGGCGCCCCACGTTCGAGCCGATCCGGTGGATGATTCGCATGAGGTGCTTTTCATCCATAAACGTGACGTTGGTCGGTTTGAGCTGCCCGTGTTTCTCTATGTAAATCTTATGGGGGCCGTTGACCAGGATGTCGCTGATCTCCGGATCTCGCAGAAACACCTCCAGAGGACCGAAGCCGAAAACCTCATCCATCACCTCGCGAAGCAGCCGTTGCTTATCGGGGCCCGACAGAGGATACTGTCGTGCATTCAGCAAGGCATCCACTCTCTTGGAGCATTCCTCATGCAACTGCTCCAGCGGTATGTGCCGGGCCTCATTGAGATTCAATACCTCAAGCAGTTGCCGATGGATATCCGCCTTTATTTTCTGCAAAACGACGTTTTCGCTATGGCCGTCGTATTCCGGCTTATAGGATTGTTGCTGTTCTTCGTTCATACGTAATCACCATCAGGTTTTACTGCTGCCATTGATTCCATAGTCTCGTACTTTGGCTGCGAGTTTTAGAAAATCGCTTCGCAAGCCGGATCTTCGAGCGACCTCAGTCAAAGGCCGGCCGCGATTAATGGACTTCATTGCCTTGCGCCAATCGCCTCGAATGGCTTGGCAGGACTTCAAGCCGACCGCCTTTTTGCTGTCTTCCAATCTGACTAACGGACCTCGCCTTTTGACCCGATTCGCCAGAGGCACGATTTTTTCCCCTGCAATCCCGGACTTGGTCAAAGACGACACCATGGATCGGGCAAAATTCACGTCCTTCACCGTGAGTTGAAACACGACCAATATAATGTCGCTCAAACCGGCCAGGTCTGTGAAAGCGGGCTCCAGCATCCGGGGGGCATCGATGATGGTGTATCCGTAAACGTGCCTGCACGCTTCGAGAGCGCGGGGCAAATTCTCGTACTGAAGCGACCCGGCCCTTGGAGACTCTATGCTGGCGGGACTTGCCAGCACGTGAAAATCCTCCATGTACGCGTAGGCGCTGGATTTGATCAGATGTTCGTCGATCAGACCCTTTCGGGCCAGCACGTCGGCGATGCCGTATGGACTCTTGATCCCCAGATAGGTCGATACGGCCCCGTAGTAGCCGTCCAAATCGATTACCAGGACCGGCCTGGACGACAGAAGGCGAAGCTCACTGGCCAGGTTGATCGCAACCGTGGTCGCCCCGCAACCCCCGCCGGCGGAAAATATCGATACGATCGCCGAGCCTGATACCGCCTCTTTTTTCCTGCCGTCGTGGATGAGCGTCTGGAGCTCTTTGGAAAGCTCGGACGCGATGGTTCTCTTTTCCAGGAAATGTCTCGCACCCGCCTGCATGGCCTGGAGGGCCAATTCTCTGGTGAAGCTGCTGCAAAGCACCACCACGTACGTTTCCGGATATGTGGTCAGAATCGTACTCAGCTCGCGCAGGAGCCGTGAAGGATCCGGGTCGATATCAAGCACGACGGCCTGAACTTTCTTATTCGACAAGCAGCTCCTCAGCTCCGATACTTCCTGACAGACACCGGCCAGAGTCATCTGTCCGCTCCCGTTCAGTGCCGACTTTACGGTGTCTGCCGTGGCCTCTTCTCTGGTCACCAGCAATATGTCGGATCCTGATGTCATGCCTGACCTCGCTTGTCCATTTCCTTGTCTTGAGCAGGATACGCAGATTCTATCGCCTGGGCAGGGCTCGAATCCGTCGCAGCCTTCTTTTGCTTCTCTTTAGTCTTGCTTTTCTTTGCTGTTCTTCGGCGAGCTTTGCGTCTTTACACCTTGAGTCTTCGGCTTCGATGGGCCGGCTCGAAGCGGCGGCGTGGGCTTGTCGTATGAATCCCAGGCGCCGGGCCCCATGAGCCGGTCGAGGCCCCTCTGCTTGAGCCATTTGGCGTCGTCCGAGCTGATCTTGGCCGGCTTCTTGCCTTCGATCCGCCCTTCAAGATAGAACTCCCAGTCGTTTGGGTCTGTATCCAGGAATCCCGGAACGGGCGGAGGTGCGGCAAGAGACATCGGTTCAACGAGCGAGGCCGTGACCAGCACAACTAACTCGGTTTCATTTTTCTGGTATCGCACGGAGCGGAACAGCGGGCCGAGCACGGGCAAATCGCCCAGGCCCGGAATACGAGAGTTTACGGCCTCGCTTTTGTGCTGGAGCAGCCCCGCCATGGCGAACGTCTGGCCGCTCTTAAGCTCCAGCGTGGTTTCGGCCTTGCGCGTGATCAGGGCCGGCACACGAAAGCCCTGAATGGTCACGGCGCCGGCGTCCGAGAGGTCGCTGACCTCCGGGGCCGCCGTCAGGCGAATCGCGCCGTCCCCTAACACGACCGGGCGAAACGTGAGGCGAACGCCGTATTCCTTGTATTGGATGGTGACTGCATTTCCTGCCCCTCCTCCGGTGCCGCCCTGCACGACCGGGATGGGGTACTCGCCGCCGGCCAGGAAAGTCGCCTGCTCGCCGCTCAGGGCCACCAGTGTCGGGTTGGCCAGAACCCTCAAGGCCTGATTCTCGGCGAGGGCCCGAAGGAAGAACTCAAAATCGGCCCTCGGAAAGCCGGCAAAAATCGACACAAGCGGGCCCGCTGTGACGTCCTGGTTGAAGGCAAAAGGCGTCGTATCTCCGGCGACCGTGCCATCCGGGACGCCGATGTCAATCGACGGGATCATCGCACCGCCGATGCCGCGGCCTTAGCCGGCGGTCCGTGGGTCAGAAGAGACCAGTATCAGGCGCGTCTGCTCGCGCAGGCCATGGCAGCGCAGAACTTTGCCGATGCCAACGCCGTCCTGCTGGACCTGAATGTGAACAACGACCCCAACGGCGACATTATTGTCGGCCGGTACACTTATGATCGAGTCTCGGGAAGATCGTATTTCACCCCTTATGACCCCTTGTCCCCGAACCCCGTACCTATCAACGCCCTGGCGGTCCTCGCCTCGCGGGATGAGCTGATCCGTACCGGCCATCAAGCCACTCAGAAGGTTTCGTTGAATTTCGGACCTATCGCCGGCGTCCAGAGCGTAGCGGTCGCGGGCCACTGGCAAGGCAGGAGGGGACCTTACGCCATTGCCATGACGGGCGGCGGGGTGGGCGCCGGGCTGGTGTGCCTGCGAAGGGACCTGACCGGACTTCATGTCCATGGCACATCAACCTTGGCCGTGAAAAACATCACTGTGCCCTACGTATTTGAGGATGGCGGGATTCAGGTCAATTCGTTTAACGACGAGTTGTGTGTAACGACAAACGGGACGCCGCAGATCATTGCGGATATATTAAATATCAGTGCTGATGGTTTCACCCAAAAAGGGGCGTTTATATTTCCTCCGGAACCGGAGATGTACGTGAATCTTCGCCAGCCCCCGCTGCCGGACCCGTTGGCGTGGCTCAAGAGCATGCCCCCGGAGAAGGGAGCGGATTTAGGAAGCATACGCATTACGAGCGCCGGAGACATTCCTGCGACGCCTATTCCGGCCGGATACTATTCAGGCGGTTTGTATCTCAATTCCGGTACCGCAGAGAACCCTATCCGGCTCGGACCCGGCATCTACATCCTTGACGGGGCGTACGGCCTGAGCGTAGGCGCCAATGCCGTGGTGGAGGCCGACCCTGAAGGCGTTTTCTTTTATATCACCGGTACCGGCAAATGCGATATCGGCGGAGGAGCCACATTCACAGCAAAGCCGCTGACGTCCGGGCCCTACGAGAATATCATTATCGCACAGGACTACCGGGACTTAAACTGCGCAAGCATTATAGGCGGCCCCGGCTTCCAACTCGAGAGGACGATGTATTTTCCCCAGCACGTTGTAGATCAGCAGCAGAAAACGGATTTCGCGTTGCTACTCGGTGGAACCGGTACGGTATTCGACAACCAGATCATCACCGATTCAGTCTATGTCCCGGGGACTTCCAACGTGCTGGTAAACTACGACGGCCGCAACCCGGCCCCCATCACCGCCTATCTCGTCGAGTAGCTTGCTACGCAAGGCGGGCCCGTTGCCCGAGTACACGCCGAAGCCTATTCGCTGCCAGGGGTCGAGAATCGACCACAAAGCTTGCGTTTTCAAGGCATACCTGATACTTGTACCACAGGTTGGCATAGCAGTGTGGCTATGCCGATGAGAATGCGAAATCTGCGCCAAGAATTCATTCTGTGATGCTTATAAAGCTTTCAAGATTCTTCGATCGGTATTTGGAGCGCGGGCCCCTTCATTTCATTTCTGTTACGATCATAGTTACTGCCGTTATTCGCCTCTCCTTATAACTCGCCTGCCGGCGGGCAGGGAGGCAGGGAAGCTACGGATGCCGCCGGGTAGTGGCCGGCATCTTTTCAGACAGCTTTATCCTGCCGGTTCATATTGCCTTGAGAAACAGGTTTTGTCCCGAATGTTCCACGCTTCCTATTATCGGCATAACCGCAGAACTCGTAAGATTATTTGCCGGAAAAGTTGCTGCCTGAGCGAAATCTTAGGGCTGCTCGCTGCGAAATCCGGCACGGCGAGGCGTCAGGTCCTATGTTCCGCCCCTTCTTGGAGCTGCCAGCGCAGGCGCCGGCTTTGCAGGAAGCCAAAAAAGGGATAACAGGGTAGATCATATCCCCTTAGCAACAATTCATCTTTGGTCGCATA
>CAYWZW010000006.1:0-2511 GCA_964462945.1 uncultured Pirellulales bacterium
GCAACCAAAAAGTTCGTCTACTGGAAAAAGCGTCATAACTTACTGTATATGAAAACGTTACGAACGTTCAAAATAAGAATCGAGCATAAAAAACAACGTTTTGAAAGATTGTATTACAGATTCGTAGGGTGGTGGCTTGCCCCACCGTCAATTCTAAACCCTTTAGAGAAAATGACTTACGCTTGGCGACGCAAAATTTCTCAAAAAAATCTCGAATTTTTCCGGTTTTTCCATCTACATTTGCCCGGTGAGAATCGCCTTTACAGATAGAAGGGGCCGAACATAGTTGTTCCCGGCCGGAACAAGGGGTATAATATGAACTGGCTACATTTGAGGAAGTAACAGAAGATGGAAGTGAAGAGAAAGTGAGTTTTTCGGGCAACAGATAGGTCTTGTCCAGTAAAAGTACCGGACACCTTTAGTTCTCCCCCGACCGATGGGTGGATGACGCGATAGAGGTTATTGAGGACGAATTCGCAAAGGCGCGATGGACCACCTTTGAGAATACGACCTCTGACTGGTTAGACGAGAAATACGGACTTTCAAGCAATGGGAATTGAGGTTGCGGTCACATAGGACGCCCCTTCGCGTTCCGACTCCGCAAATGAAAGGAGGATGTTATGAGGACCGCAGTTGCCACTATGCTGCTTGGTGCTTGCCTTTATTGTACCGGGTGCTCCCGAGCCATGCGCTCGACCCAGGTACCCTCTGGCGCATACCTACTGCCGCACGAAGGCGGAGTGGGCATCGGCCGGAAACTCCAGATGACCCTCGTCGATGTTCCACGTACAGGCCTGCACGCATTCAAACCGGACAGGCCACCACGGTCGTCTCGCGGGGTTGCATGGAAGTCTTCGAATCGCTCGATTGCAGGCGTGGACCAGCGCGGACAGGTAACCGGCATAGCCCAAGGTACGGTGACCATCACCGCAAGCATTGCTGGGTGGGGCGATGGACCTACAAAAACTCTTCAAAGCAGTGTTACGGTTGCAGATCCTGTCGCTGCACTTAAGGGTCCCGACACCGTTTCCATACCTCAGTACTGCACCATACCTATCGAAGTGCAGCCCCTCGGTTCTGGGATTCCCGGTCCCCTCCTTAACAACAGGCCCATCACATGGCAGAGCAAGGCAGCGGATATTGTTTACGTTCAGCCGTTGTCCCTGAATACCGATATTGAACCTATGCTGGAGAGCAGTGGCAATCCATACGAGCTCGCAGACAAAATCTTCTTTCACAGGACTGCGTTCGTGTCGGGCCGTCAAGTCGGCCAATCTTTGATTACCGCCACCTGTGAGGGTGTAAAGAGGGTCATAACCGTTCAGGTGGTTCCGGGTGGTCCCACATCACTACAAGTGTTCCCCCGGTCACTGGTACTTGACGTTCACGAAACCCAGACCGTGACCGCAGTTGCGCGCAATCAGGCGGTCTGCATTGTCCCAAACATCTCGGTCACTTGGGAAATAGCTGACCCGACAGTGGCGGGGGTGGCGGCGCTGAGTCCGCAGACGGCCGAGGTCCAAGGATTGAACGCTGGGAAAACAAAACTGACTGCAAAGACTCAAAGCGGCTTGACAGAGACAGTAGAGGTCGAGGTACCGGCAGTAGGTTTGCTGATCGTCGAGCCAACCGGAGCCACACTGGATGTGGGCTCGTCTTGTCAGTTCATCGCGACTCCAAAATCCTCGTCTGGCACAACTCTTAAGAATCGCAGTGTAGGGTGGCTTGCCCTCAACAACCACGTCAGCCTTCAACCAAGTTCAGGGGATACGACTTGGGTAACCCGCAGATATGACGCTGAGAGCGGATCGACCAACGATGTGGTCGTCCAGCCACCAATTTCGGGGTATGCGGTCACGGCAACCGGACGGTCTTCCGGTGATACGGACGTGATAGTATCGTGTGAGGGCGTAAGCGCGACAGTTTCAGTCACCGTACCGGGTGTGAGCAGCATATCGATTACGCCACCGGAAGCCACGATGGACGCGTGCCTGCCTTTTCCATTCATTGCGACGGTACAATCATCGTCCGGCACGCCTCTCAACGGTCGCAAGGTGATGTGGCGTGCCTCTAACGACCACGTCACTCTTCAACCAGATTCAGGGTATACGACCATAAGCATACCACCCGTCGGTGAAAACGACTCAATTCCAGTTTGTAGGACCACAGTAACCGGACGGTCTGGTGGTGATGCGGACGTGATAGCGTGGTGTGAAGGCGTAGAGGGGAAGATTTCAGTCACCGTAGTGCCGGTGAGCAGCATATCGATTGCCCCATCGGAAGCCACGCTCGATGTGTGCGCGTCTTGGGCGTTCACGGCGACCCCAGAATCCTCGTCGGGCATACCTCTAAGGTGTCGCGACGTGACGTGGCGTGTCTCTAACGACCATGTTACCGTTCAGCCGGATTCAGGATATACAGCGACGGTCACCGGACAGTCTTCTGGTGATGCAGACGTGATAGCGTCGTGCGAAGGTGTAGAGGCCAAGGTTTCAGTCACCGTACCGAGTG
>CAYWZW010000006.1:2611-135716 GCA_964462945.1 uncultured Pirellulales bacterium
ATCGTCTTCGGGCACCCCTCTGAACTGTCGCAAGGTAACGTGGCGTGCCTCGAACAGCCACGTCAGCGTTCAGCCAGATTCAGATTCAGGATATACAGCGACGGTCACCGGACAGTCTTCTGGTGATGCAGATGTGATAGCGTCGTGCGAAGGTGTAGAGGCCAAGGTTTCAGTCACCGTACCGAGTGTGAGCAGCATATCGATTACGCCTTCGGGAGCCACGCTCGATGTATGCGCGTCTTGTCCCTTCACCGTGACTCCAAAATCGTCTTCGGGCACCCCTCTGAACTGTCGCAAGGTAACGTGGCGTGCCTCGAACGACCACGTCACTGTTCAGCATAGTTTAGGCTATGCCTACACGGCAACGGTGACTGGACAGTCTCCAGGCGATGCGGATGTGATAGTGTCGTGTGAAGGGTTATCGCAAGAAGCGCAGATTCATGTGAAGAGCTACTGCGAAACTTATGGGTGCTTCCCATATTACAGAGTTAATAATTTCTTCCGCGGCGATGTGGACGTGTACCAATTGGAGTGGGAGGGTTCATCCGGCGCTATGTGGGAATTCATGATCACAATTCCCGCTTACGAGAGCACCTACGAATGGCACTACTATTGCTCACCCTCTCTGGTTGAGGGTCATAAGTACTGTGTCCGTGTTGTCGAAACCGGGTATTCACCGGAAGATTACCATATCAAAGCGTTCTCTAGCCCCGAGTGGCCCGTGGGCTTCCCGGGAGGGCCTGGTTCTTACCCGTTCCTTGTAGACGTCGATTAACTGCGCAACCACTGCAGATTTTGGGGCTAACAAACCGGTGCGCGCCGCTGCTATTCAGTTGGGCCCAATAGCCTGATCTGAACTTGAACAGAATTAAAGGGGTCCGGTACATTTTCGGGATTGATTCGTGGAAGGTGAAAACGAGTACACAAATCAATTGAACGAAAGAAATCTCATGGGGAAGATCAGCTTGGGCGGGGCCATATTGCCCTGGTTTTTTGCCGTAGCACAACTGTTAGGCATTCCAGGTTTTGGGTGAGGCTCTCCACTCGGATTCCTTGCAGCAATCGTAATAGTATTTGGTCCTCCTGTATTCTTCGCCGTGGGTCTGGCTGCAATATTTAAGGATAAATCCCGGTGGGCAAGGGCGGGCTTGGCAGTGAGCTTCGTTACGTTTGTCTTGTGGCTCGCTGCCGTTCTGTGCGGGGGCTTCTCGTAGTTTGAGCGATAAACCAGATCAGGGAGAATTCAAGGGGTTGGGCACATCTTTTTCTCTTGTTGGGTACGTTCAGTTGTTCTTGCCGGGGCTGTTGCCAGGTATGACATTTTTTTCACCACGAAGGCACGAAGTTTTAGCATCAATTGGCATTTCCTCCTTCGTGGGCCTCGGTGCTCCGTTCGACTTCGCTCAGGACATGCCTTCGTAGTTCAAATTACACCCCACAAGTGGATTCCTGCTTTCGCAGCACCGTAAGGCGTCCTGTGGAGAATGACAAGCGTCGAGAATCGAGCATCCAGAATCGAATCCAGTGAATACCCAATATCGAATATCCAATGCCGGAGACCAAAGATTCGAGTTAATTTGTGTTCATTCGTGGCTGGGAAGATCCGCGACGTTTACCAATTTTGAGTATTGGCAAGAATCAGCAGCCCCGGATTCCCAAAGTAAGTCTGTGCACAAAAACAGGACTTTGGTAGTATAGAGACTGTGGAAACACCCTGGTTGCCGTACCGGGATTTGAGGTTTCCTCGAGCGCGTGTACCATACGAGCGTTGAGAGCGTAGGTGCAGGATGCAGCAGCGGAGTCAGAGGCCAATTGTGTTCTTGGATGACATCTCGGACGCGAGAGATGGTGTGGCTGCTGATTCGTTGGCCGGACGGCATCGCCCGGCCTTTACGCTGATCGAGCTGCTGGTCGTCATCGCGATCCTCGCCCTGCTGCTTGCAATTTTGCTGCCGGCGCTCTCTGGCGTCCGGGCCAGGGCCCAGCAAGCACGCTGCCTGAACAATCTCAAGCAGCTTCAGACCTGTGCCAAACTCTATTCGCTGGACAACGACGATTTCCTGCTGCCGAACCGATTCGTTTATTACCTCGACAGCAAATCACCCGCGGACGGCTTCAGCACCGAGCTGACCTGGTGTCCCGGGCTGGCGCCCTTCGATACCACCACCGAGAACATCGAGCACGGCCTGCTCTTTCGCTACAACAAATCGACCGACATCTATCGCTGTTCCTCTGACAGGTCGCGAGTGCAAACGCCGGAAGGCCAATTGCTGAATCTGCGGCGGACGCGCAGCTACAACCTGAGCCAATCCATCAATGGCGTGCCGTATCCCGACAAGACGGTCAGCCTCCCGAGCTTCGCCAAGGAATCGCAGATCGACTATCCGGCGCCCTCGGAGCTGCTGTTCTTCGTGGATGTCCATGAGGACAGCATCTTCGATTCCCACTTCGGCATCCCGCCCCGGGGCTGGCCCGTCGCCGACGAGGGGCCTCGCTGGTGGGACCTTCCGGCCGGCCGGCACTCGCAGGGCGGCAACTTCTCCTTCGCCGACGGCCACGTCGAGCACTGGCGATGGGACACCCCAAAGGTCTTCACGGAGCTGGGCCAGCTCGTCCGCCAGGACGGCGAACTCGAGGACTTCCTGCGGGTCCAGCGAGCCGTCAAACCCGAGACACGCTTCTGACAGAACGACGCCCTCCGTCGAAACCAACAATGCCAGACACGGATCAATCCGCCCAACGCCCGCCTGCCGGCTGTCGGGCAGGTGTGGCCGATTAACACTGATTGACACTGCTTATGAAAAACCGGATTCGCCTTGACGGAGGAGCCGGCTCGCAGAGTGGGACCTGCCCTGAACAAAGTCAAAGGCTCGCCCCACCATGATTCTGGGCAGAGTTCTGCCGAACAGGAAGGAACACGAAGTTTTGATATTTGATTCTTGAGCTTTGATTTTGCTTTACTACTATGCCTTCTTGAGCTACATCATAGGCAAGTGGTGCTACATGGCTGCGAAGGACAATTTAAGGAACCGGACAAGTGGCTGCAAAACAAGAGCTTGAAGCGAGCACGGAATTTGCTCCGAAATTCGACGAACACGGGCTGATACCGGCCATCGCCCAGGACGCACGGACCGGCCAAATCCTGATGGTCGCCTACATGAACCGGCAGGCATTGGAGGCCACCATCCAGTCAGGCTACGCCACGTACTTCAGCAGGTCCCGCCGGGAATTGTGGAAAAAAGGCCAGGAAAGCGGCCACTTCCAGAAAGTCGAGCAGATACTCGTGGACTGCGACCAGGACTGCCTGGTCCTGAAGGTAAGCGTCGAGGCCGGCCAATGCCACGCCGGGTATCAGTCCTGCTTCTACCGGGCTTTGAGCAAAAGCACCGATAAAAAGCTGGAGTTTATCGCCGAAAAGGTCTTCGACCCCCAAGAGACCTACAAGAAGCAGGGGTAAATCACCTCTCTGCGCCGCCTGCGACGCCCACGGAGCAGCCAAGGCCGCCGCGAAGACTCGTAAACAGCCCCCCAAGACGCCATTGTGCAACTTTTTCTTCTTTTTGCTGTAATAGCGCGTTACGATATTGCCGATAGTGAACACTATACTACGTTCACGGAGGAGCGGCGATAACGGCTTTTTCTCTCATCTTTCAGTTGTCGCTGTCAATAAGGATTAAGGTGTGAAGTGCGCGGAAACAGTGTTTCAAGATTGAGAATCTGGTATTGTCTTTGGAGGATTGTAATTATGACAAGTTTCAGATCAAAATCAGCTTTGACCTGTGTGCTGACGTTGGTGCTCGTCGCTGCGCAGGTCGCCATGGGCGTCGGGGTTCGACCTATCATAACGCGTCCGCCTAACGACGATTGTGCTAATTCAAAGCCGGTCGGCAACGTGACGAACCTGGCGTTCGACACGACGCGCGCGACATTCGACGGCCCCGGGCACTACATGGTCAGTCCCAACGTCTGGTACTGTTATACCGCGACGTGCACCGGCGGGGCCACCATCAGCCTGGCCGGCAGCAGCTTCGACACCAAGCTGGCCGTCTATGACGGCTGCTCCTGCTATCCGGCGGAAAACAAGCTGATCAAATCCAACGACGACTTCTTCGGCCAGCAATCGGTGGTTTCCTTTCCCGTCACGGCCGGTCATCAGTACCTCATCGAGGTGGGCGGTTTCAACAGCAGCACGATGGGCCAGGGCGTGATCACAATCACTTGTGACAGTCAGGCCTCCGCCCCGGAAAACGACAACTGCAGTCAGGCCCAGGGCGTCGGGAACGTCACGGACCTGCCGTTCGACACGACATTGGCGACCTTCGACGGCGAGGGACAGTGCATGAGCAGCCCAAACCTCTGGTACAGTTACACCGCCAACAGGACGGGCGACGTCACCGTCAGCCTGCTGGGCAGCGAGTTCGACACGAAGCTCGCCGTTTACAAGGGGGACACGTGCTACCCGAAGTCGAGTGACTTGATCGAATGCAATGACGACTTCCCCGGTAATCTCCAGTCTGAGATCACCTTCGCGGCGACCAGCGGCCACAAGTACCTGATCGAGGTGGGCGGCTACAACGCCGACGCCGCCGGCACGGGAGAGCTGAGCATCAGCACCGAGGGCACGCCGGTTCCGCCGCCCAAAGATGATTGCGCGAACGCCCAGACGGTCGGCAACGTGACAAACCAGCCGTTCGACACCCGGCAGGCAACGTTCGACGGCCCCGGCCATTGCATGAACAGTCCGAATATCTGGTACCGCTACACCGCCGCGGCCACAGGGAATGTCACCGTCAGCCTGCTGGGCAGCAGCTACGACACAATGCTCGCCGTATATAAAGGAGCGAGCTGCTACCCGAAGTCGAGCGACATGCTCGGCTGCAACGACGACTTTGGCAATGACCGGCAGTCTCAGGTCCGCTTTGCGGCCACCGCCGGCAGCCAGTACCTCATCGAGATCGGAGGCTACGGCTCCGCAACCGGCCAGGGCGTGCTCACGATCACTGCCGAAGGAGTACCTCCGCCTCCTCCGCCGGCGGCCAACAGGAACAACTGCTCCGAGGCCCTGCCGATCGGCGAGGTCACAAACCTGCCCTTCGACACCAGAGAAGCCACTTTCGACGGACGCGCCTTCTGCATGGTCAGTCCGAATATCTGGTACTGCTACACCGCTTCGTGCGCCGGTGACGTCACCGTCACGCTGTCCAACGTGGACTACGACACGATGCTCGCCGTCTATAACGGGTGCCAGTGCTTCCCGGATGACCTGATCGAGTGCAACGACGACTTCGGCACCGGCTATGCGTCGCAGGTCACGTTCGCGGCGGTCAGCGGCAACCGGTACCTGATCGAGGTGGGAGGTTACGGCCTCGAGAAGGGCCGCGGACTCCTGACCGTCAGTTGCGAGGGCGTGGTGACGCCGGACAAGCCGGACCTGGGCGACGCCCCGGACAGCACCAACAGCGCCGCCAAGAACATGACCGCTTATCCCGCCGGAGGCCCCCTGGGAGTGAAGGCCAATTACCCGACCGTCCACGCCGGCAGCGGAACCGGGCCTTACGGGCCGGCGCATGTCAATGCTGAGGTCGTGGCCCATTTGGGCAAGAAGATCACCCGTGAAACCGAAGCCGACAGCGGCACCGACGAGGACGGCGTCAATAATATCGCCCCCTCCGCCGACAAAGCCAACCAGGACCTCGGTGATGACGGCGTTGTCTTCCCGGTCAATATGCCCCATTGTCGCTGGACGACGCTCGACTACGTCGTCAACGTGGTTGACCCGAACGTCGATATGTACATCAACGTCTGGTGCGACTGGAACCGCGACGGGGATTGGGACGACACGGTCGAGTGCGCTGCGGGTCCCGCACCGGAGTGGGCCGTCCACAATCAGCTTTTGTTCGGTCTGCCGGTGGGGCTCAACACGCTCAGCACGCCGGCGCTCCTCGCGTCGCATCCCGAAACCGGGCCGGAGGAAATCTGGATGAGAATCACCCTTTCCGAGCAGCCCTGGAAGGGCGGCAGCAATCCCGCCGTCAAGGGCAACGGCGGCTCCGGACCCCAGGCCAAATACGAGTTCGGTGAAACGGAAGACTACTACTTCGTTCCGGATATCAGCCAGTCGGTCTGCGAAGACTTCAACGGCGACGGAGTCATCAACATCGAAGACCTGGTCGCTTTCACCACCTCGTGGCTTGAGAATTGTCCAGAGTAACCTCGAACGATTTGTAAAGGATTTCAATCGGGCTGCGAGCATCCTCCGCTCGCAGCCCTTTTTTTGCGCGCCCGCGTTATCCGCCGCCGTCCTGACTCAACGTGCATCGGGCAGGCCGGTCTCTCCGCAATCGCGACGAGCTTTGGCCGACGGCCTCTACGGCAACAGCTTGGCCGCGTCTTTGGCGAAGTATGTAATGATGATGTCGGCCCCGGCACGTTTGATCGCGGTCAGGACCTCCATCATGGCGGCCTGCTCGTCCAGCAGCCCGGCGGCCGCCGGGCTTTTGACCATCACGTACTCCCCGGAGACGTTGTAGGCCGCGATCGGGCAATCGAAACGCTGCCGGGCGCGATAGATAACGTCCAGATAGGCCAGGGCCGGCTTGACCATGACAATATCGGCGCCCTCTTCGATGTCCAGCGCGATCTCGGCCATCGCCTCCCTGGCGTTTGGCGGGTCCATCTGATACGCCCGGCGGTCGCCGAAGGCCGGGGCCGATTCGGCGGCGTCCCGGAACGGGCCATAGAAAGCCGAAGCGTACTTCGCGGCGTATGACATGATCGCCACGTTCTCAAAGCCGTTCTCTTCCAGCGCTTCGCGGATGCACTTGACGCGGCCGTCCATCATGTCCGACGGCGCGATGATGTCGGCCCCTGCCTGGGCGTGCGAAAGGGCCATCTTCGCCAGCAGTCCGCAGGTCGAATCATTATCGACTTTGTCGTCCTCGACCACGCCGCAGTGGCCGTGGCTGGTGAACTCGCAAAGGCAGACGTCCGTCACGACCAGCAGCTCCGGCACCGTCTGCTTGATTTGCTCGATCGCCCGCTGGACAACGCCGTCCTCGGCCCAGGCCTGCGAGCCGATCGGGTCTTTGCGGCCCGGCAGGCCGAAGAGCAGCACCGCAGGGATTCCTAACGCGGCCACCTCGGCGGCCTCGGCGGCAATCGTGTCTGGCGAAAAGTGATAGCAGCCCGTCATCGACTTGATCGGCTCCTTAATGCCCTTGCCCTCACGGACAAACAGCGGGTAAATCAGGTCATCCACGCCGACCTTCGTTTCGCGCACCAGCCTTCGCATCGCGGGGCCGCTCCGCAGCCTTCGCATCCTGTTCTTGGGAAAACCCATATTAGACTCCTGCAGAAGAATTCCGAATGTCGAAATCCGAATTTCGCATTTGACTCATTGTGTCTCCCTATGTTCTATGGCATCGAGCAATCCGTCGATAGTGTGCTCTCTTGCTGTTGCATCGACCGTGACGCCGAGCTGCTTTAATCGCGCGGAAGTCACCGGCCCGATAGAGGCCACTTTGACCTTGCCCGCATTGACCGCCTCGGCCGGGACCTGTTCAAAAAATCCATCGACCGACGAAGGACTCGCAAACGTCAGCCAGTCGATGGTCCCTTCGCGGATTCCCTTGACCAGCCGGGACGATTCCCTTTTTTCCGCCGCCGTATAGACGGCGACATTGTCCACTTCCGCGCCGGCCCCGGCCAACAGCTCGACCAGCTCGCTCGAAGCAATCTGCGAACGCAGCAGCAAAATCTCTTTGCCCCGCAAATTGGCAGAGCGGATTAGTTGTTTTCCCAGCTCTTTTGCAGTGAAGACGTCCGGCACAAAATCCGCTTTGACGCCGAACTGGGCCAACCGCGCCGCGGTCTGGCCGCCTATCGCAGCAACTTTCGCCGAGCCGAAGACCCTGGCATCCTTGCCCAGACCTTCCAGGGCCTCGAAGAATATCGTCACGCCGTTGCCGCTGGTAAAGACGATCCACTCGTACCGGCTGAACTTTGCCAGCGCGCCGAGAAATTCGTTCGAGTCCGTCAGCGGTTTGATTCGTATCGTCGCAAAGGGCAGCGGATTGCCGCCCCGGGCGATAATCTGGGCGGCCGACTCCGCATTGCCGGCGGTGTCCCGCGTCAGGACGATGGTCTTGCCGAATAGCGGCCTTTTCGTGAACCAGTCAAACCGCACGTCGCCGCCCGCCACGGCGCCGATCACGACAATCGCGGGCGGCTTGATGTCCTGCCGCTTGCACTCTTCGCTTAGCTTCGCCAGCGAAGCTCTCACCACGTGCTGCGTCGGGAAGGTGACATTGGCGATGACCGCCGCGGGCGTGTCGGCGTCTGCGCCGTTCTCGATCAGACGCCGGGCGATGAAATCAAGATTGCCCATGCCCATATAAAAGACGACGGTGCCGTTGAATTTCGCTAACAGGTCCCAGTCGATGCCGGTTTCTTCTTTGCCGGGCGCTTCCTGGCCGGTGATGAAGGCGACCTGCGAGCTGTAGTCTCGGTCGGTCAGCATGATGCCGGCATACGAGGCGGCGGCGACGCCCGCCGTCACGCCGGGCACGACTTCAAAACTGATCCCCGCCCCGGTCAGGGCGGCAAGCTCTTCCGATGCCCTGCCGAAGATGCACGGGTCGCCGCCCTTCAAACGCACGACCGTCTTGCCGCTACCGGCCTTCTCCACCAGCAGCTTATTGATTTGGTCCTGGGTGCACGAGCCTTTGCCGATCCGCTTGGGCACGGGGATAACCTCAACGTCCTTACGGGCGAACTTCAGCAGAGCCGGGTTGGCTAACTTGTCGTAAATCACGCAATCGGCCGCCCCGAGCACCTCGGCCCCGCGAACGGTAATCAAATCCGCCCGCCCCGGCCCGGCCCCAACCAGATATACAAAACCCTTCTTCATCGCCTATCGCCGCTCGTATTTCGCGTCAAAAACGTAGGGTGGGGCTTGCCCCACCGATTCTTCTTACGATACCAAAACCACGCCCAAAACGCCACTGATTTTGCAGAACGCAGGCGGATACGGACTTTCTTTGGCCACAGACGCCGCCCGCGTGTAGGACAAAGCGGCCCAAAACTACCACGCCCAATCCGCCAGCCTGAATTTCCGGACATAAGCACCAATGAGCACTAAGAGGCAGCCGCAAATTTCATGGATTACGTAGTGGAAACGAAAAATCGAAAATCGAAAATCGTAAATCATAAATTGATTCGGCTCGCCCCGCCAATTCCCCTTTTATTGCGAGGCCGCTGGATAGGATCCTCTTTGTCACTTCGACCGCAGCAATGCGAAGCATCACGAAGTGGAGAAGTCTGGTTTCGAATGGATAACAATCACTCTTCGCGGCCAGATGTCTCGACTTCGCTCGACATGACAAGGACAACTGCGTTGTCCTTGTGAAGGATGCTCAGTCACTGCACCCTTGTCATTCCGACCGAGCGAAGCGAGCGGAGGAATCTGGCCTCGAACGTGCAAGACTCATCGTACGCAATGGGATGTCTCGACCGAGCTTGGCGTGACAAGAAAAACGTTATCCCTTATAATGGCCGCATGTCCGGCGACAAGACCTATTACGTTTATATCATGGCCAACCAATCCCGCACGTTATATATCGGGGTCACCAACAACATCAAGCAGAGGGTCCACCAACACAGGACCGGCATTGTGGAGGGATTCACCCATCACTACAAGATCGACCTGCTGGTTTACGTGGAGACCTTTAGTGACGCATACTCGGCGATTGCTCGCGAAAAGCAAATCAAACATTGGAGGAGGGAAAAGAAACTGCAATTGATTGAACGGGACAATCCAGACTGGCGAGACCTCAGTGACGGCTGGTAAAGCCACTCCCCTTCGCAGCCAGATCTCTCGACGGAGTTTACCCTGAGCGGAGTCGAAGGGCTCGACATGACAGAGGCAACTTGGTCGCCTCTGTGAGGAGGACACAAGAGCCGTCCATCCGTCATTCCGACCGAGCGCAGCGAGCGGAGGAATCTGGTTTCGAATGGGTCATCGCTACCGTCCGCAGCCGGATGTCCCGGCGGAGTTTCGTAGGTTGTGAACCGCACAACGATTATTCTGGTGTCAGGATTTATTCAGTTTACGATGATCGTTTGACAGATGCCTAACGTGCCGCCTTGCGTGATAATCGAACCATGAAATGTTTTGATTGTACCGCCGTTACAGGTCGTAAGGCCCGTAATAAGCACCGTTCCATCGCTTATGTCCAACGTGGCGCCTTCTTCAATTGTCACGTCCCCCACAATATTCGTTGGGCCGGTCAGTTTGACCAGGGCGTTCGGCTCGATCACAACATTGCCGGTAATCCCGCCGAAGCCCTGAAATACAGCGCCGGCTTTTTGAGTAATCGTCTTCGCCGCCAATGTGCCATTAAACAGTTTAATGACAGCATTCGGCTCATTGACCATATTGCAGTCAAAGGCAATACCACCGCCGGCTTTGATTTCGAGCGTTCCTAAATTATTTACATCAGCAGACGTCTTGATATGGAGAGACGCTAATGGATCATTGGTCAAAATTCCGGTATTTGTTGTAACCCCCCCACTATACACGAGGAGTGATCCCCCTGAAGCGCAAACCGTCCCTTCGTTTTGGAATTCTTGGGATCCTTCTCCAGAATAAACCATGCCGAAGCCTCTGATTTTGCCTGATGGCTTGTTGCAGAATGGACCTTCGTTCGCTCCAATCGTACCGTTTCTTAGATCAAGAATTCCCGAATTGCGAATTTCTCCCTCATCACTATAAATATGCCCTCCATGGCGAATAATTATTAATCCAGCATTTTCGATATCATCACCAATCTCAAACACATACTCACTTTGCACTATACCTCCGACTTGATTATACAAGTTATCTCGAATTTCGCCAAAGCCGAGTTCAAGGAATGCGCCCTCTAAGTTAGTCACATCAGCTTTTATATGGAGGTATGCCATAAGGACTCGGCAAATGCTCAGATAATCATGGTTTATTAGACCATTATTGACTCTAAGTAGAGCGCCATTACTCCACAGTTGGACATCACCATTACAGTCCATATGGTCAATCGTGTGACTATTTTGCAGTGTTATGTTTATATCTTCCCCATTTATATTGACCGAAAAAGTCGTAAATGAAGTGTTATCTGGCACGATAGCTGGGGACCAATTGCTCGGACTTTCCCAGGCGCCATCCCCACCGACCCATCGTGAATTTATAACGTCGGCTTGAAGCTGACAAACAGAGAGGACCAATACTATGGCTGTCAGGGGCAGTGATTTAGTGGACATGACACACCTCCTTTTTTGAATTGTTATTTCTCTCGATTTTAGACGAAAAAACAGTAGTAATTATACTGAAATTTCGCTCTATGTCAAGAACATCTGCGACGAAGTCATGGGAAATCAAGGACTTGAACATTTCTGGATTCCACACCAAACTTGGCCTTGAGCGTATCCGAATGGGTGTGGAATACAACGTAAAGCTATTTTTCGAGCGAAGCGAGGATTTCGGCGCCGCCGGCGTCGAGGAGTTCGTGGGCGAGCTGTTCGGCTAAAGATTCGGCCTCAGCGGTCGGGCCGGTGGTTTGGTGAACGATGTAGTTCTCACCCTGCAGGTCGCAGATGAAGGCTCGGATTTTGACCTTGCCGGCGGTAATTTTGGCGTAGGCGCCGACGGGGGCGTGACAGCCGCACTGCATGGTGGTCAGGATCATTCGCTCGGCCATGGCCGTCGTTCGGGCCTTCGCATCGTCGATGGCGGCGATGATTTCGTTGGTCCCGTCGTCGTCGGCCCGGGTCTGGATGGCCAGGGCGCCCTGGGCGGGGGCGGGGATAAATTCAGCCGGATCGAAAACGAACGAGATTCTATCGCCCAAGCCGAGTCTTTCCAGGCCGGCGCGGGCCAACAAGATCGCGTCAAACTCGCGCGTATCGAGCTTCTTCAATCGCGTCTGCACGTTGCCGCGAAGCGGCGCCGGCTCGATGTCGGCCCGCAGGTGCCGCAGTTGGGCGGCCCGTCTGAGGCTTGAGGTGCCGATCTTGGCGCCTTTAGGCAGCTCGTCAAGCGAGTCCACCGGCGAGCCGGCGACCAGGCAATCCTCGACAAAGTTCCTGTCGAACACCGCGGCGATGGTCAGCCCCTCGCGCTGGTCGGTGGGCAGGTCCTTGAAGCTGTGCACGGCGAAGTCCGCCTCGCCGGCGGCCAGGGCATCTTCGAGCTGCGAGGTGAAAAAGCCCGTGTCCTTGAGATTCCACAGGGCGGTGCGCCTGTCACGGTCGCCGCTGGTGGCGACTTGCCGGACTTTGATTTCGAGATGCGGGTGAATTCTTTGCAGCGCCGCCGCGACAAACTTCGTTTGTGCCATGGCCAGCGCCCCGCCGCGAGTTGCAACCGTAAGAACGTCCATGCGAGTCTTTCAAAAGGCACCCCGCCATAAATTACGGGGCTGAATATTACTGACTTCACCCTGTGTACCCGCACACTCCGACGCGAGGGGAATTGACGACGGGCAGGAGCATCTCCTCGCCGCACTTGTGCCGGGCGGCGCACGTATCACACAGCCACCCTTTGTCCGAGTAAGTACACTCGGTGCACACCTGCGTAGCCGGCTTACCGCAGGACGCACAGGGAATCGAGGGAGGCTCATTCCTGGCTAATACTTTGATGGATTTGCCCTTGATCTGTTTTTGATCCTGCGAGACGACTTTCAACGCCAGATGCGTCGTCGAGCCAAAGTCGTACTCATGGTAGAACTTCATGCCGGGACTGAGAACCTCACTCAATCGGGCCTCCATGGTTTCGTCATCAAACTCCTCCATTTGTACTACGGAATACCTCTTGCCTTGAATGGTAAACATACTCATGTGCCCGCAGCACTCCAGCCAGATGTCTCTGAGGAAACTATCCAGCGCTTTGAGCCGCGCATCTGCCGGCAGCTCGATGTGCATCCAATAAGCGGGCGCATAGCGGCCTTCCACGAGAAGATGAAAGACTTCACTTTTCCGTGAGCCGCGTCCGGCAGACGCCGCCTCGGAGCCTTCTTCTTTTTTGCACGTTTTGAGGTGCTTGGTCATCGCCGGCTTGTCGAACGTGCCGCCGCATAGATGGCACTTGCCTATTGACGTTTGCCTTGCCATTTCCTGGACCTCCGTTGCCGGACGCGAGTCTGCGACCCTGTCAGGCTGGCGCTGCGAAAGATATAATTTGTTTTCGATTCTGGTACATTGTAGGCAGGGCGGCGGCAAATATCAATCGCAAAGTGACCTGGCCCTGAACCGACGCGTATGAGAGGGCGTATATAAAAGTTCTTGTAAATAGCGCGTTTTCGGGCATAATCAGCCCTTCAGGATTTATCTATTGGCTTTGAAGGGGCTTGAATGAATAAGTTCAGACGCGAGCTGATGTGGACCGCCCTGCTGGTGATTGTCCTATTGGCGGTCCTGTCCATCTATGGGGCCTTTATCGGGGCCGAGCGGGCGCAGGAATACTTCAATCGCGTCCCGTTGGCGGTTTACTGGCTGTTTTTCGCGGGGCTGCTAATAGTAGCCCTTGCGGTGTTCCCCCGGCTGATTCGCGTGCCGGGGCTGCTGTTGGTGCACGCCGGCTGCGTGCTGATTCTCGCCGGCGGGATGTGGGGCTCGAAGCTTGGAAACGACCTGCAGAGGAGGTTTTTCGGAATCGACAAGGTCCGCAGCGGCCGGATGGTTATCTACGAAGGCGCTACCGAAAACAAGGTTATGCCGGACGGAAGCCGGCCGCGCCAGGAGCTGCCCTTCGCACTGAAGCTCAAGGACTTTCGCATCGAGTATTACCAGCCGGCGTATCTGTATATCGAGACGCGCGAAGGGCAGCGCCAAAAAGTCCCCGTCGAGGTCGGCACGGAATTCCCCCTGGGCGAGGGACTCGGCACGGCAAAGGTCGTCCGGACGTTCGAGAATTTCAAGATCGGAATGGAGGAAGGCAAGAGCGTGCCCTACGACGACCCGCAGCCCGGCTCCAACCCGACCCTCGAAGTGCAGATCACCCAGCCCGACGGGCAGGTGACAACGAAGTACGTCTTCGAGCACTTCCCGGGGCATAGTCACGGGCAGGACAATTTCCTGCTGAGCTACCGCCGGGTCATCAGCGATTACATCAGCGAGATCCAGGTTGTCGAGAGTGGCAAAGTCGCGGCCGCCAAAGACGTCGAGGTCAACCATCCGCTGCACTTCGGCGGATACCATTTCTATCAGTCTTCATACGACGACAAGGCCGGGCAATATACGGTCCTTTCGGTCTATTCGGACACGGGGCTGTTCGTGGTGTATGCCGGCTACTGGATGCTCTGCCTCGGCGTCATCTGGCACCTCTGGCTCAGACACGCATTGGCTAGGGCAAAGTTGAAAAGCACAAATCGAGAATTGCCGATTGCCGACTGCCGATTGCCGATTTCAAATCGAAAATCGAAAATCGAAAATCGAAAATGACGTTATGGCCATCAAATATACCATTCAAGGCTTGCTCATTTACATCACCATCGCCGCATATCTGCTGGCGTTCGCCGCCAGCGTGCTTCGCCGGCCCAAAGCGGGACACCTTCTTTATCTTCTCGGCTTTGCGTTGGCCGTTGTCGCCTACGGCTATCGCTGGTATCACGTGCGTCACGTCCCGCTGCAGAATCTTTTCGAGGTCTTTCTGTGCTTAGGCATGATTTATCCGGTCTCGCTGTTCAGCCGGCGTGTGCTGCGCGTGGGGGGCTACGCGGCCGATATGGTCGTCGGGGCGATTGTACTTTTTCCCGCCGGCTTTGTGTTTCACGCTGAGCCGCAGCAGCTTCCGCCGGCCCTGCAAAGCTGGCTCTTTACGCCTCACGTGGCGGTCTATATGCTCTCGTACATCTTCATGGCCAAAGCGGCCGTCCAGGCCGTCCGGCAATTAGCCGCCAAGAGCCCGGGCCCCGGCGAGGATCTCCTGCCCCCGGAGCAGGCGACGTACCGCCTGATTTGCGTAGGCTTTCCGCTGCTGACGCTGGGGTTGATTCTCGGAAGCTACTGGGGCAAGCTCGCCTGGGGCGACTACTGGGGCTGGGACCCCAAGGAGCTGTGGTCGCTGGTCTCGTGGCTGGTCTATGTCGGATACTTCCATTTTCGCTATATGTTCGGCAAGCGGTACGCGCGCATCAGCAGCGTGCTGGCCGTCTTGGGCATGGCCGCCATCATCATCACGCTGCTCTGGGTGAACCTCAGCAGGCTCTTCCCCGGCCTGCACAGCTACGCAGCATAAGTCTTGGCATACAAAGCCTGGTACGATAGAATGTCGCAAAACCGAAGGCATTATTTCAGCTCAAGGAGGCCAAGTTATGTCGGATAAAGGTCGAATCATAGTATCGCTCGCAGCGGTCTGGTTCTTCGCCGGATGCACACAAGCAGCCAAGGGCCAAGCAGTGACAATCGCACAAGAGGGCGCGGCGAAGGCCGTCATCGTCGTCGCAGAAGATGCGACCGAGCCGGAGCGGCACGCGGCAACGGAATTAGCCGACTTTCTCCGGCAGATAACCGGAGCGGCGTTTGAAATCTCAGGCCCCCCCGCCGCCGGCAAATCACGCCTTCTGGTCGGCCCCGGAGCCGCCAAATTAGCGGCGGCGGATTTTTCCACCGATGGCTTAGGCGCCGACGGCATCGTCATCCGCACCGTGGGAGACGACCTGATCCTGGCCGGGGGCCGGCCTCGCGGCACGCTCTATGCGGTCTATACGTTTCTGGAAGAGAACGCCGGCTGCCGGTGGTGGTCTTCAACAGTAAGCACGATTCCCAAAAAGCCGACGCTCAAAGTCGATCCGCTGAACGTCCGCTACGTTCCGGTGCTGGAATATCGCGAGTCCTTCTGGTTCGACGCCTTTGACGGCGACTGGGCCGTCCGCAACAAGTGCAACGGCAACAGCGAGCGCCTGGACGACAAACGCGGCGGCAAACACACCTACGAAGGATTCGTGCACACGTTTTTCCCGCTCATCCCGCCGGAGAAATATTTCGCAGAGCATCCGGACTGGTTCAGCGAAATCAACGGCAAACGCAGCCACGAGCGGGCGCAGCTCTGCCTGACAAACGAACAAATGCGCGCCGAGCTGGTCAAGAACTTAAAGGAGCGTCTGCGAAATAACCCGGCTGCGACGATTGCGTCCGTCTCGCAGAACGACTGGCACGGAAACTGCCAGTGCGCCAAGTGCGCCGCGATCGAGCAGGAAGAAGGCAGCCCCGCGGGACTGCTGCTGCGATTTGTCAACGCCGTGGCGGAGGACATCGAGAAGGAATTTCCAAACGCGGCGATCGACACGTTGGCCTATCAATACACCCGCAAGCCGCCGAAGATTACAAAGCCCCGGCATAACGTCATCGTCCGGCTGTGCAGCATCGAGTGCTCGTTCAGCACGCCGCTGAGCGATGAGCGAAACAAAGAATTCCGCGACGATATCATCGGCTGGTCGAAGATTTGCAACCGGCTGTACATCTGGGACTATACGACCAACTTCCGGCATTATGTAATGCCGCATCCCAATCTTCGAGTGCTGGGACCGAACGTGAAGTTTTTCGTGGACCATAACGTCAAGGGAATCTTTGAGCAGGGTGCTTATCAGTCTTACGGTGCGGAGATGGCCGAGCTGCGCGCCTGGGTCCTCGCCAAGCTGCTGTGGGACCCGATGCGCGATGGGCAGCAGCTCATGGACGAATTCATCGCCGGCTACTACGGCCCCGCCGCACCGCGTATCCGGGACTACTTGCAGACCACGCACGATGCCGTCGAGGCCGGCGGCGACTGGCTCGGCTGCTTCTCCCAGCACACGGCGAAATTCCTCTCTTTCGAGACGCTCAGCAAAGGCTGGACACAGTTGAAGGCCGCCGAGGCCGCGGTCGCGGATGACCCCGAATTGCGGTTCCGAGTCCAGATCGCGCAGCTTCCGGCCATGTACACGTTCCTGCTGCGATGGGACGAGATGCGAAAGGCGTGCCAGGAGGCAAGCGCCGCCTGGCCGATGCCCGAATCGGCCGGGGCGTGCTACGAACAGTTCAAGCAGATCGCCGAGAAAAAGAACATCACGCGCCTCAGTGAAGGGCAAGAAGGCCTCGGCCCCCTCGAAAAGGCCGTCGAGCGCGCCAAGAAATAAAAGCCGATGCGAATAGCCCTTTGGCGCGCAGGCTCATTTGCAAGAGCCTTAATACCCTAACCGGCCCCAGGTCGCCTCTTGGAGCCTTTGCAGGTCGTACAAGCCGTCCTGCGTCTGCGGCTCGTAGTTTCCCTCCAGTAGTTCCCTTGTTAGATTCCCCCAAGGCGCCGGTTTACGAGGCATCTCTATCGTCTCACGTCCCTTCCATTTCCAATATTCCGCGTGACCGTCCGCCATTGAAAGCGTTAGGGTATCGCCATGGTGTACCGGAGGCGGGTTGCACCTGTCCCACTTGGCATTTAGATAGTAAACATAGAAGGAAGATGAATCAGGGGTATAGCCTATATCCATAAATACTGCACGTTGAGATGAAGGCGGACTTACAATATCTGTGAGTTTGGTCAGCCGCAGCACCGTACTGCCGATTCGCTTTCCGATGCATTGGAGGTCCCAACCCCCGCTCTTCGGCACATACGTCCCTTCCACCTCGGCACCGTTTGCGGCGACAACCGTTGTGTATGTGAGCAGATGGCCGCGCCAGCCTCGCGGGCAGCGGTAAACATCAATGTCCTGTATCCACGGCCACAGGGCGCCTTTGCTGCCGTCGCTGCTGTTTATAACGTCGGTCCTGCTCTGACTGAAAGAAGGGGAAAAGGCCCCGCCCACCCAGCCTGTCAACGAGAGGTGTGCTCCCCTCGGCCCCCTGCCCCGTCTGAACGTACCGAAGGCACAGCCATAGACAATCTTGGCATCGTACTCTCCGGCGTAGGCGATCCACGCTAAGGTAAGTTGCTTGAGATTGCTCAGACAAACCGTCCGGTAGGCCCGTTCTCTGGCGCTGCGCAAAACCGGGAAAAGCAGCGCCAGCAATAGGGCTATGATGGCGATGACCACTAATAACTCAATCAGAGTAAATCCTTTGATTTTTCGCATGGTGGATCGTTCTCCTTAGTCCTCTGCGCCATCCGATGCGCTAAAGCTAATACCCTAATCTGCCCCAGGTAGCCTCTTGCAGCCTTTGCAGGTCGTACAATCCGTCCTGCGTCCGCGGTTCGTAGTCTTTCCATCCTTTCAGCAACTCTGCGAACACGTTACGCATAGGAAACAGCTCACGTGGCATTTGTACCGTCTCACGGCCTTTCCATTTCCAATACTCAACGTGTCCATCCGCCATCGAGAGCGTCGTGCCATCGCCGTGCCGTACCGGAGGGGGGCTGAAAAACTTCCATTTCGGATACAGATAATACACATAGAAGTCCGAGCTCATCGGTGTTTGGCCCATATCGATAAATACCGCGCGATGGGCCGCACCGGGGCTTACGATATCCGTAAGCCGGGTCAGCTTCAGCACGGTAGGTCCTACGCGTACGCCGCACTCCGTCAGATCGCCATCGCCGGTGTCCTTCATGTACGTTCCTTCTACGTCGGCGCCGTTTGCGGCTATGACTGTAGCGTATGTCAGGGCATGGCCGGGGCGGCCCCTGGGACAGCGATAGACTTTAACGTCTCGAGTCCAACGCCACAGAGCGCCTTTGTCGGGATATGGCAACCATGGATTCCGAGCTCGCTCAGGAGGAGGGGGCGTCCCAGGAGGCAAAAAATAAGTACCCGCCCAGCCTTGCAGGGTATAACGCCCGCTTCCCGATGCTCCTAAAGCACGACCTGAGACAAGTTTGCTATCGTGCTCGTCGGCGTAGGCGAGCCACGCTAAGGTAAGCTGCTTGAGGTTGCCCAGACAAACCATCCGATGGCCTGATTCTCTGGCGCTGCGGAGCACCGGAAAAAGCAGCGCCAGCAAAAGCGCTATGATGGCGATGACCTCCAAAAGCTCGATTAGTGTAAAAGCTCTGCGAGGGCCGACCCAGTGATACCTTGTCATTCCGCACTTGATGCGGAATCCAATTTCCCGTCGGGACTTTGGATTCCTGCTTCCGCAGGAATGACATCCATCGTGAAATCTGCAACGTCGCATCAATACTCCTTAAATCGTCTCATCCACTTGGGCCAGTCCTCCGGCTGCGCACCGCCGGCTTTGGTCCAGGGGCTGTGGTTGAGCATGCTGGCAGAGTAATGGGGATCCCAGCGGAACGTCCAGAGTTCCTTGAGTCCGACCTTGCGTGCGGACCAATCCAAAAAGAGGCTGTTAATACCGCCGTCGTGCCGATTGATGCAAAAATACTTCATGTCGCCCGGCCCGCTGATGTCGTCCTCAAATTCAGGTGGGCGGCTAAAAGGCCACCCATGGCCGTCCATGAATACGCAATCGAGCAGAACCGGCACACTATTCCAGATGGGACCTCTGACCCGACGATGCAGGACAGAGTGGTGCAGATGCCTACTCATCCCGTAACTGCCGACAAAATGCGCTTTCGGCATATTACCCAGCTCAAAGCGGTACTCCCATGCGGCGGCTGTGCTGCCCAGAATCCTTTGTGTAGCGCCCGATGTTGAGTAGCGATTGTCCGGCCTGAGCCAGGGACTGGGCGCCTCAGGGCACAAGAGCGCGTCGTTGGTGTCCGAAAAATAGCTGCGAAGCGCGTAAGGCCATACGTGGTTGCTTGCTCCCATGGGAAAATGGTCGGGCAATCGCCCTGCGTGGTCGTTAGTGTATGCGATGAAGGCGATTCCCCACTGGTGCAGGTTTATCTGGCAAAAGGTCGTCTTGCCCTGCCTTCTGGCCTTTTGCAGCGCCGGCAGCAGCAGCGCCATCAATAGAACAATGACGGAAATCACCACCAGCAACTCAATCAGCGTGAAGGCTCTGCGAGTGCCGGTCCAGTGATGACTTGTCATTCCGTACTTGATACGGAATCCAGTTTCTTGTTGTGACTCTGGATTCCTGCTTCCGCAGGAATGACTTCCATTACTTGATCTGTTATGTAGCATTAGTAGTCCTTGAACCCCCTCATCCACGCCGGCCAGTCTTCCGGCATTGCGCCGCCGGCCTTGGTCCAGGCGTTCGCCGTGTCAAACTGCATGCTCCACTTGAGCGTCCACAACTCCTTGAGCCCAACCTTTCCGACGGACCAATCGAGGAAGAGACCGTTTATATGCCCGTTGTGTCGGTTTATGCAGAAACCATACGCTGAGTGCTCGTTCAACGGTGGAGGGACGTGCTCCATAAACAGAACGTTAGGAATCGTGCAGTCGAGAAAGGCGGGGATTGCGGCCCTGCCCCTAATCGGGGAAATGTCAAGGCCGGGCCGACGCAGGCGAAAGTGCAGGGGAATAGAAGTATCAAATCGCTCCTCAAACAACCAGTGGTTAAATCCATAACTGCCGCGAAACCGTGGAGGCGGGGTAATAATCTCCCAGGCTTCAAATGTTGAACCGGGCTTACCTTTAATCTGATACACCAGCGAGCCTCCCGACGAGGAGGTAGCTCTGAAATATCCGGGCGTCTTATCGTCATCGACAGGTCGGACGGCTGCGGGGCAACAGGCTATGCCTTTGGCCCTTATCTCTTGATAGACCCGGGGTTTGTTCGGGTCACCCTCGGCGACGAACGGGCCACGCAGAAACCACAGGGCACTGCCCATGCCATTGGGAAGCAGGCCCTGGCTATCCTCGGTATAGAGCGCCAGTACAGAACCCCACTGCTTGAGGTTCGCCTGGCAGACAACGGCCCGGGCCTGCTTTCTGGCCCTTTGCAGCGCCGGCAGCAGCAGCGCCATCAATAGCACAATGACGGAAATGACCACTAACAGCTCGATGAGCGTGAACCCCGCCCCGGCGGAGGGGTTTCGTCTGACGGTTTTAGTTAGAGGCCCTCCGCTTTGCCAATTGGGAATCGTTGATTCCAACGGGCCAAATCCCTTTACCTGGCACATGGCCGGCCCCTTTCTCTTAAAAGAAAGACCTCTCTGGCCGATGCCTAACTTGCACCCGATGCACTTACTCTAACTATATATACAGCGATGCTCAAGCCCCAAATGTTGACGATTATTTTTCGATTTTTTGAAAAACCCGCAAAAATACGTAGAACTACGTAGAAATGAGCCCCGAGCCCAGAGGCCGATGGCAGTCCTTGGTCCTCCGTCCTCTGTCCATAGACCAGGAGAGAAAAACCGTTCGGGGCGCCTACCTATTTCTCGGATGAGCCTTTTGTTTATACTAAAACCGGGGGGCGCATCGTGATATTATCAATTGAACGATTCGTTCGTGAGGCCAGGCAAGAGAGCCAGCAGATGGTTGTGGAAATAGAAGACGAAGTGCTCAAGTGGAAGTTCAAGTGCGGCAGCCGGGATGCGCTGCGCCGCATCTATGAGAAATACCTGAATCGTTTGCTGACGTTGGCGATGGCTCTCTTGAACGACGCCGGGGCCGCCGAGGACGTTGTGCACGATGTCTTCGTGTCGTTTGCGGAATCCGCGGGAGATTTCAAGCTGGCCGGAAGTCTCAAAAGCTATTTGACAACCTGCGTGGTGAACCGCGCCCGAGACCGAATCCGGGCAAACCGGCGAGGTTTTACAAGGCTGGATGAGTCCGAACCGATCAGCTCGGGCTTGGGTGGGCCGGACCATGCGATTCTGTGCAGCGAGGAATCGCAGCGATTGAATCATGCTATGGCCCAGATTCCCCCTGAGCAGCGAGAAGCCATCGTCCTTCGCTTGAAGGGCGAAATGAAGTTCGGGGACATCGCAAAGCTGCACGGTGTCTCAATCAATACGATTCAAGGCCGGTACCGGTACGGCCTGGATAAACTGCGGTCGATTTTGAATGGCGAGGTGGAAAAATGAGACCTACAGATGATTTGGAAAAAACGATTGAGAAGGATTTGAATTTTGCCGCCGGCGCCGAGTTACACGACCGCATGTTAGACGATGTTTTGCACGCACAAGAGAAATCCAGAAAAGCGTATTCGGCCGTCGCCCGGCCGAACCTAAGGAGACAAATCATGAGAAGTCCAATCACAAAATTAGCCGCCGCCGCGGCGGCGATAATTGCAGCGCTGCTCGTCGGCCTGGGGCAGTTCGACAAAACGGGTGTCGCCTGGGCAGAGGTGGCTAAAAACGTAGATCAAGCTCTGACGTACACGTGTCGTGCTCACCTGAGAGATTGTACCCACGAAGAAGAGCCTGTGGAAATAGAAGCAGTAATATATGGTTCCGCCGAGCACGGACAAAAGCAGGATGTCGGCATGAATGGGAAGTTCCTCAAGCATACGTATTTCCTTCCTGCGGAAAAGGTGGAAATTGACGTTATGCCGACGGAGAAACAGTATCGGCGAAAACCATTGACCGACGAAGACATCGAGAAGCGCGGCGGCGGGGATATGAGACAAACGCTCAAGAAATGTACAGCGTACAAGTACAAAAAGTTGGGCCGCGATACGATGGACGGCAAAGACGTTGAGGGTATTGAGGTCTATGACCCGAATTTGTGTACGGCTTCGTTCACGGTTGACAGCTTGGTGGCACAACTTTGGGTGGACGTAGAAACCAGTTTGCCGGTACTTTTGAAAGCAGAAATTAGGGGTGTTAAAGGGGAAAAAGCAATACTGAAGGCGGAGCAGTTCCAGTGGAACGTTGAGCTTGACCCAAGCATCTTTGAACCGAATATACCTGACGACTTCACAGCGCTTGAATAAACACCTCATCTCACATAGAGTACCGAAAGGCCGGGCCGAAGCAGGCTCGGCCTTTTTTGTGCGCCCTGGAAGAACACGCAGCAGCAGAGTGGTGAAAAAAAACCATTCTCTTTATACTAAGATGGGCGGCTTGAGTGTGTTATAGGTGAAGAAAGATCTTTCTTGGATGCGTTGGGCTAAATGGTGGAAGACAGACTGCTTATCTGGAAATTCAAGCTCGGCCATACGGATGCCCTGCGCCGGATCTATGAAAAGTACAAGAACGATCTGCTGAAGCTGGCCGTCGCTCTGACGAACGATGTCAACACGGCCGAAGATGTCGTCCAGGATGTTTTTGTTAGCTTCGCCCAGGCGGCGGCAAAAATCCGCCTGGCCGGCAATCTCAGGACGTATCTGGCCACGTGCGTTGTCAATCGGATTCGCAACGCCGTGCGTGACCGGCAAAGGCACGAAGCTTCCGGCATCGAGGACGCAGATCGCGCCATCTGCGAGGCAGAAAGGCCCGAGCAATGGGCCATCCTGAGTGAGGAGATGGAGTTGTTGAGCAACGCGATGGCTCAGATACCGTACGAGCAGCGCGAGGTCATCGGCCTTTACATGGAGGGCGGCATGACGTTCAGACAGATCGCCAAAGTCCAGAACGTGTCAATTAACACGATCCAAGGCCGATACCGGTATGGCCTGAACAAGCTGCGGTCAATATTGAATAGTCAGGTGGACAAATGAAACCGGCAGACAACATAAAAACGTTCTTCAAAAACGCAGCGATGAACACCAATCCCAAAATGGATGAAGCCGTCCTTGATAAGGTGCTCACCGCTCACGAAAAGGCAAAAAACACAAAGCCGGCTCTTGCTGAGCCGACTCTAAGGAGAACAATTATGAAAAGTCCAATTGTAAAATTAGCCGCCGCGGCGGTGATCATTGCCGTGGTCGTTCTGGGATTGTTTGAATTCGTCAAAACCGAAAACAAGTCCGGCGTGGTCTGGGCCGACGTGGCCAAGAAGGTGGAAGCCAGCCGGGGACTCATCCTCCGCTGTAGGGAGACCAGTTCCTTCCTGTCAAATGAAGATGACTATTCAATCAAGTACTTCTCCCCCACACACTCTCGAACAGACACTTACAAAGGTGGGCAGATCACCCAGACCTACTACAAAGACCTCGAAACAAAGACTTCCACATTCGTGAATCATACACACAAGCACTACATGTCCCGCACGTTTACGCCGAGCGAGCAAGGATTCCTGGAAAAACATGCGGACTGGATGAACGCCAAGTACCTCGTGGAGACGATCCTGTCCTGCGAGCACAGGATAGTTGGACAGAAAACCATCGAAGGGGTATTGTGCGAGGGCATCGAGACGACTGATCCGGGCGTCCTGGGGCCTCTGCCTGGACCGGTCAGCCGTCTGGACGTGGAAATGCGGTTGTGGGTCGATGCGAAGACGGAGTACCCGGCCCTGTTCGAGGCAAAAATCCATGCGGAGGCGGAGGGGAAGACGATGTCATCGGAGTGCGTGATGGACCAGTTCCAGTGGGACGTGGAGCTGGAGCCAAACCTCTTCGAGCCGAATATCCCGCCGGACTACACAGATATACGTAAGCTGTAAACAGAGGTGGTTTCCAACAGGCCGGGCCGGTGGCAGGCTCGGCCTTTTTTGTGCGCCGATTTGCGTATTGCTCGCTGCCGAACCTTTGGCTCAAGAAATCTGTTGCAAATTTCCATCCCGGCTTTATAAGATATCGCAACGTAAGTCACTCATTTATCTGGTAAGGAGCAGAAAGATGAAGCGGTCTCGATTGATTTCAATCATTGCGATATGTTCTGTGTTTGCAGCCGAGCCTTGTGTTTTTGGCGCGGGTGGGAAATGCGAGGTCTCCGGCGAGCTAAAGAAATGGCACACGGTCACGCTAACCTTCAGCGGGCCCGAAACGAGCGAAGCCGCCGAGCCAAATCCGTTTCGTGACTATCGGCTGACCGTCACTTTCGTCAAGGGTAAGAATCGCTACATTGTCCCCGGCTATTACGCCGCCGACGGCGATGCGGCGCAGACCGGCGCAACGTCGGGCGACAAGTGGCGTGTGCATTTTGTGCCGGATGAGGTGGGCCGTTGGTCGTTTGGCGTCTCCTTCCGCACGGGGCCCGACATTGCACTGACCGGCAATCCAGCGGCCGGCTCCGGCACGGCCTTCGACGGCGCCACGGGGACACTTGAGATCGGACCGAGTGACAAAACCGGCCGGGACCACCGCGCCAAAGGAACGCTCAAATACGCCGGCAAACGCTATCTTCAATTCGCCGAGACAGGCGACTACTTCATCAAAGGCGGGGCCGACACCCCCGAAAACTTCCTGGCCTACGCCGACTTCGACGATACGTTCGACGCCGGCGAACTCAAACGCGAAGGCGAAGCCGCGGGCGATAAGTTCATCCACCACTATGCGCCACACGCGAAGGACTGGCGCCCCGGCGACCCGACCTGGAAGGACGGCAAAGGCAAGGGCATGATCGGCGCGCTGAACTACTTAGCCTCCAAAGGCATGAACAGCGTCTATTTCATCCCTTACAACATCGACGGCGGCGACGGCAAAGACGTCTGGCCCTGGCCGAGCCCGCAAGAAAAATACCGCTTCGATTGCAGCAAGCTCGACCAGTGGGAGATCGTCTTTTCGCATACAGACAAGCTGGGCCTGATGCTCCATATCATCACGCAGGAGCAGGAGAACGACCAGGGGCTGGACGGCGGCGACCTCGGACCCCAGCGAAAACTTTACTACCGCGAGCTGATCGCCCGCTTCGCTCATCACCTGGCTTTAGTCTGGAACCTCGGCGAGGAGAACACCAACACCACCGAGCAGCACAAGGCATTCTGCCGATACATCAAAGACCTCGACCCTTACGACCATCCGGTCGTCTGCCATACGTTCCCCGGCAAGTACGACGAGGTTTATAAGCCTCTGTTGGGGTACGAATATTTTGACGGGCCGTCGCTGCAAACCAACGATACCCACGCCCAGACAACAACCTGGATTGACCGCTCCGCCGCCGCGGGCCGGCAGTGGTTCGTCAGCCTGGACGAGATCGGTCCGGCCGACACCGGCGTCAAGCCCGACGCGGACGACTACTGGCATGATGAGGTCCGCAGCAAGCACTTGTGGGGCAACCTGATGGCCGGCGGCGCGGGCGTCGAATGGTACTTCGGCTACAAATTCGCCCACAACGACCTGAACTGCGAGGACTGGCGCAGCCGCGACCACCTGTGGGACCTGACGCGATACGCCCTGGAGTTCTTCCATTGGCACCTGCCCTTTACCGAAATGGCGCATCACGATGAGCTGACCAGCGCCAAGGACGGTTACTGCTTCGCCCAGCCGGGGCAGATTTACGCAATTTATCTTCCCAAGGGCGGCACAACGAGCCTGGACTTAGGTAATAGCTCGGCAACCTTCACTATCCAATGGTATAACCCGCGCACCGCCGGCCCACTGCAAACCGGCTCCAAAGCCGAAATCACCGGCCCCGGCCCAGCCGCCATCGGCAACCCGCCCAAGGACGGAGACAAACCCCCTGGGGGCGGGGACTGGGTCGCCCTGATAAAGCTCAAATAGCGAATTTGCCTGTTGTGATGATATGGCAAGCCGCCTCTCGCCACGTTACACAAGGCCGATAGCAGGGTCAGGACAGATTTGGGAATGGGTTAAAAGACCGGCCGAGGAGGACCGATATGGCCCCCCAAGGCGGGGTGGGGAAAAAATGTATTGCAAATCTTTGCTGCCGCACTATAATACCCGCTTGGTTTTGCGCGGCGGGTTCGCGCAACGGGTAATACGACTCACCCTGTGAGATAGGCCGCCAAGCCACCTCTCATGGGGTAAACACAATACGAAAAGGGAGAACGTTTCAATGGAACCAGTTACGCAACAAGGTATCGACTTATTTGCCGAGAATCTGCCGTCGTTGGATCAGATTAAGACACTGTCTGAGTTTGTCCACTCCAGCGAGAAAAACCTGATAGGCTTCAGAGAACATGTGGAGTCCAATATGTCCAAGGCCGGACAGAAAGCCTGCCTGGCGGCGGGGATCGGGCTTTTTATCTTGGGCAGGAACGCCGAGGCCGCCGAGAAACTCGCCAAAGGCAGCGATTGCAAAGAGAAATTCATCTATCTGGCCTTCACACTTCGCCGGATGCGCAGATTCGAGGAAGCCATCGAAAGTCTGAAGAGCAGCCTCAATTATGAGGCCGACAAACTGCGCGTAGCGATGGAAAAGGCCGCCACGTATCGTCACGCAAAGAATTTCGAGGCCGCAGCCAAGGATCTCAAGGCGTGCGCGAATTTCGAGAAAGTAAGTGCCGAGTATCACTACCAGCTCGGCCGGCTTCAGGAAGCCCAGGGGAATTACAATCAGGCGGCGGCCAATTACAAAACCGCTTTAGAACTCTCACCGAGACACCAAAGAGCGCTTTTCCATCTGGCCTTTCGCTGTGACCTCGCTGGCGACGAAGAGGCGGCCATCGACCACTATAGGCAGATCGCCTCGGGCTCGCCGGTTTACGTCAACGCCCTGCTGAACCTGGCCGTGCTCTATGAAGACACCGGCGAGCTGGACAAAGCGACCCAATGCGTCGATGCCGTCCTGGAGACTCATCCGAATCATCAAAGGGCCCTTCTGTTCAAGAAGGACATCGAAAGCTCAAAGACGATGTTCTATGACGAGGAAAAGGAGAAGAAAAAGACCCGCAAGAATCAGATTCTCGAAACGCCGATGTCCGATTTCGAGCTGTCGGTGCGCAGCAGAAACTGCCTGAAGAAAATGAAGATTGAAACGCTCGGCGACCTTCTGAGTATCAGCGAGGCCGAGCTGCTGTCTTATAAGAACTTCGGGGAAACCTCGCTGCGAGAGATCAAGTCCATTCTCGATCCGAAAGGATTGTATATAGGCATGGCTCTGGAGGACAAGCAGCATGCTTCGGTGGAAACAGCCGACAAGGCCGTCGAAGACGACGAGAACGGGCTCAGGAGTAAATCCACGGACGATCTTCAACTGTCGGTGCGTGCTCGAAAATGTCTGCAAAAGCTCAACATCCACACCATCGGTGAGCTGATCGCCCGAACGGACGCCGAACTGCTCGGCGTCAAGAACTTCGGGGTGACAAGCCTCAACGAAGTCAAGAAAGCCCTGACAGATCTTGGCTTGTCGCTGCGAAGCCTGGACTAATCGATTTCGATTTATGATTTACGATTTGCGATTTGCGATTTGCGAGACTCGGCCGTGCGGAGAGTCGAGAGTCGAGAATCGAGTATCGAGAATCGAGTATCGAGCATCAAGCTTGCGGACAGTCTCGCGGAGATACCACTTTCGTTCTTCACGCGGCCAGACCGCGGTGGCGGCGTTTCTGCTGCTCGTTCTCGGCGGCTGCAGGGGCCGGCAGCTTGCGACACCGACCGCCCAGATGGATATCGAAGCGCAGCTCTGGGTCAGAGTATTACTCCTCGACGATGCCACGGCCTGCACGCTGAAGACGGACTCGCCCTTCAGCGTTCTGGACGGCCGGACCGACCTGCAAACACAGATTACCAGGGCCCGTTTCGAGCAGGCCGGCGCTGCGACCGGTATCCAGGTGACGAACGGCCAGATTGCCATCGGCGGCCAAGCCTTCACAGACGGCCAGATCGTTATTCTCCCCGATGACCCGCACATCTTCAACCTGGACGGCAGCGACTGTCGCGGGAAGCTCAAGCTCATCGTCAACCCGGACGGCGGCTCTTTTGACGCGATTAATCTGGTTCCGCCCGAGCCGTATTTGGCCGGCGTGGTCGGCGCCGAGATGCCCGGCTACTGGGAATTGGAAGCCTTGAAGGCACAGGCCATCGCCGCACGAACCTATTGCTTTTACATCAAAAAGCGGTTCGGTGTGAATCGGGCCTGGGACATGAAACAGACAGAGGCCCATCAGGTTTACCGGGGTCTGGCCGCCGAGTCCGCTCAGATCTGGCAGGCCGTCAACCAGACAAGAGGCCAGGTCCTGTCCTGTAAACAAACCGACGGCACGGAAGAAATCCTTCCCGCCTACTACAGCTCGACCTGCGGCGGTCACACGGAGAACAGCAGGAACGTTTTCGGCGATTCCTTTGAAACGTTGGTTGGCGTCCGCTGTCCCTATTGCCAGGACGTGGCCAAGCCTAAGTTCTTCTTCTGGCCCATGGTTCAATTCGACAAGGCGAATGTCACTACCAGGCTGCTCGAAAGATATCCGACGCTCAAGCCGCTCGGAGAAATCGCAGACATCTGCGCCGCGGGCCAGACGGATTACGGGGAGTTCACCCGATTGACGAACATTAAACTGCTCGGCTCGACCGGCAAGAGCGATTTTCTGCGGGCCGAGGACTTTCGTCTGGCCATCGACCCCACCGGCCGACGATTCAGAAGCACGAGCTGCCAGATCGTAAAACTGCGCGATACATGGGCGTTTCTCTGCGGCCGAGGCTGGGGGCACGGCGTCGGAATGTGCCAATGCGGCGCCGAAGGAATGGCAAGAAACGGCAAAAAAGCAGAACAGATTCTCTCGTACTACTACCCGGCCTCCAGAATCATTAACATGTATTGAAACATTTTGAACATGGCCGACTTTCAAGTTCTCCATCAGGATTCCGGCTCTGCCGCCAGGCGGGGGCTGCTGACAACGGCGCACGGGACGGTGGAAACGCCTGTCTTTATGCCGGTCGGCACGGCGGGCGCGGTCAAGGGTATCACGCCGCAGCAGCTCAAAGAAACCGGCGCCGGCATCATCCTGGCCAATACCTACCACCTGCTGATCCGGCCCGGAGTCGAAACGATCGAGAGGCTCGGGGGGCTTCACAAATTCATGGCCTGGGACCGGCCCATCCTGACCGACAGCGGCGGATACCAGGTGTTCTCCCTCAGCCCGCTGACGAGGATCGACGATGACGGGGTGGAATTTGCAAGCCATGTGGACGGAGCAAGGATTTATTTGAACGCGGAGATCGCAACGGAAATACAGAACCGGCTGGCGGTCGATATCATCATGTGTCTCGACCAGTGCACGCCGCACGGCATCGGTGCAGCGCAGCTCGAACAGGCGGTCGAAAGAACGATCCTCTGGGCAAAGCGGGCCAGGCAGGCTCACGCCAATCCCCGCCAGATGCTGTTCGGCATTGTCCAGGGCGGGACGGACCTCGAGCTGCGAACCCACTGCGCCTCAGAGCTTGCCCGGATCGGTTTCGACGGGTATGCTCTCGGCGGATTGAGCGTAGGCGAGGGGCATGAGGAGATGATCGCAACGGTGACCCATACGACGCAACGGCTGCCGGAGGACAGACCTCGCTACCTGATGGGGGTCGGCACGCCCCAGGACATCATCGCCGCTGTGGCAGCCGGCATCGACATGTTCGACTGCGTCCTGCCCACCCGGAACGGGCGGAACGCCTTTGCTTTCACCGAAAAGGGCCCGCTGCGGCTCAGGAACAACGCCCACCTAACCGACGCCGGGCCCATCGAGGCCGGCTGCGAGTGCTACTGCTGCAGGAATTTCAGCCGAGGCGCCTTGCGACATTTCTTCAAGTGCGGCGAGATGCTGGGTCCGATATTAGTTTCGCTGCACAACCTGACGTTCTACCAGAGGCTCATGGCCGACATCAGGCAGGCCGTGAAAACAAACAAGCTTGGCGAATTGGCAAAAAGAATTGACTATTGATAAAAAATAGAAAGTCGTTAGTATTAGTGGTTTGTCTGGTGGTCTTGCCGCCGGCTATCACAGTACCGAAACGTGACCCATGAGAAGATGAAGGGAAGACAAGAATGAACAATATATGGATATTAGCTCAAACAGACAGCAACGCGACGCCGTCAGGCATCTCTTCGGCGCCGGTCGCTTCGGAGGGCGAAACCACCACGACCACACCCTCCGGCACCGAGGCTCCAGTCACGAAGCAGCCCCGCACGTCCTTCCCGCCCACCCAGTTCATTTTTCTTGGTCTGATGTTCGTGCTGATGTACCTGATCCTTTTCAGGGGTCCCCGAAAGAAACAGCAGCAGCACAAACAAATGATACAAGCACTCGCAAAAAACGATAAGATTCAGACCATCGGCGGGATTATCGGGACCGTCATCGATGTGAAGGATGATGAAATCACGCTGAAAATTGACGAATCGAATAATACCAAAATGAAGATCGTCCGTTCAGCCATCAGCAGGAATTTGTCGAAAGACTAATCGTAGATGAATGAATGTGCGGGTGAGCCGATGGGTGAGGGCGTTGACTCATTCATGCACAGATACATGAATATAGTACGAGGATCGTTATGAGCAAGAATCTGACGCCGAAAATCGTTTTAATAATCGTCCTGGTGGCCGCCGCCGCCTGGGTCTTATACCCGCCCAGCAAGACCTTAAAACCGGGGATAGACCTGGCGGGCGGGACGAGTCTTATCTACGAGATCGACACACACGGCCTCAAAGAAGCGGAAAAAAAAGATTTAGCACAGGGAATGATCACCGTATTGCGAAGGCGAATCGACCCTGACAACATGCAAAACATCGTATGGCGCCCGCAGGGCAACACCCGTTTCGAGATACAAATGCCCTTGGCCAGCGTGGGATCACGTCAGAAACGCCAAGACTATGAACAAGCCGAGAGAGACGTGCTCGACAAAAACGTCTCGCCCGCGAAAATTCTGCGATCGCTCGAAAGGCCGGCGCAAGAGCGGGCCGAACTGTTCGCGACGTTAGCTCCGAGCGATCCCAACAGGCAGAAGATTCTCGAAACTCTTGCCACAGTTCATGACGAGCGCAAGGAGCTGAAGGCCAAAAGAGACGAGCTCTACAGCCAGCTTCAAGCCGCGGAGGCCGGCCTGTCGTCGGCGGGGCTCAGCCTCGATCAGATCAACCAGAAGAGAACCGATTGGGTCAAGCTCAGCGAGCAGAAGCTCCAGGAGGCGCTGCGACAGCTCACCGACGCCAATGATACGCGCGCGCTGCTCACCGGATACGTGAAAACGTACGCCGACTGGTCCAAAGCCGCCGACCAGTATCTCGAAAAGAACGAGCAATACAGACAGGCAAGAGCAACTATCGACAAACTGAACCTGACTGGCGACCAGCTCAACATCTGCCTTGAGCAGGACGAGAAATCACCCAAACGCACAGAGCAGATCGAGAAGCTCAAGGCCGATTTCCCCGACCGGGCAAGCCAGATCGATCGCCTGGTGACCGCATTCGACGCCTATCGCCCTTTCAGAGGCAGACTGGACGACCCCAAGGACCTGCAGCGAATGCTCAAAGGCGCCGGAATCTTAGAGTATAGAATCCTGCCAACCCAGGGACATCCTCAAGTGGATATGGACCAGATGACCGGCTATATCGAACGGCTCAAGGAAAAAGGGCCGAGATACGCCTCGGACACCCGGTATGTATGGTGTGAGATAGAAAAGATCGACGACTGGAACGCCGCCGACAGAGAGGGACGGCCCTCGATTGTGGCGCAATTTGGTGAAAAATTCTACGTCCTGGCCAGCAGCGCGACCAACGAAGCCATGCTGCACGGCTCGGACAGAGGCGAGTGGAAGCTGGAGAAATCCTACCCGACAACGGACGACATGGGTCGAAGGGCCATCGGCTTTCTCCTCGATGACAGAGGCGGCAAGCTCTTTTCCAATGTCACCGGCAAGAACATCGACCGGCCCTTGTGTATTCTGCTCGATGGAATCGCCATATCGGCGCCGAATATCGAATCGCGCATTTACAAGCAGGGCGTGATCACGGGCAGCTTCAGCGAGACAGCCGTCGAAGACATGGTCAACAAGCTGAACGCCGGCTCTCTGCCGGCCCGGCTGGTCGAGCAGCCCATCTCCGTCAATACAATCGGCCCGTCCCTCGGCGCCGACAATCGCGACCAGGGCGTCAAGGCCGGACTGATCGGCCTTGCAGGGGTCATCGCGTGCATGGCGATTTACTACTGCGCAGCCGGCGCCATCGCCGATGCGGCGCTGCTTCTGAACCTGCTTTTTGTCCTGGCCATCATGGCCGGCCTTCGAGCCACGTTCACATTGCCCGGCATCGCCGGCGTAATCCTTACCATCGGCATGAGCGTCGATGCCAACGTCCTGATCTTCGAGAGAATCCGCGAGGAGCAAGAGCGAGGAGCGAGCCTGCGAATAGCCATAAAGAACGGCTACGAGAAGGCGTTCAGCGCGATCTTCGATTCCAACCTGACCACGGTGCTCTCGGCGGCGATTCTGTACTGGGTCGCGTCCGAAGACATAAAAGGCTTTGCCATCACGCTGATGCTTGGCCTGACGTCAAGCATGTTTACGGCCCTGTTCGTAACGCGGGTGACTTTTGACTGGCTGCTGTCGAAGCGAATCATCAAAGATCGTCTGCTGATGCTCCGCCTCATCCGTAAGCCCAACATCAACTGGATGGGCCTCCGGCCGGTGTTCCTGGCCATCTCCGCGGTGCTGACCATCGGAGGGCTGGTCATTTTCTTCACCAGAGACGAGACGAAAAACAGCAAATACGACATCGAATTCACCGGCGGAACAAATGTCCAGATCATTCTGAAGGACGGCGCCAACCTGACCCGGCAGGACGTCGAAGACAGGATCCGCAAAATCGGAACCGATTTGAACAATGCGGCCCTGGCGGCGGCAAATGTTTACAGCGTTGGAGAATCCGGCAAACAATACGAAATCACCACGACGGAGACAAACAAGATGACCGTCGCCGTGACTTTCCCACAGGCCGGCCAGCAATCGATAACGGAGCGAATCGGCGCCATAGAGCGCGCCCAGGAGCAGTTCCCCAGCGGACTGACCAATTTGCTCGTGGCACAGGACCCGAACAACGCCGCGACAATCCTTGTAGCGACCAGCGAGATGAACCAATCCCTCGTCAAAGACGTGCTGGCGGCGGCCTTTCCCCAGGCCACTATCTCAGAACCCCAGGTCAATGAAGTCGTCAATAGCGCGATAATGACCGCGTTCACAGGTCAACTGGAAATACAGGAAAATCTCCAGCCGAGAATCATCTCCGAGGAAAAAATATCTGAAGAGATGGTAAACACTTATCCGGAGCTGGTTGATTTCCTGGGCGGCGTCAAGATTGTATGCGAAATCCAGAGACCCGTCGCCGCCGGAGAAATCACGGAGCGCTTCAACGATTTGCCGTTCAAACCCGACATGCGAAACATCCAGCGGTATCCATACCGAATCCTCGATTCCGGCCTGAATGAGATCAACGATCCCAACCAGCCCGTCAAATCCTTTGCGTATGTCAGTGCCGAGCCCGAAGCGGGATTCCGGGAGCTTTCCGAGGACGAATGGACGCGTTTCGTCGAAAACGAAAAGACCAAAGTCCTGGCGGCGACCAGGCTCGAAACCTCACTGCCTCGGGTCAACCAGATAAGTCCATCCGTGGGAGGGGAAGCCAGAGCGCGCGCCTTAATTGCCATCGTGCTGTCGCTGGCGGTGCTGCTGGCCTATATCTGGTTGAGGTTCGGCAACCTGCGTTACGGCCTGGGGGCGGTCGTAACGCTCTTCCACGACACCTGTGTAACTCTCGGAGCGGTCACGGCGTGCACGTATATCGCCGCAACATTTATCGGGCAAGGACTCCTGATCGGAGATTTCAAAATTGACCTGACAATGATCGCAGCCTTTTTGACCCTCATCGGGTATTCGCTCAACGACACCATCGTCATTTATGACCGCATCCGCGAGAATCGCCGAAAAGGGACGCTCACGGCCCAGATAATCAGCAACAGCATTAACGAGACTTTGCCGAGGACCCTGCTGACGGGCATTACCACGTTGCTTGTCGTGCTGACGATGTATGTTTTTGGCGGTTCCAGACTGAGAGGGTTCAACTTCGCAATGGTCTTTGGCCTGATCATAGGTACGTATTCTTCGATCGCCATATCGGCGCCGATCTTGTTGATCGGCATAGGGAAAAATAAGGAAAAAAGAAAATAGAAACCAGAGCGGACACTCGCCGTGTTCGGCCCCGGCAATTCCTGCGATAGCAGGCAATCACGGTTTCTCTGCGGTGGGATTTGGGGATATGCAAAAGGATTTGAAAATAGGATTGGCGCTGGGCCTGGGGCTGGCCGCTGCGGCTGTGCTCTGGGTCGCCACGCGCCCGAGCATGAGCCCGGAGGCACGAATCCGGCAGCTTCATGAGGGCGACCCGCTTCGCCAGACCGGCGCCCAGCGCGAGCCAAACGAGCAACCCACGGTCAGCGTCATCGCCAGAAGCCCCGAGCCGAATTCGGCCGCCGGGCAAAGTGGCACGCCGAGCACGCCGCCCGCTGAAATCCCCGCTGCACCCATCGCTGGGACCCCGGCAGTCCGGACCGCCGTTGAGGAGCAGCAGGGCGTGGTGGACTCGACCGTACACGAGCAAACGGAGAAGATCGAAACGCAGCGATTCCACGTTGTACGCAAGGGCGAAACGCTGTCCAGGATATCGCTTACGTACTACGGCTCGGCGGGCAAGTGGCGGAAAATCTTCGAGGCCAACAGAGAGACGATAAAGGACCCGGACAAGCTCACTCCTGGAACAAAGCTCATCATCCCGGACTGAACAATCAGGGCCGCAGCCGTTCCAGGTCCTGTGCCGCCGCCTTGTCAACCAGCCAGGTGACCCTGTCGAGAACGGGCCAGAGGGCGTGAATAGGGTACCGCACTTCATCCGGCTCACTGGTCAGGACTTCCTTGAGAATCTGCGATTTTTCCTGGCCACAAACCAGTACGACCAGATGAGATGCAGCGGACAAGACCGGATGGGTCAGTGTGATCCTGTTGAGCTTCTCATCCAGGACATAAACGACACATGCCAGGTCTTCCGTGTCAAACGTGGCGTATGAATTCGGAAACAGCGAGCCCGTATGCCCCTCAGCGCCCATCCCAAGCACAATCAGATCGAACTGGGGCATCCGCCCGGCTTCCAGACCGAACACCTCTCGAATGGTTTCTTCGTAGCGGCGAGCCGCAGCCTCAAAATCGTCGTACTCAGTCGGGATTCGATGGACGTTCCCTTCCGGGATGGCCACGTCACGCAGGAACGTTTCGGCGGCCAGCCTGTAATTGCTCGAATCCGAATCGACGGCGACGATCCGCTCATCAACCCAGAACAAATGGATCCGATCCCAGGGCAGAGCGTGAGCCTGTGGAATCTTGCCGAGCAGCTCAAAGAAACGTTTGGGTGTATGTCCCCCCGATATAGCCACGCAAAAGGCAGCCTTAGCTCCGATGGCCTTTTTCGCCTCGGCGACAAAAATCTCGACGCTTCGCTGAGCCAGACTCTCAGGATCGGCAACAATTTCAACATTCGGTTTATGTTTTGCCGTAGTTTTCATAATTCCCCCGGCTTTCCTTCGACTACGCTCAGGATGGTGAGCCTGTCGAACCATGCCCCCAGACGAGAAAGTACGTTCTCACTTGAAATCATACTCCCACCTCTCTGATCGCTCAAATGCAGACTGTCTTATATTATCCACTCCCGGAGACGATTTAGCCAGAAAATCTTCCAAAAAAATCCGCCTATTTTGTAACTCCTTTTCAAAGGGGAGTTTACAGACTCTAAACCACCGGTCCGGCCGCCAAAGGCCGCAAGCATCGTCAGCCTAACGGGGCGGAATGGCCGCCATGTAATCTCTTGCGCTCTCTCTATTTCCCGTCACCTTTTGCCGCCGCCAATATTTCTTTTTCTTGATTGTTCCAGTCGCCGCCCAGCGCCAGGTAGAGATTTACGCGCGTGGTCCATATCTGGCCCTTGAGCACGATCAGGTCTTCTTCAGCCATTCTCCTGCGCCGCTCGGATTCCAGAACCGTCAGGATTCCGTCGATGCCCTGCTGATACCGCTGCCGTGACAGTTCCTCGGCAGCTTTGGCCTCACTGAGCCGACGCTCGGCGTGCTCCAGTTGCGTTTGCAGCATCTGCTCCCCGGCCAGGGCATCTTCGACCTCCCTCATCGCGGTCAGAACGACGCTGGAATAATTCGCCGCTAACTCAGCGTAGCGCGCCTTGGCCGCATCGATTTGCGCGCGAATCTGGCCGCCCTTGAAGATCGGCTGGGCCAGACCCATTAACACTGCATACGTCTCTGAATAACGCTTCCAAATATCCTCCCACGTGTCGGCGCTCGTACCGTAACTGGCCGTAAGCGTCAAGTCCGGGCACAACTGCGCGATACTGGCGCCGATCATCTCATTCGCCGAGCGCAGGGCCAGCTCCGCCGCCCTGACGTCCGGCCGCCGGTCCAGAAGTGCAGCGGGTATGCCAATCGGGACCGGCTCCAGGTCCGGCAAATCCGTCAACGTCTCAGGCAGTTCCTCGGACGATCCCGGCGGACGAGCCAGAAGCACGTCAAGAGCGTGACGCGCTTTTATCAAAGACAGCTCAATCACGGGCTCGACAGCCTGCAGCGCGGCCAGATTCTCGCGCGCCAGCCGGATATCCACCGGCCCGACCAGACCCTGCTGATACCGCCTCTGGACAATCTCCAGAGTCTTCTGCTGGTTCTCCGTGTTCGCCGAGGCTATCGCCAACTGCCGCTGAATCGTTGCGATATTGATCCGCGCGCCGACGACACCGGCGATCAGCGAATTCGTCAGGGCCTGCTCGGTCGCTTCGGCAGCTAACATCTGGGCCCACGCGGCACGCTCGGCGTGCTTGAGCTTACCGAACAGGTCGAGCATGTACGCAACGGAAATGTCCTGTGTCCAGGTCGTGCTCATGACCGTAAATCTGCCCCCGCCGAATGGAGTCTGGCCCAGGTTGAAGGAGCGTTTACTCCGGTCACGGGCGATGCTGTAAGAGACATCCGGCAGCCGTCGCCCGTGCGCCTCGGCCATCGCCGCCTGCGCCTGCAGCACCCTCGCCGCGGCCGCTTTCAGATCATAGTTGTTCTGGAGCGCCTCACGCACGAGCAGCGCCGTCGGCGGATCGCCGAATCGCTCCCACCATCTGTCAACGTCATTGAAATCATTGACATCCTGTTTGTGTATTCCGGGTCGCTCATAGCCGCCGGAGATCTCTGCTGCGGTTTGGGGCCTGGAATACTTCGGCCCCAACATGCAGCCCGCGGAGATTACACAAACCAGGATAGGAAACAGCCAACACATAGAACGCAATTGCTTCTTCATTCGATCTTCCCCTCGGCATAGGCGCGAATTCCGGCGGCGGAAAACGCCACGATGTGGTCGATGAGCTCGGCCGGATCGTACATGGCCAGCGCCTCGTCATCCGTCCACCGCAGTATAGGTTTTATTCGGATTGTATGGATGAGCTGCCCGACCAGAGAGAACACAACCAGAGGAACCTTCGACTCGTCCAGGCTGGGGCAAACCTTTCCCAGGGCCTTCTGCATCATAACCAAGGTCGGTTTGATCACCTCCTCGCCAAACATGTTCGACGACAGATGTGGATCAGTCATCTCGCGGGCCATCAGCCTGATCAGTCGTCGGCCGGCCCGTTGGTCCACGAGCGGGCCAACAAAGGCATAGGCAAATGAACGCAGAAGCTCCTCCAAAGAGGGTTTGCCGCCGGTCTCTGACATGACCTTGTCAATACTCGCTATGCGGGTGTCCCGCAGCGAGAGCAAATGACGGCGCCAGACCTCCTCGTAGAGATTCTCTTTGCCCCCGAAGTAGTAGTTGACCGATGCGATGTTGCAGCCGGCGGCGCGGGCGAGGTCGCGAATGCTGGTTCCGTCGAAGCCGCGCTCAGAGAAAAGCTCTTCCGCCGCGTCAAGCAATCGGTCCCGCACCCCCTTGGCAGGGCTGCTGATTGTGCTATTCTCCTGTGAGATTACCATATCGAAGCTCCTAAACGCTTGTTTTATACAATAGTTTAAAACACTTGTTTTGATTTAGCAATGATATTTTTGTATTTGCGTACGTTTTTTTATTCTTTCAGAAAAGTCCTAAAAAATACTGGTGTTTTGTACTAAAACCTGCTATTGCCGGGGTGCTCAAGAACCGGATCGGCGGCGAGGTGGGCTGGCCCGCCTTACGCCTGGCGGGCTGGCAGCAGAAGTCCTACGCCGTCACATCCGGCATTCACACGCTCAAGTGGCGCTACGTCAAGGATGGCAGCGGCCAGTCCGGCGACGATTGCGGCTGGGTGGACTTCGTCCAGTGGACCGGGCCTTCGCCGGACCAGAACCCGGCCAACTGGCAGGAAATCGCCTACAAGCATGACGTGGCCGGCCGGCGCGTTGAGAAGGCAGTGGAAGGGTATTCTACTCGCTACTGCTACGACGGCGACCACGTGATCGCCGAGTACGACGGCAATAACAACCTGCTGCGCAAATACATCTATGGTCCGTGTATCGATGAGCCCGTCAGCATGATCGAGGTCGCCGACGCCAGCGCGACCTACTACTACCACTTCGACGCCTTGGGCAGCGTCGTGGCCCTCAGCAACAGCACCGGCGATACCGTCCAGACCTATGAGTACTCCGTCTATGGCGAAGTGGCCGTCGAGGACGCCAACCACACCAACCCCTACATGTTCGCCGGCGTGCGTTATGACATCGAAATAGGCCTTTACTACAACCGTGCCCGGTACTATAATCCCTATACAGGGCGGTTCCTCCAGACCGACCCCATCGGCTACGGCGACGGGATGAACCTGTATGCCTACTGCGGGAATGACCCGGCCGGTAGGACCGATCCCAGCGGTTTGATATGGCAAGGAACTGGCCTGATCATGGTCGTGCCCACCATGTTCTCGCCTGCTAGCCTAAACGACAATCCAGGTTTGGTTCCAGGAGAGGTTGTTGCTGTGGTCCTTAGTCTCGCTGCCGTAGCCGCGCTTTCTCCGGCGATGCAAGAGTTCGTGTTCATTCAAGTTTTCCGCGTACTAGCGGGTATTCAGATGACTCATAGCACTTCGTATTGGTGGGCTTCGTTTATTGAAGTCGCAGATTATGACGATGTAAATGGCGACGGGGTGATCGACGAGCATGACTTAGGCCCGGGGCAAACAAAAAGTGATCTAATTCGTCAGATAAAATGGGTGGAGGTCGTCGGTGTTCTCAGCATAGAGGACAGGGAACGGGGCGCCTGGTACCTTCAAGGGGCGGGGTACTCCGATCCTGTAGCCGCCTACTATGGAGCGCAAATTGCCTCACAGTACTATCCTAAAGAGCCACCAGAGGAATACCGGGATCCTGCACTTCAAGGGGGCACCCATGGTTATGAATTCTCGCTGCTTACGAGTTGGATCATAGACCACATTCGTTGGATTCAGGACATCATCGACGCGACTGAATATAAAGGAGGGGGCCGCTACTATGTGCAGGGTGTCGGTTATGTTGACAAATATGGGAACCCAACAGATGGGAACCCAAACCATTGATTTGATTGAATCTATTGACATTCTTGAGAATTGTGCATATAATCTTCTGTAGTATGTCAAAGATTCAGGAGGCAGAGAAGAAGCTGGGTCAATTAAACGTTGGTGGAGGAAAGTTATGAGCATTATAAATTGCAGATGTAGAACAATAGTTTCCTGTGCTTGTAGTTTCATTGTCTCATGGGCGATTGGGACGCAAGGCGTGCGGGGCGCGCCGGGTCCGGACAACGCGGCACTGCTGTATTATCAAGCCTTTGCACTCCACCCCGAGCCTGATTCCGACACCTATCGGCTGCTCGATGGGGTCTTGCGGGGCGCCGAGCCTACTGCGCAGGTGAGAGCGTATCTAAACTTGGAGGACACCCGCGAAACCATTAGAGTTGCTGAGGCTGCCACGCAGATTCCGGATTGCAGTTGGGGAATCATGCGGTCACACGGAGTGTACGGCCTCATGCTCAAGACTGTACTGGGCCAGTTGCGGCAGCTCGCTTTCCTTCTTGAGGTGGACGCACGGACTCTTGCCGCCGATAGAGACTACCGCGCGGCACTTGAGAGGTCTCTGAGCATACGAAGACTTGCCCAGCACATTGCCGACGAAGCGGTCCTTGGATATTTGCTTTCACTGTCCCTTCACGAAAGGAGTTTTCTGTGCATCCAGCACGTTCTTGGCTCCGTGCCACCAGACACCGATATCCTTACGTGGCTCCAGGGCCAGCTCAGCACTGTGCAGGGGGCGCCGCCGTTGCCTGGAAGGGCAATGGAGATCCATCTGGACGACACCTTAGAGTTCTTAAGTATGCACCCTGAGCTTCTTACAACGTGGAGAGAGAACGTCTCCAAGCTAATTGAAGATGAAAGCGCCAAGGAGGAGATTCTGAGCCTGACCGATGAAGAGTTGCTTGAGCGAGCGAAAGAGTCGTACGCGAAGTTCTTGGCGTCTGTTAACCGGGTCATGGGAAGCAACATGCCCTATCAACAAAAGTATGGGGAGCTTCAGCGGTTGATGCAGGAACTCGATGATCATGCCATCGATGACCCCGTGGGCATCTTATCGTGGTACATGCTGGATGACGTAGTCAAGTTTCACGATATTTACGTTCGGGGGATAGCTAACTACAACGCTCTAAGGACGGCCATCGAAATCTACCTGATGAAGGCCGAGACTGGGCAGTTGCCGGAAATACTTCCGCCTGATTTGCCCGGAGACCCGTTCAGCGGCCGGGATTTTGAATACGAAGCTACCAGCCAAGGCTTCGTGCTTCGGTGTAGGGAAAAAGAAATCGGCGCGAACGAGATCTGGGAATACGGATTCGTAGTTCCGGACTGATAATGCGCTCGGCGAGTCCTTCTTGAGGGGAATTAAAGGGGGAATTAAAGGTGTCCGGTACAGTTTTAGTTTGATTATTTACTAACAGCGATACACGAAGCTGACGTACCCGGACGGGACCTATATCACCTACGAATATGATCAGTTGAACCGGCTGACCAAGATCAAGAACCAGGCCGGCACGACCCTGGGCCAGTACACCTACGACTCGCTGGGACGGCGGACGGACCTGGACTACGCCAACGGGACGGGCATCGACTATACCTACGACGCCGCCAGCCGGCTGACCACCATCGACAGCACGACCGTGACCGGTCACCATAAATACACCTACACCTACGACGACGTGGTGGCCTTCTATACGTATGACTCCGAGAACCGCCTGGCCGGGGCCACTAACGCCGATGGGACCACGAGCGGGCCGTTTAACGCCGCTCTCGAGAATATGGACCTGACCTTTACCATCGGAGGGGATGCGAACTGGGCGCCCGTCCGGCCGGAGTCCCGCGACGCCAATTATGGCGGGCCGGACTCGGCCAAGAGCGGCACGATCACCGCCAACCAGGCCTCGTGGCTCCAGACCACCGTCACGGGCAAAGGCACGGTCAAATACTATCTGAAGAAAGCGGCAGGGACGGACGATGCGTTTCGCTTTAAGGTCGATGGCTCGAGCAAGTGGTGGATATACAACAGCAGCATGGACTGGACGCAAAAAACGTACACGATAACAACCACCGGCAGCCACACCCTCCAGTGGCATTACAGCAAGGGTGGCAGCGGCACGCCTTCAGACGGCGGCGTATGGGCCGATTACGTCGAATGGATCCCAGATACCGGCACACCCCCGGCGCCAACCCTGGCGGAGGCATTGGACTGCAGCTATACCATCACCACCGGCGGATCTGCAAACTGGTCCTCGGACACCACTACGTGGTACTATGGCAGTGATGCGGCCCAGAGCGGGGACATCTCCGACAGCCAGGAAACCTGGATGCAGACGACGGTCACCGCCAGCGCCGGGGATAAAGCCTCGTTCTACTGGAAGGTCTCGTCCGATTCCGGCGACTACCTGAAGTTCTATATCGACGGGCAATACCAAACCGGGATTAGCGGGGAGGTGGACTGGCAGAAGAAGTCCTACAGTCTCAGCGCCGGCTCCCATACCCTCAAATGGGTCTATTCCAAGGACTCCAGCGGCTCCGCCGGCTCCGATTGCGGCTGGGTGGATGGGCTGATGGTCGGGACTACCTCGCTGGTCGGCCAGCCCGATACGATGAGCGAGGCCCTAGACTCCCAGCTTAAGTTCACCGAGAGCGGAGGTCAAGGCTGGTGGATTGCGTCCGGTACAGACGATGAGTACTACTACGAGGCCGATGCCGCCCAGAGCGATTATAATCTGCCGAATAGCGGCGAAACCTCTCTGCAGGCGATTGTCGATTCGGCCAGCTCACAAACCGTCAAGTTCTACTGGAAGGTCTCGTCCGAGCAGAGCCACGATTACCTGCAGTTCTACATTGACAGCACGCTTAAGGACCTGATCAGCGGGGAGGTGGGCTGGCAGCAGAAGTCCTACGCCGTCACCTCCGGCATTCACATCCTCAAATGGCGCTACGTCAAGGACGGCAGCGGCCAGTCCGGCGACGATTGCGGCTGGGTGGACTTCGTCCAGTGGACCGGCCCTTCGCCGGACCAGGACCCCGCTAACTGGCAGGAAATCGCCTATAAGCACGACGTGGCCGGCCGGCGCGTCGAGAAAGCAGTGGATGGCTATAGCACCCGGTACGTCTATGACGGTGGCCACGTGATCGCCGAATATGACGGCAACAACAACCTCCTGCGTAAGTACATCTACGGCCCGGGCATCGACCAGCCCGTCAGCATGATCGAGGTCGCCGACGCCAGCGCAGCCTACTACTATCATTTCGACGCCTTAGGCAGCGTCGTGGCCCTCAGCAACGCCAGCGGCGATACTGTCCAGACCTACGAGTACTCCGTCTATGGCGAAGTGGCCGTCGAGGACGCCAACCACACGAACCCCTATATGTTCGCCGGCGTGCGTTACGACATCGAAATTGGCCTTTACTACAACCGCGCCCGATACTACAATCCCTACACAGGACGGTTCCTGCAGACCGACCCAATCGGCTACGGCGATGGCATGAACATGTATAGGTACTGTCGGAATAACCCATTAAACCTTATCGATCCTGCTGGTACATTGCCAATCACGATTCCTGTCGGACCAGACCTCCCTACATATGTCGACATGGCGATATGGATCTATCAACACTTGGGTATAAGCCTACCACCGCCGTTTCCTGGACCCTGGAATGAGTTGCACTGGTTCTGGCATTACTTTTTGGGCGGTGGACAGTCCGTCGATCTTGGTGACGTAGGGCTGCTCGATACATTCAGAGCTGGAGTAAACGAGGCAGAAATCAAATTCCAAGAGGACGTGCGGAAGTGGGCGAAGAATAGGTTAGACTATCTGCGGGAGTGTAACGAAAAACGGCGTGCTAATGGAATAGAGGAAGCTGAGAGCATCGGCATTCACCTGGAGGGTACATACGATTATGACTTCGCAGGCGCGGAAAACATCGGAAGTCTCTATGTGCTGGGACACGGTACCCTGCAGATGAAGGCAATCGGCTATGTGGATGCAGATGGTACGTACAAGATAACTCTCATCTTCTCGGTGGCAGACTACTTCAGAGACCCTATCGATGTGTTGAACAAGATACCGGATTGGTTACTGAAGTTAGAGGTCGTTGGTGGCTGTCCATTTGCCATAACTGCAGGCTGGAAGTATATAATAGGGGGAGATTTGGACGAATAAATTGGAGTACCATCCGACCAATAGAATATCATGGGGTTGAAGCAATGACTCACAAACATAAGCTCTATCTGGTTGTTTTGCTGTGCGTTATCTTGACGTTCTTGGTCGCGGCAATTGCGATCGGGGCCCTCTTAAGAGCACCGTCACCGTCCCAAGCTTTTAGGAGATTAGTGTATAACCCTATTCCAGGATCTGTAAAAGACATAAGAATGGACCGGCGCGTCTCACTGCGGGGAACACACCGATATGTTTTTCACTTTCGTATTGATAAGCTGGATCTATCCCCAATTCTGAGTTCAAGGTCCTTCCAAGAAGTGCCACATGTTGATTTCACTGGGAAGGGCCAACTGTGGTGGGGAGACCCCAATGAGAGCCAGCATGGCCTGGGTCTGTATAGCCCGAGTTGCAAAGGACGTGCCCCCGAGTGGTTTCACTTGCAACAGTGGGACCGTCCAAAGGTATACGTGTTCTATGAGAAGGACGTGATTAGACACCGTCTCTTGGTCTACAATGAGAACCTTGCTGAAGCGTATTTCATTGACGTGAGACTTCCGAACTGAGAGACCGGATTTTCCACTCAGAAAACCAGGCCCAAAACAAGCGTACAGCGAGTCCTTGGACGAGCCTCGGCGGGGCGATTTTTTCGGCGCAGCAGCTTGCTGTTAGGAGAGACTAAGAAACTAGGGGGGGCACACCTACACATTTAGGGGGGGGCTAGGGGAACGCTAGGGACAGACCCTATTATTGACCGGCGACAACAGTGATTCATGTCTGCAGGCGATTGTCGATTCGGCCAGCTCCCAAACCGTCAAGTTCTACTGGAAGGTCTCATCCGAGCAGAGGGGTCCCTCGACTTCGCTCGGGACGCCTGCGCTTCCACGCCCGAAGCGGACGGGCTGCTCGGCGATTACCTGCAGTTCTACATCGACAGCACGCTTAAGGACCAGCCCGCCGATCCGCGTGGCGGGCCAGATCAGCGGGGAGGTGGGCTGGCAGCAGAAGTCCTATAGCGTCACCTCCGGCATTCACATCCTCAAGTGGCGTTATGTTAGAGGCTCCGGGCTGCCCTCCGGCGAAAACTGCGGCTGGGTGGACTTCGTCCAATGGACCGGGCCTTCGCCCACCCAGGACCCCGCCAACTGGCAGGAAATCGCCTATAAACAGGACGTGACCGGCCGGCGCGTGGAAAAGAAGGTCGATGGCTACTCCACCCGGTACTGCTATGACGGCGACCGGCGATTGTTGATTTGTATTCCTTATCTCTTGTGGATAGAAGTATCAAGTTCATTCCTGGTATTCGACAAGAATAACAATTGATTAGACAAAACTTTTCACGTCTCTTATCATTGTCGAGATATGAGAAAGGAACCGGAATGACCAGACAAACAAGGAGAGAATTTCTGAAGCAGTTGGGCTGCATGGCGGGCTCGGCAACCGCCCTGTCGATCCTGCCGAACTGCACCAGTATCGGCCAGACCGAGGAAAAGAAGCGGCCGAATATCATATTTATCATGACCGACGACCACGCCTCGCACGCGATGAGCTGTTACGGCAGCAAGATCAACAAGACGCCGAACCTCGACCGGATCGCCGCCGAAGGGATGCGCTTCACCAACAGCTTTTGCACGAATTCCATCTGCGCCCCCTGCCGAGCGGTGATTCTGACCGGCAAGTATAGCCACATCAACGGCGTCAAAGACAACACGCTGAAGTTCGACGGCAGCCAGCAAACCTTCCCCAAATTGCTCCAGGCGGCCGGCTACGAGACCGCCATAATCGGCAAGTGGCACCTGAAGACCGACCCGACCGGGTTCGACTACTGGAACATCCTGCCGGGCCAAGGGGTGTATTACAACCCCGTGATGATCGAGATGGGCCAGCGGAAGAACCACACCGGGTACGTGACGGACATCATCACCGACTACGCGCTGAGCTGGATCAAGAGCCGTAAAGGGGACAAGCCGTTCTGCCTGATGTATCACCATAAGGCCCCGCACCGCGAGTGGGAGCCGGGCCCCAAACATCTGACCATGTACGACGACGTGACTATTCCGGAGCCGGAGAACCTGTTCGATGATTACGCCAACCGCGGCAGGGCCGCCAAAGAACAGGACATGAGCATCGAAAAAACAATGAACGACAGAGACCTGAAACTCGTGGCCCCGAAGAACCTGACAGCCGAGCAGAAGAAACTCTGGGACGCCGCGTATGAGCCCAAGAACGAAGCCTTCCGCAAGGCCAATCTGCAGGGCAAGGACCTGGTCCGCTGGAAATACCAGAGATACATCAAGGACTATCTGCGCTGCATCGCTTCGGTTGACGAAAACGTCGGCCGGGTCCTGGATTATCTTGACGAGTCGGGCCTGGCCAAAGACACCGTCGTGTTCTACACCTCCGACCAGGGCTTCTACTTGGGCGATCACGGCTGGTTCGACAAGCGGTTCATGTACGAGGAGTCGCTGCGCATGCCGCTGCTGGTGCGGTATCCGAAGGAAATCAAGGCCGGTTCGGTAAACGACAACATCGTCCTGAATCTGGATTTCGGCCCGACGTTTCTGGACTTCGCCGGCGCGCCGGCGCCCGCCGACATGCAGGGCGAGTCCATCCGCAGGGTGCTCCAGGGCAAGAAACCCAGAGATTGGCGAACGTCGATGTACTACCACTACTATGAATACCCGGCGGTGCACAGCGTCAAACGGCACTACGGCGTGCGGACCAATCGCTACAAGCTGATCCACTTCTACTACGATATCGATGAGTGGGAGCTGTACGACCTGGAAAAAGACCCGAAGGAAATGAAGAACGTCCTCGGCGACCCGGCGTACGCAGACATCGTTGCAGAACTGAAGGCCGAGCTGAAGCGGCTGCGCGAAAAGTACAAGGACACGATCGATCCGCCGCTGTAGCATCATCCGGGCGGCCATACCGGGCCGCTCTTACTCTTTCAGCAGCTCGCCGGTCGCCTTGTTCCACCGCACGGTCCGGACTTTGATACGGTGGTCCTTGGCGTGGCAGGTCGTACAATACATTTGGTTTCCGGCAGCCTGCGACGCCGGGTCAAAGATGGTCTCAGCGCCCGCGAGCAACGTCTCGTGGGCCGGCACATGGTGAATCTCGTGCCTGGGGTGGCACATCATACAGGTCGGATTGATCCTGTCCCGGGGGTACATGATTTCAGGTGGCGTGACATTCTCTTCGTCGCTGCGGTGGCGCTGCGATTCGCCGTGACACCTTTCGCAGCCGATGCCCGCCAGCTCGTGGGCGTGAGCAAGCTCTTCGTCGCCGAAACCGTAGTGACACGCACTGCAAAAGTCGTTTGCGACGAAAAGCTCTTCCTTGCCCTGCCGTCCAACTGAAACCTCTTTGGTTTGTTCTTGTCCGGAACCGTGCAGGGTCTGCTTATCAAGTGAGCAGCTTGCCGCCAGAGCCAGCAGCAAACTGCTCACAAAAAATACAACCCCGGCCACGACGTGCCGTCTGGTGACTTTCATTCATTCCATCCTTGCTTCTAATCGATCAGTCGAACCGCTGCAGGGTACTGCCGGCCCGTTACACGTACTCCCAGTTCTTGAGCCACTGGTAATCCGCCGGCAGCCTGGCCCATGCTTCGTCCATCGCCGTCTCAAGCTCCTTAGCCTCGGTCTCATCAAGATTGGGCTCCCGGACGGCCTTGACGACGTTGTCCACCTGGTGGGTGTTAATCATGCCGGGGATGGGCGCCGTGATGGCCGCGTTGCAAAGGATATAGCGGATAACCATGCGCGCCAGCCGGTCGTCTTGTTCCCGAGTCGGACTGTCGGGTGAGCTATCGCCCTTGAACAACGACGTGCCGGCAAACGGCTTGATGCCGAAGAAGCCCACATCGTGCTTCTTGATCGCCTCGAAGAGGCTGTCCTTTGGCAGCTCCTTGCTCTTGGCCGTGTAGGGCGTGACGACGACCTGGACAACCTCGGGATAGGTCTCGATCATCCACTTGATGTGCGGACGGTCGTGCGAAGAAAAACCCGTGAAGCGGGCCTTGCCCTGCTTTCTGGCCTTTTCCAGAGCCCCCATCATCTGGTCCACTTCGGCCTCGGTATGCTTGCCGCTTTGCTCGTGCATCGTAATCCGCCAGAGGTCCACGTACTCGAGCTTCGCCGCACGCATGCCCTTATCGAGCGTTCCCAGCAGGGCCTCGGTTGTGCGGAACTCCTCCTGACGCATTTCTTCCTGGAACCACGAAAAGCCGAGGTACATGGCCTCGCGCCTGCCTCTGAGAGCCTCGGAATAGGCCAGAACTTCCTGCATGGTACAGGCGTCGATATAGTTGATGCCATGCTCGATGCACCGGGTGACGACGTCGCGCCGGTTATTCCTGAAACCTTCACTGTCGAGGTCAGCGCTCAGCCAGCTATCGCCCTTGAAAAGACCCGGCACCATTTTATTCACTCGCTTCCAGTGTCCACCCAGGCAGACGCAGGAGATCGAAAGACCGGTCTTGCCAAGCGGCCTGTACTTCATGTCCGGATTGTAGCTGCGGGTCTTTTCCGCCGCCTTGGCGGTTTCGGTGGTCTTGCAGCCCGTAACGCCGAGGCCCGTGGCCAGACCCGCTGCAGCGACCGCGCCGCCGCGCATCAGATCACGCCGCGTCAGGTCATTGGTCTTGCCGGCTTGCTGTTGCTTGTGATCCATACTTTTCTCCTTCATTGTTCGGTTCCAGTTCTTGTTGTCGGTGGTATTTAAGCTAACGGATCCGCTGCCGTTTGTCAAAGGTTATTTGGAGCCCAAAAATGTCCGGGTGCATGTCATCTTTGTAGGTAAAGAACAGAAAGAGCCATCCTCATCCCGATAACGGCAATCGGGATGAGGCTGCCACCCAATCAGGATTGGCGAAAAACGGGTGGCAGCCTCAAAGCCGCAGGCTTTGGGGATGGTTTCACCTACATTCGTGACATGTACCCAAAATGTCCGGCGGACCTTTTCAGATATGTTCTTTTTCTCTTGAACCTTTCTGTAAAGGGCTTATAGTCCTGTGTAAGCCGCCGGTGCAATCTCCGGCGCACTCGAAAAAGCTGACGATGCGAACTGAAAGGAATTCAATATGAATCGGCCCCGTTTTTCCAGATATGACCCTATCAGCCGGCGGGATATGATCAAGATAGTTGCAGGCACAAGTGCGGCTGTGACCCTCGGGGCCTGTGCCTCAACGCAGGGGCATCGAAAACCGGCCACCGGCGGACGCATCAATCAGTCCATCGCATACTGGTGCTTCGCCGAATACTGGAATCTGGATAAGATGTGCGAGGTTGCAAAGGCCCTCGGCTGTAAGAGCATCGAGCTGGTCGGGGCCAGTGACTTTGCCACGCTTAAAAGGCATGGGCTGGTCTGCGCGCTGGCGCCGAACGGCACGCCTGATCCCCCGTTCGTCAAGGGCCTTAACAACCCGAAATACCATGACATGATTGTTGCGAAAACGCGGGAGACAATCGACGCCTGCACCGAGTACAGCTTCCCCAGCGTCATCGCTTTTACCGGCGAACGCGAGAATATCCCTGATGACCAAGGCGCCGCCAACTGCGTCGCGGGCCTCAAAAAGATTATCGGCTACGCGGAGAAAAAGAAGGTCAACCTCTGCCTGGAGATATTGAACAGCCGGGTCGCGGTGGAGATGAAGGGCCACCCGGGCTACCAGGGCGACCACACGGACTATTGCATGGAGATTATCAAGAAAGTCGGCTCGCCGCGAATGAAGCTGCTCTTCGACATCTATCACGTGCAGATTATGGACGGGGACGTCATCAGCCGGATTCGCCAGCACAAAGACTACATCGGCCACTACCACGCCGCCGGCAATCCGGGCCGCAACGAAATCGGCGACACGCAGGAAATCAACTACCGGCCGATCATGGAGGAAATCGTCAAGACCGGCTACACCGGATACGTCGGCCAGGAGTTTATCCCGACCGGCGATCCACTCGAAAGCCTCAGACAAGCCGTCCTTCTGTGCGACGTTTAGAACTTGTAGGATGGGCAGGTTCTCCTGCCCATGCCGTTCCGAGGCAGCATGGGCAAACGAGTTGCCCATCCTACCTGCTGCTCATCTACTCATCTATTCGACGGTCAGATCCGGGTTGTCCGGCCCGAAATGCTTGAGCAGGACAATGGGGTCGGCCTTTGAGGGATTGGTGATAGTCACGCCCTCTTTGGCGGCCTTCTCGGTCACGAAGAACTCATCGTAGGTCAACTGGCCGTACCGTATCAGCGAGGGCGTCTCGATACCCCAGACACCTAATGTGCCGTGCCCCTGCATCGTGATGAACCCGTATGCGGCGCTGTCCTTGATCGTCACCGTTTCGCCGGGCAGAACCGTCAGCTCCTTGGCGCTGAAGGCATGGGACTTGTAGCATATCCAGTTTTCGATATAACCTTCGGCTTCCATCTGACGCACCGGCCGAACGGGTTTGGGACGCATGAATCGGTTCTTGGCGAAGTCGGGGTCAACGTTCAGCTCCCAGTCGATCACCGTAAGCAGGTGGTCAACATGACCCTTCTTGTCCTTCGGCGTATCTTTCCACAGCAGCTCTTTGGGGACAACCTGGTGGTGCGGAACCGACTCGTACATGGCAAAGACATCCGAAGCCTTCTGCGGCTCGTAGGTACACAGGCTGCCGGGGGCGTGCAAAACGCCGGGCGGGACATCCCAGCCGGTGCCGACTTCGAGCCGGTACGCGACGGACAGATTAGTGATCTTATTGTCGCCCTTTTCAAAGTCGGCCAGGGCCTGGCGGACCTGCTCTTTTGTCGTGCCGGGCTGAAGACCGAAGAACGTGTAGGGGAAATCGCCGCCGTAGTTGTTGGCCTGCGGCGGGAAATAGTACGCCTCGGGTTTGCCCAACTGCCCCGTCAGCGCCGCATGTTTGTCGCGATGATGAATATGGTGAGGCAGCGCGCCTTTGTTGTCGAAGAATTTCGAGTACATCGGCCAGCGCTGATGCTTCTTCCACAATCGCTCGCCGATGATCTCGCCTTTCAACTCGGCAACGGCATCCAGCAGGCGCACCTTTTCGATCTTGCCCCCGTCCTGGAAAACAATAAAGCTCAGCCCTTCGTTCTCGAAGGTCAAAGGCCCGTTATCGGCAGGAGTGGTCGATGCGAACCACCGCTCATCGATTCCCCCGCGCGGCCCGCCCATCGCATAATAATCATCCGGATGCAGCTTAATCCGCCGGCCCGGCACACAGAACGAACGCGGCACCCAGTTCGGCGCCAATCGCAATACACCGTCGCCCTGCTCAAGCGCCTTATTGACAATTGAACTAACACTCGTCATGCTTAATCCTCCATAGCCAATCATGGTGGGGCAAGCCCCACCCTACGATTCTTATGCTTTCTTGACGGTCTTCCACTGTTTGTCCTTCGCCGAGGCCAGGACCGCGTCGCAGACGTACTGTGTCGCCAATGCCTCGCGGAAAGTCGGCGAGGTCGGCTTGTCCTTGGCCAGGTTCTCCAGGAAGTCGGCCACCTCATGGACAAACGTGTGCTCGTACCCGATCTGGAGCCCCGGCACCCACCACTTGCCCATGTAGGGCATGTCACCGTCGGTCACGTGCACCGAGCGCCAGCCGCGAATGATCGATTCGTCGCTGTGGTCGAAGTAGCTCAGCCGGTGCAGGTCGTGGAGGTCCCAGGCGATGGACGCCTTCTCGCCGTTGATCTCGAACGTATAAAGGGCCTTGTGGCCGCGGGCGTAGCGCGTGGACTCGAAGTTGCCCAGCGAACCGTTGTCGAACCGGCAGAAGAACGTGCACGCGTCGTCAATCCCCACCGGCTGGACCTTGCCCGTCTCGACGTGCATGCGTTCCTTGACGAAGGTCTCGGTCATGGCGCAGACCGAGCCGATGGGCCCGTTTTGCCACATGGCGGTGTCGATGCAGTGGGCCAGCAGGTCGCCGGTCACGCCCGATCCGGCCGCTTTGACGTCCAGCCGCCAGGTCGCCATGCCGCCCTGGGGCACGTTCGCCGAGATCGTCCAGTCCTGCAGGAAGTTGGCGCGATAGTGAAATATTCGCCCCAGACGGCCCTGGTCGATCAGCATCTTGGCCAGCGTGACGGCGGGCACGCGCCGGTAGTTGAACGAGACAAAGTTGGCCACGCCCGCCTTCTCCACGGCATCGACCATCGTCTTGGCCTGGGCCCCGTCGAGCGCGAGCGGCTTTTCGCAGAAGATGGCCTTGCCGGCCTTGGCCGCGGCAATGGCAATCTCGGCGTGCACGTTGTTGGGGACACAGATGTCCACGAGGTCCACCTTGTCGTCCTCGATGACCTTATGCCAGTCGGTGGTGTGGGACTTGTAGCCCCACCGCTCGGCGAAGGCTTTGGCCACCTTGTCCTCCAGCCCGCACACCACGTGCAGAACCGGCTCGTAGGGCACATCAAAGAAATGGTTGACCTTGCAGTACGCGTTGGAGTGCGTCCGGCCCATGAAGCCGTAGCCGATCAGACCCACGTTCAATTTCTTCTTTGCCATAAGATTCCTCCCGATATATGCGGCCTGGAGCGCCAGACCATCTCAATTATCCATACTTTTTGTTCAGCTTGTCCACAGCCTTCTTGCATTTCTCCGTCACCGTCCAGGCGTCCGCCCAGAAGCATAAGTCAATCGTCCACCAGTCGTGCCCCATGTCGTTCTTTGCCAGCTCGGGCATCAGCTCGTCAAATTTGATCTTGCCCTCGCCGAACGGTGCATGTGTCGATGTCTCATTGTCATGCAGCGTGCCGTCTGAGTCGATCAGGTGGACATGATTGATTTTCCCTCGCAGGTTTCGCGCCAGCTCGACGACGCCGCCCTTTAGAATTTCCTTTTTGCCCGGCTGACGCGCGCCGGTTGTGGCCACCATGTAGCCGTGACACGTATCGAACATCACGCCGAAATTGTCGTGATCGACCTCCTTGACGATTCGCACGATATCCGAGGGCTTATTGAACGCAAAGCCGGGCTCGAATTCCCAGGCCACCCGGACGCCCGCGTCGGCGGCATCGGCGGCACAAATCTTCCAGGTCTCCACGACCCGTTTGCGCGCCGTCTCGGGGTCCACCTTCTCGAAAATGGTGGGCGGCTGGACGCAATCGACGCGAATGGCGGGGATTCCAAGATCCACGCAGAATTGCAAATTCTGACGAAAGCAGTCGATGTAGGCGGAATTGTCGTCGGTATCGATGAGGTGCTGGCTCCACAAATTGGCGGCCAGACCCGACCAGCCAAGCCCCAAGTCCGCCACTTTCTGCTTGCAGGCATCCCGTTGCTCTTGTTCCGGCATGTCGTCCGGGTTCGGATGCGGAGGGAAACCGCCCAATTCTACGCCGTCAAAGCCCAGATCCGCCAGCCTCTCGATGACCTCCTCCCAGGGCACGGGGTTCTTCCCGTATGGGCCGATCGTATATGCCCACGATCCAATTGATATTCTTTTCATAATACACTCCTTAATTTAAAGCTAATCCTCTCAATGGTTTACGATTCCATCCCCTCATTTCCACCCGTCTTTTTTTTCGGTCAAACGAGCAAGAAACAGTATAACATTTTGCCGCCATTTCTGAACAATACAAGAACATTTTCACAGATTTCATCAGGCGTTCGGGATTCGAGACATGCCCGATGCGAAAGGCAGCCGCTTAAGAGCCGGCGGCATTTCTATTGCTCTTGCCGGTGTATGGCCACCTCCAGGGTCTGGTCCTTGGAGACGGCCAGCCTCTGGGCCAGAGTGACTTCAAGCCGGCCGTCTTTGAGCGCGTGCTCGCTTCTAACGGCAGTACGGTCTAAAGTCACGACTACTCGCGCCGGGCGGAAATCCTCAGGCACGGCAAAAGCAAGAGACTTCACACTCAACTGACCCCAGCCCAAGTGGATTCGTTCACGCTGCGATTTTTCGTCCCGCGCCTGCGAAAATGTCCCCCAGCCCTCGGCCGCGGTGAACGCCGCACTGAACTTCTCCGGCGTGACCCTCGGCGCAAAGCCGAGATGTCCCTTCGGGCCATGGTACTCATAGCCGGCAAGAGCCGTATAGACGCCCCAGCTTGCCATCGCCCGTGCGTAATGGTCGCCGCACTCGACTTCGTTGAAGGGGTTGTGCTTAGCGGGATGATAGCGCTGCTGGACGCCGTGACATAAGGCAAGGGCCTGTTCGACCATCCCCTCCCAGACCATGTGGCCGGCCACCTGGTATTCGATGCCCGTCCAGACTTCTTCGCGGTACCGAACGCCCTCCGCCGGATATTCGCTCTTGGGCCACGTGCAGGTGAGCAGGCCGGGCTCGCCGGGCCGTGCGAACCACCGCTCCGGCTTGTGTGCAGCGTTGTATGGCCCAACGTCGGGCGCCCAGTTGTACTTCCAGACCGCTTGCAGCGCCTTTTTGACATATTCCTGCGGATAGATGTAGCCTAAGCCAAGCTGATGTGCCCAGCCCTGGCCAAAGAGCTGGTCGGACAAGCATCCTTTCGCGTATTGATATTTCGGGTGCTTCTCAAGGTCCACAAGCTGGATGAAGTACTCGCCGTCCCAGAGACGCTCGACGGTGAGTTTGCTGCCGCTCTCGAAAATCCTCCGGCAGCGTTCGGCGAACTGCTGATCGCCCATTTCTTTGGCCATTTCCTCGCCCGCGCGAAGTGCCGCCAGATACAACGAGCCGACAAAGGTGTTGGGCCCTTCAAAGTTGATGTCGTAGGTATTGTGCTGGCTGGCCTCGATGAGGCCGTCGTCGTTGCCATCCTGGGCGATGGAGAACTCCAGCGTCTTTTTGATGCGAGGCCAATTGCGCTTGAGGAAGGCATCGTCGGCGGACATTTGGTGCTCGCGGTAGGCTTTGAGTACGGTGCCGCACTGGCCGTCGGCGGCGTAGGCCCGGTTGCTCCTGAAGCCGACCAGGCCGGTGCCGGACTCAAATCCCTCGCCAAAATCCTGCATTTCCCGGGCGCTGCGCTCAAGCTGCGGGAAGAGACGCGCCGGGGCGTGAGCGTAGTTCCATACGTGGGTACAGGTGCCGGTGCAGCAGCCGACGCCCTCCCACGCCCAGAACCGGCCGTCCTTCCACCACTGGCAGGTATCGGTCGCCAGATTGCACACGGTCGAATGTAAGCGGAAAAGCAGCCACCGCGGCAGCGTGCCGTACTCGTAATAGGTCTTGTACCACTCGGCGGTATCGTCGGTCAGGCGGCTCCAGTTATCGAGCGCATAATGAGCAACCTGGCCGGCACTGTCGAAGCGGCCGGCGTATTCGTGGCCGTTCTGGTGGTTCGGGAAGAACCAGGCCAAGACAAAGGTGAAGACGCCTCTGCCGCCCGGCCCCAATACTACGGTACGAGCCGCCAGGGCCGTGCTGCGTCTCTCGGTGACGGGATAGGCGACGTCCTCTTCGGCCTGGAGCTTCGCCGCCCTTTGGCCAACACTCTCAAGCAGTCTGCGAGTATCGTCCGGCGACGCCCCATCTTGCACGAGGGCCAGAACCATTGACCCGTAATCAGGCAGCTTCTCGATGGGGCCGGTAGGCCCTTTGTGCGGCTCGTCCGCCGTCTCGATTTGGTCAACGTTGATATGTCCCCAGCCGCCGGAGAAGCTGTCCACGATCTGGATTTTCGCCGTCTTGCCTTCGATATCCTGCACGTTCCAGAAATGCCACGCGAGCGTCTCATCGTTCTTGCCGACAGCCGTGCGCACGACATTGCCCTCTACGATCAGATTTATGCAGGTTTCGCCCGCGTGACCACCGCCGCCGATCAAAAAGTTGATAAACTTACGCGATATCTCAAAGGCCGGCGAGGTCAGTGTACCCTGGGGTCCATCTCCGCCCAGGAAGGTATTCACGATCCCTTTGCCTTCAAAGCCGCTTACCTTCTGCTGGCTTCCAAGCGTGCCCTTGGCGGGGCCCTTGCCGAAAGCTTCTCCCGTCACTTTCCACTGGCCGTAGTCCGGGCCTTCGAAGTCCGCCAGCACGATTTTCGGGCGGGGTTCCGCCGCCTGCTGCGGCAGGGGTGCTTTCTGGGCCGTGTGCACAATCAAGGTCCGCCCGTTTTCGTTGACGAGCCGGCTTCGGCGCAGCGCATTGGCCGCCATTGCCGAGTCGATGAGGACGGCGTTCTCGAGCCACCCTACAATGTTGACCGGCAGATTGGCGTCGGAGGTGTTCTCGACAACGATGCTGAACATGGTGGCCGGAAGAGCGGAATCTTGCGCATTAAGCGGAATGAAAGGAGAGGACGCCGTCAGGCTAACCTTTACGGGGAATTCATCGTTGCGGTATCGAACAAAGGCAATCGGGTATTCGCCGATAAACTCCACCGTCCCGAAGTCTCGGTCTAATGCCTTGGAATACGTCTTGCCGTCCTTCTGCGCGACGACGGCAAAGCCTGAATCCACCGGTGACTCAGGCCGGTACGTCCGGTAATTTTCAGCTCCGTAACCGGAAAAAACGTTGCGGTTGAAGATTTGCCAGAGGGCAAGCGTTCCATCCCCTCGCAGATAGAGCTGTCCCGCTCCAATGCCGCCGACCGGCATCCCGATGGTCTCGGCGTCTTTGCCGCTATAGACTTGGCGCTGCCCCCGCTGGTAAAGCTTCTCGACGGCTTGCTTCGAGAGCCCCTTGTCCGCCGGGACCAGATGCCGTCCCTGCGGCTTCTCCTCGCCGCCGGCCAAGCCGTGAAACATCAGGAAAGAGCCACATATGATCAACCCAGTGAAAGCCGCCAATACTTTCTTCATCGTTCGCTCCTTGCACTTATGAATCAGATCATTGCATTCAAGGCTTCGTGTCTTTGAGAGCCTTTTGTTCGAGTCTCACGGCAAGTAAAGTCGGCTCCACGACGTGGAGGTTATTCAAGAGAGGCTCGGTGTATTTTATGTCACCGTATTCGGCCTCGTCGAAGTGATGCTGCTTGCCGACGTGATTGTTCCAGTCCACGCCCTCGGTCAGGAAACCGTTCGCGCCGTGATGATGCTTCGCTATCGCCCGCAGAATCGTCAGAGCATCGGCACGATACGGCTCGTGACGAGTATCGTTATACGCTTCAAGATACGCCATCGCCGCCTCCGCATTCTCCCAGAGGTAGGCCGTATCCCAGCTCTTCTCCATGTAGAGCAGTCCCCTCGTCTGGACGCCGTTCCGGTCCTCGCCCATCTTGAACTGGTCCAGATCCGCCAGGCACCTTTGGTACGCAAAATCACGAATCGCCGTGTCCTCAAGCAGCCTGGCCGCTTCCCGCAAAACGCGGAACGCCACGGCATACGCAACGTCTTCGTGCTCGTCGTAGGTATCGTGATTGATGCTCCCGAATATCCCCCCCGCCTCTATAAACGCCTTTGTTTTTTCTCTCACCTTCTGGCTGTAATCCGCCAGGCCCCGGTTGGTCAGGCCGATGAAAAGCTGGACCGTGAAAAGTCCGTCGGCGCTTTTCTCGAAGAGAATGTCACCGTCCCCGTAGGCGTTTTTCGGATAGTGTTCGCCGCTCGGCGTGCAGCGCCGAGGGTACCAGCCGTTCGACGCCGGTTTTGCGTTTTTATCGATCCACGCCGCACATTGGGCGGCGGCGCGATACATCTTGTCTTTTCTGTCGCGATCCAGCAGGTCGCCGAAGATCAGAAGCTGATACGCCACCTTCGCCATCGAGCCCGGGCAAAACCAGTCGTTCTTATGCTGGTAGTTGAGGCAGAATTCATTTTTCGCCGTGTCGCGGTAGCCGGTGATGAATCCGGTCTGGTAGTTAATGAATCCGTCTTCGAGCACGTGGTCCAGAAGCCGCACCGCTTTTTCGGCCAGGGCCGGGTCCTTGTTGTGCCGGGCGAACAGATAAAGCTCGTACGCGCCGCCGACGGCGTTGGCCGCCCAGCCCGGCCCTTCGAGGTTGCCGAAATCATGCCAGCCCATGACGCTGCCGTTAGGGTCCACAAAGCTGGATTTGCAGTACAGATGCTCCTTGTAGGGCGCCAGCGTCATCTCGGCGAATCGAACCGAATCGCGCATCGAATCGAGAATCGTATAAGACGGGTCCTCCGGCAGATAGAAACTCGACTGGACTTCTTCCAGCTTGATGTAGTCAAGCCCGAACATATACCCTTTTGCGGCCTTTTCATTGGCCCCGACGATTTCGACCCTCAGCACGTGCGAGCCGCCGTCCAGCTCATGAATCCCCATCTCCAGAGCGCCGCTGGCGATCACGCCGCTGTTGAAAAGGTCGATGGGCTTGCCGAGCTTCTTGCTGTCCAGATAAAGCTGAACGATGCCGTAGTCAATCGCCTTCGTAAGCTGCATGGTCAGCCGATACTTGCCCGCTTTCTGCACGGGTACGGCCAGATCGAGCGTATCGCCGGGCCTGGCGTCTATCCACCACAGGTGAGAGTCGCCGCTCCAGACGGGCCCGTAGCCGTACATATCCTGCGGTTCGGCCTTGCCCGCCGTCCTGGCGAGGATTTTCATCTGCTCGCCTTCCAGCGCTCCTTTGACCTTGAGGACCTCGATTTCGCCCCAGTATCCTTTGCGTTCCTCCACCGGCACGGGCCCGTACGGGTCAGCCTGGCCAGCCGCCTGATACCAATACACCGTGGAAGCGTACAGCGTCGGCTTGTCGTTCGGATAGTACTTCTCGATAGCCGCCTCGAATGATTCCTGGAACGGCACATTGTCGGTGATGTGCCAGCGGTTCACGGAGACATGCCCGCGATTGCCCATACTTATCGTCTGATTGTGGTAGCAATTGGTGAACAGTGTCGGGTCGCACCAGGCGTAGCCGAAGTAATCCTCCGAGCCGGTCCCAATCGTGGAGGGGAATTTCTCGCCGTCAACGAAGAATTTCTCATCGCCTTCTCCCCACCACCCGCCGCGAGGATTCCACACGTGCAGCGTCACGCCGCAGAAACGGCCGCGCCCGGCGGTCTTGAGCATCGTCCAGTCAATCGCGCGGCGCTCCGCCTCCTCCGGCAGAAACGCATCGCGGTGCCACTTGGCGTGAAAGCGGCCCAATTGCTCGATAGGCCGGCGCAGAGGCTCATCCGTCACCCACAGGTCGAGCGCCCGTGGCTTGGTCCCCTCGTTGATGAACTCGATCTTCGCCGACGTGGCGAAAGGCATATACCAGTTGCAGTAGTAGCCTTCCTCGGTCATGCCCATCGGGAAAGACCGGTAGAGGTTCACGCCGGGAGCAGTGCCGAAGAAATCGCCCAGCGGCGACCACACGGCGGGCTTGTCCTCGCCATCCCACGTGATCTGCAGCACAATGTCTCGCAGGGCCTCAATCTCATCTTCGCGATTCTCGAATTTCCCACTCACGCCCAATCCAGTGATCGCGTGTGGCCCCTCCAGCGTCGCCTCGATCCGCTTCCCCGGCGCAATCTTCAGCGTTATCTGCCCAGTTATCGCATCCGTCGGCCGTTCGACAGCGGTTTTGCCGATCACCTTCTTTATGACCTCGCCGATTACCTCTTTCAGTTCGGCGGAGAACTGCGTAGTCTCCGCATCTGCCGGCAGTCCTGCCGGAGCGGGGCCCCCTTTGCTAAGAATCTTGTTGGCCTTATCGAGCGCCGCATTCTCTTCAGCAGACAACTGACGTTTGAACGTCGGAAGGATCGTGCCTCTCGGATACGTTGTGTAGGTAAAGTGGTAATACCGTCCCCAGTCCCCCTCGCCGACGATCTTGCACGATTTCTGGAACGGGATCGGGACGTAGCAATTGCGCCCCCGCGCGGTCGTATGTACCAGCGCCGGGCGCGTGAACGGCTCATTCTTGCAGTTGAAATAACCGTCGAACGGCAAATCGACGGCCGGCTTTTCGCTTCCATCGAGATATATCTTGACGTGCCCCTGGTTGGCCAGCGCCGACCAGATTCTCCAGATCACCGCGGGCCCCTCGATCTCGGCAAAGACCAGGCTGTCCCCTTCCTTGCGGATGATCCCGGTGCCGTCGCCATTCGCCGACCAGTCAACATACTTCCCGGATGCACTGTCATACTTGCTCTTGCGGTCATAGCTGGACCACTGGGCGCATCTTTCGCCCGGAACAGGCAGCGTTGCTAAATACTCCAGGTTGGTGAGCCGGTTAACGAGGTCAACGTATGTCAATCTATCTTCGGCCAACGCAGGTGACAATCGGCCCGCCCCAAAGAAACTGCAAACCACAAGCCCCACGGCGATTGAAGAAATACGGGATTTGCTCATCGTTCACTTCCTTTCCTTGCTGTTGATAAATGGACTCTCGAAAGAGCTTAGTTTACAAAAAAGGCCCGCCCTTGCCAACGTATCCTGCAAAAAAAATGATACGTCGGCAAAGGAGAGCCTGTCTTCGTCTAAGCAATTTTTCCGGATAGCGCGGGAACCCAACGCAAACGCAAAGCCCCGCGCAGCAGTAAATCAAGCCCTTCACCGGGGCCGGGGGCCTGTCAGCACTTTTGGCTCAAGCCAGGGACCCGGCTTGCCTTAGTTAGGGTACTTTACAGAGCAGCCGTACGACTTCGTCGTCTTGGTGCTCACCTCTTTGCCTGCGATCAGCTCTGCCAAAGCCTGGTCAACATAGTTGACCGGCTGTTCTCCCGCCGAGGTCTTGCCCAATGGCGAATTGTCGATAGCGCCCTCATACGCGATATTGCCCGCAGGAGTAATGATAAACAGGTGCGGCGTCGTCTTTGCGTCGTAAGCACGGCCTACCGCGCCCGATCTGTCATCAAGCATTGGATAGGCAAGTTTGTGCTTCTGGGTGAATTCCTTGTTCGCTTCCGGCGTTGTATGACTCGTGCTGTTGACGGCCAGCCAAACAACATTCTTGTCCTTGTACTTAGCAGCAAGATCGACCATCGTATTGGCCTTGTCGTAATGGTATTGAACAAAAGGACATTCGAAATTGAACCACTCCAGAACCACGATCTTGCCCTTGTAGTCGGAAAGGCTGATCGTTTGGCCGTCGAAGCTCTGCAGGGTGAACGCCGGTGCTTTTTTGCCGGACTGAGGCTCTTGAACGTTGTCCGGCCTCACCGGCCTCTCGCGCGGCAGTCTCTGTACGTCACCGCGAGGCCTCGGCTCCGGGGGCTGCCCCCTGCCTCGAAACTCGTCCCGGTAGCCGGCCATCAGCTTCTCAAGACGCTCGGCTGTCTCGGCGGCGTTCTCCTTTACCGCCAGGTCGTGAATCGCCTTCAGCTCACTCATCGGCGCCCGGGATTCGGGGCCCGGCCACGCCGGACCTCTGAGCTTGGCAAGCTGCTCGTCAATCGCCCGGATCGCCATCTGTCGCTCTCTCATCGCCGCCAGCATCTTCTCTCTCAGTTTGGCTCTTTCCTCTTCAGAAAGATCTCTAAACCTGCTGCGATCTTCAGGTACGGCAGACTCCATGGCGGCCTTCAGCTTGGCAACCTGTTCCTCAATCGCCTTAATCGCGTTAAGCTGCTCTTCGCGTCCCAGGGGCTCCGGCCTGGAGCCGAATCTCTCACGCATTTCGGCTCTGAACTTCTCCCTTTCCTGGTCAGACATGTTCTGCCATCTTTCCCTGATGTCCTGCCGTTGCTGTGTCTGTCCGGCCCTTGGCTCATCCTGCCCACCCGCGGGCCATGCCGCCATCAAAATGGTCAGAACAATGATGATCGAAACTATGTATCTCTTCATAACATTAACCTCCGAAACAAGTTAAGAGATCAACACTCGACCAGCTCCCTTGGCGGGAAGCAGCGCCTGCCGACCGATCCCTTCACATCCATCAGCCGAGGATGCACAGAAAAAACCGACAATCTGAAAAGAGACCTGCTCCGGCAGGCACCGGAGCAGGTCGCCTAAGTATGATACTGGTTTGACTTTGACAATGTTCGTTTGCGGCCAAAGCCCCTGGCCTTGACCGTGGGCTTTGCCGCCCGGATCTTAACGGCTCACTGGTTATCTGGTCGTGCCGCCGCTTCGCTCACCCGCTGGTGGTGCTGGTGCGCGGGTGCCGCCAGCTCCTTCAGGCCGTCCGCCCGATCCTCCTGGCCGTCCGCCGCCGGACCCTCGGCCACTGCCTCTGGCAGCCAGTCCCTCAAGAAGCTTCGCCGTCTCGGTAGCTTTCTCCTTCACCGCGGCGTCCTGGATCGGCTTCAGGTCGGTCGTGGCTATGATCAGGTACTGTGCACCTTCCGGAGCAGCTTCCCTTCGCCCCTGAAGTGCCGCAACCTGGGCCATGATGATCTGAAGCGATTTCTGCTGCTCCTGGCGGGCCTGCGTCATCTTTTCTTTAAGTTTGGCCCTTTCGTCCTCGGACATATTCTGAAAGCTGTCGCGGTTGAAACCTGTGGTTCCGGCGCCTGCCTTGAGCTTCGCCAGTTGGGTTTCAATCGCTTCGATGGCCTTCGTTCGCTCTTCGCCGCTCATGAAGCCGCCCCGGCCTTGACCTTGCCTGGTTCCTTGTTCCTGGCCAAAGGCAACCCAAACCATTGCCAGAACCATTAGGACAGCGACGGTCGAAACTACGTACCTCTTCATAATACTGACCTCCAAAAAAAGTTGAACGGTTGCTCCTACACCAGTGCCTGCCCCATCGCAGGATTACGGTGGTAACTATTATGGTAACTGTTATATAAGGACGCGAACACGGACTTTTTTATTGCCGAAATCTGAAAAAAGTGCCGAAATCACAGCACGGGGATTCTCATTGCGAAAGACCCCCTGCCGGGTTCTGTGTCGTACGGGTGAGCAAGTCAGATTGCACTCTTGACTTCAGTTAGAAACGCTGAAATCTCAGCCAACATACTCTCCCTGTCGCCAAGGTTGCTCTCAATCAATCCGACTACTCTTGAGCCGATTATGACCCCGTCGGCCCCTGCCTGAGCGACCGTTGCGGCATGTTCAGGCCGGCTGATTCCAAAACCCACGCACACGGGCACGCTGGTCAGCTCCTTCAGTTTGCCGACCAGCCCTTCAACCGTATCTGAGAGCTTTTCTCTGCTGCCGGTAACACCTAACACCGAAACGGCATAGATAAAGCCGGTCGTCCTGGAAGCAATCAGTTTCATTCTTTCAGAGGGGGTGTTTGGGGTCACCATGAAAACCGTGTCGAGGCCCGCCGAGACGGCGGGGTCCACAATCTCGTCTGCATCATCAATACTCAAGTCGGCCACCAAGACGCTATTGACGCCGGCCTGGTGAAAATCACCGAAGAATTTCCCCGTCCCGTACTGATAAACCAGGTTGTAATACATCAACAGTCCGATTGGGATGTCTTTATAATCCTTGACCTCCCGGATAAACTCCAGGGCCTTGGCCACGCTCATGCCGCCTCTCATGGCGCGAATATCGGCCTTTTGAATCGTCGGCCCATCCGCTATCGGGTCGGAGAACGGAATTCCTAATTCCAGAACATCCGCCCCGGCATCAATCGCCGTTTTCACGACGGCAAGGCTCGTGTCAAAATCCGGGTCGCCAATCACAAAAAACGGTATCAAGGCCGTCCTGTCTTGCTTTTTGAGATCTGAGAAAACCTGCCTATACGTCTTCATCGAGAAAATCCCTCGTAGGGGCAGGCCTGCGTGCCTGCCCGGGGCCACCACGTGGGGTGGCCCCTACGAAAAAAAAAATTCCGGTAATCATTCCGCAAGCGGCCGGTGCTTTTCCACGATTGAAACATCTTTATCACCTCGGCCCGAGAGATTAACGACGGCCACGGTATCGGGATCCAGCTTGCCCTTGCGACTGATGATGTACGCCAGGGCATGTGCGCTTTCCAGGGCCGGGAGTATCCCTTCGGTCCTGGTCAGCAGCCCAAAGGCGTCCAGCGCGCTATCGTCTTGCGCCGCAACATATTCGGCCCTGCCGGTATCTTTCAGCAAACAGTGCTCCGGCCCGACCGCCGGGTAGTCCAGCCCGGCGCTGACCGACTCGGTATCGCAAACCTGGCCCTCTTTATCCTGGAGCAGATACGCCTTGGCGCCGTGAAGGATTCCCACCCGCCCGGCAACAAGGGTCGCAGCGTGCCGGCCGCTGCTCAAGCTCCTGCCGCCGGCCTCAACGCCAACCAGCCTGACATCTTTATCCTCCAGGAAACCTGAAAAAATACCTATCGCGTTGCTGCCTCCCCCGACGCAGGCCACGACCATGTCCGGCAGCCGTCCGATCTGGTCGAGACACTGCTGCCGGGCCTCTTTGCCGATACAGCTCTGAAAGTGTTTTACAATCGTAGGATACGGATGCGGCCCGCAGGCTGAGCCGAAAAGATAGAACGTGTCCGTTACGTGCGCCGTCCAGTACCGAAGGGCATCGTTGATGGCATCTTTGAGCGTTCCGGTTCCACCTTCGATCGGGATGACTTGAGCCCCACAGAGCTTCATTTTGTGCACGTTGACGCTCTGCCGCTCGATGTCGGTGACGCCCATGAAGATTTTGGTCTCCATCCCGAACAAGGCCCCGATCATCGCGGTCGCCAGACCGTGTTGTCCCGCGCCGGTCTCGGCAATGAGCTTGGTCTTACCCATGTATTTGGCCAGCAGACCCTGTCCGAGCGCGTTGTTAACCTTGTGCGCGCCGCCGTGCAGAAGGTCCTCACGTTTGAGATACACCCTGAACCCAACATACTCGCTGAACCTCTTGGCGTGGTAAAGAGGGCTGGGCCTGCCGGCATAGTTTTCCGAAAGCTGGGCAAGCTCCGTCACGAACTGCCGGTCTTGGTAGAAACGATAAAAAGCCTCTTCCAGCTCTTCCAACACCGGGATCAGAACCTCCGGCACATAGAAGCCGCCGTAATCTCCAAACCTGCCTTTATGCTTCATGTTTACCCTCTCAGGTGCCCAATATTCTCGAACAGTTTTCTCATTTTCTTGTGGTCTTTTTTGCCCGGCTCAGATTCGATGCCGCTGCAAACGTCGATTCCGTAAACCCCGAGCTTCATCGCAGCGGTCGCGTTATCGGGGGTGATCCCGCCCGCTAAAAACACACGCTTGCTGATGTGCCCTATGACGTTCCAATCGAAAGTCAGCCCCGTCCCGCCGTACTTTCGAGGATCGAAGGCATCCAATAAGATTGCATCCGTGAAGAAACTATCCGCCCTCTCGATGTCCGTCTGGTCTTTGACGCGTATCGCCTTCATTGTCCTGACATTATGAGAGAGGAGCGACCGGCAAAACTGCGGATCTTCGTCGCCGTGCAACTGGACCCAGTCCAGCCGGCAAAGGTCCTTCGTCTCGTGAATTTGCTCAATCGAAGCATTTACAAACACACCGGCGACGTCCATGAAGGCCGGCAGCTTGCTGATGATGCCAGCGGCTTTCTGGGGCGTCACGGACCGCGGGCTCTTCGGATAGAAATTGAAGCCCAGCAAATCCGCACCCATATCCGTCGCCGCCACAGCGTCCTCATAATTGGTGATACCGCAAATCTTGACCTTCGGTATTAACATATTCGTCTCTCGCGGCCCCGTGACCTGCGTCCTGATATGTCTTAGCCCTTGTTTGAGACTTCGATCAACGTCTCCAGACAAGCCAATGCCCGGCCGTCGCCGACCGAGGCTTCCGCTAACTCGATGGCCGAGGCGAAATCTTCGGCCAAACCACCCGCGATGATCGCAGCCGAAGCATTGAGAACCACAATATTTCTCCTCGGCCCCGTCTCTTTGCCGCTCAAGATATCCCTCAAGACCTTGGCGCTGGTCTTGGCATCGGCCACCTTCAAGTCTTCTATATTGGCCAGCTCGATACCCAAATCCCGCGGATTCAGCTCTTTGTTCGTAATCCGCCCCTCTTTCAGCTCGGCTATTTTGGTGACTCCCGCCGTGCCGATCTCATCCAGCCCCTCACTGTGAACAACCATGGCGTACCGCGTGCCCAGCCATTTAAGCGCGTCGGCGACCAAGGGCATCAATTTTTCATCCGCGACGCCCAGAACCTGAGCCGTTGCCCCGGCGGGATTCGCCAAAGGCCCAAGGATATTGAAGACCGTCCTGAAGCCCAGACTCTTGCGGATCGGCTGAACATATTTCATCGCCGGATGGAACATCGGTGCGAACATAAACCCGATATGCGCCTGTTGTATGCACTGCGCCACCGTCAGGGGGGAAGCATCAATCTTAACGCCCAATGCTTCCAATACGTCCGCCGAGCCGCAGGAGCTGGTTATTCCGCGATTGCCGTGCTTGGCGACATAGACTCCCGCCCCTGCGGCCACTATCGCCGACGCAGTCGAAACATTGCAGGTCTTAACAGCTCCGCCGCCCGTGCCACATGTGTCAACCAAATTATCGATACCAACCGTTATGGCAACAGCATGGCTCCGCAACGATTGGGCAAACCCCGCCAGTTCCGGCGCCGTTGCTCCCTTGATGCGCATCGCTGTCAGAAACGCCGCAATTTGAACTTCGGGCACCCCACCCTCAAAAACCACATCCAGCAAACTTCTCGCCCGCTCAAAGCTCAAGCTCTCGCCCCGCAACAACGGGTCAATATATTCGATAATTGTTGCCATTATTGGATCCTCTTGCAGACTTCGGCAATTGACAGGGCATTTTCGATGATCTTGCCGCCAGCAGGGGTCAAAATGCTCTCCGGGTGGAACTGCACGCCGAATATCGGAAGCTCCTTGTGCCGGACTCCCATCACGATTCCCTCAAATTCGGCGGTTTGTTCGAGGCAGTCCGGCAGCTCCAGCGCGCAAAGGCTGTGATAACGTCCGGCCTGAAGCGGATTCTCGACGCCGGCAAAGATGTCCTTTTCGTTGTGAGTTATTCTCGAAGGCTTGCCGTGCACCGGCTCCGGCGCATGGCCGACCTTCCCGCCAAAATATTGCACGATGACTTGATGGCCCAGGCACACACCCAAAATCGGCAGCTTATCCTTAAAATAGCCGACGGCTTCAAGTGACACCCCCGCCGTGTCGGGCGTGCCCGGCCCCGGCGAAATGACAAGCAAATCAGGCCCGAATTCTTCCGCCACGCACTTAAGCTCTTCAAGCTCGGTATCGGCCCGATACACCTTCGCCCGGCAATTGCGCTTACTGAAATCATCGACCAGATTGTACGTGAACGAATCGAAATTATCGATGAACAAGACCTTTCTTTTTGTGCCTTCCATCGGATGTCCGTCCTAATTCATTGTCACTCCCGCAAGAGCGGGAATCCATCGTCTGCTGCTATTACTCTCCACGAATCGCACGCAGGCAGGAATTTGCCTTGTGCTCGGTCTCCTCGAATTCCGTCTTTGGGACACTATCATGGACGATGCCGGCGCCCACCCGGATATAAGCGGCGTGATCCCTGACCTGGAGGCTCCGGATGGTGATACAACTGTCGAACTGGCCGTCCACCGTCAGGTACATCACCGCCCCGCCGTAGTAGCCGCGCTTGGTTTTTTCCAGCCCGCGAATGATTTTCATTGCCTCAATCTTTGGGGCGCCCGTGAGCGTCCCCATGTTCATCGTGGCCAGGTACGCGCTGAGCGCATCGAGACCGCCGGCGAGCACGCCCTTGACATTACTGACAAGGTGCTGAACGGACTCATATTTCTCGGCTGTCAGCAGCTCGGTCACTACTCGGCTGCCCGGCTCAGCCACCCGGGCGATGTCGTTTCTCGCCAGGTCAACCAGCATCATGTGCTCGGCCAGCTCTTTGCGGTCGATCTTCAATTCGGCCTCATATCTGAAATCGGTGTCAGGGTCAATTTTGCCTGCGACCCGGCCTCTGGGCTTCGTGCCGGCAATCGGCCTGATCTCGACGCTGCGGGGGCCGGTGCCGCTGACCCGCAGATTCAGCTCGGGACTCGAACCCATCAGTATCGTGTTGGGTGTATTCAGATAAAACATATACGGCGAAGGATTCAGCACTCTGAGCCGCTTGTAAACGTCCAGCGGCTCATCCGGGCAGGGCTCGATCTTCGTCCGGCTCAGCACGACCTGGAAAATATCGCCGTCGAGGATGTGCCGCTTGGCGGTTTTGACCATCGCTTCGTACTGCTCCTGATTCGTATCCGTCGAGGCGGGCGGAATCGGCCCGGTAAATTTTCTTCCCTGCGGCACGTCAAATCGTGCAAGATTGTGATAGTAGTCGAAGCACTCCTGGGCCTCGGCGATTGCCGCTTCGCGGTCGCCGTCGGTGACGATCACGTTGACAACCACAAAGCCCTGGTGCTGGCCGTGGTCCATCACGAAGATATTATCAGCAAAATAGAGCTCGTAATCCGGATTGCCCAACAGGTCCTTTTCATTGGCGGGCAGCTTCTCAAACTGGTCTATGAAATCGTAGCTCAGGGCCCCTAACAATCCGCAGGTCACGCGAAAGGGCTTGCTCGCCAGCTTGAAGCTAAAGGCCACCGCCCGCAAAACGTCCATCTGGTTGGTCGTCTTGAGGCGCGTCTGCTCATCGACCAATTCCCGTGACTGTTTGATTTTTCCGGTAATCGTCTGGGGACTGAACTGGATTGATTCGCAGAAATCGAAGCGAGACTGCTGAGCCGAGAGATACTCTATCATGCGGCGCCCCGTTTTGCTCAGGGCCTTGATAGTAAATTCGGCGCCCGTGCCGGTAAGGTAGAGTGCCGGCTTTGCCGTGCCGAAACTCAACTCGGTATAGCCGGCCAAGTGCTCTCTGGACTCGAACAAACAGCAGTTCTTGGCCCGGCCGCAGTCGCTCAGCTTGGCAAAGAAGTCCACGGGCTCGGCCATATCGATCCGTTTGACGATCGGCACGATTTGGCCGGGGCCGGCATTGAGTATTATTTGCCTATAATCGTCCATGCTTCAAACCTCTTACTGACGTTTCTATTCCCAAATCGCCCAAAATACAAATAAAAAAAGCAGCCTGCTTTTCCGACAGGCTGCGTTCTTCGCGAATCTAACAAAATTGTATCAAGCAAACTACCGCTCGCCCGCCGGATTTTATCCCGCAGGCCACCACCAGTTACCGGTATTTTTGCGGTTCATCTGCCTCATTATGTCTATATTAAACCACCTTTCCCCAATTCTGTCAAGCAAAAAATAGAGAAAATTCTGTTAGCGTCCCAAGCCAATGCTCCCAATCTAACCGTGCGTGAAAGCGAGTGAATTACTCTGAATGTGCAACGCTTTTCAAATTGGCGCATTATAATATTATGTGCGCTTATCTTATTATGCTTAAGCTATGGATGTAAACGAAGAAAAAGAACTGATAAAACTGGCTCAAAAAGAGCCAGAGGTTTTTACTAAAGTTTACGTCCAATATTATCCCAAAATCTTTGGTTATGTTTTGAAGCGAACTGCCAACCTTGAAATGGCCCAAGATATCACTTCGGAAACATTTTTTGAGGCTCTCAAAAAACTTTGGCAATTCCGCTGGCGCAACATCTCTTTTTCCTCATGGCTGTATAGAATTGCCACCAATAAAATCAATCTGCATTTCAGAAAAGACAAATATAAGTCCGCTTCTCTTGATGAATTGCAGGAACAAGGCTTTGAGCCGGTTTCTTTGCATAATCCCGAAACCGAAATAATTGCAGCCCAAGAAAAGTTAAAACAGCACCGGGATTTTATTGTTTGTCAGCAGAAAATCGCCCAGCTCGATATTAAATATCAAGAGGTCATCACTCTGCGATTCTTTGAACAAAAGCAGATAAAAGAAATCAGCGAGATTTTAGGTAAATCCGAGGGCACGATAAAATCTCTACTTCACCGCGCCCTTGAAAAACTGCGAGCATCAATGAACGAAGAGATAGAAACGCAACCTTTCGCCGAGTCGCGCATTATAAATAGCGCAAGCGCGCGTTGCAGATAGTGAAAGGTCGAAAAAAACTAACATTAACCACTAATAATACCCAGAATTATGAATCAAGACGACTTAATCAAGAAATTAGAAAACCTTGACCTCCCTGAGGTCGAGCTTCAGAGTCATCAGCGCCGGCTCAAAATGGCTCTGCTTAATTCTGGATATTGGAAAGGAGCTAACACTACTATGTCTCTACTCAAAAAAGCAGTTCCTGTCGGCGGCATTGTTGCCATCATCGCAATCATTGCGGTGGTTAGTTTCATCTTCAAAGGCGCAACGCCGCAAGCTTCTGCACAGGAGATAGCGCAAAGGAGCTACAACACAGTGGCAAGTCTGTCGGCGGAGGAACAGGAAGCGCTCAAACACACAATAAGTATTGACGCACGCGACCTGTTGGAGGAAGCGCTAGGCGCAAAAGACCTGAAAATGCTCACTTATGACGAGTTTGCCAGTCAATATCCTCCAGTTCCGCCAGATCCAGAGGGAAAACTGCATACTCTAATGTTTTTGCAGTTCACGCATTCGAACGGCCAAACAGTTATCCTCGGCATTGACCAAGATAACTTGCCTGCGTTCTGTACTGCCATGATCTTCGGTCCTCTCAGAGGTGGGGGCGCGAATTCACCAGAAGGCGGATCGTTTAATGTCGGATCGGGACCGGAAATGGGACTTGAAGAAGCGCAAGAATAAACGCAGTGCCATAAAGTTAAACCAAAAGCCAACCCGTGAGGGGTTGGTTTTTGGTTATTTTTTTAACCAGAGACAGCGGGCCTGTTGAAAAAATCTGTTCGCAGCCTTGAGATTGCCACGGCCTGATTCTCAGGCCTCGCAATGACAGCAGTATCCTGCTGCTTGGTGCCTTCGCGGCTTAGTGGCTATTTAAGTGCTTGGCCTCTATAATCCGGCGGCCTTGCGGAGCTTGGCTGCCATATCCGTTTTTTCCCAGGTGAAGTTGGGGCCCTTTCGCCCGAAATGTCCGCCGTAAGAGGTCTCGGTGAAGATCGGCCGAGCCAGTTTTAAGTGGCTGATCATCCCCTTCGGAGTCAAGGGGAAAAGCTCCCGTACGATCCGGCACAGCTTCTGCTCGCTGATCTTTGACGTCCCCGCCGTATCGACAAACACGGAGATCGGCTCGGCCACGCCGATGGCGTAGGATAGCTGAACCTCACAGGTATCCGCCAAGCCTGCGGCCACGACATTCTTGGCGATGTAGCGAGCCATGTAACTGGCCGTCCGGTCCACCTTCGTCGGGTCTTTGCCGCTAAAGGCGCCGCCTCCGTGACTTCCTCTTCCGCCGTATGTATCAACGATGATTTTCCGTCCCGTCAGACCGCAGTCGGCCTTTGGGCCGCCTTCCACGAATCTGCCGGTCGGGTTGATATGGAATATGGTTTTTTTGTCAACGAGCCGTTTCGGCAGGACGGGACGGATCACTTTTTCGATGACCTGTTTTCTCAATTGCCGGTCCGGAATAGTCGGCGCGTGGTGCGTGGACACCACGACGGTATGAATGCGTTTGGGTTTGCCGTTCTGGTACTCGATTGTTACCTGAGTTTTGCCGTCGGGCCGCAGCCAGGGCAGTTTCCCGCTCCGGCGCATCTTTTCCAGTTGTGTGGTGAGCAGGTGCGCCAACTGGATCGGCATCGGCATCAAGGCGGGCGTTTCTCTGCACGCGAAGCCGAACATCATTCCCTGGTCCCCGGCGCCCTGCTCCTTGTGCCGGCCGGCGCCCTCGGTGACACCCTGTGAAATATCGGGACTCTGCTTTGTGATCGACACCAGAACGGCGCAATTCTCGTAGTGAAAACCGAGCTCCGGGTTATCGTATCCGATGTCCTTTATCGTCTGCCGAACGATCGTCGGAATATCGACGCGGGCCTCGGTCGTGATCTCGCCGGCCACAACGACCATGTCGGCCTTTACAAGGGTTTCGCAGGCCACCCTGCTCTTGGGGTCCTGGGCGAGCATGGCGTCAAGAATCGCATCCGATATGTGGTCGGCCACCTTATCCGGATGGCCCATCGTTACGGACTCGCTGGTAAAAAGATAATTGCCGGTACTATGATCTCTGCTTACTGATTTTCTTGCCATTTGTCATTTATCCTTCTATGAACCATCGTTAATTGTCCAGTCATACGTCATGTGCTCAATAGTATAGTTTCCTACTTCGAGAAAAGAAACATCCTGCTTCGAAACATAATTGCTGATGAAATTCAATACCGCCCGCGTTGCAGGCGGCTGGTCCTTGAACTTCCTGTCGATTGCGAATTTTTCAGCAAACTCTTTACCATAGGATGATGACTGAAACAAGGCTGATAAGTAAACTTTCTGCTTTTCTCTGTCTATTCTGAACGCGACCGGGCTGGCCAGGAACCTCCCGGCCTGGTCATCCAACTGTTCGTCGAGCTTCCGCCCGTAATACGGCTCGCTGCGCAGCGGCGGACTCGACAGGCACGCGTTCGACAGGGCAAAGAATATTCTGGGGTCGTCAAATTCGCCCCGGAAAAAACGCTTTTCAATCCGCGCAAAGGTGAATTCCTCGTCCATCACGAGAAATTTGTGCCGGGTGATCTTTCCTTCAATGTGCCTGATGCTGCTGGGGCCCCAGTAAATGGTGAAGATTCGGGACAACGGCTCAATGGGATAGTTGTCCGTAACGATCTTGAGCTTCTGGAGGTTGTACGCGTTGATCCAGAAGGCGATTTTATCCTCCCGGGGCCAGGACTCGTACTCATTGGGGTCAAGGCCGGCGAATTCATTCAGCAGCGCCCTAAGCTCGATCCGTTTTCGCCTGAGTCCCTTGTAGTCAACCATTCCCTTGTCATCAACGAAGCTCTTCAGGATCTCAGCGCCTTTGCCATGAAAAGAGGTCGCCGGACCGAGCTTCAGGTCGTTGCGCTCGACCCCGGCAGGCTCGACGACGGCAGGTGCAACTTCGTTCGGCTCGGACACAGGCTTATTAGGCTCGGTGATGTCAAGATCGGGATTATTGGGTTCAGGTTCAGAAGGCCCGGCTTCGCCGGGCTCGGTTTCATCAGGTTTGAGCTGCTCCGGCGCGACTCGAATCGGCGTGACCGTGCCGGGCTCGCTTCGATAAGGCTGGACCGCCGCGGGTGTGCCGCCGGGTCTTTCAATCTCTGAGGGATCGTTCAGTCCGGGTCTGCTGGCAGAGCAACTGTAAACAAAAACCGGCACGGTAAGCGTTATGAAGAAAACAAGGCGTCTCGCCATTTTCACGTTCCGATAGACAATGTCGATCAGCCGGTGAAATAAATATACGCCGCCACAATGAACACAAGCAGAGCAATCGAGAAGGCAACATCGGCTTTCGTCCAACTGGACCGCGACTTGTCCCGATCCTCGCTGGTGGTGGTTCCATAGGTAAGGCCGCTTATTCGTTCGTAGGAGGGAGGTTCCGTCAGATAGCTGACCACGATCATCACAACCACACACACGACGAAAATCAGCAGACTGTAGTACTGGAAGAAGACGTTGTTCATGATCCAGAGAAACGATCCCTGGTTATACTCGAAGCCCTTCAGCAGCTTAACGGGCGTATCTATCGCCAAGCGAATCAGGCCCAGGAGGAATCCGGTAATCAATGCCGCCAGGCAGCCTTTGGCGTTAAGCCGTCTGACGAATACGCCTAAGAAGAAGACTACGAAAATCGGTGGCGCAAGGTACGCCTGTACGCCCTGCAGGTAATCATATAGACCCCTGCCGCCCCGGATCACCGGAATCCACAACAGACCTATTAATACCATCACGGCGGTTGCAACACGACCGACCCACACGAGCTTGTGCTGTGTGGCATGGGGACGGAACTTGGTGTAGAGGTCTATCGTGAACAGCGTGGAGGAGGCGTTGAAGGCGCCGGCAAGCGAGCTCATCAGGGCCGCCAATAACCCGGCGACGACGACCCCTCGTATGCCAATGGGCAGGACATTGGCGACCAGCAGCGGGAAAGCCGTCTGGGCTTGGTCTCGGACGACGTTGCCCTGGCTATCCAGTATGACGCTTCTGATTGCATCAATTTTGCCGCTCTTGGCTAAGGCAAAGCAGATCATGCCGGGGACGATGAAGATAAATACCGGCAGCAGCTTGAAAAAGGATGCACAGATCGAACCTCGCCGCGCCGCCCGTTCGTTCGGCGCCCCCAAGGCACGTTGCACGATGTACTGATCGGTGCACCAATACCACAGCCCGATGATGGGCGCGCAAAAGAGCATTCCGAGCCAGGGATAGCTGTCATTGAAGTACCAGGCCATCCGGCCCGATTCCCTGACCGGCGCCCACGTGCCTTCAATGTTAGCCGGCACCAGCGGCTTCCAAAGGTTGAACATGTCCGAGCCGCAGATCGCCCGCAGCTCCCCCCAGCCTCCCAGGGCATGAAGGCCGAAAATGGTTAACAAGACCGAGCCGAGAACCAGGATAATCGTCTGCACGGCTTCGGTGTATGCCACGGCCCGCAACCCGCCGACAATAGTGTAAACCCCGGTCAGCACAATCACCAGAAATGAGCCGATCCAGAAGCTGTCCAGCCCCATGAAACTGACATCCGGCAGCAGGACGCTGAAAACAACCCCGCCGGCAAAGATGCCCACGGCGATCTTCGTCAACACGTAGGCGACCAGCGAGATGATGGACAAAACCCAGCGTGCGGTCGGCGAAAAACGCCTTTCCAGAAATTCGGGCATTGTATAGACCTTTGATCGCATATAGAACGGAACCATCACCCAGCCCAGAACCAGCAGGCACCAGGCATGGAGCTCGTAGTGTGCCATGGCCACACCGTCGGTCGCCCCCGAGCCGGCTAACCCGACCAGGTGCTCCGAGCCGATATTGGAGGCAAAGATCGACGCGCCAACGACGAACCATCCCAGATTTCGGCCAGCCAGAAAGTAGTCAGCCGCCGTGTCCCTGTTTCTCAGGACCGCCCACCAGGAAATCCCCATCAGGATGGTAAAATACACGATGATGGCTGCCCAGTCTAAACCGGCAAGCACCGCTCCCATGATCCCAAACGTTTGAAATGACCCCATGAAACATCCTTTCCTGCAATTGACTCGTATTGCCAATCCGTTCAACTTTAATGCCAAGAGATTCTACCGGCTCGCCGGACCGGCTGCAAGATATTTTAGCTAAGCCCGCGTGGCTCGCACAATTGCCGTGCTTCCAAAGAATGACGGCATTAGATACTTGCAATTCCGCACCAAAGCCCCTATCATCATTGCCATGCAGAATCCTTAATCGAGAGGGCACATTATGGCATACACAATCGGTTTGGATTTCGGAACCAACTCTGTTAGGTGTTTGATCGTTGATGTCACCAGCGGCCGTGAGCTAAGCACAGCCGTGCATGAATACGAAACCGGGCAAGCCGGCATCATTCTCGACCCGGCCGATCACAATCTGGCCAGGCAAAACCCTGCTGACTACCTGAAGGGTACCGAGATTACCATCAAGGCGGCAATCACCAAAGCGAAAAAGACTGTGAAGGGTTTTCAACCGAGCCGGATTATAGGCATCGGCATCGACACAACCGGCTCAACGCCGATCCCCGTTGATAAGAACGGCACACCCTTGAGTATGCTGGATGAATTCAAGGACAATCCGAACGCCTGTGCCTGGCTGTGGAAGGACCACACGGGTCATGCCGAAGCCGCCCAGATTACCCAATTGGCCGCAAAAGAACACCCCGAATATCTTGCCCGGTGCGGCGGGACTTATTCCTCCGAATGGTTTTTCAGCAAAATTTCCCATTGTCTTCGTGTGGATCCGAGGGTCTTTGACGTGGCCTACACATGGGTGGAACACGCCGACTGGTTGCCCGCCGTCTTGACGGCAACCGAAGCGCCGGACAAGCTCAAACGCTGCCGCTGCGCCGCCGGCCATAAGGCCATGTTCAACGACGACTGGGGCGGCTACCCCGACGAGAGATTTCTCGCCAAGCTCGACCCGAAGCTGGGCAGGCTCCGAAAGACACTGAGCGACCGGACGTATGCCGTGGATCAGACGGCCGGACATCTGACCGATGAGTGGGCAAGGCAACTCGGCCTGCCCCCGGGCATTCCCGTGGCCATGGGCGCCTTCGACGCTCACTTAGGTGCCGTCGGATCGGGAATTCAAGAGGGGGTTCTTGTCAAAATCATCGGCACCAGCACCTGCGATATGCTTGTGGCTGAATCGAGCCGGGAGCTGGCCGATATTCCTGGAATCTGCGGCATCGTGGACGGCTCTATTCTGCCCGGCTACTTCGGCCTGGAGGCGGGCCAATCCGCCGTGGGCGATATTTTCAACTGGTTCGTCAATTACATCCAGCCGGGCGGCTCGAAAGCAGGCTCTCACGAAGCCCTTACCGACAAGGCCGCTAAGCTCAAACCGGGCCAATCCGGCCTTCTGGCACTCGACTGGAACAACGGCAATCGAACGGTGCTGGTGGACCAGAGACTGACCGGGCTGCTGGTCGGCCAGACGCTCCACACCAGGCCCGAAGAAATCTACCGGGCGCTGATCGAGGCGACCGCGTTTGGCGCGCTGACGATTATCAACAGGTTTGAGGAATACGGCGTCAAAGTCTCAGAGGTGATTAATTGCGGCGGAATCGCCGAAAAGAATCCTCTGCTGATGCAGATTTACGCCGACGTCACCGCAAGAGAAATGAAAATATCTCGCTCCGCTCAGAGCTGTGCGCTGGGCGCGTGCATCGCCGGGGCGGTGGCGGCCGGCAAAAAGACCGGCGGCTACGACCGCTTCAGCGATGCTCAAGCGGCGATGTGCGGCATCAAAGATGTGACCTATCAGCCCGTTCCCGACAACCACCGGGTCTATCAAAAGTTGTATGCCCTGTACAAGCAGTTGCACGACGCCTTTGGCGTGCGCGACGGGTCCGGCCAATTGGCCAACGTTATGAAAGAGCTATTGAGCATTAAAGACAGCATTCAGGGTTAGGGCACACGGTATGCACGAGGAACTCAAGAAAGCTGTCTGCGACGCAAACCGCGAGCTGCAGAAACAGAGGCTCGTCATCTGCAGTTGGGGCAACGTCAGCGGGATAGACCGCTCGGCGCGCATAGTAGCCATCAAGCCCAGCGGTGTTTCGTACGATGAGCTGACACCCGACAAGGTCGTCCTGCTCGATTTGGATGGAAATACCGTCGAAGGGGCTCTCAAGCCTTCATCGGACACGCCGACCCATCTGGAGCTATACAGAAACTTTGAAGCTATCGGCGGTATATGCCACACTCATTCGCCCAGTGCAACGATCTGGGCACAGGCCTGCCGGGAGATTCCGTGCTTCGGCACGACGCACGCCGACTATTTCTACGGGGCAATCCCGGTGACCGAGGTTATGACCCAAGCGCAGATACAGAGCGACTATGAATTGAACACGGGCAAGGTCATCGTCCAGCGCCTTGCCGGCATGGACCCGATGCAGATACCTGCAATTTTAGTGGCAAATCACGGCCCTTTCACATGGGGCAAAAATCCCGCAGCCGCCGTCGAATCTACCGTTGTGCTCGAGCAAGTCGCAGCGATGGCTCTGGGCACCATGACAATAAACCCCGATCAGGGCCCGATCAGCCGCGTGCTTCTGGACAAACACTACTTACGCAAACACGGTGAAAATGCTTATTACGGCCAATTTTGGTCGTAAGGCTTTTCTGTGAAGGAGAAACGAAAATGAATAAGACAACGTTCGGCGTCATCGTTGGAAACCGCGGGTTCTTCCCCGATGCGTTAGCCAAAGAGGGGCGCAAAAACATACTTGAGGTGCTCAAGAAAAACGGCTTCGACTCCGTCGCTCTCTCGATGCAGGAGACGAAGTACGGCACGGTCGAGACCTTTGCCGACGCGAAGAAGTGTGCCGCCCTTTTTGCGGCAAAGCGAGAGAAGATAGACGGCGTCATTGTGACCCTGCCCAACTTCGGCGATGAAAAAGCGGTGGCCGAGACAATTAAACGCTCCGAGCTGAACGTGCCGATCCTGATTCACGCCGAGCCTGACGTACAGGGCAAAATGACCATCGCCGACAGGCGGGATTCCTTCTGCGGCAAGATCAGCGTCTGCAACAATCTCAGGCAGGCCGGCATTCCCTATACGCTGACAAATTCGCACACCGTCGCGGTGACATCGGCCCCGTTCAAAGAGGACTTGGATGATTTCGCCTCCGTGTGCAGGATTGTCAAGGGCCTCAAGAACGTCCGATTCGGTGCGATTGGCGCCCGCACCGGCGCATTCAACACCGTCCGTTACAGCGAAAAAATCCTCGAGCTTTCAGGTATTTCGGTGGAGACGATAGATTTGTCCGAAATCCTCGGCAGAGTTGAGCGGCTTGGCGATAACGACAGAGCGGTCAAAAGAAAATTAGATGCTCTGAAGAAATACACCTCAACTGAATCAATTCCCGCCGAGCAGCTTTTGAAGATGGCCAAGTTCGGCTCCGTGATAGACCGGTGGGTCAAAGAAACCGAGCTGGACGGCACCGCCATTCAATGCTGGACCGCCCTGGAAGAATTCTTCGGCATCGTCCCCTGCACGCTTATGAGCATGATGAGCGAATCGCTGGTGCCCAGCGCCTGTGAGGTCGATGTGACAGGGTTGTTGGGGATGTACATTCTCCAGTTGGCCGGCGGCACGCCCAGCGCGCTTCTGGACTGGAACAACAACTACGGCTCCGATCCCGACAAGGCGGTCCTGTTCCATTGCAGCAATCTGCCGAAGTCGTTCTTGCGAGACTCGAAGATGGACTACCAGGAGATCATCGCCGGGTCCGTGGGCAAAGAGAACACCTACGGGACGATTGTCGGCAGAATAGCCCCCGGGAAAGCGACGTTCTGCAGGACGACGACGGACGACGCGGCCGGGATCATCACGGCCTACGTCGGCGAAGGGGAATTCACAGACGACAAACTGGAGACCTTCGGCGGCTACGGCGTGATGAAAATCCCGGACCTCCAGTCCCTCATGGGATACATCTGCAGGACGGGCTTCGAGCACCACGTGGCCGTGAGCCTCTCACAAAAAGCGGATGCCATCGCCGAAGCCCTCGATAACTACATGGGCTGGGAAGTCTATCGGCACGAATAGAATTCGGACCTGGCAGGAGTTCCCGGGCTAAGCATGGGCCGGCCGTGGCGCGCGAGGTGCCCCCAAGAGAGCGCCCGTCCGTTTTTCCACCGTCCCTTTCCCTGGCGGATAAGCCACACCTTCTGGGACGATAATAACATTCTTGCTCCCGGCACATCTATTTCCTATATTTTAATAAAGCACCTGTGGAGGACAGGATTTGCGATTTTCGATTTGCGACTTTCGATTGATTACTGGTTATTGGTTACTGGTTATCGGTGACTGGTAACTGACGAGCAGCTACAATGGCTGTTCACCAATCACTAATCACCAGTCACTTGATCGGAAATCGTCAACCGACAATCGACAATAGAAAGGATCCCCTTAGGGGCGGATGGAGGATTCCACAATGGCACAGGCCAAAGCACAGTCCGCTGAATCGCCGGGATGGCTTACGCCACAGCGGAGCACAAAGGCTGTTGTACTCGTCTTGTTCTGTATCTGGTTTGTTCTGTGCGGCAGCGCGCTGGGCGCAGCGAAAACGCCGGCAGAAAACGCCCAGTCATCCGCTGCGCTGCGATCCATGGCACGAGTCTATATGGCGTGCGGCGGCTACGAAAAGGCACAGCCCCTTTTGGAAAGAGCGTTGAGTCTGGCACAAACAACGAACGCCTCGGATTCCGAAGTATGCGCCTGCCTGATTGATTTGGCGTATCTGTACAAGGAACAGGGCAACCTGGGCCAGGCCGAGACCATGTGCCGGTTAGGTTTGGAACTGCAGGAAAAGGTACATAACCCGAATCATCCCTACGTGGCCTACACGCTGCGGATTCTCAGTGAGATTTACCGGGGGCAGGCCCGATACCAGGAGGCCGAAAGCACGCTCGAGCGAGCCATGAGCATTATACGTTCCGTCCGTCCCGACGACGACCAGGAAATCGCGCCGCTCAAGGTGGATATGGCTCGCCTGCTCATGGCGCAGGGTGACTACGCACACGCCGAATCGTACTTCATCGAAGCGATTGCCGTGATCGACAAGAGTTACGGGCCTGAGCACCTGTACACGGCCAAGGTGCAAAGCAGCCTGGCAACGCTCTACGCATCGCAGGGAAGGTATGCGGAAGCCGAAGCGTTGATTTCCAAAGCACTGTCCATCCACGAAAAAATCCATGGGCCGGATCATCATTTTCTCGTCCCGCTCTGGCTGGTGATGGCAAAAATTGACCAAGCCAAAGGCGACCCGGCAAACGCAAAAGTGCTCCTCGAAAAATCTCTGCGTGTAGTTCAGAATCAGCCTGATTGCGGGCGCCTGGTTGAATGCGATGTCTTGATCCAGTTGGCGCAGTTCCGCATCTCACGCAGAGAGTACAGCAAGGCCGAGGACCTCCTACAGAAAACGTTGAAAATCCTGGACGGCACGCAAGGCGCCGACAGGGACCGCACGGCGACAGCTCTCAATAGTCTGGCACAAGTGTACATGGAGGAGGGCAAATACACCGAAGCACAAAACCTATGCCGCAGGGCATTGGATATCCTCGATGGTATCTCCGGCGAAGATCACCCCAAAGTGGCCGACGTGCTGGAGACGCTGGCCCGGTTGAACCGCAAGACCGCAAACGTGGCCGAGGCGGCAAGACTGGAACAGCGTGTAAAAGAAATCCGCGTGCCCAAGCCGGTCGCTTATGCGCCCTCGGCAAGAGCCCTTCAATAGGCTCTGCGACTATGCTGACCTGTCTTATTACCCGCCCAGAGCGGCCAGTCTTGCTGCAACAAAGGCCGCCACGCTCGCGTTCCGGCCGTCGGCCAGCGGCGCAACGTATCGATCCGCGGCGAATGTGATGGACTCCTCGGTAGAGAAGTTCATGTCGTTATTCAACGTGCCAACGTATGCCGCAAGAGCATCAAGGTATTGTCCGGCCATTGCATAGCGGCTGCCGGGATCGGTGTTGTTTGCTATTGCACTGGCAATCGACGTCATCTGCTCCGGAGAGGGCGGAGCTGTGCTTGAAGCGAGCTCATTGATAACCTGCGCCAGAGCGGCGGTGCGAGTCCCGTCGGCATCCTGCAGCACCGTGGCCGCCACTTTAAGCCGTGCACAGGTATCGCACGGCTGTATCTCTCGGGACGAGGCCAGGGCATTGACGAACCAGATCTGCATCATTTTCTTATTGATCCCCAGCTCGTTCGCCGCCCACGTCATCAGAGCCGGACAGCCCGAATACTCTAATTCCACCGGCTCAGGAAGCGGCGCCGCAAGTACAAAGGCCAGCCCTTTGATTGGATTGACCGTAATGCTCACCGTGGTCTGCGTGAACTCCGCACCTGTCTGGCCATCGGTGGCATAATACGTGAAACCGTCTGGCCCGGCGTAGCCCAACTTCGGCGTATAGGTGAATGTGCCGTCCGGATTCGGCGTCAACGTACCGTACGCCGGACCACTGGCCAGAGCCGCTGTGAACGGATCATGGTCTGGATCACTGTCGTTAGCCAGAACGTTGATGATTACTGCAGCGCCCTGATCGGTCGTGGCCGTATCCTCCTCCGTAACGGGCAGAGTGTTCGTCACATTGATTGTGACTGTAATCGGGTCGGTATAGAGTTCGCCGTCTGTGGCGATGTAAGTGAAGGTGTCCGTACCCACGAAGCCTTCCTCCGGCTGGTACGTATAGTCGCCGGTCTCCCAGTCGAATTCTATCAGCTCGCCATGCTCCGGCTCGCTGGTCAGAATGGCTGTGAGGTTCCCGCCGCCGGGAAGAGTGTCGTTCTCGAGGACGTTATCGCTCACGGGGTTGCCCATGTGTGTTGTGGTCATATCGGGCAAGGTAATCGGCGGAAGCGGAGGAGGCAAATCCGGCGGCATCGGACAATCGGGTACGCCGCCGGACGAACCCTCCTCAATTTTCAACGATGCGTGACTTTCCCCATCGGTCTCGTCCCAATACCCAGGAGGATCCGTCGAGAACACCTCGGCCACGTCGCAAAACGTGCCGCTTTTCGCATAAACATGAACCGTAGCAAAACCGCCTTCATCGCGATGGAAAAGACCGCCAGCATATATTGACACCGACGCATCGGCAGGATGGTAATATTCCGTAGTATGTGCATACGCTTCTATCTGGCTTGCTCCAGTATTTACTAACACATCTTTACCGGCACTGATGAGAATTCCCGCCGTTGTAGATTCTTTCCCGTACGCTCTGGCTTTAACTGTACCATCAATATCGACATCGCCGTTTACAGATACTAAATGAATTTTGGCCGTGCCATGATCCATCTCCTCGCCGAATTCGTTTGTACTTGCCCCAACATTACCGTTGATCGTTACGTCACTTGAAGCAAGAACAGAGATTTCATCGTAACTACCTCCGTTCACTGTCAATTGTCCTGTCTCTATATAACCGTTATTGTTCGTATAGAGTCTGATTTGACCCGGTTCGGTTAAGGCGCCGCCGGAGGTAATATCAGTCATAATATCACCGGTCATAATACCACCCGCACCGGCAAGCATATAGACGCTTCCGCCATCGGCCGTGTGGATTGTGGTCGTGACCGGGTCGCCCTCGATTGGCGAAAGAAACGTGATACCGCCGGCATCGTACTTGGTGCGAAGCGCGATGTCGCCGCTGCCACCTGTGATTTCACCGTCGCTGATATTCTCGACGACGATATTGCCGAGTGTTTTCGAACCGGCAACCAGTTCGAGGTCCGTCCCGGCTTGTGATTGCTCCTCGACCCATTTCTCGTACAGCGTATTCTCGGCGGCTTCGGCGGGTACGTAGCCGTCTGCTATGGTCAGTTCCGGAGTCTCGACCAGCAACGAGCCGCCGTCTGCAGTGATCGTGCCTTCTCCGTTGAGCACCATTCGTTCGCTCGCCGTCAGACTGACGGAGCCGCCGTCGGCGCCAATCGTGCCGCTGTTTTCAAACCGGGCCGCGTCAACGGTTATCGTACCGGCGGCTGCCGCCAGAGCGCCGACGTTGCTGATCGCCCGAGAAAACCGGTCGCCGGCGGCCAGGATAATACTGCCATTGTCGGCGGTGATTGTGCCTTCGTTGACCACGTCAGCAGAGGAGTCCACCGGCTCCGTGCCGACTTCGACCAGGACGTTACTGCCATCCTGACCGAGATACACTCTGTCGCCGGCCGCTAATACGACCAAACCTTCTGGAGCCACAATCGAACCCAAGTTGAGGACCTTCTGGCCGATCAAATAGACGCTGTCGGCGGAGATGGCGCCGAGGTTCTGAACAGTCCCTTCCCCTTCCCGGAACACCATCAGTCTGCTCTCGTCGGCCAGGATGGCATCGAATGCGTCGTTCGACATATTCAGGCCCGAAGCGACTAATTGAGAGACATTGATCTGGGACCCTTCGCCGAAGATTATGCCGGCGGGATTCACAATGAAAATACGCATGTCCAGACCATTGAGGATTCCGTCAAACTGCGTTGGGTTTCCCGACATGATCCTATTGAGCACGGCGGAATTGCTGAGGCCCCCGGCCTGTAAAAACGTGAGACCCTCCGCCGAACTGGTGTCGATCCCGCCAAAACCTGGATCGCCCCACTCAATCACGGACTGACCCTGGCTCACCGTTACGGCGGTGTTGGCGCCGTCGGTGACAATCGTCCCGGTACCCACCGTGAATGCGCCGCCGGCAGGCGTGGCCAGCACGGCCGGCAATGACGTGTTCAAGACCAGGCTGTACACCAGGAAATAGACTATCCCCCTTCGTAAGCAACGCTTTCTGGAAATCTTCTTCATGTTTTGCATTTTTCGCATTCCTGCCAAATGTGATGGCTATGTTTGGACTTGTTTATACACTGCTCTTCTGGGCTCTATTCTTTTGGATAATTTTCCCCCCCATCGCACCGTGAATACTTCCGTTCAATCAACCAGCTAATCCATCGGCAAACACTATTCAAAATCTTCTACCTTTTTATGGGACGAGTTGTTCGAGAATTTTACTAATGATGTCGGCGTAGCGTGTTGCTCTGCGAGACCTTGATATGGGCCGGCAAGCATAGGAAAATGGGCTTCCAAGCTGGTGGAAAAAGTAATGCTGAAGTGTTAGATGGATCACGTGATTTGAGAAAGACTTGCTTCCAGTATTGATAATGGGCTCGGCCCCACAGTCGCAGAAGGACGCCGGGCCAGGGAGGCAGTCAACGATCCGGCAACCACCAATCGGCAGGCAAGATAACAAGGTCTCGGTCGCACTCCGCGGCTGTTCCAGGCAGCATCGTCGCACAAGAGAGTTCACGAACGGCGGAAAATGGCGTTTTCAATATTGACAAGGCTGTTTTCCGGTCTCAAAGAGACCCACCTTGCACAGCAAAGACAACGCCCTTGTTGCTGTAGCGATTGCAAAAATGCTACTCTACCCCCGCAGAAAATTTTTCGAAAAAATCTTGCACCGATCGCTGTTTTCGAGCAATCTCACTGAAAGAAAATCTTAGCCGTAAGGCAAACTGAATACTATACCGGAGATGCTGGCTGACCGGCAAAGCTCATTTACTCGTATTGCCGGGCAACAGAAGAAGGATTATCCCGTGCAGCCGGCGCCCCTCACCGCCGCTCGGATCACGGACGAGTTCTGGTCAAACCTGGGCCGCAGGCATGAGTTGTACAACATGGGTCTGCTGTATGGGGCCGCTGTGGCGCACTACCAAGCCACCGGCAAGGCGTGGTTCGATAATGTACATCTTCAGCTTGCCCACTAAGATTTTAGATTGAAAAAACGCAAAATTCTTGTGGACAGCCCCCGAGAAGACTGTTATCATCATGGTTTTGAGGAATCATGAAATTGAAGTCTGATTAGTTAGAGGTAACTCATTATGGCACATAAAAAGGGACAAGGCTCTACGCGGAACGGCAGAGACAGCAACCCGAAATACAGAGGCGTCAAGCTGTTCGCCGGCCAGGGCGCCAAGGCCGGCTCGATCATCGTCCGGCAGTGCGGAACAAAGTTCTTCCCCGGCTCCAACGTCGGCATGGGCAGGGACTACACGCTGTTCGCCACGACAGATGGACAAGTGCGATTCCAGGGCCGAAAGGTTCACGTCATCTGACAAGAAGAATATTCAGTAAGAGAAGGATGGTACAGCTACCATCCTTTTTTTATATCGAGACGCAATACGCGTTACCGATACCATGTTTATCGACGAGGCACAAATCTGGGTCAAAGCAGGAGACGGTGGCAACGGCTGCGTCGGCTTTCGGCGAGAGAAATTCATTCCCAAAGGCGGCCCCGACGGCGGCGACGGCGGAAAGGGAGGCGACGTCTATTTCCAGGCCGTCGAGAATCTCGATACCCTGCTGGACTTCGCCGGCAAACATCACTGGCAGGCTCAGAATGGTCAGCCGGGTTCGGGAAGCAACAGATCCGGAGCAAGCGGTCAGGACCTGATCGTCAAGGTCCCGCCGGGAACGCTCATCTACGATACCGATCTCGACTTGCTTCTCAAAGACCTCAACGAGATCGGACCGAAGGTCTGTGTCTGCCGCGGCGGACGAGGCGGAAAAGGCAACAAGGCATTTGCGACGTCAACCCATCAAACCCCACGGTACGCCGAGCCCGGCAAAAAAGCTCAGGAAAGAAACATACGACTCGAATTGAAGCTCATCGCGGACGTGGGTTTGGTCGGTATGCCGAACGCCGGCAAGAGCACGCTCATCTCCCGCTGCTCAGCCGCCCGGCCGAAGATCGCTGCTTACCCCTTCACCACAGTCGAGCCGGTGCTCGGCATCGTCGAGCTGAGCGATTTCCGCCGGTTCGTCATGGCCGACATTCCCGGCCTGATTGAGGGGGCGCACGCCGGCGCCGGCCTCGGCCACGATTTTCTCAAGCACATTGAGAGAACCAAAATCCTCGTCCATATCATTGATATCATGCCGACGGACGGCTCGGAGCCGGCGGAAAACTACAAGGCCATCCGCCGCGAGCTGGAGCAATACAGCAAAGCCTTAGCTCAAAAACAGGAAATCATCGTCGCCAACAAAATCGACCTCGACCCCGAAGGAAAGATAGTGGAAGAGTTAAGAAAAAAGCTGTCGCAGCCGATCTACCCAATCTCAGCAGTGACCGGCTCCGGAATCAAGGAGTTGAGTGAGCTTCTGTGGCAGACGGTTAGAGAGGCAAAAACCACCACATGATAAAAATCGGTATGCTATAGGTCTGCAAATCGTTGCACAAGGTTTCTGTCTTGCCAACTCCGGCAGTTTCAATACAGCGCCGGCATAAGTAGCCGCTCGAATCGCTGTGGAATCCATGTTGGCCGGCTCGCTGCGGGTAAAACCAAATGGTGTTTCGGATACCAACAACAGAATTGGTTCACAAATGTCGAATCGGCGTTGACAGGATTTATGGCAATCCAAATATCCATATCGGCGGTAGCCCGAGGATGACCCTGATAGCCTACCGCGTATCGGCCGATAGTAGGTACTCAACATCGTGAGCGTTGAGCAACTTCAAAAACTCTTTGAAGTCGGGTGGCAGATGGATCATAGCCATAGATGATTTGCCGCATCAGCTCGACAGCCTCCAGCCGCTCGTAAGGGGTCTTGGAAAGCCAATATGATTTTTCGTCCGACGGCTCAAGAGCGGATGCCACCCTAAAGGCCGTTCGTTGTAGCTTTGGAAAATGGCGATTGTTCATTGCTTGACTATTTCAGAAAAAAATGGGAATATAAACAAAACTTCCGGGCCTTTTCTCAATGTCAAGGTCTGCTGATTCCTAAGTCCTTACAAATCTTTCGACAAAGATTGTCGTCTATGCGCCTGTGTCTCGGAACGGTCGAGACCTTTTTCGCCTTGCGATTCACATACACAGTGTGGCTGCCGCCTTCGCGAAGAAATTCACATCCTTGCCTTTCAAGGTGCTTTATCAGATCAGTCCTTTTCATGCAGTTAGTGTGCCAAAGGGTTCTTTGACAACTTTCTTTCCGGCGTTTTCCTCTTCCTGAATCTGCCGATAAGACTCCAAGACCAATTCGATGGCTTCTTTTAAATTCCTTTTGGTTTCTTCGAGTGTTGTCCCCTGTGTGTTTGCCCCCGGCAGTTCCTCAACGTATCCAATATAACCGCTTTTTACCTTTTCGAATACCGCAGTGAGTTGAATTCGCATATTGTTATCCTTTTCTTATTCTTTTACCTGAACCATGGATTCATAGTACCTGTTTTCCATACATTTGTCAAATTCAGGTTTGAGCAGAGGCAAAATTGACAGTTATTGGCAAATACGGTAGGCTTTTATGGGCTTAAGCGCAGAAGGGCACAAGACAAAAGTAAAAAGAACGATACAGACACGACGAAATATGAGCGATGAACAATGAATATCATTGCGATAGATATCGGCAATACGAACATTGCCATCGGGCTTTTTCTCGATGATCGGGAGGAGTTTATCAAGACCATCCCGGGCCGGTCGGCGGCAAAACTGACGAACTGCTTGAAGTCCGCCTGGGAAAAAATACCAATCGCCGAAAGCTCCAAGGAAAAGAAACGCGACGGCGTTATCGTCGTCAGCAGCGTCAAACCTGTTTGGACCGAACTCATTCAGCAAATCGCCAGAGACCAGCTCGATGAAGAGATTCACATCGTTGGCAAAGACGTCCCCCTGCCGATGACGCTCTGGGTGGATGAGCCGGCCAAGGTCGGCACAGACAGGGTGCTCTCGGCCGCAGCGGCATACGCCGTCGTTGAGGACGCCGTGGTCGTCGCCGATTTCGGTACCGCCGTGACTATCGACCTGGTTGACCAGAACGGCATCTTCCTCGGCGGCGTTATTTGTCCCGGCTTCGAGATCAGCGCCAAGGCGCTGAAAGAAAACACCGCCCAACTGCCTTATATTAAAGTCACCAAACCCGAAGGTCCCTACGGCAAGAATACGGTCGATGCCATCAATTGCGGGCTGTATTATTCTACCGTGGGTGCATTGCAGGAAATCATCAGACGCTACGCAGAGAAAATCGGCAGGTGGCCGCAAACGGTCATTACCGGCTCCGGCGCCAAAACGATACAAAGCGATTGTACGTTCATAGACAACTATGTGCCCAACCTCGTCGTCAAAGGTATCGTTCTGGCCTACAGCAAGTACATGGCAGAAAAGACGGGATAGATTGTTCGGAGACGCCAGGAGTGTCAACAGCAATTCCAGGAATTCTGCGTGAGAACGGGTTCTGGCTAACAGTGTGCTTGGGTCTTGGCGTCGTGGCCTGCCTTGCCAAGAGAAAGAGTCCAGCGCCCTTTCCACGAGTGGGCCGATTCTTCGCCAAGCACAAAAGGGGTGCTGTAAGAACGCTGGACATCCTGCGAAAAGTAAAATTGGTGTTTGGTGACCGTTCGGGCTGACATGGAGGGGGCTGTGGGTTGTTTTGCTGCAGTAATGACGGGCACGGGCACGGGCGCGATAGCCACTGTTGGGGTCTTCGGTGACACAGCGCGGGCGATACTGGCGAAAGTATTCAAACCGGCAGGCACAAAGCCCGCAGAACCAAGGATAGGCGAAATCGTGCTCGGCACAATCTGCGACGGCGGCAAGACCATCGACCGGATTGCCCTTGGCTGTGAGGGCGCGGATACGTTCGCAATCAACTGTCACGGCAATCCGCTTATCGTCGAAATGATCATGCAACTGCTGCAACGCTGCGGGGCCACGTTGCTGACCGCAGAGCAGCTTCTATCCAGAATCCTCATGGCACAAGGACCCAACAACACAATCGCCGTCGAGGCCAAACTGGCCCAGGCAAAGGCCAAAACCATCCAGGGCACAAGAATAATCGCAAACCAAATCGACGCCGGTTTGAGCAGAAGAGCGCAGGCTTGGCTCGAAAACATGGACGGAACCTCCCTCGATGAAATCAAGGCCGAGGCAATTCAGATACTGCAAAAATCTCAAGCCGCAAAGCCCATCATCTACGGCTGCACAGTTGTTCTCGCAGGCCCCCCAAACAGCGGCAAGAGCACACTTCTGAACTGCCTGGCCGGCCGCCAAAAAGCAATTGTCACCGATATTGAGGGCACAACCAGAGACTGGATCGAAGCTGAGTGCCAGGTTGATTCCTTGTCGCTGACACTGATCGACACGGCGGGACTCAGCCGAGATCTCCTGGGGCCGGAAGATACCATTGAGAAAGCCGCTCAGAGAAAAACCGCCGAAATCCTAAGACGGGCGGACATAGTCTTGCTCATTCTGGATAGCAGCCGACCCGTAGAGGAGTTTGATGACCAAATCAGCAAAAGACTCGCTGACAAAAGCGTCATCACGGTCTTAAACAAATCCGACTTGCCGGCCAAATTCGATGCCGGCAGACTGCCCAAAATCTTATCCAACACCGTGCAAATAAGCGCCAAGCTCGGCGCCGGAATCGACAACCTGAAGGAAAAAATTCGGCAGACTACCGGTGCCGCCGGCTTCGATCTGCGGCAGGCAATCTGTTTTACCGGCCGGCAGGAAAACCTGCTCAAACAACTGATAAACGTCAAATCCAAACGGCAGGCGGCTTCAACCATAACAGAGTTGTTAACGGGTCAAATGTAGAGCAGGCCGCGCTGCTGTACAAGGCAGCTTCGCCACGCGGCACATCCGGAAATCGTTGTTGTATCAGGTCAGGTTTTCAGCAAACCGTTGAATCTTTCCAATATGCCCTCATGCTCTGCAATCTTGCCGAATTCTGAAAGCCACTTCTCGATATGTTTGAAATCAATTGCATCTTTGTTCTTAGCCAAAATACTCTGCACATCCTCCTCATCAATGGCTCTGCCGGCAACCATCTTGTGAATAATGACATCCTCACAGGATGCAAATCTCACCGGATAGTCATCGATGAACACTTGCTTTGCGTTCGCAATGGCCTGGGCTTCGTAGGAGGTAAAAGAAAAGATAAAATCCACGCGGACTTTCGAATCCGGCTCCTCCGTAGGAAGCACCTTTGTATTTTGTGCAAAATCATGTGGATTCTCAACGAGAATCTTCAACTTCAGCTTTTTACACACTCCCTCAATTGACGTAAACTTATCGGTGTCCACGCCGACAGTGATATCGATGTCCCGTGTCAATCTCGGCCTGCCATATAATAGAACCGCCTGCCCGCCGATAATCATATAGGGAATTTTTCGCCGGTCTAACTGCTGGGCCGTTTTTTTGATGAGCGTTTCTATCATGAGCCAACTCTGTTTATCGCCTTGGCAATTCGCAGGTCCACCTCCAGCCCGTCCAGCATATTTTCCGAGCTGATCGCCCCTAAAGACACGGCCTCTTTGTGGAGCATCTCGTAGATGGCCAGCGCCTCCTGGAAGGAAAAGTTTTCCTCCGCATCTAACCTGCGACGAAACGCATCAAGTTTGTGGCCGTTTTGGATCATCGTGTGTTTCATCTTATCCGTTTGCTGGCCGCTGTAAAGTAAGAAATGCCGAAAGAAAGTCTCTTGGCTTGTTAAACGGCCCGCCTCTTGTATAATCTGCACCTATGGCCGCAATCGAAGAGAAACTGACGCCGGCGATGAAGCAGTTCCATAAGTTCAAGCAGAAGTATCCGGACTGCATATTGTTTTTTCGCATGGGCGATTTTTACGAGACCTTTTACGAGGACGCCAAAGTCTGCTCGAAGGTCCTTGGCTTGACGCTGACCAGCCGAAGCAAAGGCGACAACCCAGTCCCGCTGGCCGGCGTGCCGTACCACGCGGTCGAAGGATATCTGAAAAAAATGCTCCAGGCCGGCTACAGGGTCGCGGTCTGCGAGCAGGTCGAAGACCCGAAGACCGCCAAGGGCGTCGTCAAGCGCGACGTCGTGCGAATCGTCACGCCCGGCACGCTCACCGACGATATTCTGCTCGACGCCAAGCAGGACAATTTCCTCTGCGCCGTCAGTCTGGGGACAAAAAACCGGGCCGTGATTAGCTGGGTCGATATTTCAACCGGCCATTTTTTCGTCCAGGGGCTGCCCGAGGAAAAACTGCTCGACGAGCTCCTGCGACTGGCGCCGGCCGAGTGTCTGCTTGCCGACCGGCGCGGTGAGCTGTTCGAAGCTGAGACAAAGAAGCTCAGCGCAGATATCACACAACTGACCAACGCCATCATCACCGAGCGCCCCGGCTGGTACTTCGACCCCTACCAGGCGAGGCAGCGCCTGCTCAAGCACTTCGGCACAGCCACCCTCGAAGGCTTCGGCATCAGTGACAGCGACAACGGTCTTATCCCCCCTGCCGGCGCCATCATCGAATACCTCAACGAAACGCAGAAAACCACGCTCGGCCATATCCGGAATTTAAAGAAAATCAATCGCGAAAACTCCCTGCAAATCGACCCGGCTTCTTTACGGAGCCTGGAAATCCTGCGAACGATCCGCACGGAAAGCCAAAGAGGCTCGCTGCTGGACTGCCTCGACGAAACCATCACCGGCGCGGGCGCCCGCATGTTTCGCAACTGGCTGTGCATGCCGCTCTGCCATCTGGGCGCGATCGAGCAGCGACAGGACGCCGTCGAAGAAATCAAGAATGCCGATGCACGATCGGCCGACATTCGCAGACTTCTGGCGAACATTTCCGACACCGAGCGAATCGCCGCCCGCATCAGCACGTTCCGGGCCAGTCCGAGAGATTTGACGGCTCTGGCGGCGACGCTGAGGCAGATCCCTCTGCTGCGCGAAATCCTGCAGCAATTCAGCAGCGAGCTGCTCGTGCAATTAGCCGGCCAATGCGACAGCATGGACGAATTGGCCGAGCTGCTCGAATCGGCCGTCGAGCCGGAACCGCCCTCGCATCTTCGCGACGGCGGCGTCATCAGGGCGGGCTTTTCCGAAGAGCTCGACCGGCTGCGCTCGATCTCAAAAGACGGCCAGAGCTGGCTGAGAAACTACCAGAAACAACAAGCCCAGCGAACGGGCATCGCAAACCTCAGAATCGGCTATAACCAGGTCTTCGGCTACTATATCGAGATAAGCCGCTCCTCCGCCGACAAGGTTCCCGCCGACTACGTCCGCAAACAGACGATCAAGAACGCCGAGCGCTACATTACCGACGAGCTGAAAGAGTACGAAACCCAGGCCCTCAGCGCCGAGGAAAAGGCGCTCGAATTGGAGCAGCAGCTCTTCGACCAGCTCCGCCGGCAGTCCGCCCAGTACGTCAGCCGGCTCCAGGCCCTGGCCGAGACCGTCGCTCAATGTGACTGCCTGGCGGCGATGGCCTACTTAGCCAAGCGGCGAAATTACATCCGGCCGAGAATGACCGACGGCGGAGAGCTTGTCATTCACGAAGGCAAGCACCCGGTCTTGGCGGAAACGCTTGGCCCGGACTTTGTGCCCAATGACGTCGAGCTCGGCAACGGCGCAGGCGACATCCTTGTGATCACAGGTCCCAACATGAGCGGCAAGAGCACGTACATAAGGCAAGTCGCCCTGCTCGTGCTGATGGCGCAGACCGGCTCATTCATCCCCGCCAAAGATGCCGAGATCGGTCTGGTCGATAGAATCTTCACCCGCGTCGGCGCATCCGATGAATTGGTCCGAGGCCAATCGACTTTTATGGTCGAGATGACCGAAATGGCAAACATCATCAACAACGCCACCGATAAGTCGCTGGTCATTCTTGACGAAGTAGGCCGGGGCACGAGCACTTACGACGGGCTTTCGCTGGCCTGGGCGACCACCGAACATATCGCAAGCAGGATAAAATGCCGAACGCTCTTTGCCACGCACTACCACGAGCTGACCGAATTGGCCGAGCTGTTTGCGAATGTGAAGAACTGCAACGTCGCCGTCCGCGAGTGGATGGACGAAGTGGTCTTTTTGCACAAGATTCTGCCCGGCGGAACGGACAAGAGCTATGGCATTCACGTCGCTAAATTAGCCGGCATCCCGAAGACCATCCTGGACCGATCCAAAGAAATCCTGGAAGAGCTTGAAAGCGCCTTCCAAAAAGAAGCCACCGGCGAACACCTGGCCCGCCACAAAACCAAAGAGCCCGACAAAGACACCCTCTTCGTGCAGAAACACAAATCCGTCCTCGAAAAACTCGCGTCCACCGACGTGAACAACCTCACCCCCATTGAAGCGATAAACTTGTTAAATCAAATAAAGAACGAAATGAACGAAACTTGGGAGGACAGAGGACGGAGGACGGAAGACAGAGAGCGCTAAGGATTAAGGAATGACTGTGTGACTGAAGCAATTCGGAGTTTTCGTGACCTAAACGTTTACAAGCTTTCAATCGAGCTTCAACAGGAAATATTCGTACTAACAAAGCGGTTTCCTAAAGAAGAACTCTACTCGCTTACAGACCAGATCAGACGTTCTTCACGTTCAATAGGAGCTAATATTGCAGAGGCATGGCAAAAGCGACGATATCCTGCACACTTTCTCAGCAAGCTCTCCGACGCCGACGGAGAACAGGCAGAAACACAGCACTGGCTGGATACCAGCATGGAATGTAAATACATCTCAAGAAGAGAACATGCGATGTTATTAGAAAAGTGTAAGAGAATTGGCAAAATGCTTGGAAAAATGATGGCCGAGCCTGACAAGTGGTGTGCGAGGTTCAATGCCAAATAGCCTTCCGTCTTCTGTCATCTGTCATCTGTCATCTGTCTTCTGTCATCAGTTTATCGAGGCAATGAATCTGCTCAATCAGATAAAGAACGAAATCGACGAGAGGTAGGTTGTCTCAAGACACAAGAAAGGGCTTGCAAAAATACAATGCTGGCTTCCTAATATATGGCGTTAGCCATGAAACAAAATGAGTGATGCGCATCCTGCCTGATGCCATCTTCAAGAAATAAGTATCGCAACTTTATCAAGAAAGGGCAAAGCCATGAAAACCGCTCTGAAGCTGAGACTGATCGTTCTGTCGGGCCTGCTGTTGTCCGGCTGTACCGAGGTCGAAATCACCGGCAGGCAGCAATTCAACGTGGTCCCTGATTCAATGATGAACTCCATGAGCTTCCAGTCCTACGGTGAGTTTCTCTCCAAGCACAAGCTCAGCACCAACGCCGAGCAGACCGAAATGGTCAAGCGCGTCGGCGGCAGAATCCAGAAAGCCGTCGAGCAGTACTGCCAGAAGAACTACATCGAAGATCGGCTGGCAGACTACAAATGGGAATTCAATCTGGTTGAAGACCCCAACGTCAATGCCTGGTGCATGCCGGGCGGCAAGGTCGTCGTCTATACGGGCCTGCTGCCCATCGCCCAGGGCGAGGCCGGCTTAGCGGTGGTCATGGGCCACGAAATCGCCCACGCCTTCGCCAAGCACGGGGCCGAACGAATGACCCAGGGTCTGCTCGTCCAGATGGGGGGCATCGCTCTATCGACGGCGTTGAAAAACTATCCCGACCAGACCAAGAACCTCTTCACGCAGTCCTACGGCGTCGGAACGCAGGTCGGCGTGCTGCTGCCCTATAGCAGGGTGCATGAAAATGAGGCGGACCATCTGGGCCTGGTGTTCATGGCGATGGCCGGCTACAATCCCGAAGAGGCCGTGGCCTTCTGGCAGAGAATGGCCGCCGGCAAGAAAGGCGCCCGGCCGCCGGAATTCCTCAGCACCCACCCCGCCGACCAAACCCGAATCCAAAACATCAAAGACCTGCTCCCCGAAGCCATGACGTACTACAAGAAACAGTGAGAGCGAAATCGGACTCACGAAATAGGTGCGTGTAACATGGGAACAGCGTGTCTCGCAAAACGCATGTGAAGCCGGTGGTCGTTCCTGCCTCATGATTTTGTGCTAATCCGCCGTTATGATCCTTTCCAACCGGACAATAAGGGGCGGGAGGTCTTCGGTGGTTGTCTTCCAGACTACGTCAAGGTTGACGTCGTAATAGCCATGAATGAGCCGGTCGCGCATGCCGACCATCTTCTTCCACGGCAGCTCGGGGTGAGCCTCGCGAAATTCGGGTGAAGTAGCCCTTGCTCCATCACCAATGATCTCGAGCAGTCGAACCAGTGACAGATTCAGTTTCCTGTCGGTATCGAGGTCCGCGAGGTGGCGGCCCTCGGCGAAATCCACAGCTTCGCGGGCAGCATCGAGAATATGTCGAATTCGAACAGTATCATCCTCGAACATATTGGACCTGTGCTTCTGCGACGACCTTATCCCGGAAATACCTGCTTAAATCCTCCGGCGTCCTCAAATCCACTTTGCGCCCGCCGAATATAGCGGATAGCTCCTCCTCCATGTCGAACAATCCAAAGAACCCGGGGACATGCCCGGGTAGAAAATCCACCAGCACGTCAATATCACTGTCCGCAGCGAAATCAGCCCGCAACGCTGAACCAAAAATGGCGAGGCGGTCAATGTTATGCCGCTGGCAGAAATCTGCAATTCTCTCTTTGTCAAGTGCCAAAATCTTGTTCATATACTCTTGCCCACCTTCGGCATTGTAAGTGTCGAAACGTATTGCGTCAAGTTCTATCGCCAAGTGGGATTATCTGCTTTGGGAAGCAGAAAGACCGGCCAGGGCGGCGGTGGACCAGCACATTTGGAGGTTGTAGCCGCCGCAGGGGCCATCGACATCGAGGACTTCGCCGGCGAAAAACAGGCCCGGACAAATTTTCGATTCCATTGTCTTGGGCTCAGTCTCGCCGACGCTGACACCGCCGCGTGTGACCGTCGCCTCGGCAATCGGCTTAGTGCGAACAATTGAAAGCGGCAGGGCCTTGATCGTTCGGGTTAGCCTCTTTCGCGCATCCTTTTTGAGCTGGCCTGCCTCAAGCCCATCATCGCACCCTCCCTGCCTGCACAGGACAATCGATAGACGTTTCGGCACGAATTCGGCCAGAACGTTTGCCAGTTTCTTTTTGGGATTTGCAGCGATGTGATCGGCAATCTGCGCTTCAAGCTGGGCTTGTTCAACGTGCGGCGCCAGGTCCAGCGTGACGCCGATGCCTGTTTCGCCGGCGGGCAGATAATCGGTCAGATACAGGCTCATATCCAGCACGGCGGGGCCGCCGATGCCGTCGTCGGTAAAGATCATCGCCCCGGCTGTGGTCAGCTTCTTGTTATTGAGACGTGCTGAGATTTTAACCTCCTCCACGGCCGTACCTGCAAGCTGTCCCGGCCAGTCTTCAAAGGTTACAAGCGGCACCAGTGACGCTTTGGCCTCGACGACGGTGTGTCCGAGCTGCCGGGCGAACCGGTAGCCGTCACCCGTGCAGCCCGTCTGGGGCCAGGAAAGCCCGCCGGTCGCAACAATAAGCTTGCCGGCACAAATCTGCTCCATCGCGGTGCGGACAACGAATGAGCCGCCTTCCTTGGCGACGCTGCCGGCGCGCCTGCCGGATAGAAATCTCACACCAAGTTTTTTCGCCCGCTCTACAAGGGCGTCCCTGACGTCGCCGGCCCGGTCAGTAACGGGAAAGACGCAGCCGTCTTTCTCAATCCTCGTCTCGAGGCCCAGCCGGACGAAAAAATCCAGCACGTCCCGCGGCGAAAACTGGTACAGAGAGTAGCTCAGGAATTTCCCTTTGGCGCCGAACGCGCGGACAAGCTCCTGCGGGTCAGCTTGGTGTGTGAGGTTGCACCTGCCCCCTCCCGTCAGAAGCAGCTTTTGGCCGGGACTCGTGTTGGCCTCGATGACCGTCGCATGGGCGCCCGCTTCGGCAGCGAAAATCGCCGCCATCAGGCCCGCCGGTCCGGCTCCAACTATGCAGACTTCTGTTTCCATGCAGATTCGTTCCAAAAACAATCCTGGCCTACAAATGTAGCCGGGACAGGCAAGCCTGTCAAACAGCAGCTATGCACGTCGCATTACACCGAGGCAGCAGGTATGCGCCGAGAAAAAAGCTGTTGAACGGTGTTAAACCAGGGCTTATGATGGTTGCCGAGCGCTCGTTGAGTCTTTAGAGGAGAAATGACAATGAAGCATTCGACATTCACCCGCCGGGATTTCTTGAGCAGGGCGTGCATAGGTGCTCTGGCAGCGGCGGTTCCTATTCGCGGACAAGCCCGCCAGTCGGACGGCGGGCAAGCCGCATCGGCGGATGAGCGGCCAAACATCGTGGTCATCCTGGCCGATGACCAGGGCTGGGGCGACTTGAGCGTGCACGGGAACACCAACATCGAGACGCCGAACATCGATTCTTTGGCTCGGGACGGGGCACTGTTCGAGAGGTTTTTCGTCTGTGCCGTCTGCGCGCCGACGCGGGCCGAGTTTCTCACGGGGCGGTACCATTCCCGCGGCGGCGTGCACGGCGTGACGACCGGGGCGGAGCGATTGAACCTTGACGAGAAAACAATCGGCGATACGTTCAAGGCCGCGGGGTACACAACGGCGGCCTTCGGGAAATGGCATAACGGCACGCAATACCCCTACCACCCGAACGCCCGAGGGTTCGACGAATATTACGGCTTCTGCTCCGGCCATTGGGGCCTCTACTTTGACCCGATCCTCGAACATAACGGGAAAATCGTCAGAGGAGAGGGATATATCACAGATGATTTAACCAACCATGCACTGGCGTTCATCGAGCAAAACAAGAACGGTCCGTTTCTCTGCTATCTGCCTTACAATACGCCGCACTCACCGATGCAGGTGCCCGATCGTTTTTACGAGAAATTCAGGAATCATCCTATCGAAATGCGGAGCCGCGAGCAGAAGGAGGATCTCGAAACCACCCGCTGTGCCCTGGCAATGTGCGAAAATATCGACTGGAACGTGGGGCGTGTGCTACACAAGCTCGAAGAATCAAAGCTCTCGGAGAAAACCATCGTGATCTATTTCAGCGACAACGGGCCGAATAGCTGGCGGTGGAACGGGGGCATGAAAGGCCGCAAGGGCTCCACCGACGAAGGAGGCGTCCGCGTGCCTTGTATGGTTCGGTGGCCCGGACGGATCAAACCGGGCACGCGAATATCTCAAATCGCCGGCGCGATAGACTTTCTTCCGACCCTGGCCGACATGGCCGGCGTTCGGATTGTCGGTGCCAAGCCGCTCGACGGGATCAGCGTCAAGCCGCTTCTTTTTGGGCAAGCCCGCCGTCCGTCTGGCGGGCAAGCCGAAAGCTGGCCGGATCGAATGATCTTCTTTCATCAAAATGGCCGCGTCAGCGTCCGCACGCAGCGATACCGGCTCGACTCTGCGGACAAGCTGTTCGACATGCAAACCGATCCGGGGCAGGACCACGACATCTCGCAGGACAAACCGGATATCGCAACGAAGCTCAACAAAGCCGTCGCCCAATGGAAGGATGAGGTGCTATCCAAGTCGCAGAAGGACGACCGTCCCTTCCCGGTCGGCTACGCGGAATTTCCCGCAACACCACTGCCGGCGCGCGACGGGGTTCCGCATGGAAATATCCGGCGAAGCGGCAATGCACCCAACTGCTCATTCTTCACCAACTGGGTTAGCAAGGATGACGAGATGACGTGGGATATCGAGGTGGCCACCACGGGCAATCATGAGGCGGTGATCTACTATACCTGCCCGAAGGACGATATCGGCTCGACGGTCGAGTTGAGTTTCAACAAGAGCCGGGTGCAAGGCAAAGTGAGCGAAGCGCACGATCCACCGTTAGTGGGCGCAGAGTTTGATCGAGTCCCACGAGGCGGTGAATCGTATGTCAAAGACTTCCGGCCGCTTCGCATAGGGACGTTCCGGCTGGAAAAAGGGCGTGGCGAGTTAACGCTTCGGGCGCTGGATGTTCCGGGCAGGCAGGTCATGGACATGCGCGCGGTCATGTTGACCCTATTGAAGTAAGCGTCTAACCGATACGGATGAGAAGTGAAATCTGCACTCTTGAGAGAGCGCAAGGTATGTTTTGTTTCTGCAATTTCATTTTAGGAGATCAATTATGAAGAGGTATGGTTTCTGTTTAGTTGGAGTGGTGTCGGCGTTATTGCTGTCGGTCTTTGCTTTATCCGGCCCGGCGTCAGCACAAGAAAAAGATGACGGCAAGCTGCGCATTATCGTGTTTGGCGCCCATCCCGACGACTGCGAAATCAAAGCCGGCGGCGTCGCAGCCATGTGGGCAGCCCAGGGACATCACGTCAAATTCGTGTCCACCACAAACGGCGACATCGGCCACGCCGAAATGGCCGGGGGCGAACTCGCCAAGCGACGTACAGCGGAGGTCAAAGAGGCGGCAAAGATATTGGGCATCGAGACGGACGTGCTGGATAACCACGATGGAGAGCTTATGCCCACGCTGGAGAACCGCAAGGCGTTTGTGCGTTTGATCCGGGAATGGAAGGCCGACATCGTGATGGGGCCTCGTCCGAACGACTACCACCCGGACCATCGTTATACGGGCATCCTGATGCAGGACGCCGCCTATATGGTAACGGTCACTTTTTATTGTCCGGACGTGCCGCAACTCCCGAAGAATCCCGTTTTTCTGTATCTGTCGGACGGATTTCAGAAGCCGAATCCCTTTAAGCCTGAAGTAGTTGTCGGCATAGACGACGTACTGGAGCAGAAGGCTGAGGCGCTTTGGAAGCTCGAATCGCAGATCGAGAGTCTCTGGGCCACGGGCGACTTCGAGAAGGTTGTTCCCGTCCCGAAAGATGGTGCTGCGCGGGAGGCCCGCCGCAAGGCATCTGCCGACCGGTTTGCTCAGCGGGCCGAGTCGGTTGCCAACCAGTACCGATCAAAATTGATTGAGCTGTACGGCGAGGAAAAGGGCAAAAAGATTCGGTACGCCGAGGCGTTCGAGCTGTGCGAATATGGCGGCCGGGCCTCAGCCGACAGGCTCAAAGAGCTTTTCCCATTCTTCGGGTCCTGAGCGAAGTCGAAGGATCTGGCCGGAAGGCGGAAGTCTCTGTCTTCTGTCCTCTGCTCGCCGTTTTGACCTTTGATTTTAATATTTGATTTCATTAGACTCGTAGGATGGGCAACTTGTTTGCCCATGCTGTAGAATTATGAGCAGACGCATCTTGGTGTGGCTTCTCTCGTGCCTGGTTCTTACGGCGTCGCTCGCCTACGAATCTCCGCCGGGGGCTGCCACCCGGCAGAGCGAGGCGACATCGGCTTTGGGGATTCAGCTTCAGCCGGACGCAGCGCAATTTGTCGTTGTTAAAACGGTACCGGTGGTTGACTGCCGCGTAGTTCAAGGCTTTCTCGGCACGCCCGTGGACGGCTCGACCAAGAGCTGGGACTACAGGGGCCGCACGCAGGAATACCCCAAAACGGCAAGCGACGGGGTCGTGTACAGCTACAACCACAATGATGGCCTGCACGTCACGTTAGCCGACGACAAAGGCTTTGACGTGGTGATGCTGCGAGGCGGCGCTCGCACGAAGATGTACGCCGGCGTCGATGCCCTCGCTGAGCCGACGCAAGAGAAACTCTTGTGTGAGTTTGACGGCGCCCGGCAAACCCGCCAGACGGACGACGGGCAAGGCGCCCTCGTACGGTTTGAGTCGCGAGTGAAAACGAAGACCGTCAGCTTTTTCGGCACCGCCGATGGGACGATTTCAGACGTCGCGTTCTACCGGCTGGAAAAACAACCTGCCGACATGCGGAAAGCGGAGCTTCGGACCTGCGGCGACGGCTCTGCCGAGCTTGACAAACCCCAATCGCAGTTTGCTCCGGGCAGTCTTTATCTTGCGATGAACGAGCGCTATGCGGAGAATGAACGTCGCTGCGTTCCGTTGTTTCGGGCAGAGGCGGCGGCCGGTTCCCCGGTGCAATGCACAGCAAACCAAGCCCTTCATTTTATCACGCCTGTCTTCGAGAAAGAAGCGGGCCTAATCGCGGTGGCGCTGGAGATAAGCATTTCCGGGCCAACGGGGCCATTCTCGTTCACTGTCGCAGTTCAGGACCCCCTGGATCCTCGTCTGGACCTGCTCTGGCTGGACTTCGGTGCAGACGGCCCCGGCCCGTTCGCCATTATGCTCGATATCCCCGACCAGGTGCTCTTAGAGGGTGATCAACTGTGGCTGACATTGCGATTCGATAGCGAGGTCAGGCTCTCCGGCCCGGCACGCGGCGCCCCGGCATTTCGGCTGTTCTTCGTGCCCAGGGAACAAGCCCTGCCCGAAGCGCTCACTCGACGCAAGCTGCTGATGAGGTCCTTTTTCAGCCTGCTCTCGGAGCCGCGGCCGTGGGGCTCTTACAGAAAGCAGCCCAGAGAACAGTTCTACGCAAGCAGCCAATACGCCCGGCAGTGCCCCGAACTTTTCATGACAATTGATCAATGTCACGCATTGGACCCAACGGACGACGTTGTGCGCCAATACCGGGAATGGGTCTATCTTCATAACCTCGACAGACTGTCAGAAGTTTCGCCTCCGCCCGAGCCGCCGGAGGGAGTGCCGGCCTGGGCGTGGTATCCGCGTCTGGCGTGGCTGGAGGTCCGGCGGATTGCCAACTGGTGGCTCGACGAACGCCTCGTCCCGACCGGAGAATTCGGCGGCAGGGTCGGCGATGATTCCGACTTCTATCAGCAGTTTGCGGACCTGCCGTTCTTCGAGACCGATGGTGTGGCCGAGCCATTGGCCGACAGCGCCGCACGGATGGCCGAGCTGGCCGACAAGGAGAACTTGCGGGACGGCCTGAATATTCACGCCACAGATTCGCTGCACGCCTACGAGGAAGGCATCAACCATCTTGCCCTGATGGCACGCTGGTTCTATGGCGACCCCATCTATTTCGAGCGCTGTATGGAGTCGGCGCGGAACATGGAGAAGCTGACCATCCTTACCGAAGACGGGCGGCGGCATTTCCGAGACCGGCAGCGCATGGGCGCCGAGGACATCGAGCGCCCGCGGAAGCCCAACGTGGATGGCGGTGCGAATCCCTTAATGTGGCACACGGCACTTCAGGCGGCCGACTACAACCGCAACCCGGCAGCGCTGAAGATACTTTGCGAGTGGGCCGATACGTGGCTCAAGTACGCCAAGCCGGGCCAATGGGCCACCGACGTCGAAGTCCTCTCCGGCAAGGTCACGGGCTTTGAGAGAGACCGGCCCCTCTACGGCGGCTACAGAACTCAAGCGGTAACGTTCACCTGGCTTTACGGACTGACCGGCGAGATGCGTTATCTCGAACCGTTCCTCTACTACTATCGGCAAGGCAAGGCTCCTCTACCGGCCAACGCGTTCCTTGGAGATGTGTACAGCCTCGGGGCACTCGGCGAATTGGGGCAAGAGACGCTTGGGAAACTTGCTGCGTATAGCCCGACGCTCGCACTTTATCTTCGCGGCGATTCGGGGCCGCTCGTGCAGGCGACGATCGGCAATCCGAGAAGCTCGAACCAGGAGATCGGGACGCTCTACGATGCACAGAGATGGCCGGACATGTACACAACGACTCATCAATTCACCGACCGCATCTTCCCCAGCCTGCTCGAACACGCCTCGGTCGCCTACCTGGGCGGCTTCTGCCGGCGAAACAAATTCAATCCGACACTGGCGGTAAGCTGGGAAGGGTTCGGCACGGACTATGCCGCCCTCGTGCTCGACAATCAGCCCCGCCAAATGAAAGTGCTTGTGTACAGTTTCGCACAAAAACCCACGAAGGGAAAGATGCGCGTATGGGCGCTGGAGCACGGGGTATATCAACTGACGGCCGGCCGGGACTCCGATGGGGATCACCGGATGGACAAGCTCGAACGACGTGAATCGCTTGAGCTGGCAAAGGCGGACAGAATAGACCTGACTCTTAGCCCCAGGGCTGTTACGGCTGTTGAGATTAAGCAGACCAGCGCGCTGGAGCCGATCTTCGGCCGGGCCGATCTTGCCATCGCAGGACGCGAGGTCAGCGTAAAGGCAAACACGATCACCGGCGTGGTTCACAACATCGGATCAGCCGATGTCTCCGAGGTAGTTGTTGCGGTTGTCGATCCCACGGGCAGGAAACTGGCGAGCAGATCACTCGACAGACTTACCGCGCCGACGGATCTGGTTCCAAGAAAGATTCCATTCACACTTGAACTGCCCGCTGCGCCGGTACGCCGTTGCAAGCTCGTACTCGACCCGGACCAGCACATTCCGGAGATATACGAAGGGAACAACAGTGTCCTCATCGATAGCCTCTCCGGCGCTCGGGAATAAGTGGCAGATCGAAACGACGGAATTAGCCTGTACAAATTTGTGTGAGGACGAGACGCTATGAAAGCGAGATACCGCAGCGCTGCTTGTGTAGCCCTGGTGCTGGTGATTTCTTTGGCCGTATCTGCCGAATCCGGTATTCCTGCCGGACCGGACTGGACCGGCAAGATTCGCAGCGACCACCCGCGACTCTTCTTCAACGCCGACACGTGGCCCGCTGTGCAGCAGCGAGCCTTTGGTGCTGAGCGCCAGTGGTATTTGGACATTAAAGGACGCGTGGACAGACTCACAGCAGAGATAGGCGAGAAGGTTGAGCCTAAAGAGCTTGGCCCCGAAGCGGCCTGGGCCGCCTTTGTTTTCCGCATCACGCAGGATGCAAAATACCTGGAACTTGCGAAAAAATGCCTCCAGACAAGTCTGAACTATTACGAGGCCTGTTTCGAGCAGAGAAAGACAGTCAACTGGTATTCGACTTCTCGCGTTCACGCCACGTTAGCCTGGGACTGGCTGTACAATGACCTAACCCCGGCCGAGCGCCGCGAGTGCATGTCTCGTCTTGTGCGGGTGATCGACAACGTACTGAAGGTGAAACCTTCTATCTACCGCGAGAATATTTCGGGATACACAACCGGTTTCTACGGCGTGCAGAACTGCCTCTGGTTCATCGGCTGTACCGCCTTTGGCACGGGCATCGAAGCAGAATTGGTCAATGAGTGGCTCGCGTGGGGTCACGACGAGAACATCAGGCTGCTCGAGTATCGCAAGAAGGCCGCAGGAGACGATGGCGGTGGCGCTTCGCCGACGCTTGGTTACGTTTTTGGCGCCTATCCGTGGGCGGAGCAGAATTTCTTCTACACGTGGCTGTCCAGCACGGGCGAAAATATCGCACCGAACTGGCCCGCCGGGGCAACGCTTGCGAACTACGTTATCTGGAACTGGATCGCCGCTGACCCTGCGCCTCTGGAGTTCGGGTACGGTGACACGCCGCATACCGGCAATGCTTTGCCGACGGGACAGCTTTATACCCATACGGCCAATATCCGGCATCTGTACGGCCAGGCATCGCCAGAAGCCGCCGCTCTGGCCCGGTACGTGCAGTCCGGCACTTCTGCCGGACTCCGTCAATCCTACTCCAATAGCTGGTTCATCTATCCATTTCTTCTGACTCAAATGGGTAGCTCGCCGGAGCCGTTTGCCCCCGAAAATCTTCCGCACGCGCGGCACTTCGAGAACATGGGGCAGATATTCATGCGTTCCGGCACAGGAAAGGACGATACGTATTGTCTTTTCTCGTGCGGCGGGATACTGACGCAACATCGCCATTATGACGCTCTGAATCTCGTGATTTACCATCGAGGCTTTTTGGCCCTCGACTCCGGCACGCGCTACCGGGAATTCGAAAATGGGCAGCACCTGGCCAACTACTACGCCCAGACCGTGGCTCACAATTGCGTCGTGATCCACCAGCCGGGCGAGCCCCCGGCACCATACTGGGGCGGCAAGGTGCTCGGCAATCACGGGGGCCAGCATAAGCAGCTCGGCTCGGTCGTAAGGGCCTTCGAGACGAACCCGGACTACGTCTATGTGGCCGGGGACGCGACTGTGAGCTATCAGCATGGTCCTGTCAAACGCCAGGGCCCGCCCGATCTGCCCGAGAAATGCAACCTGGTGACACGCCAGCTCGTTTTCCTGATGCCCAATCATTTCGTGATCTTCGATCGCGTGGAGGCAGCGGACGCTTCATATCGCAAGGATTGGCTTCTTCACACAGCGCATCAGCCTGCAATTGCCAATAAGACGATTCGTGCCGATCATGGCGAAGGCAGAATGTTCTGCCGCACGCTGCTGCCGGCTGATGCGGTCTTAACGGCTGTCGGAGGTCCGGGCAAGGAGTTCTGGGCGGCCGGTCAGAACTGGGACATCGTCTCCGGGGGTCTGGAGCCGGAGAATCTGGCCCTGATAGGACAGTGGCGTCTCGAGGTCACACCGGGCGCCCCTCGCAAGCAGGACGTTTTTCTCCATGTCATTCAGGTCGGAAATCAGAAGTTAGACGCTATGGATGAAACGACGTTGCTTGAGGCCGAGGGGACGTGCGGCGTCCGCTTGATTGCCGACGGCCGGACGTGGGAGGTGACCTTCAACTCAACGGGCAAGCTGGGAGGGTACATCAAGCGCTCCGGAGGCCCCACGTCTATTAGCGCCGCCCTGACAACCACGGTTGAGCCGCAGGTCGGCATACAGGCCAAGCCCGCCGTCCCCGTGGCGGGCAAGCCCTACGCGGGCATGACACACGAGTCAGCGAAACGGAGAATCCCCAAACGCGAGCTGCCCGAATTTTGGGTCGGTGACATGGATCACCTGAACCAGCGTCTTTCAAATCTGAAAAAAGCCGAGGCCACGACCATTGCTCAGTCACCCGGCGGCCGGCCGGTACAGCTTATCGCGTTCGGCCAACATGAGCAGGTCCGTCATCGCGCCAACTTCAACTCGGCCATCGGCGGCCAGGAGCCGGCGGCCTATATGGACAAGACCGCTCGGAGGAAACCGGTCATCCTTCTTGTGGGCCCCGTTCACGGCGCCGAGGTTGAGGGGCTGACCGGCCTGGTCAACCTCGCGACTATTATGGACACCGGACACGATCTGGCCGGAAGGAACCAATCCGAGCTGTGTGCGCTGGGCCAGCAATGCTGCCTGCTGATTATCCCGACCGGCAATCCGGACGGCACCGCGCGTTTCGAGCCGCGCGCATTGTTGGGAATGGAAGAGGACGATCTGCGGTTCTGGGGCCAGGGCACCTGGAGTGACGACACGTTCTGCGACTGGCCGCAGTCCAAACGGCAACATCCGATGGCCGGTGACAACGTCGGGTTCTTGGGCTGTTACTTCAACGATGATGGCGTCAACCCCATGCACGATGAGTTTTTCGCTCCGATGGGACCTGAAGCGCCCGCCATTCTGAAAGTCGCCCGGGATGAAGGTCCCGACCTGGTGGTATCGCTTCACAGCCACGAAAGCGCTCCGGCACTGCTGCGGCCCGCATACGTAACAGAAGAAATCCAGCAGGATGTGCGCTCGTTAGCCCAGAAGTGTTACGCGCTGCTGAATGAGCGCGGCCTTCCTCATCAAGAGCCGTTTTCCGTTGCCCCTGAAGGGGGCAAGAATCCAGCTCCGTTCAATTTGACCAGCGCGCTTTACCATATCAGCGGCGCGGTATCATTCACGTTTGAATGTCCCCATGGGCTCACTGGCGAAAGAGCATGTCGCGTCAGCGCCGAGCAGATACTCGATATCCAGCTTACCCTCTACGAAGCAATGCTGCGGCACGCGATTGAAAAAAAGCGAGCCAGTGCCACTTGATGACAATGATGAACTTGCGTAGATATTGCGTCATATTACTACTGGTAGGGCCGTTTTTCCCGTGTGCGTTTGCAGACGCGAAGGATAGTGGGGCCGCGACAGACACACTTCGAGCCATGGTGGAGGCAGACTGGGCAGCCCAGGAGCGGCGAAAAGGCCGGAGCCCCGATGATCCGATTGCCGTACGCGACGCCTACCGGAGTTCAGAGGAACTCCTCAACGACCTTTGCAGGATGCCAGAAAGGCCGGATATGACGTCGGAGGCGGTTGCCCTTGAACATCTGGGGCGCCGGGTGGATGTGGTGGATTCATTGGAGAAGCCGGCCCGGCTCGATTTGCACCGAAAGATCCGCTCTGTAACGCGCGACCTGGTACTGAAGAATCCTCTTATCGCCTCAAAGCCTATCGTGTTTATGAAGCGTCGCCGCTTTATATGCCAAATGCTCCATGAATATCTCGGATACTTCTACGATTACGGAGACATTGCAGGCGGCGGTGTTTATGTGCTCGAAGAACCCGGCCGGTCGTTGAAGATGCGCGACCTCGTCAACGGCCGGCTGCCTCGCGGAAACTACACGACCCTGGCGCTATCGTACGACGCCCGGACAATCTATTTTGCCTTTGCCGAGCGGGCGTCCGAGAAGCCGGACTACTACTCCTCGCAGCGGCGATGTTTCCATATCTACGCCATGGACGCCGACGGTGGGAATCTCCGTCAGCTCACCGATGGACCGAATGACGACTTCGATCCCTGCCCACTGCCCGATGGCGGCGTCGCTTTCATGTCCACGCGCCGCGGAGGTTTTGGCCGATGCCACAATCCGTGGGAGCCCCTGCCGAGCTATACGCTGCATCGTATGGACGCTTCGGGAGGTGCGGTTCAAACGCTCTCGTTCCACGAAACAAACGAGTGGCACCCCTCCGTGCTGGCCGATGGCCGGATCGCGTATTGTCGCTGGGACTATGTGGACCGGTCGGCAGCGAACTATCACGGACTTTGGGCGAGCAATCCGGATGGGACGAACCCCAGCATCCTCTTCGGCAACTACACGCAGCGGATCAATGCCTGCTATCAGCCTCACAGCATCCCAGGCTCAAACCGGATCATCTTCGTCGCCGGCGCGCATCACGCCGACGTCGGCGGCTCGCTGGTTATTGTCGATCCGGCCCGCGAGAAACTGGACCATCAGACGGGCCAGGACCGGTTCGAGGCCATTGAAGTCCTGACGCCGGAGGTCTGTTTTCCCGAGGCGCCCGGCTGGCCGGGCAGCTATTTCCACGGCCCCTGGCCTCTCTCGGAAGATTATTTCCTGGTCGCCTTTAGCTTCGATCCCCTCCCCGGAATGGGGCCCGGCGTCAAGCAGGACACATACACTGGACTCTATTACTTTGACCGCTTCGGCAACCTGGAGCTGCTCTACCGCGACGCTGACATTTCCTGCATGTATCCGATCCCCTTGGCTCGGCGGTCGAAACCGCCAATCGTTCCCGCCACGCCGGACCCAAATTTCAGCGACGAGGGCGAGTTCGTGCTCGTTGATGTACGACGCAGTCTCTTTCCACTGCCGGCCTCTCGAAGAATCCATCAGCTCCGAATCTTCCAGGTGCTCCCCAAGACGACCACGCATGTCGCCAATAAGCCGAGGCTCGGCTATGCAAATGCCGACAGCGCCCGCATGATGCTCGGTACGGTTCCGGTGGAGTCCGACGGTTCGGCCTACTTCCGCGCCCCCGCCTGCAAACCGCTGTATTTCCAAGCGGTGGATGAAGCAGGCCGGGCCGTGCAAACCATGCGGAGCATCACTTACTTACAGCCCGGCGAGCGGCGCAGTTGCCTGGGCTGCCATGAACCGCGCCGGACAACACCTGCGAGCAGGCCGGCCCCGGCGGCACTACAGCGACCACCTTCCAAGATCCAGCCCGGCCCGGACGGAACCCGCCCTTTCAGCTATCCTCGACTCGTCCAGCCTGTCTTCGATAGGCATTGCATCCGCTGCCACGACGGTCGAACAGGCGATTTGAAGAGCCGGCTGCTCTTGACGGGCGAGCCCGCGGGGACTTTCAGTCAGTCGTACGAGAGCCTCAAACCTTACGTCAGATGGTACGAATGGGGAGGCAGCACGATTACAGAGATTGTCACCAGACCCGGCCGTATCGGCGCGGACGAAAGTCCATTACTGAAGGTGCTGCAGGACCGCCTACACGCAGAACACGTTGATCTGCCGCCGGAGGACTTTCAGCGCCTGTGTATCTGGCTGGATGGCAACGCCTCCTTCTACGGAGTCTATGACCAGGAACAACAATTGGCCCAGCAAAACGGACAAGCCGTACCGCCGCCCCTGGTTCAATGAGCCATACACATAATGATCGCCTGCGGCTTGTCGGGAGGTGACGATGTTCAAAGATCAAACGATTGTATGGGTTCTGGAATACATTTTCGGCGGCATGTTGGTATTTGTCCCGCTGGCCAGTCTGGTCCTTCACCGATTGGCCCCGACGGATGCTCATATATGGGCAACAAAGCTGTTCGTCGCCTGTCTCGGTGTCATTTTGATTTCCTGCGCCAGCTCCATGAGACAGCGGATGCTCCTGGCAAGGCGCATCGATAAGCTGGCCGAACAATTGCGGGTGCGTTGCGTATCTTCGCCGGAACCCACAGAAACCAAAGACCAAACCGGCCAGAGCCGATAAACACCGCTTCTCAGTACCCGATGGCGCAGCCGTCTTTACGCGGGTCTGAACCACCAAAATACCGGCGGGGGTTCTCGCGCCTCCATATTCCCTGGTAGCCGCCGAACGTATCAAGCTCGGGTTTCACTTTGTGCCCCATAGAAGCAAGCTTGGCTTTGACATCCTCTGGAATGTGTGGTTCAAAGCTCACCGAGCCGCTGTCCACCATCTTTTTCCCCGTCGGCGTCGAGCTTTCAGAATGCTGGATGCGCGGCTGCTCGCCGGCTTGCTGCGGCGACATGCCAAAATCGAGCAGGTTCATCAGCACCTGCACCTGTCCCTGCGGCTGAAAATCTCCTCCCATAACCCCAAACGAAAAGACCGGGCTTCCATCTTTGGTTACGAACGCCGGGATGATGGTGTGGAAAGGCCGCTTGTGAGGCTCCAGCTTGTTGAGGTCCTTCGGATTGAGCGAGAATAGTTGGCCCCGGTTCTGAAGGCAGAAGCCCATGCCGTCCGGCACGAACCCCGAGCCCCAGGGATAATAAATGCTCTGAATGAGCGAAACCATGTTGCCGTCTTTGTCCGCCGTCGTCAGATAGACGGTATCCGAGGAACCTTTGAGCCTGCCGGGCTCGACATTTTGAGCGGCTCGCTTAGGATCAATCAGTTTGACGCGCTGCTTAGCGTAGTCTTTGGAGATAAGCTCTTTGAGCGGGACCTGAGCAAAATCCATGTCGGCGTAGTAAACTGCACGATCTTCGAAAGCCAGTTTCTTGGCTTCGATGAACAGATGCAGATGCTCGGCGGAGTTGGGCTGCATGGAGCCGATGTCAAAGAGCTCCAGCAGATTCAGCATCTGCAGAGCGGCGATCCCCTGTCCGTTCGGCGGCAGCTCCCAGACGTCGCAGCCACGATAGCTCGTGCTGACCGGCTCGACCCAGTTGGCGGTATGCTCCCGAAAGTCACGAATCGAAAACCGACCGCCGTTGGCCTGGGAGAACTTGACAATTTGCTCGGCAATCTCGCCCTTGTAGAAGGCCTCGGCGCCGTCCCTGGCGATGGTCTCGAAGAACTGCGCCAAATCCTCGTTTCTGAAAACGTCTCCAAAACGGACGGGCTTGCCTTCAGGCATGAACGTCCTGGCCAGGGCGGGATTTGACTCTGAGCCGAAGGACCAGGAGCCGGCGATGACGGGCGAGACGCCGAATCCTTCGCGCGCGTAGAAAATGGGTGCTTCCAGAACCCTTGCCAGACCGAGCCGACCCAGTCTTTCCTGCAGCGCTGACCATCCGCTGACACAGCCGGGCACGCTCCAGGATAACGGGCCGTACGTGGGAATCTCTTTAAGTCCCAGCGCCAGCGCTTTGTCCAAGCTCCAATCGTATGGCGACCGGCCGCTTGCATTGAGCCCCAGCAGTCTCTTGCCCGTCGCGTCCCAGATAATGGCAAACAGGTCGCCGCCTGGCCCGCACATCATGGGCTCGACCAGGCTCAGCATGGCGTTGGCGCAAATGGCCGCATCGACAGCATTGCCGCCGGCCTTGAGAATATCGACTCCGGCTATGCTGGCCAAAGGCTGACTTGAGCAGACGATTCCATTTTGGCAGACAACCGTCGAGCGGTTTCGGTTTCGATTCGCAAGCAAATCACGGTCGATCAAAATAGCATCACCTGCCGCCCCCGCACCCTGACGTTTGGCGAACGACATATCGCTCCCCAGAAGCGCCGACGTGCCCGCACAGCCGGCAAGTCTTAGAAATGAACGCCTTTTCATAGGCTTCTACTCCGTATGAGCCAGTCCACAAACATCAGGCATCCGGCTCTCCTGCCCGACCCCCGGTATTGTATGCTGCCCGGCGCACAGGTCAAGACCGTATTAGTTACGGCCAGCCTAAGAATGGTAATTCCATACAGGTAAGAAGCACAAAAGAAATGGAGCGTAGAGTCAAATATCTACGCTCCGTAAAATCCAACGTAGGGCTGACGAACGTGGCGATGTCGCGGCCCCGTCTCATAGAATCAGAGCAGATCCCCACGCACGGGTCTGGCCAGCCCTAAAAAGCGTTCGTGTGCCGCAGCCGAGACGGCAGACGAGTTAGTGCTGCTGTGCAAAGACTCTGCGCCGCTGGAACAGGTAAACAATGATCCCCAAAGCGATCAAACCAACGAGCCCGCCGTCGCCCAGAGTTGTAATCAGCCCGGTGAGATTCTCAACAATTCCCCCAAAAAAGGGAACCGACTGCTCTGGGGTGCCAAAAACGATCTCGACCACGACTCCCAAGGCAACCAGCAGCAAGAAGATTTCCGTGATCTCACCAAGCCATTTCTTTATTTCTTCCAGGTAATGCATCTTCGACTCTCCTAATTGAGTGTTACAAGAAACCATCCGTTACAAACATCTACGTACTTTTGTTCGGCTGGCCTTTTTTAATTACTTTAATATTTATGCCCAAAATACATGAGGAATATCGCCAATAACAATGTTCCTCCTATCCGCCGCGACGAACAAGCATAGGCACGAAAGAGCACTTACCAGTATTGAAATCGCATCAATTCAGTGTGTCGCGGCCCTGGCACACCCTCGACTGCCTGCGCGTGGAGTCCTGATGGTTTTTGTTTGGCCTTGGGCCGATCATCCCACAAGCTCAGAACGGCCCAAGAGGAAGATAATGTTGGCTCCAAATCGGCCGCGAATCTCCCATTGTGCCGGGTTGCCCTGTGAGTTTTGCGGTCACCATAAATATTAAAATGGGTAATTTTTACTTGACTTGCGTGTTAAAATAGGATATTTTAAGACTATGCTCGGGAGTATGTTATATTTCGTCTTGCGCATATCGCTGATTGTGACGGTCTGTGCCTTTGTATGGCGGTATGTCCAGCCGAGAACTCAACTCATGCGAATACTCCGAGCCGCCCTGCTTATGCTCAGTCTGTTGGCTGTCTTGGCCGTGATAAGAATCACTGGCGCATGATTGAGCACCCTTTACTCTGACCATTCATCCTTCGTTTAAACCCCTCCCCAAAGTCCATACCGAAATCAAGGAATTTTCAGGTGGATTCGTCAGCGTCTTTGATGCTGGCGGCCCGGAGGGGAACCGCAGAGCCGGCAGCTTCACAATAACGCCGCATCGAATTACGCCAACAGCGTGTTTCGTATGGGGTCATTCCGACCCGAGTCCCGATTATGTCGGGACGAAGCAGAAGAAACTATCTGAACAGATCTCTCCGCTTCGCCTCCGGCTTTGGTCGAGATGACGAGGCACGAATCACTGGCCACGAGCAACGAATTATCTCTCCGGTGCGACCAGGTCTTCGTAGGTTTCGCGTTTTCTGATGACCGAGAATGTTTCGCCGTCAACGAGGACTTCGGCGGCCCGTCCGCGGGCGTTGTAGTTGCTGCTCATGCTGAAGCCGTAGGCGCCGGCGGTAAAAACGCAAAGCAGGTCGCCGCGCTGGACCGGCGGCAGGGCCCTGTCCCTTGCAAAGAAGTCCGCGCCTTCGCAGATCGGCCCGACGACGTCAACCACCTCTGTCCCGTCCAATTGCAGATCTCTGCTGCGCCGGGGCGGAACAAACGCCTCTTTCACCTTCACCGGCCAAATGAAATGGAATGCATCGTACAACGAGGGGCGGATCAAATCGTTCATTCCCGCGTCGGCGATGACAAATTTCTTGCTGCCTCCACGTTTGACGTAGAGAACGCGAGTGAGCATGATCCCCGCGTTGGCGCAGATGCTCTTGCCGGGCTCCAGGATGAGTTTAAGGTTCTTATCTCTCAGCAGAGGAACAATCCCCGCCGCATATTCGGCCGCCGAAGGGACGGTGTCCGACTCGTAATCGGCGCCGTAGCCGCCGCCCAGGTCGAGAGATTCGACGCTATGGCCCTTGCTGCGGAGCCTGTCAACGAGCGGCAATATTTTCTCCACAGCCTCGACATACGGATCGATTTTTTTCCCGCCCGTGCCCAGATGCACATGAAGCGCGCAAAGATGGACGGCCGTGTTCGCGCCGTAATCGGCAAAAACTCTCACCGCCCTTTCGATATCGACTCCGAATTTTGTCTCTCTCTTGCCCGTGGTCAGAAAAGCGTGCGTTTTGTACTCAACATCAGGATTGACACGCAAAGCAACTTTGGGGCGTTTGCCTCGTGCTTTCGCCAGGCGAATCAGATTTTCCAGCTCCGCTTCGGACTCAATATTGAAATAGCCGATGCCGGCGTCCAATGCTTCGACAATTTCGACATCGGTTTTTCCGACGCCGGCATAGACGACCTTCGACGGGTCACCGCCCGCCTGCAAGACGCGGTACAGCTCGCCGCCGCTGACAATGTCAAATCCGCTGCCCGACTCGGCCACGAGCTTGAGTACATGGATATTGCCGCAGGCCTTGACCGAATAGCAGATCATCGTATCGAGCCGGCGGTACGCCTCGTGAATTTTTTGCAGATGGTCTTTGAAAGTGGCTTTGCTGTAAACGTAAACCGGCGTGCCGACCTCGTCGGCGATTTCTTCAACACCGACGTCTTCGGCAAACAGTTTGCCGTTCCTGTAGTTGAAATAGTCCATCTCATGCCCTTCTTTGCACGCCTTATTCAAAACTTCGCGTACGTATCGCCAAATAGTATAAGGCGTCGCGCGCCAATTGCAAGAAGCCGGGCGCTCTTGCCTGCATCCGAACGCGCTGCGGCCGCGCGCAAAAAAATGGAAGGCTCCGTCGCCTGCGAGAGAACCTTCCATTCATCGCGTAGCCGGTTTCCACCGGCAGCTCGCCGCGATCGGCAACGACGGGCGAGCTTTCGACTAAATCGTTACGCTATTTTTTCTTTCTCTTCTTGGTTTTCTTTTTCGTTGCTTTCTTCTTGGTTGCTTTTTTCTTTGCTTTTTTCTTTGCCATTATTTGTCACCTCCTTTTGGCTGACTAAATTCCTTTGTCTATTCCTTGACGTTACGACACTTGTTTACATTAAAGAACTTCACGAACAAATTACAGAAAAAAGTAAAAAAATATTTCTATATTTTTTTATCGTCTAAAACTTTACGAATACTTGACAAAATTTTTTGCGACGAACATTTTACACAACCTCATATATTCTCTACTATACGCTCCGTTGATTGAATGTAAAATGACGCGTGAAGAGTTTTGTTGTCTGTTGGTGTGTTTTGCCGATTGAGGTTTTGTGATTTCTTCTGTAATATTTTTTGCGACAACACACAGATTTGTTGTTAATTGTTTATGAACAAAAGAAAAATAGCGTTGTTCGGCGGCACGTTCGATCCGATTCATCTCGGTCACGCGACCGTCGCCGCCGACGCCGTCAAACAGATCGGCGCGGAGAAAATCGTTTTCATTCCTGCAAAACGCTCGCCGCTGAAAGGTTTCCTTCCCAAGGCCAGTGACGCCGACCGATTTCAAATGATAGCGCTCGCTATCGCGGATGAAAAGAGCTTCGAGGTCAGCGACTACGAATTGAGCAAGCCGGCGCCAAGCTACACACTGGAGACGGTCGGGAAATTTCAAAAGGACTTCGGCAGTCAAACATCCATCCACTGGCTGGTCGGCGCCGACAGTATCGATGATCTGGTGTACTGGTACAAGATTGTCGAACTGATCGATGCGTGCCACTTGACAACGATGTATAGAGCCGGCTGCGAGCCGCCGAATTTTGCCGGATTTGAGGGCCTCTGGGGCCGCCAGCGCGTCGAGAAACTCCAGCGAGACGTCGTCCAAACGCCTCTCATTGATATCAGCAGCACGGACATACGAAACCGGTTGGCCGCGGGGCACGACGTGGCCGAGATGCTGCATCCGGCCGTCGCCGACTACATACGCGGGCACCGCCTTTATCAGTCGAAAGACATGAAGGAGGGTGGGTAGGCGCACGGGTTACTGCAGCTTGATATTCTTCTCGATCGACTCAAGCAGCCAATCGTACCAACTTTGCATGCCTTCGCCGGTTTTGGCCGATATGGGAAAAATCTCGATGGCTTTGTTCAGTCTGCGGGCGTCGGCCTTTGCTCGTTCGATATCGAAATCCACGTGCCCTCCATCCAGCAGATCAATCTTATTCATGAGCATCACCTTTGACTTGGCAAAGATCGCGGGGTACTTGGCCGGCTTGTCATCACCCTCGGCAACGGAAAGCACGACTATTTTGCCGCTTTCACCTAATTCAAAAGCCGATGGACAAACCAGATTGCCTACGTTTTCGATGACGATCAAATCCAAATCCTCGACGGGCAGCTTTTTCAATGCATCGCTTATTTGTGCTGCCGACAAGTGGCACGCCCCCTCGGTGTTGATCTGGACGACCGGCGCTTTGGTTGCTCTGATTCTCTGGGCGTCGATGTCGGTCTGAATGTCGCCCTCAATCACGCCGATCCGGATTTTGCCTTTCAACTCGTTTATCGTCCTGGCCAGAATGGTCGTCTTGCCGGAGCCGGGAGACGAAATCATATTCAGGCACAATTTCTTGCGCTCGGCGAAAAACAGGGTGTTTTCAAAAGCATACTTTTCGTTTTCGCTGAGAATTTTCTTGCCGATGTCAATTTTTTTCATAGCAACAATCCGTCTGAAAATCTATCTCTTCGAGTATGAGAGGCGCATCAGGGAGCAATTCAAAATCTCCGCCGCCGCACGTCGGACACTCCGGATGCGAAATCTCGACGTCGAAGTCTCGGCTGCAACTCTTGCACCGCGCCTGGATCGGCTTATGCTCTATGTGAAGCTTGACACCCTCGCAGGGTGTATCTTTCGTAATCGCCTCGAAGGCAAAACAAAGTACCTCATCATTAATCGCATTGAGCGTTCCACAACTGATCTTGGCGGCGACGGGTTTGGCATTATGTTTTGCCGCTTCTTCTGATATGATTGCCATCAGGCTCTGCGCCACCATCGTTTCGTGCATCAGCATATCCTCGGCAGCTCGCGCCCGTAAGGCATCTGCACAATTCTTCTGCCGCCGATCCGGGTCTCCATCTCCACCAGCGGCACATCACGCACCTGGACAACCTCGCCTATAAGTTCCGCCTTTTTCCCCAACGGGTGATTTCTACAAATATTCAAACACTCATCGGCGGATCCCGGCGCGACAACGGCGACGAATTTGCCTTCATTGGCGATTGTCAGCACATCGAAGCCCAGCATATCCGCTGCGGCCTGAACGGCGGGCTTGACCGGAATCTCGGTTTCATGAATTGCGATGCTCAGCCCGGTGCTTCTTGAGATTTCGTTGAGCGTGGCGGCTAACCCGCCCCGAGTCGGGTCCCGCATGAACTTTATGCCGGTCGTGCTCTCCAAGAGCTCGCAGGTCAGTGCCGCCAGAGCCGCACAGTCGCTCTTCAATTGCGATTGGAATCCCATATCTTCCCGTTGAGAGATGATGGTCATGCCGTGGTCGCCGATAGTGCCGTTGATAATGATCTTGTCGCCAACGGCAATTTTCCCGAAGCCCAAATCCACGCCGGGCAATCTTACGCCGATTCCCGCGGTATTTATGAAGATTTTGTCAGCAGCCCCGGCTTCGACTGTCTTGGTATCGCCGGTCACGATCTCGACGTTACTTTCGCGTGCGGCCTGCCCGACGCTGGCTAAAATCCCGTCCAGCAATTCAATCTCAAAGCCGTCTTCGATTATCAATGACAGCGCCAAAGCCACAGGTTTTGACCCGGCTACGGCCAGGTCGTTGACCGTCCCGCAAACGGCGAGTTTGCCGATGTCTCCGCCGTTGAAGAACAGCGGCTTGACGACGTAGCTGTCGGTTGTAAAACACAGCGAGCCCGAAGCCAGATTCAGCCGTGCCGAATCACCCAATTCCGCCAGCGTGTCATTCCGGAAGTTCGGCAGAATATGGTGCCGAATCAGATCGTCCATCAGTTGCCCGCCACCGCCGTGTGCAAGCAGAATCGTGTCGTGTTTGCCTGCTCTTATCATCTGTGTCTTTTCTCTTGGCCGTACTTAAACCACGCCGCACATGCCCCTTCGGAGCTTACCATACAAGGTCCTACCGGGTCTTGCGGCGTACAACTTTGGCCAAACAATGCACATTCCGGCGGCTCGATCAACCCACACAAAACTTCACCGCATCGACAGCCTTTTCCTTCTTTGCCTGGCATCTCCGTTATGTCAAATCGTTTGAAGGCATCGAACTGCTCGTACTCGTCTTTCAGCTTGAGCGTGCTCTTCTCTATTTTTCCCAATCCTCGCCAGTAACCGTCCGCAGGCTCAAAACACTCGTTAATGACTTGTTGTGCGGCCGCATTGCCTTTCTCGGTCACGACGGCAGAATACATTGATTTTAATTCGGCTCCGCCGGCCGAAAGCTGCCGACAGATTTCGGCAAGTCCTTCGATGATCTGAACCGCCTCGAAACCGGCCACGACGCACGGCCGAGCGAAATCCTCCACAATCTCGGCAAAAGCCCCGTAGCCGATGATCACGCTGACGTGCCCGGGACACAAGAAAGCATTGATGTTGTGATTCTTGCCGCTCAACAAAGCCCGCATCGCTGGGACAACCAGCTTGTGCCCGCTCAAAATGCAAAAATTATCTATGGAGTCGGCCGCCGCCTCTTTCACGACCACCGCCGTGGCCGGCGCGGTCGTTTCAAAACCTACCGCCACGAACACAACTGTTTTCGCGGGATTGTCCTTAGCTAATTGCAGCGCATCTTCGCTGCTGAGAACGACTTTGACTCTCGCCTTTGCCCGCTTGGTTTCAAGCGAGTGGTCTTTGCCGGGGACGCGAATCATGTCGCCATACGTGGCGATCATACAATCATCGCGTTCAGCCAATTCCAAAACGATGTCGATGTAGCCCTGGTCGGTGACACAGACGGGGCAGCCGGGACCTGACAGAAGTTTGAGGTTTTGGGGCAGAATTGACCTTATGCCGCTGCGGAAAATCGAGACCGTGTGCGTGCCGCAAACCTCCATGATATTGACCTGCCGGCCCAACTCTTCGCAGGCGACATTCATTAAAGTCTGTGCTTTGTTGATTCTATCGAGCATAAACTTCGTATCTCTTCTCTCGTGAAGCGTATCTGGTACTCTGCTTCACGCCCTTATCCTGAGACTTTGTTCGGCGTATCCTCGAATTCGTAGATTTCGGCAATAAGCTGCCAGGTCTTCTTCGCTTCTTCTTCATCAACGAGCGAGATAGCAAAACCGGCGTGGATCAGAACCAAATCGCCCAACCTGGCCTCCGGCAGCAGCGTAGTCTTGGCCTTCCAACGGTTGCCCATCGCATCGACAACCGCCCTGTCCCCCTCCAACTCAACTATCCTGGCCGGTATCGCTAAACACATAATTCGTCGCTCGTGACTGGCGTCTGGTATTTCACCAGGGTGGCACCCTCAAACCTCGTTCACGGGTGTTTTACATATTCTTCGCAAAAAAACAACGATTCCACCCCTTATTCTATTGGTAGATACGTTTTGGGTCAATCTTTGGTTTACGGCGAGGGCGGGCCGGAACAAACATCGTTTTTCTCACTGGCGCAGGCGAAACGACAAGCTCCTGGTTTCCCGCCGGTCTCATCCTGGACCGGGAAGAAATTCTGGGGCGGCGAGTCGAAGGTCTAACGGTCCAACTCTATATCTTTGGAAGAAAGCGGGTCCTCCACCGGCTCTAAATGAGTGAAAACTGTGGCGCCAGGCAGTGCATTGCAGATATCAATTTCAATTTGGTCCACGAGATGATGCCCGCGGTGCGTCGTCCACTTTCCTGGAACCAGAACATGAATTGATATGAAGCGGCGTCCGGCCGCTTGTCGGGTGCGTAGCGAGTGAAACTGTATGCCTTGTTTTCTGTACCCGTCGAGAATCCCTGATATTATTTGATGTTCTTCGCTTGGCAGTGCGGTATCCATCAGACCCGATATTGAGCGTTGGATCAGTCGATAACCTGTCCATACGATGTTGGCGGCGACGGCAAGTGCGACAACCGGGTCTAATACCCTCCAGCCCGTTAATGCGACCGCACCTACGCCGCCAATAACGGCTACTGACGTCCATACATCCGTCATAAGATGCCGGGCGTCAGCCTCAAGAGTTATGGAGTTGCTTTTCTTGCCGACGTATAGCAGGATACGAGCAACACCGAGATTAATCAACGATGCAATGGTCGAAACTATCAAACCTGCACCGGCCTGCTCAAGTGGGCGAGGACTGATAATGCGCCCGACAGCCGCTACGCCAATGCTAACCGCTGCAATAAGTATTAGTATCCCTTCCGCGCCACTGGCGAAATACTCGGCCTTGCTATGCCCATAGTGATGTTCCTCGTCCGGTGGGTGAGCCGCTATGATTAACATTGACAGGGCAATGGTCGCACCCAACAAGTTGACTAACGATTCTACCGCGTCTGACAGTAAACCAATAGAACCTGTCAGAAAATATGCAAGACCCTTAAGTCCAATCGTAGCAAACGCAGCAGCGATCGATAACCAGGCATAACGCGTTAATGAAGAGCGATTCATGTTGCGTTTTGTTTCTCTTTACCGGCGAGTCCCTCAAGGCAGAAGCGATGGGTCACCGCCCACGAGGCGGACAGCTACTGCTGCTTGACCGAGGGATATTCCACCGTCGTTGGATGGGACGTCCCGGTTAAATAGTACTGAAAAACCAGCCTTTTTCAAGAGCTTGATCAGGCGATTGGCCAGATATCGATTACAGAACACGCCGCCGCTTAATGCGACGGTGTCGAGTTTCGTAGATTCTCTGGCGGCTTTAGCCATCTCCAGCAACGCGGCGGCAAGGGTGTTGTGGAATCTCGCGGACAGAATTGCAGCGGTTTCGCCCTTCTGCAAATCGGCGATGAGCTGTTTTAGCATTTTACCCAAGCCAAGCTGTACCGGCTGACCGGCTGTGCTTGTAAGCTCGAAGTCATAATATTCCTCGATGTCGGCGGCAGCAACCGCCTCAAGGGCCATCGGCAACTGAGCATCGAAATGGTTGTAGCTGCCTAAGCCGAGCATGGCAGCAACGGCATCGAAAACACGACCCAGGCTGGACGTCTCGACACAATTAGCGCCCGTCTCAAGCTGCTCCGACATGGTCTGCAATCTGCTCGTGTTAGGCTCGATCCGCCTAAGCAGCCAGTCGAATCTCCGTAAGGGGAGTTTGCTGCCGCAGGCGCTTTTCAACAACGACAGAGCGGGTCTTATCGCTTCCTTACTTGCCTTGTCCGCGCCGGCCAGTTGATAATAGGCCAAATGGCCGAATCGCTCGAATTTCTCTAACGACGCAATCAAGCACTCACAACCCCATATAGCGCCGTCTGTTCCATAGCCGGTGCCGTCACACACGAGGCCGATGACCGGTCCGCTGAGACCATGCTCAGCCAGAACAGATGCGATATGCGCCCAGTGATGCTGAACCTGAATGACCCTTACTTCGGGCATTGAAAAGGCGTATCGCGTGGATAGATATGCGGGGTGGAGGTCGCAGGCTGCGACTTTCGGCTCGACTTCAAACAGTCTTCGCAGATGCTGGATTGACTCGATATAGTGATGATAGACGTCTGCATCTTCCAGATCGCCAATATGCTCGCTGCAGATAAGCTGATTCTGTTTTGCGAAACAAAAAGTATTCTTCAGGTCCGCCCCGGCGGCGAATATGTCCCGCAGGCAATTTTCTTCCGTGAAGATAGGTGCCGGGACATATCCTCTGGCCCGCCTCAAAAGAGCTGGCTGGTCCTCTACCAAATGCACAATCGAATCATCGACCTGCCGGTAGATTTCTCTGTCGTGCATCAAGAAGACATCCGCAACGCAGCCGAGTCTTTCAATCGCCTTTTCGTTTGCGCAAATCAACGGCTCATCGGAGATATTGCCGCTGGTCATCACCAGAACTTCGATGCCCCGGGCAAAGAGCAGATAGTGGAGCGGCGCATAACACAACATGAAGCCGTACGGATCCACACCTTCGGCCACCGACGAAGCAATCGGGCTGTTCACCTTTTTGGGCAGCAGGACAATCGGGCTTTGGGGACTTTTCAGGAGCCGCTCAGCCTGTTCACTCACGATGGCATATTCTCGTATCTTCTTGATTGAACCGGCCATCATCGCGAAGGGCTTATGGTCTCGCTTTTTGCGCGCTCGCAACCGCTCAACGGCCTGGTTATTCATCGCATCGACCGCAAGGTGAAATCCGCCGATCCCTTTTATTGCTACAATCTCGCCGGCCAGAAGCAGTCTCGCTGCCTCGGCAATAACCTGCTCAATCTGAGTCGCGATTGTCTTGCCTTTGCTGTCCGTCAGCCGGATTTTCGGCCCACATGCGGCACAAGCAACCGGCTGAGCGTGGAAGCGACGGTCGGTGACGTCCGTGTATTGAGCAGTGCATTTGTCGCACATCCTAAAAACCGACATCGTGGTATTCGGCCGGTCGTAGGGAATGTTCCTGACGATGGAATATCTCGGCCCGCAATTGGTGCAGTTTATGAAGGGATACCCGTACCGAAAATCCTCTCGATCAGCCATTTCCGCCAGGCAATCCCGGCAGGTCGCAACGTCGGCGGTAACCTGCGACAGCAGCGGCCCTTGCGAATCGCTCGTCCGGATGAAAAACCCGTTTTCGGCCTCGACGAGCGGTATATCCACTGCACGGCAGGATTTTATTTCGGCCAGAGGAGGTTTGTCGGCGTGAGACTGGAGCCGGACGAGGAATTCGGCAATCTTTTCTTCTTCGCCCTGTAATTCGACCGTTACGCCCTTTGTGTCGTTATAGACAAAGCCCGATAAGCCCAGCGATCTGGCTATCCTGTACACAGCAGGCCGAAAACCAACGCCCTGCACCCGCCCCGTTATCAATACTCTTTGCCTTTTATTCAAAACTCTGCTCTTGTCCTTTCGACAGCTTTTGATACGCCCGCCCGCATCCGTGGTTCTTTGAGAAGCATTATAACCCGGCGGCATATAAAGGACAATCGGCTACTGCATGAACAGAGAACGTACTGCCGGAAAGTGAAAAGCCCAAGAGCGAAAAATTTGTTTGCCAATATCGATCACATCTGTTAAGATAGCCAAAATACGGGGCCATAGCTCAGTTGGGAGAGCGCTTGCATGGCATGCAAGAGGTCGTGGGTTCGAATCCCATTGGCTCCATTTGCCGTTAGCCCTACACGGAACTGTTGCTGTCAAGCCAAACTACGCTTCTTCCGAGCTTGTCGGTCTGCTGCAATTTTTCTCATTTTCCCACACCGCGTACTGTGAATTGTGGCAAACATAGGTTAGAATGGCTGATGACCGTCATTGACCTGATGATTGAATATTGAGGCCATGGGAGAAGAAACCAAACAACCGGCAAGCAAGCTGATCTCGCAACAGAGAAATCAGTTGAAGGTAACTGTCCTAACCAGCTCAGAAGGCCGTCTTTTATTGACGGGAGCCGCTCTGGCCTTCATATACACCGCGTGGCTCGGAGTCAAGCTGCTCTCTTCTCCGGATGAGTCCCAGATTCTGATTGGAATAACCGCCACAGGAATCATATTCGGCCGAGCGGCCAGCATGGCGTTCGGATATTCCCTCGGCCTGGGACACGGCACCGTCATCACGATTTGTATAATAATTGAGACAATTCAGGTGCTTGTTTTCTATCCTTTATTCGTGTTTAGCTGGCGGCATCTCCTGGTGATGAACCGGCTCAGGAACGTTTTCGAGCGTACTCAAAAGGCGGCCGAAAGGCACAAGGACAAGGTCCAAAGGTATGGCGTCATCGGACTGTTTGCCTTCGTCTGGTTTCCCTTCTGGATGACCGGCCCGGTCGTCGGCTCTGTGATCGGGTTTCTGCTGGGACTGCGAGCCTGGGTCAACATGACCACCGTGCTGGCCGGGACCTATGTAGCGATCTTCTGCTGGGCCTTTTTTCTCCGCCAACTGCACGAGAAGCTGGCGGCGTATAGCTCATACGCCGGCTTGATCCTTATGGCCCTGCTGGTCCTCATCATCGTCCTGGGACATTTCCTGCTCCGCACGCTTGACGAAAGAAAAAAAGAAAGGTCGAAAGAACGAAGCTCTAAACCCTAATACCTATAATCCGCTAATTCTCTAATCCACGCCCGCCCCCAATCGAGATCAGGTGGGAATAGGTACGCAGGTACATCTTGCCATCGGCAACGGCGGGGGTAGCCTGACTCTTCTCGCCCAACGAATTGACTGCTACCAGCTCATAGGTTGGGGCGGCCTTCATCACGATAACATCGCCTGCTCTATTGATACAGTACAGCAAGCCGTTGACCCAGATCGGTGATCCGTAAAACTTGCCGCCCGGCTTCTGGCACCAGAGCGTCTGGCCCGTCTCCATACGCAGGCAGGAAACGTCCCCCGCGTCGTGAAACGTAAAGAGCAGCCCATCTTTCGCCAGCGGCGTCGGGACGTACGGGGCGGACTTGCCCGTGAGCTTGTACACCAGGGCGGCCTGTTCGGGCTTGTCCGCGGAGCCGGGCCGGACCGCGGCTAACTGTAACCCGGCGGCGCCTTTGCCGCACGTGCCTATGAGCAAATCACCCGCAATGACCGGCGAGCTGACCACGCGAGCCGGCAGCGCCGAGGCCGCTTCCCATATCACTCGTCCCGTTTGCGGCTCGACTCCCGTTACGCCATGAGCCCAGCTTGTGAAGATCAACTGAGGCTCGCGGCCGTCGGGCGAATAGACACAGGGCGTCGAATAAGATATTTCAGCATTGTTGCGTTTGATCGTCCAGCGCGTCTGGCCCGTTTTGCAGTCCACGGCAATCCACGAGCTTTCGTGCTTGCCGCCCTCCGGCCCGCTTCCCCAATATTCATGAGTAAAGATGACGAGGTCATTGAACAGGGCGGGCGAGGTTCCCGGGCCGAACCGGGAATAAATGCCCGGCAAGTCACGCTGCCAAATCGGCCGGCCGTCGTGATCGAGCGCCGCCAGAATCACCTCGCCGCTCGTCTGCCAGAGGACGTAAACGCGGTCGGCATCGACGGCGGGCGTGGACGTAGCAAGGCTGTTGTCGTCGTGGTGACGATAGGCGGTGAGCTTGTATCGCGTGCTCCAGAGCGTATGGCCGTCGGAGACATCGAGGGCCAGGAGCATACCGCCGGGCGACTGCGGGTCCTCGCAGGTCACGAACACCTTGTCGTTCCAGATCACCGGCGAGCCGTGGCCCCCGCCCGGCAGTTGCACCTTCCAGTTGTAGTCTTTTTCCGTCCACTTGACCGGCATCACTTGGGCCGGGCTTATCCCCTGCCCATTCGGGCCGCGAAACCGCGTCCACTCCTGCCCTTGTACCACGCCGGTCAACAGTATGCCCAAAAGCAAAGAACGGCTGCATCCACCCCGCGAGGGGCGGGAAATTTCGACTTTTTGTGCTCGTCTCATCGTACCCTTTTCTGTTAGACTTCTCGGACGTCGGACGTCTGTCATTAGTATTCTGACCTCTGATTCTTGATGAAAGGTTACCACGATGTCAGATTCTTCGCAAGCCCCTAAAGCTCCCGAGACAAGGTCGTCGCACGGACTGTCACGCCGGACATTCACGGCTTATCTTTCCGGCCTCGGTTTGGCCTCCACCATGCTGACCCGTAGCCTGTGGGCGCAACTGCAGGATGGACATGCCGCAAAAATCACCAAAGAGATGCTCCGTGAGGCGGAGCGGCTGGCCGGCCTGGAGTTCACGGACCAGGAGCGGGACCTGATGCTCGACGGGCTTAATGACTATCTCGAAAAGTACAGAAAGCTGCGAACAGTCACTCTGGACAACAGCGTCGCGCCGGCCCTTCGCTTCGATCCGGTCCCGCCCGGAACGGCGTTCGAAAAGCAGAAACAGCCAATCCGATTGAGCACGGCACGCGAAGTAAAAGTTCCTTCCAATCTCGAAGATTTGGCCTTTTGGCCGGTCACCGACCTGGCCGGGATTATTCAGTCCCGCCGGCTCAGCTCGGTGCAACTGACGAATATGTACCTCGAGCGGCTCAAGAGATACGATCCCAAGCTTCAGTGCGTCATCACGCTCACCGAAGAGCTGGCCCAAAAGCAGGCCAAACGAGCCGATGAGGAGATCGCGGCGGGCCGCTATCGAGGACCGCTGCACGGAATTCCCTGGGGGGCCAAGGACCTGCTGGCCGTCAAAGAATACAAAACCACCTGGGGCGCGATGCCTTACAAGGATCAGATGATCGATATGGACGCCACCGTCGTAAAACGTCTGGAAGAGGCCGGCGCCGTGCTCATGGCAAAACTGACTCTCGGCGCGCTGGCCTGGGGCGACGTCTGGTTCGGCGGAAAGACCAGAAACCCGTGGGACCCCGAAAAAGGCTCCAGCGGTTCATCGGCCGGTCCTGCCGCCGCCACCGCCGCCGGCCTGGTGGGCTTTTCCATCGGCTCGGAAACCTGGGGTTCGATTGTCTCGCCATCAACGATTTGCGGAGTGACGGGGCTGCGGCCGACGTTCGGACGCGTCAGCCGGTACGGCGCGATGGCCCTGAGCTGGAGCATGGACAAGATCGGCCCCATCTGCCGCACGGTGGAGGATTGCGCCGTCGTTCTTGACGCTATCTACGGCCCCGATGATAAGGATGTCACCGTCGTGGACCTGCCGTTCAATTGGGACGCGTCCGGTGACGCAAAGACTCTGAAGGTCGGCTATCTCAAGAGCGACTTCGAAAAAGAACGCGAGGACGCACAATGGAAGGCCAACGACCAGGCGACGCTCGACATACTGCGTGGTTTGGGCTTCAATCTGATCCCGATTGAGCTGCCGGACTATCCCATCGAGGCGATGGCGCTTATTCTGAACGTCGAAGCGGCCGCGGCCTTCGACGAGCTGACGCGAAGCAACCGGGACGACCTGATGGTTCGCCAAATACAGAACGCATGGCCCAACCGGTTTCGCGAGGCCCGAATGGTGCCCGCCGTCGAGTACATCCAGGCGAATCGCCTGCGAACGCTGGTGATGAAGGCTGTGCAGGAGCGGCTGGCCGGCATCGACGTCTATGTGGGCCCTTCGTGGGAAGGGCGGAATTCTCTGCTGACCAACCTGACGGGACATCCCGCGGTCGTCCTTCCCAACGGATTGACGAAGGAAGGGACGCCGAGCAGCATTACCTTTATCGGCCGGCTCTACGGCGAGGACAAGCTCCTGGCGGTCGCCAGGGCCTACCAGGACGCCACCTCATTTCATCTGCGGCACCCTGCCCTTTAAGAGAAAATATCGAGCGCAAGGCGCCCGCGCCTACTTGTCGGCTTTTCGCTCGGCGACGGAAAGAGCTTTGACGGCCCATTCGCGCAACGTCTGCGGGTTCTCAAGAACGTCCACCGGGACCTCATAGTATTGCATGACGGACCGCTTGTCGGGATAGGGCTGGAACGGCCCCATGCCCGCTGCCTCATAGTCGGCGCGGTTGGAATCGTCAACTTTGAAATACAGGACGTCATCGGCAACCAGGCCAAAGAACAGACCGTCACAGTAGAGGCCCGCCCCGCCGAACATGCGCCTGGGCAAAACCTGCCCCACACAGGCGAGCTGCTCGACCACGTATGTCAGGTATTCATCGCTAACGGGCATTTCATCTCATCCGGAATCGTCCCCCGTCACGCCCGGCCCGGGATGGGCACGATGTTTTCCGCCGGAATTTCTACCGTGCCCTTCTCAAAGTCTTCGGCCGTCGGCTTCAGCGTTAAGTTATACAGCTCGGGCTTGGCGGCCGGATCGCCCATGATTTGCTCCCAGGAGACCTGCTGGCCGGTATAGGCGGAGATTCGACCCATGATCGCCGTGGCCGTGGATTCGGCAACAGCCCTGGCCTGGTTGAGAGGTCCGCCTTTGTTGACGTAATAGAGCGTGTCGATCTGCTCCTGAATGTGACTGCTCGGCCCCTGGGGCAGGCCGACGGGAATCGGCGATTTCTGCGGCTTCGGATAGTCCTGGCCGTCCGTGTGCCCTTTTTCGTACACGAAATCGTGCCCGGTCCAGTTCCAGCAGCCGTTGACCTGGCGGCACATCGAGTGGATATGCACGCCTTCGCCGTAGTCATAGTCCACGCTGAAAAAGTCATACATATCACCTGCGGGGCGCCGCGCACGACCGCCGAAGCCAACCGCGTTGACCGGCGGGCCGCCGCAGAACCAGTTCGCAACGTCAATGTTGTGGACGTGCTGTTCCACCAGATGGTCGCCCGACAGCGCAATCCAGTTTTGCCACGACCGCACCAGGTCATCCGCTGTCCTGGGATTAATGGGTTTTGACCAGAACATGTGCGCGATACAGAACGAGACGCGGCCCGCATAGAGTCGGCCCAGCGCCTTTTCCACGGCGACGGCCTGGTGGGTCTTGATGAAGTCCCAGTCGTGGCGCATTTCCGTCCCGGCGGTGACCACCAGCCCCTTCCTCTCCGCCTCCTGCCCGGCGGCAATCACCCGCCGACAGCCGGGTGGATCGACCGCCACAGGCTTTTCGATAAAGACATGCTTGCCGGCTTTGACGGCGGCCTCAAGGTGCACCGGCCGAAACAGCGGCGCCGTAGCCATCAGCACAATCTCCGCGTCGGTCTCCAAAAGGGCCTGATAACAGGTGGGGCCGCCGAAGCACTTTTCGGGCGGGACGTTCAACTGTTTGCCCGCCTGCAGCGCCCGGTCCTTGAAATAGTCGGCGGTTGCGACGATCCGGACGTCGAAGCCAAGAATCTTGCCCGCTTCGAGAGCACCTACCGCAGCGCCGCGACCGCGGCCGCCGCAGCCGATGAGTCCCACTTTGAAGGTCTTGCCTTGTCCGCGGGCGGCTCCTCCAATAAGGGTCGGAGCGCTCAAGGCCACGCTGGCGCCCAAGGCCGTCTGCACAAAATCACGTCGCGATATTCTGGTTGGCTTTTTCATAAGACAGCTCCTCTAATAGCGTACCATATACGTTTGGGATTTCTCACTATCGGTCCGAAAAAATATCTTTGCGCATTTCGGTTCAACATTGTACCAGGAATTCGTTTGAATCCATACCGTCGGAATCACAATTATAGTTTTAAGGTATGGACATTCGGCTGGCGGAAGACTACAATCGGACCACTCAAGATAGGTCCAAGAAGGAGCAATGCGATGGACAATCGTCAATTGTCAATTTTGTCGGTCCTCTGTCTTCTGGCGTGCGTCCCTTCAACGGCCAATAGTCAATCGGCAACCGATTCGAAGCGTGTTTTCCGGGCCGGGGCGGCGGCCGGTAATATTACGCCGCCGCTGGATGAGCCGATTGTGGGGGGCTGGAATTCGCCGCCGGGGACGCACGTACACGATGAGCTGTACGCCAAGTGCCTTGTGCTCGACGACGGCCGGACGCGGCTGGCCTTTGTCATCTGCGACAGCCTGGGAATCGCACGGCAGGTCGCCGACGAAGCGAAGCGAATGATTCACGAGAAAGCCGGCATCGCACGAGAGAACATCATGATCTCGGCCACGCACACGCACTCGTCCATCAGCGCGACGGGCCCCAATCGGCTCGTGGCGGACAAAGAGCTGAGTCCTTACCAGCAGTTTCTCGTCAGGCGGATCGCCGACGGCGTACGCCGGGCTGTGAATAATCTGGAGCCGGCCAAAGTCGGCTGGGGCAGCGCCCGGGAACCCACGCAGGTCTTCAATCGGCGTTACTTCATGAAGCCCGGCACACCAACCCCCAATCCTTTCGGCGGGCAGGACAAGGTCGTCATGAATCCCGGCCGGGGCAATTCAAACATTCTCAAACCAGCGGGCCCCACTGATCCGCAAGTGGCATTTCTGTCGGTCCAGTCGATTGACGGCCGGCCCATCGCCCTGCTGGCCAACTACTCGCTTCACTACGTCGGCGGAGTGCCGGGCGCCGCGATTTCCGCCGATTATTACGGCATGTTCGCGGACCGCATCCAGCAACTGTTAGGCGCCGACCGGCGCGATCCGCCTTTTGTCGGGATTATGTCCAACGGAACCAGCGGGGACATCAATAATATCGACGCGCTCCACAAGGAAGAGAAGCGATACGCCGCGTATGAGAAGATGCGAGAGGTGACGAACCTTGTCGCCGAAGCCGTTCACGAGGCGCATCAGAAGATCGAGTTTCACGATTGGGTCCCGCTCGGCGCGATGCAGGAGGAGCTGACTCTTGCGGTTCGCAAGCCCACGGAGCAACAAATCGCTTACGCCCGCAGCGTGTTAGAGAAGCCCAAAGACGCCAAGCCATACCACCAGCATGAAAAAGTCTATGCCAACCGTATTCTCCAGATGGACGAACCTGCCCGACAGTCGGCAGGCGGGTCGCCGGACGAAGTCTCTATTATCCTCCAGACGTTCCGCGTCGGCGATCTTGCCGTCTGTGCGATTCCGTTCGAGGTATTTGTTGAGATTGGGCTGGAGATTAAGGCCAAGAGCCCGTTCGTACAAACGTTCACGATTTCGCACGCCAACGGCAGCTACGGCTATCTGCCGACCGTAGAGCAGCACGAGCTTGGCGGCTACGAGACGTGGTTAGGGACCAACAGGGTAGAACTCCAGACAGCGCCGAAGATAGTTCGCACGCTAATCAGCATGTCACGCCGTTTGCACTCCGGAGCAGATACGGGAATGAATGATGAAACTCTGCTGCCGGCCGATGAACCTATTTTAGCAGGAGATTTGCCATGACAGTTATGACCCTTGTTCAGAAAGACTTCTTTCGCCTGATTGCCGTTTTGTTGTTTGCCGCCGGTGCTGCGACGGAAGTATTTTCCGCCGAGGAGCGTCCGGTTCCCGAGACGCTGCTGCTCAAAGACTTTCGGCCCCAGTCTATCTACAAGGTGCCCCGGACAGCCGTGGAGAAAGCCAGATACCCTGCGATTGACATGCACGCGCACCCATACGCCAAGACGCCGGAGCAAGTTGCCGAATGGATCCAAATCATGGACAACGTGGGAATAGAGAAAGCGATTATTCTGACGTATGAGACAGGAGAAGAATTCGACGCCATCTACGCCAGATATGCAAAATACCCCGAGCGTTTCGAGGTGTGGTGCGGGTTCGACTACACCGGCTACGACAAGCCGGGCTTCGGGCCGGCGGCGGTTAAGGAGCTCGAACGCTGCCACAAGCTCGGCGCCAAGGGCGTCGGCGAATTGGGCGACAAAGGCAAAGGGCTGTTTTACAGCAACCCCACAAAGGCATGGGGAATGCACCTCGACGACCCTCGCATGGACCCGCTGTTGGAAAAGTGCGCGGAGCTGAAAATGCCGGTTAATATCCACGTGGCCGACCCGTACTGGATGTATCTGCCCATGGACGCAACAAACGACGGCCTGATGAACGCCTACAAATGGCGGCTGGATAACCAGCCGGACATCGTCGGCCATGCGGGCATGATCGATATCCTCGAACGCGCGGTTAAGCGGCATCCAAAGACGATTTTCATAGCCTGCCATTTTGCCAACTGCTGCTACGACCTGGACCGCATCGGGCGGGTGTTTGACCAGTGCCCTAACCTGTACGCGGACATCTCCGCGCGATACGCCGAGACGGCCGCCATCCCCAGATTCGTCGGCCGGTTCTACGAGAAGTACTCGAACCGTCTTGTCTATGGAACCGATATGACCGCCAGCGCGGATACGTACCGTTTTACATTCCGGATTCTCGAATCCGCTGACGAGCACTTCTACGCGTGGAACCACTCCAGCTACCACTGGCCTTTGTACGGCCTGGCCCTGAGCGATGAGGTTCTCAAAAACGTATATCGTGACAATGCACTCAAGATACTGAAGGATTGATCTATGAAACCGCAAATTGATCGACGTCGTTTCATTCAAACAAGCGGGCGTTTCCTGGCCGCCGCTGCTGCCTCGCCGGCGCTGTTGACCCAGCCGGCTATCGCCAATGCCGAACAATCCGTCTCTCGCTATAAAAAGGCCGTAGGCTGGGGGATGATTGAAGGGGACTTGTCCATCGAAGACAAGCTGAAACTGGTCAAAGACGTCGGATTCGAGGGCGTCGAGACACCGGCTGGGCTTCTCAAGAAGGACGGGCTGGACCCGAAGGACCTGGCCCGAGCCAGCCAGAAAGTCGGCGTCGCCGTGCACGGGCTCGTCGGTTCGGCCCCGGACCTGACGGCGGCCATCGACGAAGCAGCCATTTACGGCGCGACTTCGGTCCTGCACGTGGCCCGGCCGGACCCCAAAGGCTCGTTCGTGGCCAATTACAAAGCCACGCAGGAGACCATCCGAAAAGCCATTCCGCACGCCGAGAAGAAACGCATCCACATTCTCATCGAGAACGTCTGGAACACCTTTCTCATCGAGCCGCTGACGATGGCGCGCTACATCGACGAGCTGAACAGCCCATACGTTCAGGCCTATTTCGACGTGGGAAATGTCGTGCGCTGGGGCTGGCCTCAGCACTGGATCGAGGTCTTGGGCAAACGCATCATCAAGATACACGTCAAGGAGTACAACCTGAAAGTAGCCATGAGCGAGGGGATGAGCAAAGGCTTTGACTTTCCGATAGGTCAGGGCAGCATCGAATGGGACAGGGTGTGCGGGGAATTGAAGAAGATTGATTACCGGGGCTGGGCAACCGCCGAGGTGAACGGCGGCGACCGAAAACGCCTGGCCGACATATCGGAGCAGATGGATCAGGTCCTCAGTCTATGAGACGTGTATTTCGGATGCTCCGCCGTCAAGTGTCCCCAAGGGAGATACTCGGCGAGAATCAAGAATCGCGCAGGATGACCCAGGCAATTGCCTGCGCTGCCAGGCCAAGGCCAAGAATGCCGGCGGCAAACCAGTAGGGGCTGTAGAGCCCGATGTTTGCGGAGAGGTACCCCCCTGCTCCGGAGCCGACGACGACGCCTAACGAGAGGGTCACTTCGTGTATCGCCATCGGAGCGGAGCGTTTCTTGCTGCCGCAGGCGCCGTAATAGAGGTGAGAGCTGTAGGCAAAGCCGAAACCCAAGCCCATGATCGCAAACGCGGGGACAAAAGCCCAAAGTGTGCGGCCGAAGATAATCAGCAAGAGCGAGAGGGCAAGAACCACCTGAACGCTGAAAAGAAGCACCGGTTTGAAATGCCAGAAGCCCAGACGCCCGGCGGCGGTCAAGGCGAGGAAGTTGCAGATTCCGAAGACCGTGACCAAGATTCCGAACTGCGTTTCGGAAAATCCCAGACCGGTGAACAGCAGCGCAAACTGTGAACGCGCCACCCCCGCGCAGGCCCAGGAGCAGAACATGGCAATGCGGGCCATCCACTTGAACCGCAGCAGCGTCGCCGGATCGAAGTGGATTTCCACGACCGCGCCCGGCCTGGCCGAAGCAGCAGCGCCGGCAGATTCGTCGCGAGCCAGACAAAGCAGGACAAAGCAAACTGCCAGGCCCATCGCACTTGTCGCGAGGGGTCCCAGAGTGCTCATATCGACCAGCGCACCACCGATCAGAGGGCCCATGATGACCGCAGCGGACCACATCCCGTTGTAAGTCCCGAGGCGCCGATTCAAGACGGCCCCCTCGTAGTCGGCGGAGACCCAGGCCATCAGAAACGGCCAGAAAAGGGACATGGCCGCCCCGGAGAGCGTGCCCGCACCGATCGTCATCCAGATAAGCGCCGGGCTGCCGAGCCGGTTTCGAGCTACCGCGTACCAGACCACGACGACCGTTGCAAGGGTCGCCAGGAACATGGCGGCCGCGGCAAAGCGGGTTGCACGGCGGGCGTTCAGATGACCCAGCATCGCTGCGGCGTACAACAAGCACACCATATAGCCTGCCATGTTGGCGGCCCAGGCGAACCCGACGTGCTCTTCGCTGCCGCCGATGTCGCGCACGATGAACGGCATGGCCGTCCACAACACGTTCAGACCCATCGCCATCGCAAACGCCGCTGCGTACAAGGGCCAGACGCCCCGCCCCGGCCGGGAATTTGGAATTTCAGATTTCAAATCTTGACTGTCGTCAGACAACTTTCAAACTGTGCCAGACATATCTAACACCAAACGGTTCGACAGGCTCACCGTCCTGAGCACAGTCGAAGGAAAGAACAGCATTGTACTACGATGCACACGTATCGCAAGAGGACAGATAACGGGATTATGACCGTCCCAGGTGAGAAGAGAAAATCGACATTTTAGGGATAACAGGGTAGATC
>CAYWZW010000007.1:0-122104 GCA_964462945.1 uncultured Pirellulales bacterium
TGTCTGTGCCATCATTACGTTCCGTTGTTCCGGGTTATTCGGATAGGTTCTTAGTGTCCTTCGGGGTGAATTAAGACCGTGTAAACCAGTGTGAATCCGTGTCTAAGTGCTTTTCTCTGTGTGCCCCTTTGACGGCGTTCAGGGCATGCTTAGCGGCTTTGTGGCTATGAGTCAATTATGCAAAACAAAGCCAATTCCAAGATCCCAGACGGATAAGTCGCAGCCGCATCGTGCTCTCTATTGCGTTTTGGCCTGAAAGCCGTTATCTTCGGGTCGATTGGAAACGTGGTCATCCGGCTGAGGTTTCAGGAACTTTGAACAGACTACAGGAGAGATGCTATGTATCATCGGTTAGCCATGTTCCTGGCGATATTTTCGATTTTGTGTGTCACCGAGACGGCCAACGCTGTGCCTGCTTTTCCGGGGGCTGAGGGGTTTGGCGCTCAGTCGGCTGGAGGCCGGGGCGGCCAGGTTCTTTTCGTCACGAATCTCAACGACAGCGGACCCGGCAGTTTGCGCGCAGCGGTGCAAGCGGACGGACCCAGGACGGTGATTTTTCGCGTCTCCGGCACCATCGCTTTGAAATCGACATTAGCTATCACCAAGCCGCACGTTACCATAGCGGGCCAGACCGCTCCCGGCGACGGGATATGCCTGAAGGACCACGCCCTCGCTATTGCAGCCGACCACGTTATCGTTCGTTATCTTCGGTGCCGGCCCGGCGATAATACCAAGGCCGAGAGCGACGCTCTGTCGATTTCCTCAGGCCGGGACATCATCGTCGATCATTGTTCGGCGAGCTGGTCCGTCGATGAGACGCTTTCAGCCTCGTCGGGCGGAAAGCTCGGCAATGTCACCGTCCAGTGGTGCATCATCTCCGAAAGCCTGCACAATTCAACGCATCACAAGGGCCCTCACGGCTACGGCTCGCTCATCCGCGGCGGCTGGGGCAACGGATACACCTATCACCATAATCTGTACGCCCATCATCACGCCCGGCTTCCCCGGCCCGGCAATTACAACGACCGCAGCAAGGACCCGAACGGTTTCACCTTCGATTTCAGGAACAACGTCATCTACAACTGGGCAGGCACAGCCGCGGGGTATAACGCCGACGGCTCCAACGGCACCGACAGCATTACCAAGATGAACTTCGTCGGCAATTATTACAAAGCCGGCGTCAATTCGGCAGGTAACCTCGCGTTTTCGGAAAGTACGCGGTCGGCCAAAGGTTATTTCAGCGGCAACTGCATGAACGGCGATTACCCTCGCGATCCGTTGTTGCTTGTAACCTGGAGCAAATTTTCGCCGAAAGACATCGCGGAGTATGTGCAGTCTGACCCGATCCCCGTTCCGCCGGTGGCTACGGATGATGCAATCACCGCTTACAAGCGAGTTCTGGCGGAGGCGGGGGCCGTACTCCCGAAGCGGGATGCGGTGGACGCGCGGATCATCAATGAAGTAAGAACCGGGGCAGGAAAAATCATAGATCACGAGGAGCAGGTCGGCGGCTGGCCCGAGTTGAAATCGGCCGAGCTGCCTTCAGACTCCGACCGGGACGGCATGCCCGACGAATGGGAAAAACGACACAGGTTCGACGCCGAGAAGGCTGCCGATGGAAATGCAGACGCCGACGGGGACGGCTATACGAATCTCGAAGAGTATCTGAGCGGCATAGAGCCGTGATTCTCGCGGGGTCGGTCAGCAGCTTTCGGCAATCAATCTGACCAGGAAAAGCTGATGCCTAAAAGCCTTGCGATGGCTTACGACAATCTCTCGACGATGCTCGACGCCGGCGTCCCGCTGCTGCGTTCGCTCAATACCATCGCCTCGGGCCTGGAGCCTCGCATGAAGAAAGCCTTTCTCGCGGTGGCCGACGGCGTCTCGAAAGGCAATCCCCTCGCCGAGACGATGAGTCAGAATCGTAGAGTATTCAGCCCGCTTGATATCATGCTCATCGACGCCGGTGAAACATCAGGCAATCTTGCGGAGCTGGTGAGCTTACTGGCCGGGTGGCACGAAATGTCCCGGCGGATGCTCAGGAAAATGCTCGCGGGGCTGCTGCTGCCTGTTCTGATTCTGACCATCGCGGCGTTCGTCATCCCGCTTCCCAATTATATTCTGGGCAACCAGAGGATGGGAGACTTCTTGCTCAATGTCGTGGGAATTCTCTTGCTGTTCTGGATACCCGCGGTGATCGTCGTTCTGGTCGTCCGTATGACACCCAAGACGGGTCTTCTTCGCAGGGTGCTGGACCACATCGTGCTGCGCATACCTGTCCTGGGTACGGCGATGTACAAGCTGGCCTTGTGCCGTTTTCTCTGGGTCTTTCACGCGCTGTGCAAGGCGGGCGTGCCGCTTGTGGACTGCGTCGGCATGGCCATTCCATCCGCGGGCAATGCTGTCGTGGGCGATCTGTTCCGCCCCGCCGCTGAACGGGTCCGAGCCGGCGAGCCGATGGGCGGCGGACTTTCCTCGAAACTGCCCATCGAGCTGGTGGAAATGTGGAAGGTCGGTGAGGAAACGGGAACACTGGATGAAGTGACAAAGCGCCTCGCGCAACAAAATACCGAGGCCGCGGAATTCTGGCTCGCTGAGTTTGCGCGGTGGTTCCCGCGATTCGTTTATTTTCTGTTTGGTCTTCTGATGGCTTATTACGTCTTCGTAAACTTCAAGCGCATCATTTCGATGTACTGAGCTTCGCCCTAAAATCGCAGGCGGCAGCCGAACATATATACCGGCCCGCCAAAGTCGTAGCCGGAGTCCTGTTTGCCGAGGTGGTATTGCAGCTCAAAGAGCAATTCTAAGTTCGATCCGACCGGCACGGTCAGGCCCGCCGTGACAAAGGGAAAGAAGCCGCGAGCGAGAGTATCCGTGCCCTCATCGGCGCTTGCGTAGGTATAAAACAGACCGGGGATAAACGGGTCTTCGACCGTCTCAAAATACTCATCTTCCCACGAATCGAGAAACCAGAAGTAGCCGATGCCCGCGCCGACGTACGGCCGGATCCGCTCGCTGTCGCCAAAGGGATACAAGCGTGCCGTCAGCCCAACGTCGAACAGAGAAAGGTCATCCGTCGAGTACTGCTCGATCAGCACGCCGCCGTCGTAATCCACGTACTCACTGGAGTAGGAGCCGAGGGACGAGCCGCCGAGTGTAAAAGCTAAATCGAAATGGTCGTCGCCAAAACACGGGCTCGCCAGCTCCAGCTCAAATCGCGCCCGGGTCGTTTTGCCGGTGTCGAAAGGGCGGTCGATGGTTTGGGCCCCCACCTTGATTCCGACGCCGGGGCCGGAGCTTCCGGCGGCGCACGTCGCCGCCCAAAAGAACATTATGAGCGCGGGGCATATCCGGAGTCTGCCGCGGTTGCCTGAAGTGACAGGGTCGTTGAAGACAGTGGAAACTGGGTCCTGCGTTGGCTTGAGCCACCATCCAAGGATAGACTTTGTCTGTGCCATGTTTTTGGACTCCTTCACAAGACTCCGGAAGCATACAAGACCGTCAATTCACCTGATCTTCTTCTCTACCTATAAGAGGCACTTAGAGCCGTGCCGGTAACGAAGTAAAAATCTTCCACAAAACGTTGCCCGGCCACGACGAATTTGGTAGAACCTTCACGTGGCAGTCCCGTGGACTCCGCCGGAGACTCAAGTGGTGAACCGTGAGGCGAACCGCGAAACGGTCGAACGACGGGTTACCTGGAAGAATTTGGAAAGTGAGGTCGGCTTATGTTGCGTTTTCGACGCCCGTTTGTGTTTCACCTGGTGATAATGATCGGCCTGCTGTCAGGAACCTCGTTTGAATCTGTCGTCCTGGGCGGCTCCTCCCGGCCGGCCCATAAGCCCCTGGTGAGGGTGGCAGACGTAAACGTGGGGGAATCTCAAATTGTCGAGCTTCACGATGGCTCACAGGCAACGATCAAACTGCTTGATTTGAAGGAGACGCGGGATAATGTCAACAACGCGGTTCGCCGAGCGGTGGTCACGGTCGAAGTCAATCGGCAAACGGTGTCACTTGTCTCTTCGACTTATCACCTGCCCACGACTGTAGCCGGGGTACAAATCGATTGTCCGGTCACCAAAGGCTACCGGCAAAAAAGCAGCAAGGAAAATGCCTGGGGCCTGACCAAGGATGCCCGGCTCAGGCTATGGCCCGCCGGCTCACCCTGGATGGAACCGGGCACGTTTGTCTATCCGGCCAAACAGTGCTGGTTCGCCTCCGACACGCAGATGGCCAACGTGCCGGTTTTCGTCGATGGCGGCGAAATACCAGGCAGCAAAAATATCTACTATCATTACGGGCTGGACTTCGGCGGCGCCGAGGGCCTGGTAGGTGTGGTTGCCGCCACCGATGGGTTGGTGCTATCGGCGGGTTTGGAAAAGCTGACCGGTTATGAGGATTCTCCGGTTACACCGCGCTACGATGTGATTTACATCGTGGACGGCCGGGGCTGGTTCTACAGGTACAGCCACCTCTACAAAATCGATGATTCCGTGAAGCCCGGACAACGCGTCACGATGGGGCAGAAGATCGGCATTCTCGGCAAGGAAGGCGGCAGCGGCGGGTGGTCCCACTTGCATTTCGATATCACGGGCAGGCAACCGTCGGGCCTGTGGGGTATCCAAGACGGTTATGCCTTCATCTGGGAGGCTTACCAGCGCCAATACAAACCCGAGATTATCGCCGTGGCGCGGCCTCACCACCTGACCTGGGCGGGCGAGGCCGTTGAGCTTGACGCCACTCGTTCCTGGAGTCGAAACGGCACGATCCAGAAATTTGAGTGGACGTTCTGCGACGGCAGTTCAGCCGCCGGCTCGCGAGTGCAGCGCACGTATGACAAACCCGGGGAATACAACGAGATTCTGAAAGTCACCGACGCATCCGGCAACGTTGATTACGACTTTGCCGTAGTCCAGGTGCTCGACAAGAATCACCCCGACCAATTGCCGCCTACTATCCACGCCGCTTATTACCCTACCTTCGACATCAAACCCGGCGACGAGGTCACCTTCAAGGTACGCTCTTTCCGCACCAGGCACGGCAGTGAGGTCTGGGACTTCGGGGACGGCAGTCCGAAAGCGACTGTGCAGTCGGATGGCAACGCCGAAGTGCACAACCCGCAGGGTTATGCCGTCACCACCCACCGGTACAACGCCCCCGGACAGTACATCGCTGCGGTAAGGCGCAGCAACGAACGTGGTGACGAGGCGATCACTCACCTGCAGATAATCGTAGGCCCCCGCGATTAGCGGTACGGCCATCCTGGCCGTGTTTTCACCCGCTGGAAGCCCGCGCCACGGCTCCGGAGCCGCTACGGCGACGGTGCACGACTTTTCCGCCGTCTCCGCCGGAAAACGGCCTGCGGACCGCGTCTTCTCAATAACACCTTGACTCGGCGGCCGGTTCGGCGAAGACTGACTGCCGAGTTCGGCGGGAAGCGGATCAGAACGTAACATCCTCCGCCCAGAATGATGAACGTTCCTGTGATGATTCCAAGCCACCTGCTTGTTGGTCTTCCGCTCTCAGCGGCCACCCACAGTGTCACAGCGGTGCCTGCAGGGACCCTCGTTCCGGCAGCGGGGTTTTGACCGACAATAGTACCCTCTTGCTGACCGCAAGAACGTGCAAAGATCCCGCCTGAGCGCAGCCTTACCTCGCTCAGAATCACTTCCGCCTCCTGCCGGTCGAATCCCCGCAGATCCGGCACGTCCACCGAGCCCCCGACCATCACCCATAGGTGCACGGCGCTGCCAATGGGAGCCGTTGTTCCGGCGGCGGGATCTTGTACGACGACAAGGTCCTCTTCACGATCGGTCGAGTATTCGGACACCTCTCCGACGCTCAAGCGAACATCCTTGATTATTTCTTCAGCCTCCCATCGGCTGTGTCCCCGCAAATCCGGCACGTCAATCATCTCTCTGCTGGCCACGTATAGGTCCACGGTACGGTCAGGAAAAACGCGCGTCCCGGCAGCGGGACTCTGGCGAAGAACCGTACCCGGCTCCTCCTCGGAAAAATGGTCAAACCTCTGCCCCAGATGCAATCGGGCCTTCCGGAGGATTTGCTCTGCTTCTTCTACTGCGTGTCCTCGCACCTCCGGCACTTTGACCAGCACCCGGACGGCCACCCACAGGTCCACGGCAGCGCCGGCATGGGCCAATGTCCCGGCGATCGGGTCTTGACTAACGACGGTACCTTCTGCCTGATAGGACAATCGCTTACTGACTTGGCCGCAGCGCAGCCCGGCTTCTTTCAGAATCTCTTCGACCTCTTTTATAGGGCGCCCTCGCAAATTCGGGACCTCAACCGGTGCACTCACGGCCGTCCATAAGTCCACCGCAGTGCCGACGGGGACCTTGGTTTCGGCGGCGGGGTTCTGCCATACGATGGTACCTTCCGGCTGGTCTGAAAACCGCTTCGTGACCTCGCCCAGGCGCAGCCGTTCTTTCTTGAGTGTGCTCTCGGCTTCTTCCCGGCTGTGCCCGCGCAGATCCGGCACGGCGATAAGCTCCATCGCCGCCACGTGCAAGGTTACAGATGTCCCGATGGGAACTTCCGTGCCCGCCGCAGGGTCCTGCTGAAGAACGGTCTGCGGCTCGGCGCCCGAACCGACCTTTGTGACCTGCCCCAGCTCCAGATGGGTTCCGGCAAGAATCTTCTTGGCGTCACTCAGGTCGTGGCCAATGACCTCGGGGACCACCACGGTCCCTTCGAACCGAAAATCATCGGCGTTAATATGCCCCCATACCTCTGAGGACTCATCCACGATACGGATCCGTCCAAACCTGCCGGCAAGCGGATGCAGATCCCACGTTACCCTTTCCATGGTCTCGGTATTCTTGCCCGTTTCAGCCATCACCCGTGCCTCCCGCTGCATGTTGTCCACAATGACAAGCTCGACGCGTGTCTCAACGTGGCTTCCGCCGCCGATCAGAAAGCTCAGCGTTCCGGAGGGTATGGTAAACGCGGGGGAAGTCAAAGCGCCCTGGGGGCCGTCTCCTTGAATGTCGCCGGGACTCTGGCCGTCTCGTCCTTGAAATCTCTCGTGCGTCCCGATCCAATACGATCCCTGATGGTTGGAGGGCTCGCCCCCACCCCGAGCAGTGGGGTTGTCATGAAGCGTTGGCTGGTAGTCGAAGGCATTGCCGACTTTTTCCCAGCCTAACAAGTCCCCGGTCTCAAAGTCCCAGGTAAACTGCATTTCCTGCCCGCTCGTCTCGGCGGCCTGCTCCGGCGAAGCACTACGCAGAGCCGAGGAGGCCCGAGCCGCAGCCGAATACAGGTAAGAGTGAAAACATAAAACAAGAGTGCAAAATGCGAAGCTAAGCCCGTAACGTCTGCTGGGTCGAATTCGTCTTTCGACGCTCTCATGTCGGCGGTCAGTCTGTGACATTCGACACACGATATACGGCATACGAATCCTGCCCATTCAATCACCTGATGCAAGGGTCTTTTGAAAGAGTATATTGCATTTGGCCTCGATAGCAAGAAGACTGTCGTGATCTTGCCTGTCGGCAGACAGGTTTCGGCGCCGTCGGAGACGGCACAACGGCGGCGGCAATTCTGTCAGGAGGAACCTGAAGTTCGGCGGTATAGGCGTAAAATGCTTGCAAAGCGGCGGCCGATTTGGTAGTTAGAGACTCTCGTATAAGGACGGCAAGTTGAACATGAAATAAGATTCGGAGCAGCAATCATGGCTGAGAGACTTCACAAGCACACTATCGAAATCGCGGCGGCCTTAGCGGTCTTTATGACAGTCCCCGGTTGCGCCCAACCTGAGTCCCCGCACGCCGGGACGGCGAACCCGATCAGCATCGTTGAGACCGACCAGGGTTTCGTCATCAGAGAGGGCCAAACGCAAGTTATGTCCTATCAACGCCGGCACAAATCTCTGAACGGGAAATATTCACGAGCGAACTACATCCATCCGCTCTATGGTCTCGACGGCGAGATTCTGACAGAGGACTTCCCGCCCGACCACCTGCACCATCGCGGCATATTCTGGGCCTGGCACCAGGCATGGGTCGGCGATAAGAAGTTAGGTGATTCCTGGGCCGCCAACGATTTCTTCTGGGATGTCTATGGCGCCAAGGTTCTCACGCCTGATTCCCAATCGCGTGCTCTACAGGTTGACGTTTACTGGAAGTCGCCGCTCTGGACGGATGCAGACGGCAAGCAAAAAGCGTTTGTAAAAGAAACGACGATAATCCGCGTTTATCGCGCACAAGACGATATTCGCAAGGTGGACTTCCAGATCAGTCTGCTGGCTCTGGAAGACCGCGTGCGGATCGGCGGCTCCGAAGACGAGAAGGGCTACGGCGGTTTCACAACACGAATACCACTGCCCGACGGCCTTTCCTTCATCGGCTCCGGCGGCCCCGTGGAGCCGAAAAATTTGTCCGTCGAGGGCGGGCCCTGGCTCGACTTCTCAGGCGCTTTGCGAAAAGACGGCCGGACGAGCGGCATAGCGATACTCTGCCACAGCTCTCTGCCCGGCTATCCCCAGCGATGGATCCTCAGGAGAACGGGCAGCGCCCAGAATCCGGTTTATCCGGGCCGTGAATCTGTTCCGCTATCGCGCGAGAAGCCGCTCGTTTTGCGTTATCGCCTCATTATTCACCGCGGCGACGTCCACCACGTTAATCTCGATAAACTCCAGGCCGAGTATAACAACGAACCGCCCATGATGTTCGGCAACAAATAGGAGAGCTTGTGGTTTGACTTTCCTTATTGGAAACAGCCCGTTGCGTTTGTCAGCACTCTACTGCCACCCTCCGTCTTGAGTGTAGCCGTGCCGACAGTGACAAAGCCTCTCTGCCTGGCGTCGTCGGCGATTGAGACGGTCTCGTGAGGACGGTTGTTTCCCACCTGCCCCAAGCGTCCTCCCCCGTTGACAATGGCAAGCTCTTTGAGCTCCAGGTCGATTTGATCGCCGCGGACCGTTGCCACCAGATAGTTCACTTTGGGGTTGTAGCCGAACAGGCCGCCGTGGGCAATTTGGAGGACACCGTCGGCCTGCTTGCATGTGATGGCGTGGACCTCGCCGCACAGATACAAGCTGACTCCGTGCTTCTTGAGCGTCTGCCAGAGCGGCGATTCCTCGCCGCCCTCCAACATCAGTCCGCTGGAGCTTTCCTGCGCCACCGGTCCCTGGATAGGTGTGTGCCCCATGACGATGACATGCCGCACGCCGGGGTTGTCGGTGATGACCTGTTCGAGCCACTCTATTTGCGGCCCGGTGACCTTGGGCACAATGCCGCCCTGCGGGCCGCTGCCTTGCTCGAACACATCCACGGCGATGAACAAGGTGTTCTCGTGGACGAACCAGAAGGCAGTACCCTTCATGCGAAGCGGGCCGTTGAGAGGCATCTTGAGGTATTTCTGAAACTGCCGCTTGAAGTATGGAACCAGGGCCGCCTTATCATCGGGCCAGGGGTTGTCCCCGATCTCATGGTCGCCGATGCCGGCATAGAATTCAAGGCCGTGGTCCTGCATTCGCTTGACCCAGGCCGGATAGTAAATCGCTGCGTACTTTTCAATGCTTTCCTTGTCCGGCCAGCGGCCCATCACCAGGTCGCCCGCAACCAGGACAAACTGCGGGTTCTCGGCCTTGATTGCAGCCAGGACATAGTCCAGCGTCTCCTCCCATCCCGGCTGCGGGTAGCTCAGGTCCACGTTGACAAAATCCGGAATACTGACAAAACGCCACGGCTGCACGGACTCGACGCCGTTTTGGGGTACTTCGGCTTTGGCCACCCACAGAATGGCGTTCAGGATCAGCTTGCGAAACGGCTCCATGCGCCAGTTCCGGTCGTAGTGACCGCCTGTGAAGCCAAAGCCGCGGCCGCCGTCGTCGCGCGTGGCCGCCCAGGCCAGGACCTTATCCTGCGGCGCCCAGGGTGGGAGTTTCCCGGTCAAGATGGGCACGACCCGGGGATCGTCCGCACGCAGCCGGATATCGAAGTACCATTCATCCTCCGCAACGTAGCCGCTGCAACCCCGACAAATCGGATGGCCGCTCTTCACGGGCGAGACGGCCACCGTGTTCCTCGGGTTCTGGGAATAGCCCCGCTCGTAGCAGCCTCCTATCCACTCTAAAAAGTCTGCTTCTGCTCCCTCCGGAGGTTCCACGGCATAGTGAATAAATGCCAGGCCCACGCCTCGCCTGGCGAGCTTGCGAATCTTCGCGGCCCGGTCCGGCTCTTTGAGCGGGTGATCGGCAGATCCGTCCGACAGAAACACAATCGCATCGGCGTCGTCCAGGACCGCCGGGTCTTCAGGCCAGCCGTTCTTATGGATTTCGATACGCAGCGGCTCGATCAGGCCTTGCCGGACTGCGCCATCCAGGGCCTGCTTCAGAAATTGGGCGTCTTGCTCCCATTCATGGCAGCCTTCGCCGTGGCTCGGTTTTCCGGCGATAAAGACCACCTTGCGAGTGCCGGGATCAGTGGACCGATCACAAGAGTTGACGGCAAGCAGGATCCCGCAGAGAGCTGTGAACAATGACAATGCGTAAGCGTTTCTTCGTTGCACGCGGCTATTAGAATCCGCTTTATCGTCCTTTTCAACCTTTTTCCGCTTCAGCCGGTCAGTGAGTAGGCGCCCCGAACTCTGGGGGCAGGCGGCGTTTTGAAATTGGGTTTGATCAGTCTGGCAACTCCTTAGCAACCAATGCAGGCCCGACGGATTGGGTGTGTTTTCCGGGAGCCTCAAGCGAGGTTCATTTTCATAAGCCTTTGTGAAAAGGAAGTTTGCGTTCGTTAATACTTCGCCACATTTGCTCCAGTAGTCCCATTGGCAGGCCCATGACGTTTGTCAGGCTGCCCTCGATCCTCTCGACGAATTCGTCGCCGGTCTCTTTTATGGCGTATGCTCCCGCCTTGTCCCGCCAGGAGCCGCCCTTTATGTGCTCGGCAATTTGCTTCGCGGTCAGCCGCTTGGGATAGACCGTAGTGCTGTCGCTTTCCACCAGCTCGGTACTGTCGCGGAGCCTGACAATGGCAATGCCGGTTATGACCTTATGCGGTGCGCTGAAGAGCTTCTTGGTGATCGCCTCGGCGTCTTTGGCATCGGCGGGTTTGCCGATGATTTGGCCCTGGAAATCCACAACCGTATCGGCGCCAATGACCAGGCAGTCCGGGTACGTTTGGGCGACATTTTTTGCCTTGGCTAAAGCCAGCCTCTTGGCGTATGTAGCGGCCTTGATTCCTTCGGTCGAAAAAGCTGATTCGTCGATATTCGGCCGCACAACCGTAAATGCGTAGCCGGCTTCGCTCAAAAGCTGTCGGCGTCGAGGCGAGGCGGAAGCCAGAATGATGGGTGCCGGATGTTCTTGCGGCATTGATTCGTACCCTGCCCAACGTTCTTCCTGTGCTCTTGTCAGTCCGGCAATTCCACGCTGGCGTTGAGGGTCTGACGGAGCGGTTAATCTGCGACGATCTGTCTGCAAAAGTCCAGATACTCTTTCTCGACCGGCTCAAAATCAGCGCCGATATATTCCTGGAATAATACCAGACCGACGATGTGGTTCCACAGGATATTTCGCGGCACAGCTCTGTCCATGGCGATTTTCCTGCTGACCTCATCGAGCGGCCAGTCGCCCCGCAGGCCGTTTGCGAGCAACTGACGGTAGGTGGCCAGACGCTGCCCGGACCCGGCTTCCTGCAGAAAACGCACCAGCGCGTAGGATTGGCTGTAAAAGGCCATCACCGCTTCGGTCTGGTCGGTTGCCAGCACGTCGCCGGGAGTCGTTGCGATCAATTCTTCCAGCGGCATCATCCTGTTTTCGTCCAACGTCTTTTTCAGCGTATCTAAGCGATACACATTGTCCGCGGGCTCAAAGTCAAGCGATCCATCCTCGGAGCCCTGCGCCTCAAAGAGCATCGCGACACCTTCGTCGAGCCAGCTTGGCAGGCGAAACTTGAAATGCCGGTCGTTGAACTGATGCCATCCCTCGTGCCCGAGAACGGAAAACGTCCGTTCCGGACCAATATCGTACGCCACGCACGCCTCACCGTGGTAATACGCGCCGGCCTTTATTCGGCAGAAGATTTCAGCCTGTTCGCCTGCGAAGCTCCGCGTGAAATCCTCCCACTGTCGGCGGTCGGCAAACAGATAGATGACGAATCTGGGTTCCGTCTCGATTGGTTCGGGCAACTGACGGTTATAGGCCCTGTATGCCGACTCGATAAAGCCGGGGCTCCGGCGAAGCATCAAAGGCTCCAGGAGCGTCGTGAAAATCTCGTAGTGAGCGGTAGTCAGTTTTAGGCCGGGCCCGTATGCGTTTTCCCAGACCCCGACGGACTCCAACTCCGGCAGATTCTGGTCGTCCAGATACTGGATCATCTCGGCACAGGTCGGCGGCCCCTTGGGGACGCTTTGTGCCGTTATGATTTTATCGGACTGGCAGCCGACCAAGCAGGCAATCGCGATTGTGCAAATCACCCTCAGCCTTTTCACCACAGCCTTCCTCCAAACAACTTGCAGGGTAGGCTTTCCCGCTACGGCTCGGGCCTTCGCCGAGAGGAGCAGCCCACCGATTAAATCATGGTGGGGCAAGCCTCACCCTACCATTCTGAGTTCCTCGCTATCTCTACCATCGGCTGCAAAAGACGGGAAATCCACAATATTTTGTCCACGCAGGCGGTCTTTTTCGTCTAAACTGATAGCTGGCCGGATAGGGCAATTGCGATTCAATAGCAGGAGCATCCATGGGCAATCGAATGAAGAGCCTTTGCAAACGTGCTAAGAGAGCAGACAGAGACGCTACCTGTGAACTGTTGAGGATCTGCTACCCGGACGTTTTTGCCTATCTGAGGCGTCTTTGCGGCAGCCGGCAAGACGCCGAGGACCTGACACAGCAGACGTTTCTCAAAGTCTGGTCATCGCTTGACAGATTCGCAGGTCGCAGCAAGTTTTCCACCTGGCTCTACAGGATTGCCTACAATACCTACATCGATTGGCGGCGCACAGACGCCCGCGGGGCACGAAACTGCCCAGACCCATGGTGGGACGAGTGCATAGATACGAATCCCGGCCCGTCTGCAAATGTGGCTGACCGCCAGACGGCCCAGCGGCTGTACGAGGCGGTGGACCAGCTCGACGAGGACCGGAGGCACGTTGTGCACCTGCATTATTACCAGGGGTTGTCCATTCGGCAGACGGCCGAAGTCCTGAATGTTGCAACAAGCACCGTTAAATACAGACTTCGCGAAGTCTTGAGAATCCTTAGAACAAGAATTGTTGTTGAAGAAAACGAGCTTAACGTAGCACGAACAATTCCCCTCGCAAAAGGAGAAACGGCATGAATATAGAAGAAAAAATCGAACAGTATCTCAAGGCCGCGCCAAAGCCGCCGGCACCCAATGACTTAATAGAAAAACTACGGGCGGACGTATCCGCTGGGGATATTAAAACACAGCGGTCGGCTTTTCGCAGATGGTTTGCTCCCTCCGGTGATTCAATCTCACCCTGGCGAGTAGCAACTGCAGCAGCAGTTACAATCGCAGTTCTGATACCTTTGAGCTATGGTGCAGCCAAGATTGTAGAAAAATTCATGACCGAGGAATTCATGGTGACCTACACTTATGATTATGACGAGACTGATGGCAAAAAAGAGGTCATGGCTTATTTATTCCGGCCAACCGTTAAAGGACCCTCCATAAACAGTGAGGAGGATGCAAAGCAAGCTGAGAAAGAGATACTAAAGCTTATCAAAGAGGGCAAAGTCGAGCAAATTAGCCCTGGCGAATATAGGGCCGTTCTGTCCAACGGCGAGGAAGTTATCTACGATACATTAGAAATTCCAATTGAAATCCTCGAATCCGAGAATAGAGAAGAGAAAATCAAAGAGATGTGCAACGAAATAGAAGAACTGCGGAAAGCAGGCAAGTTCGAAAGAATTTTTTTAGACGTGGTGAAAAGTCCAAAAGGACGAGACGTATACATTTACAAAACGCGTTACACCTTATCGAATGGCGTGACTATAATCCTTAATTCTGGTTTTGGACATCCGGTGGAAGAAAAAACAAAAGATTGATATAAATCCAGACTTGCATCCTCTGGTGACAATCTTGCATAAATTGGCCTGAAAATAAGGAGTGTCGCAATGAAATCACAAGTGGGGCTCAATGGCCCCACTTGCTGTTTAATTCTACATTACCATATCTTCCTGCGAACTATATGTCTTTGAAATCAGCACCAAATACCTCGGCGGTGAAGAAATAGACTTCTGTTTGTGGGTCCTTCCAGGCGTCGGCGGCCAGGCCCGCCTTATGCGCGCAGCAGTACGAGAGGAACTCTTCTTTGCCCCACCCGGTCTCGGTGGCGACCTGGGGCAAAAAGCAGCCTGAGGCCCGGCCTCTTCTTATGTAGATGCCGTCGATGCCCAGCCGCAGGCTCAGCGGGGCATCCGTCCGCTGTAGCGGCGAGAGGACCGAAATCTCGATGTCCAGCTTCTCCAGCTCCCGAGCTGTAATCGGGTCGCCGAAGAAACGCGGATCGCCGGTGGCCGAGGCCTTTGCCATCTCCGCCACTAATTCAATCAGCGGACTATCGGAAGTGAATTGGCCGATGCAGCCGCGCAGCCGGCCCCGGTTCTTCAACGTCACAAAGCATCCGCAGGGCGCGTTCAATTCAGCATCGTCCGATTGCGGTTTCGGGGCCGGCTTGTTCCTGATGACCGCCTCAACGGTATCGCGCGCGACCTTCAAGAGCGTTTGTTTCTGCTGCTCGTTCATTTGAATTTACGATTCAGCCACGAAGGCACAAAGGCACAAATCAGAGATATGTCAGAGCCTTCGTGTCTTGGTGTCTTGGTGGCAAAAAGATTAAAGCTAATGCAGCCATTCTATCACGAGGAACCTAATTAATCAACATCACCACTTACCAAGCCATTCAACAACCAGGCTTTCGGCGTTTTTCTTTCCAGACCTCAATCACCGCAGGCATGATTGAGATTATGATAATCGCAAGAATAGTTATTGTAAAATTCTCCTTAATGACCCTGATATTTCCGAAAAAGAATCCGCCAAAAACAAAAACCGCGATCCAGAGAACGCCGCCTACCACATTATAGGTGAAAAAGCGCAAATAATTCATTTTGCCAAGACCGGCTACGAACGGCGCAAATGTCCGGACTATTGGGACGAACCTTGCCAAAACGATAGTCTTGGGCCCATATCTCTCATAAAACCTGTGCGTGCGGTCTATGTGCTCTTTCTTCAGGAACCATGCGCCCTGCCTCTTCAATATTATTGAGCCAAAGTATTTTCCTATCGTGTAATTTGCATTATCACCCAACACCGCTGCGGCAGAGAGAATGGCAAACAGCCAGGCCACGTGAAGAGAACCTGTGGCAGCGAGTGTCCCCAGTGCGAAAATCAGAGAATCGCCGGGAAGAAACGGCGTCACAACCAAGCCCGTCTCAGCGAAGATAACGGCAAAAAAGAGCAGGTAACACAAAATTCCATAACTTTCTATGATAGAATTAAGGTGCTTATCGAGATGAAGGACAAAATCAATAGCTGATCCCATATTCGTATACCCTCAGTAAGACTGACAAAGAATTGCTCTAAAAAAGGCGCAAACCCGGCACCGGTTCCTCGCTCCCCTCGACTCCACTCGGGGCAGGCGTCGCTCGTCGCTCGGATTATTATTTACTGCTTCATCATTCGACATTCGTTATTCCTTGTTGGATATTAACTCCGTCTTCTGCCCTCTGTCATCTGCAGCTTTCTTCTTGTCATCTGCAAACCTCCCTGCCGGCCCGCCGGCCGTAAACAACACCGCAAACCGAGTCACCAACGCACCCAGCAAAACAAATCCCAGAATCATTTGCAGACCCACTAATATGTGTGCCCAAAAGCTGTGCGCATTTGCGTGCATATTTGTAAATCCAACCGTCATTATTACAACCGAAAAATGTAGCGCCCGCAACAGCGCTAGCCCGTACCCAACCTTTGCTCCGTTTGCGTCCACAAATAAATAGTCCACTATCCCCGTCGGCGCTGCCAAGCCCCAGAGCCAGTAGATAGTCGCAAACCCAAACGCAAGGCCGAGAAAAACAGCTACTATCCTCCCCGTCGAAAGACCATAGTCGCTCATTAACCAGAAGGGCTTGACAACCCATTCTAACGTTGGGTGTTCCTTATACCAGTCCTCCCAATTCTTCCGACGTATATTGTATTCCAAGAGTTGTTTTGTACTAGGATGAATGTGTACACCGTTCAGCGATGTGCCACCGAAATGGGTGTACCGGTTAATCCAGCACCCCCAAACAGAAGTAGAACCATCCACATCGCACCAATAGACCATTGCGTGTTCAAGATGCGCGCCCAAAAGTTGCGCGCCCTGGAGGTGGGTCTCCCAAAGTTTGGCGTTTTCAAGATGGGCGGCTACGAGATTGGCATGTTCCAGATGAGCCTCCCAGATGAACGTGTCCTCCAAATGAGCAACCTTAAGGTCACTATGTTCCAGATGCGTGCCAACAAGCATCGACCCTCTCAGACTCGCTTTGACGAGGTTAGCCTCTTGCACTTGGCAATCACTGAGATTTGACTTTTCAAGATGAACTTCAGCAGTAAAATTATGTTTTTTTCCTTTTTCGTCTGTGAAGTCCCCACTGTTGAGCAATACTCCTTTAAGGTATCGATCAGTGAAACATCCTCCTTCCAGTAGTACATCTTCGTTGGGATTTCTTTTGCGCCACCCGTTCCATTCACTCATGTCTTTGCTGTCCGAGCAGCGTTTGAGCATTTCGTATTGGTCGAGGTCGCAACGCAATCCTTTTTTTAGAAGTTCGGGATCATATCTTCCTTGCTCTTGCGGATTTTCGGGTTGCGCGTTTAATTCAGTCATTTGGTTTTGCCTGTCTGATTTGAGCTTTGGGACGGAGCACCTTCTACCGCGTACCCGTTACCGTTTGACAATGTACCTGGCTTATCAAAGCACGGTCGGGCAATTGTCTTGCCGGCGCTCGTGTTTATGGCCCTTGCAAAATTCTCGTAATCCTGCAGGAAGCGTACATAATGCTCTCTGTTTTTCTCGTAGTTCTCTTTCTCATACTTGGTCAGTTTGTTCTGATCCATGTTTCGCACTTGCCGAAACGGCTCAAGGACTAACTGGTTATTATAGATGCGCAAGATCGATTCAAACCATTCTATCAGTAGCTCAAAGTCCCCTTTCCTGGACTTCTTCATCCATGCCTTGAAGAGAGTGAGAAAGTTAGCTAAATCACACATCAGAGAGCGTGAACGAATGAATTCGGGAGGCATGCTTTTCATATTGGCAAAAGCATACGGTAAGGTATCGCATCGATTATCCTGTGAAAGCTCGATCAACCTATCAACAAACATACTAAATTGGGCAAAATAATTCTTGACGAGCAAATGATGTTTTATTGCTATTCTCATCTTTCGCCAGACGCTTACGGCGTGGGATCCAAAGACTACATATATGCTTGCAACTGCTATCACTACCAGCAGAAATACCATCGTATACTGAAGTGCCGGACGAAGATCGGCAAATGCTGTTATTATGGCTGCCGCAAGACCAGCAAGAGGCCCAATAATTGATAACCTGGATCCTCGGTTCTTGTCCTCTAGTTTTTCATCCATAACCTTTTCCTTCCTCTCTTGGTTTCCACTTCTTGTACGCGTGCTGTGTGGCTTTATCTTCTTTTCATCTGCGAGGTTTACCGCTCGCCAGCCGGAGAGGACGCTGCTAACTGTGTCACGACACGCCCAAGATAAAACACGCTATCGATCAATGCTATCCCTCATTTCTTTTTCAGACGCCAGGATAGATGGCCCAAAACTATCTTTCAGTGATTTCCAAAAATTGTCTAAATCTATATTCTCGGGTACCTGGTTAGTAGCGGCTCGCTCATGTAATCCGAATAAAGGCTTACGAGCCGTGTCAAGAATCTCCTGTGGCCCACTTATGATACCTTTGCCCCGAAGATCTGTCGCAACCTCGATCAGAGTTTGTCTGTCCGCTGCATAGATTTGACGCTCAGCCCAAGCTGCCAAACAGAAATTGATGTCACGAATAGAAAGGCTCCCACATTCATTAACCGTTTCCGCTTTTCCTCCGAAAAGAATTCGCCTCTTTGACAAGGGAAGCATTAGCGCTCCTGCCGCTTTCCCGAATCCGAGCACCCTGCAAACGGGATTGTCTGTGAGAACCAGGTTGGTGTTAATGTCATCACGGAAAATCCTACATTTCCATTTCCATAGAGGACGCGAGAGAAAATCCTGATACACTTCGAAAAGCATCGAGCGAATGATGTTGTTAGCGAGCTTTGGATCTGTATCGTATGCAGTCGCCAGTAATGGATTCTCATTTTTGAATAGAACCTTATTCATCTCCTCCAAGAGTTTAGTACGGCACAAATGAGAAGCCACCCAGTCCACGAATGCAGTCCCAACCTCACCGGGCCAAACCTTATTCTGCCAAGGTTTGTCTGCAATCTCAGCATAGTGTTTTCCAAACTTATCCTCAATAGGTTTAAGAACTTCTTCGTCAAAACTCCTGATTCTGTCATCGTAATAGTAATCACGAAACAGTATGCCGCGTGGCGACCTCCTTTTTGTACCGAGCGACAGTGTAGGCTTATTAAGTTCAAACAACCTCCCTTGGCCGTCGGCGAAACGCCGAATCATTTGTTGTGGGACAACATGTTGTCTACGACCGCTTCTTGCCATACAATTCCTTGGCTTGTGAGTTTGACTCGGTCATTTGTTTTCTTTTTGATACGCGATCATTGCGACGCTTTACAGAATACGCGAAAGGTCGTCATTCCGAGCGGAGCCGAAGGCGGAGTCGAGGAATCTGTTTTGAATAGATTTCTCCACTTCGTCCCCTGGGGACTTCGGTCGAAATGACGTACAGTCTTTTTCATCGTTCGCATCAAACGTCCTCAATGGGGTCATTATAGTGTATCTGCCGGTGGCATAAAGCGTTAAATCCGCAGCACTCGCTGCTCGGAGTAACTAGGACCGACGCACCCGCCGGCGAAATTGGCCAGAGCCTCCTTGATACTCGATACTCGACGAGAATCCAGCATCCAGAATCGAGCATCGAGCTTATGGCATCTGAAAACGGGGTCCCTCAGCTGAGTTCGGGACGCCTGCGCGCCTCGCGCCCGCGTCGCGGGTGCTCGGCGTTTTTTTGTGAAAAATAGGGTTGTCAGGGTGCCCGTTCTGGTGTAAACTACAGTGCTAATTTTTTGGCGTGGAAGTCGGATACTTTGACCCTTTTTTGGCTAACTTACACAGAGGTTTATTATGAAGGCAAGTTTTAACAGAGCGGCGCTGGCCGAGGCCCTGAACCTGTTGACGAGCGTAGTGCCGAGCCGGACCCCCAAGCCCATCCTGCGGTGCGTGCAGATCAAGGCCGATAAGAACGAGGTCCGGATTTGTGCGACGGACCTGGAGGTTGGCATCAACTACCTGGTCTCCGAGGTGCAGGTTGACAAAGAAGGCGAGGTGATTGTCCCTGCGGACCATCTGGCGGCGGTCGTCCGTGAGAGCGTCGATGAGGTGCTGGTCCTGGAGGCCGCCGAGGGGGCCTGCGAGGTCAAAGGAGCAGACAGCCACTTCAAGATTTACGGTCACGAGCCGGGTCAGTTTCCCATCGTCCCGGATTTCGACGGGACCGCCGAGATAAAGATTGCGCTGTCCACTCTTCAGGCGGGCATCGAGCAGTGTCTTTTCGCCACGGCCAAGGAAAGCAGCCGGTACGCCATTAACGGCGTGCTGTGGGAGATTAAGGACAAGAAGTTAACGCTGGTCGCTACGGACGGCAGGAGACTGGCGCGCAGCAAAGTCAGCCTGACTTCGGCGCCGAAAGGCGAGTCGCCGGCAAACCTGATCGTGCCGGCCAAGGCGATGGGCCTGCTGGACAAGATCGGCGCCGGCGAAAAAGATACCGTTGCGATCAAGCTGGTCGATAATCAGATCCTGATGAGCTGCGCGAACGTCGTCATCAGCTCGAATCTGGTCGAGGGCAACTTCCCGAAATACGAAGACATTATCCCGACCGATTACGACAAGAAGCTGACGCTGCCGACCGAGGCGGCGCTCAGTGCGGTTCGCCGGGCGTCGCTGCTGACCAGCGAGGAATCCAGAGGGATTAAGCTCTCGGTGGAGAAGGAACGAATCGTGTTTTCCGGCAGGGCGCCGGAGACCGGCGATGCACAGGTCGATATGCCCGTCAGTTACAAGGGTGAGCCGATTGAAATCGGCTTCAACCCGCAATTTCTTGTGGACGCCCTGCGGGTGATCAAGACGCCGGAGTTTGAACTGGAATTAGGCCAGCCGGACCGGCCAGGCCTAATCAAGAGCGGGACGAATTTTCTTTACGTCCTGATGCCAATCAACTTGGGATAGCAGGTATCGGCCGCTCCGCCGACGGACGAATCAACGCCGGGAATACTATGGATGAGGACACACGATTACGCAATGCCGTCCAGCGGCGAAAAACGCGGAAATCGTCCGGCGCCGTCAGGCTGGACCAGGCTGTTCGAGAGCTTATAGACGAGCAGATTTCGCCGCGGCAGGCCAGATTCAGCCAGGTCGCCGAAGCCTGGAGCCAATTGCTGCCGGCTCAATTGTGCCGGCACTGCGAAATTATCAATGTTGCCGGCGGCCAATTGGATGTGCAGGTGGATTCGCCATCTTATTTGTACGAGCTGCAGTTGTGCAGCTCGGAGCTTCTCAGAGAGCTGCAGCGGCAATGTCCGAAGGTCCGGCTGACGAAAATCAGATTTCTTGTCGCCTGATGAGCGGCAGGCAAGCCCGCCAGACGGACGGCGGGCGAGCGGCAGTCTCCGGAGTGGGGATCCCGAAAAATTCGACAGTTTATCGGTTCACAAGGACGATATACGAGATAGAGGTAGAAAGTTGATATGACGGAACAGAAATATGATGCCAGCAACATAAAGATTCTTGGGGGGGTGGAGGCGGTGCGCAAACGGCCGGATATGTATATCGGCGACCGCAGCAGCGGAGGCATGCATCATTTAGTCTATGAGGTGCTGGATAACTCCATCGACGAGGCGCTGGCGGGGGCCTGCGACACGATAAGCGTGTGCATTCATCCTGACGGCAGTTGCATGGTTGAGGACAACGGCCGGGGCATACCGGTTGAAAAGCACAAGGAGGCGAAAGTGAGTGCTTTGGAGGTTGTGCTCACGAAGCTTCACGCCGGCGGCAAGTTCGACAACGACAGTTACAAAGTGGCCGGCGGGCTGCACGGCGTGGGCGTTAGCGTGGTGAACGCCCTGAGCGAGTGGCTCGAAGCCGACGTGTATCGGGATGGAAAACACTATCATTTCGAGTGCGCCCGAGGCGTTGCCAAGGGCAGCGTGAAAGAGGTCGGCGAAGCGGACAAACGCGGCACGAAAATAACCTTCAAGCCCGATGAGGAGATATTCGGCGATACGGAATTCGCGTATGACACGCTGCTCAAGCGAATCCGAGAGCTGGCGTACCTCAACGCCGGGCTGCGGATCTCCTTCAGGGATGATAGAAACAAAAAGAAAGAAGTCTTCAGATTTGACGAGGGGATCAAGGCTTTCATCAAACATCTTAACGAGGGCAAAGAAACACTTCATAATGATGTCATCTATTTGGCCAAGGAAGACCCCGAGTCGCGGATGAGCTGCGAAGTGGCGATGCAGTATAACGACGGGTACACCGAAAACGTGCTGGTTTTTGCCAATAATATCCGCAATATTGACGGTGGCACGCACCTTTCAGGCTTCAGGACCGCACTGACGCGGACGATGAATTATTACGCCAAGACCAATAACCTTCTCAAAGACGGCCAGGCGACAACCGGCGATGATCTGCGGGAGGGTTTGACGGCCGTCGTGACGGTAAAACTTGCCAACCCGCATTTCGAGGCTCAAACCAAGGTGCGGCTGACGAATCCGGAGGTGGGCAGTTTCGTAGAGACGACCGTCAACGAGCAGTTGGGCCATTATCTGGAAGAGCACCCGCCGGAGGCAAAGCGGATTCTAAACAAGGCCATCCAGGCAGCGGCAGCCAGAGAGGCGGCCAGGAAGGCCCGAGAGCTAACCCGACGCAAGGGGGCCTTGAGCACCGCCAACCTTCCCGGCAAGCTGTGGGACTGTGCGAGCAGGGAAAAGGCAACCACGGAGGTGTTCATTGTCGAAGGCGATTCGGCCGGCGGCTCGGCCAAGGCCGGACGAGACAGGAATATCCAGGCCATCCTGCCGTTGAAGGGGAAAATCCTCAACGTGGAGAAAGCCCGGCTGGAGAAGATGCTGGCACACGATGAGATTCGGACCATTATCAGCGCCCTGGGCACCGGCATCGGCACCGACGAGTTCGATGTGGCCAAGTGCAGATACGGAAAAGTCATATTGATGACGGATGCCGACGTGGACGGCGCGCACATTCGAACGCTGCTGCTGACGTTTTTCTTCAGGCAGATGCAGGAATTGTTCTACCACGACATGATTTATATCGCTCAGCCTCCCTTGTATGAGGTTAAGGTCAAGGGCAAGAAGCAGTCCGAGTACGTCCTCAGCGAGAATCAGATGCGTAAGCAAATGATTGCCCGCGGGTTGGAGGGGATGGAACTTTTGATCAGAAACGGCAAGGGCGAGAAAGCTGGGAAGGGTGCGTCAAAAACCAAAGGCGGCAAGCCCAAGCCCCAGGATCAGAGCGTTGAGTCTCGCGTTTGCGGGGAGGAAATGGCCGAGCTGGCAAAGACTTTGGCCGAGTCCGAGCGCATCATAGCCGTCTTGAGCAGGCGGGGCATTCGTTTTGCGGATTTTGTCGAATCTTACTTTGACCCGGCCAAAGGGGGGCTGCCGCCGTTTCGCATCTGCTTCGAAGGCCAGGAAGAGATTTATTACAAGAGAGAGGTGTACGAAAAGCGGCTTGATGAGCTTAAAGAACGGACCAAGGTTTTGCCGAACGGGCAGCAGGAAGAAGCGATTGTTGCCGAGGAGCTTCATGAGGTTGACCGGATCAATCAGATGAACAAACAGCTTCAGGAGCGGTTCGGCCTCGACTTGAAGGATTTTCTCCTGAAGCCGGACAAGGCCGTTTCGGGCGAAGCCCTGCAAACCAAGTTCCAGCTCATAAGCGGCGAAGAGAAATACGAGATTGCCTCATTAGGCGACGTCTGTGCCGGGATCAGGCAGATAGGCGGCAAAGGGATCGAGATCAAGCGTTTCAAGGGGCTGGGAGAGATGAACGCCGATCAGTTGTGGGAGACGACCATGAACCCCGCGACGCGCACCCTGCTGCACGTTAAGCTCGACGATGCCGGCGAGGCCGACCGGCTCTTCAGCATCCTGATGGGCAACGACGTGGAGGAACGCCGGAACTTCATCCGCGACCACGCCCTCGAAGTCCAAAACCTCGACATTTGATTTCACGCCGTGTGTCGCAGATTGTTCTGACGGCGATTCCAAAACAAAAAAGGCCGGGCTGATTCAGCTCGGCCTGATTTTTTCCGACGTCCACGGATTGGGCTGCTTCCAGCCGGTTTCACTATGCGAGTTTAGAAGTTGAGGCTGAACGGATCTCCTCGGCCGGCCTCTGCGCCCAGACACGGGCAGCTAAACAATTGTATTCGCTGACGAAACTGCTCGTAATCGAGAGCGTTCTTCGCGAACGAGTCGATGTCCGACTTTTTCGCACGAATGACAATCACTGTTTGTGATGAGCCGCTCGACGCAGGCTGCTGCTGAACGATTCTCGTGCGTCCATCGACCACAACCGCGCTGCTGGTTGTTATCATCGCGGTCTCGCCGGCAGACCCGCCACTTCCGGCGACCGCGAGAATGACCAACTCATCCTGTTTCAGGCTTCGAATGTTTGCCGCGTGTTTGAGCGCCGTGACAAGCGTCGTTTTGAGGTTCTCGACCTTCTCGGCGTCGTATTTCACCTGCGGCTCCTTCGTTTTGTGTGGACCGGCTTCTTGTGGCTCGTACATTTCCCTTCGCATCTGCTGCCAAACCGGGTCTGTATCTTCTTTCTTGGTTTCTTCCTCCTGCTTTTCCTCGGTTTGCGGCGGCGGGGAAAGCGGAAAGTCCACTTTCGTCAAGAACAAGGCTCCGTAACCTTGCAGGTACATACTTTGTATCGCCCCCCCGCCTCCCCCTAAGAGCGTAGCGAAGGGGTTGTGGCTGTAACCGAAAAGGGTGCCGTATGTCGCCGGAAGGCGGGCCTGCTCGAGGTTTTTCTCGAAAATGCGCGACATGACGCTCATGTCCTCAGTCATAGCAGCAAGCTCTTCTATTTTGAGCTCCGCCGTCGGTATCACAAGAACCGAGCCGACACCGCCGGAACCCAGGAGCCACGGACCCTTGAACGAGATAGCACGTGTAGGCACTACGGGAGCCACCGGTACGTTTGGCACATCCGGGGCAGCCAGCGCCGCCACCAGAGTCTTCGTTTTTTCAACCTCTATCTGCCTCTGGGCGGTTTCCACCTGCTGTTGTGCTGCTTGTATCTGCTTTTGAGCGGCCTCAGCTTGCTTTTCTGCGATCTTCGCCGCGACCTCTGCATCTTTCCTGGTTGCCCATGCGTCCTGGGTTTCCTTGTCTGGGACATTTTGGGCCACGACTAAACCCGCCGGAATTAAATTCACGGCAACAAGTACAATAATTGTCCGACTTAAAGTATTCATTTCTTGATCCTTTCATTGGAATTTGGGTCGCTTATCTTGTCAGTTTTTGCTCTAGTATAACAAGCCCTACTTAGGTAGAGCCCACGTTCCATTCTTCTTATCGTAGTTTGTGCACTTTAGGACTTTTGTGCCTCTGGCGACTACGAAATCGGTTGGACCGTGAAAGACGTGATTAATTTCAACAATATCCTCTGCTTGTTGTGCGGTATAAATCAAGATACCACGTTTCGGATTCTGAGGATTGGGCCAGGCGGAAATAAAACGCAAATCCGTTCCCTCATAGACCGTATCTGCCATTATCCGGTTCGCCTCAATCTTAAAAGGGAATTTGGGTGCATTTTCTTTAAGCCAGAGATTGCCGTTCATCGTGCCGAAAAGAATTAGAGCATTCTCAGACAAATCTCTCTTTATTGCTTCTGCGTCTGTTATTGCTGGTGTTTGAGGATAAAAACGCTGCTGATATTGGCGGACAAAGTCGCAAATTCTCTTTTGAACTTCAGAGTCATTTTCATTTGTGGGAAGGATGAGAATAGTTGAGTTTTTATGCTGGCCTACTGCATTAATAGTTCCTTCATAAATAGTTCCTTCATAAGGAATAAAATAAAAATCTTTTCCCAGGTCTCGCTTAGACAAGTCCTCAAATACCTTGATGAGTTCCGGGTAGAACTCCGCAAGGGTTTTGTATTTATCCCTGTTATTTTCACAATATTTTAAGCTCTCACACAATGCGGGAACGTAAAAGAACCCTCTTTGCCTTTGGTATTTCAACGAAGCATCTCCGGCTTCCTTACTCACTTTTAAATAAGAGTACCGCGTTGTGAGCGCTCTGACAATATGCTCATTGACGCATATCTCCCACGCGGGATATGCCTGCGATCTCATGCGGTCTGCAATTGGATCATATAGTTTCGTGTACTTCTCAATTTCTGTTTTGTATTTTGCGGTGAGTGGATTGACATAGGAGTGGCAAAACTCATGTACGACGGTCTCTATGACAGACCGATCAAATACCGGCAAGCCTTTGTCATCGGTCATCCATACGCCGAGGATGCAGTAAAGTTCCTCCTTGCCATCCGCGGTGCGGCATCGCACTCCATAATTCCCTGGCCCATTGAGCAATCCCAAGGCCACGGTAAAATTTGCCTCCGGGCGGGCGCCAAAATACTCATCAAACCACTCCATGTGAGCATTCTTTTCCAAACAGTCCGTCATCCGCAACTGAGTTGTTTCATAAAGCGAACGGTGGGTGGTGATAAATTCATTAAAACTCGTATCTTTGACGAACTGTCGGGTTGCAGCGAGAAACTCCCGAGCATTGTCCAGCGTCCAACGCCGATCCAAGTTTTCGGGCCACGGGTCAAAAGGCACTCGCTCTTCGCATTCCTCCGTGTCCGTCAGGTGCACGGCCATGCTCATGCAGGCGTCATACGACACGCTGTGCTCTTCTCGCATCTTTTGAGCCAGTTTCACAGCTGGATGCGTGGGGAACTGGCCAAAGTGTTTTTCCACATCGCTTGTATATGAATCGACCTTACCGCTACAATACTCCGGATTGCCCGCCAGGCGAAAAATGATGCTCATTAATTCCACGCGGGGATCGACCGCAACTCGGAGCGGCAAAGGGCTGACTTTATGGGCGACTTCCGTCCGCTGTAGGGCCGCTTGCACCTGCTGCTGAGCGGCCTGGGCCTGCTGTTCTGCGATCTTCGCCGCAAGCTCTGCCTCTTTCCCGGCTGCCCGTGCGTCCTGAGTTTCCTTGTCCGGGACGTTTTGGGCCAGGACGAAGCCTGCCGGGATCAAATTGACGGCAACAAATACAATAATTGTTCGACTTAGAGTGTTCATTTCTTGCTCCTTTCATTGGAATTATCTGGATTCTCGGATTCGTAGGGAACCGAACTATCGGGCAGGGCATAAGTTAACGCCTGGGCCACGTCCCGTTTGGTGCGCGCCAGCTCATCTTCCGTTTGGACGGCGAAGCTTGCAAAGGCGCTGCTCAACTGGTTCTGGTCGCGCAGGCGATTGCGCTCGATTTGCTCCGCGACCGCTGCAAACCACCGTCGATCCTGAGTTTGCGCCGCGTCGATGGACTCGATGAGGCGCGTGAGCAGCTCGTTGGTCACGGTATTGGAGGCAGCCAGCGTTTGAACGGCGACGCGGCTGAGGTCCTGGCGATACTGCCGGCTCAACTCATCCCTGATCTGGACGTAACCGCTCGCCAGACCCGACTGCACATACTGCCTGGTTTCATCGAGCAGGTTCTGGCGTATGGCCGGCTCGAGCGCCGCTCGAATCTGTTCCATATCCGGCGGTCGCGGGGCCGACCACCGGCCCGCGGCGTAGCCGCCCGCAATGAGAATCACCGCCGCCGCGGCGACTCTAATGTAGCTTCCTGCGGCTCTCAGTCTGTCTCTGATGCGGATTCGGGTCTGGAGCTCTATCGTGTCGGACGGCTTGGAACTGGCCGCAAGCCTGGCAATAGTGGCATCTCTTAGCTCCGGCGGTGGACCCGGCGGAACCGGCTCATTCTTGAGAGCTTCCACAGCCTTTTCGAAGATATCTTCTTTTCCTTCCATAACTTAACCTCACTCTTTCTCGTTCGCCTCCAGGGTGAACGACTCTCGCAATCTGGCCCTGGCCCGGTGCAGCAACACGCCGGCGGCATTCGTTCTGATCCCCAGTTCGTCGGCGATTTCTCGGTAGCTCATGTCATTGAGATATCGCAGGCAGAAGGCCTGTGCTTCCTGCGGCGGCAGTTGACCAAGCGACTGGCGAATCCGTGCGGCTAATTCCTGCCGCTGCGCCTGCTCCGCCGGGCACGGATCCTCACTCTGCACGGCAACCCAGTCCTCGGGGCTCCCATTGGAATGCGACCGGCGAAATCGTCGGCGAAGCTGGTCTATCGCCCGGGTCGTGGCCAGACGGACCAGTAAGGCGGAAAAATTCCGCACGCGCTGGCGCCGGCAAACATCGAGCGCCGAAACGAAAGTTTCCTGAAAACAGTCGGCGGCATCTGCATGATTGCCCAGCAGCCGGTACGCCGTCTGCCACACAGCCGGGCCGTGTTCTTTGATAATTGCCTGCCAGTCAATCACTTGCAAACCCTTTTGGAGCTTCTGTCTTTGTCCCGTCTTTCGTTCCATTCGCCGGCGGGGCAAGTGAAACTCCTCTTAAGCCGGTACGCAACGGGCCGTCGCTATGTTAGTCGCCGCATCGCATTGGTTTATTACAAAAAATCTCCGATCTCGATTCTTGCTTGCATGTAGAACACCAGGCATTTAGAAAAAATTGACATTTTATTTGAATTGTTCAACTTTTTTCTTGCAAAGATTTTTACGATGATTAAAAATACAAATCGTTTCAATGGCCGGTGATAGAAATTCGCAAAGAGGCGGACCAGATTTTCTCAATGGAGGCCAGAATGACAGGAAAAGTCAAGAGCAAGAAAATTGAAACAGGAGGTTTCGCTTTTGGCTCCAGTTCAGTTTCTCTTTTTACCCTCGCCCTCCTTCTTCTATATTGTACTTTGTCACTCGCCGGCTGCAACGGCGGGCAGACGAGTGTCGCCAAAGTGGACCAGATCCAGAGTATCCCGCCCGTGGCGAGGAAGGCCGATTTGCTCAACCAACTGGAACGCAGATTCGAGAATCCTCAAGCGCATTTCGAGCTGGGTCAATTATATCAGGCCGAGGGACTCCTGCCAAAGGCGGAATATCACTACAATGTCGCTTTGGGTTTCGACCCTGTGCACGTGCAGGCGCAAGCGGCGATGGTGAAGCTGTTTTTTGGCAGCGGCGATACGGCCAAAGGCAAAACATACGCCGATGTCTATATCAACCAGGTTTCCGGTTCGGCGGTCCAGTCACTTCGGCTTGCCATGGCTTTTCAGGAGGTGCAGCTTGATGAGTACGCGCTGGCCTGTTATCAGCAGGCGCTTAATCTGGCGCCGAATTCAGCCGCAGTGAACAAGCAGATGGGTTATTATTATTTGAGTAAGAACGACAAAGTCCGGGCCAAGGAGTATCTGGTCCGCAGTTTCCAGCTCGATCCGAGACAGCCGGAAGTGGCGGGGGAGTTAGGCCGGCTTGGCGTCGAAGTCAGAATACCGCAGAAAACCGAGACGAGCACCACGAAGCTGGAGAAAGTGTCTAAACCGGCAGGCGAAGAAGAAAAACAGTATAGGATCCAGGCGAGGCCCGGGCTGATACAGCTCGAACCGGTTCGGCCGAAAAAAGGTGAGAAAAAATGAGTGATACTCGATGCTCCGTTTGCCAGGCGGGTTAAATCAACTATCACGTGCGGAACATCCAGTATTGCTTTTTCATTGCCCCGTGGCGAAAGGATGCGCTGCGGGGTTTTTTTATTTTCAATTTCCCCGTTTCCATTTACTATCTGTCACGTCATTGACGGCAAACCATAAAGACGATTTTCGGGTGTGACTATGATATTCGGATTGCACGTAGCAGATGTGATTGTGCTGGCCTTGTACTTTGTGGGCATTACCCTTCTCGGCATAAAGGCTGCAAAAGGCATACGAGGTATGGCCGACTTCTTTATGCCCCGCAAGGCCAACAAAGCCCTGATGGTAATGCACGCCTTTGGCAGCGGCACGCACGCCGACCAGGCGGTGGGAGTGGCCTCCAAAACGTACACTAACGGCCTGTCCGGTATATGGTATCAGTGGTGCTACCTGTTCCCCACGCCGTTCTATTGGCTGATTGCGGCGATGATGAGACGTTTTCGCGCCATAACGACGGGCGATGTTTTTGAGGCGAGATTCGGGCCTTCCGTCGCCATGCTGTTTGCCGTCGTCGGGATACTGAATATGGTGGTCAATATCGGCGTGATGCTCAAGGGCTCCAGCGCGGTCATCCAGGCAAGCACGGAAGTCCCCGCCGACTTTGCTATCGGCGTGATGACGGTCGTGATCCTCATATACGGAATGGCGGGGGGATTGGCCGCGGTTATCGCGGCGGATTTCGTGCAGGGAATCCTGACCATTATTTTCTCTTTTATGCTGCTGCCGTTTATACTCCATGCGGTCGGCGGGATGGCCGGCATCCGCGAGGCGATCGAGGACCCGCAGATGTTGTCCTTGGTCGCCCCGAAGGAAATCGGCCTTTTCTATATCGTTGTGATTGCGTTCAACTCCCTTGTCGGGATTGTCACGCAGCCGCACCTTATGGGCAACTGCGCCGCCGGCAAGACCGAGATGGAAGGGCGCGTGGGCTTTATGTGCGGAAACTTCGTGAAGCGCATTTGCACAATGGCCTGGTGTCTGACGGGACTGGCCGCCGTGGTGTATTTCAAGGGAGAGCCGATTCATCCGGACCATATCTTCGGGCGCGTGGCGGCGGAGTTTCTGCCGAAGCTCTCGTATGGCATACTTGGACTGTTTCTGGCGTCGCTTTTGACATCGGCGGTCGGGTCGTGCGATTCATTTATGATTGCCTCGGCGGGCCTGTTTACCGAAAATATTTACAGGCGCGGCAGACCCGGCAGGACCCAGCGCCATTATGTCTTTGTCGCCCGCGTTACCTCGCTTGCCGTGGTGGCGGGCGGAGCCGGTTTTGCCTGCTGGGTGCCCAGCGTCGTCAAGGGACTCGAGACATTCTGGATCATCTCGTCGGTGATGGGGGTGGCGTTCTGGATGGGGCTTTTCTGGAGACGCACCACCTCCGCCGGCGCCTGGGCCTCGACTCTGGCGGTCTTTGGGGTGTGGTGGTTGACCACCCAGCAGTTCTTCGTTTGCTGGCTGGCTTCTCTGCCGATAGCCGAACCTCTGCGGTTTATCTTCGTCAGCGACGGCGTGCCGGAGGTGTACCTGCCCTGGCAAATGATCTTTTACCTGGCTGCCGGGCTAATTGCGGGGATTGCGGCCAGCGCAGCGACCAGACCGCCTTCAGAGGAAAAACTCGAGCGTTTCTTTGCGCTTGTGCGCACGCCGGTTCAGCCGGGCGAGAACGTGACGTCGCCCTGCACTTTGCCCGCCGGCGCGGTGGTGCCGCCGAAGCGCAACATCTTTCGCAGGACGCGGTTTGAAATATCGGTGCCGTCGAGGGTCTCGGTGATCGGTTTTATTGTTGCCTGGGTGTGCGTGGTTCTCATAATCGGTTCACTCTATCTTATCGTAAAGGCGTAGATGTCGTCAGATTTACCAAAGGATTTGCCGCCGGCTGTTTTGAGCGGCGGATTTCCCTCTTTTGCGACGCCGCTGCCGAGGTCGGTGCGGTCGTGGGAGAAGCGAAGGGCCGCGCTTCGCAAAAAGCTGCGGCGCTTGCTCGGCGATTTGCCTGAGCTGTTTATCCCCAAGGTGACTATTGAGCAGCGACTGTCGAAAGATGGTTACAGGCTGGAGCATTTCACGTTTGATAATGGTGTCGGTGACACGGTGTATGGTTACGTGCTGATCCCGTCGCGGCACAAGGGGCGGCGCCCGGCGATTCTGTACCATCACTATCACGGCGAGAAATACAAGCAGGGCAAGGAGGAGGTCATCAGCAGGGCGTTGGCAAAGCTCGACTTTGCCACGGGCGAGGCGCTCACACGGGAAGGCTACGTCGTCCTCTGTATCGATGCCTATGCCTTCGGCGAGCGGCGGTTCCAGGGGCCCGGCGGCAAAAAGGAGGAAGGCCGCAGGACGGAGGCGTCACTGTTCAAGATGTTCTTGTGGCAGGGGCGGACGCTGTGGGGCATGATGGTCCGCGACGACCTGCTGGCGTTGAATTATTTGGTGTCCCGGCCCGAGGTCAATGCCAAGCGCGTCGCCGCGATGGGGATGAGCATGGGCTCGACGCGAACATGGTGGGCGGCTGCACTGGATGAGCAGATCAAGGTCGCCGTGAGTGTGGCGTGCCTGACGCGGTATCAGAACCTGATCGCGCACGGCCAGGCGAGGCAGCACGGCATCTATTACTACGTGCCGAACATGCTGAAGGAGAGGATCGACGCCGAATCGGTCATTGGTCTGATCGCACCGCGGCCGCATCTGACACTGACCGGGGACAAGGATGACGGCTCGCCCGCGGACGGCGCCCGGATCATCAACGCGTACCAGGAACATCTTTACAAACTCTACGGAAAAGCCGAGAATTTCCGCGGCGTGCTCTATCCGGGCGTGGGGCACAAGTACACGCCAGAAATGTGGGAAGAAACATTGAAATGGCTGGAGAAACACTTGTGAAAGGGAAGATGATGGAGCCATTGTTGAATGAAGCCATTTACGATTTGCGATTTTCGATTTTCGATTTGAAATCGGCAATCGGCAATCGGCAATCGAAAATAGTTTTGGCGGGGCTTGTGTGTTTGCTGGCCGCCGGTTCGGTGATGGCAGCGGAGCAACTGTACGATGTCCGTGATTACGGAGCCAAAGCCGACGGTAAGACCCTCTGCACGACGTCTGTTCAGAAGGCCATAGACGAATGTTCGAAAGCCGGCGGTGGGACCGTTTATCTGCCGCCCGGCGTTTTTCTGTCCGGCACGATTTATTTCAAGACCGGCGTAACGCTCAGACTCGCCGCCGGCTGCACCCTGTTAGGCAGCGCGGACCTGAAAGACTATCCGCCCACCGTCCAGGCCTTCAGGTCGTACACGGACAACTATACGGACAAGAGCCTGATTTACGGCGAAAACGTCGAGCGGATCGCCATCACCGGCGAGGGTACAATCGACGGCCAGGGGGCGTCGTTTGAGGGGCCGTATAAGGTGCGCCCTTACATGATCCGATTCATTGAATGTCGGAACGTCACCGTGAAGGACGTGACGATCAAGAATTCGCCGATGTGGGTGCAGCACTACTTGGCCTGCGACGACGTGCGGATAACGGGAATCACCGTCAGAAGCAACATCAATCATAACAACGACGGCATTGATATCGACTCGTGCCGCAGGGTCATTATCTCGGACTGCAACATCGATTCCGGCGACGATGCCATCGTGCTCAAGAGCACATCGGCGCGGGTATGCAGAGACGTGGTGGTGAGCAACTGCGTCCTGAGCACCCGGTGTAACGCTTTGAAGATGGGCACCGAATCGAACGGCGGCTTTGAAAATATTGTGATTACCGGCTGTTCCATTTACGATACGCGTCTGGCTGGCATAGCGCTGGAAATCGTGGATGGCGGCGTGATGGACCGGGTGGTCGTCTCAAACATCACGATGAACAAAGTCGGGGCGCCGATCTTTCTGCGGTTGGGCAATCGCGCTCGCCCATATAAGACGAATATGGAGACGCCGGGCATGGGTGCGATGCGGAATATCACAATCAGCAATATCGAAGCGACCGGCGCCAATCCGACGGGCTGTGCAATCTCCGGCCTGCCCGAAGCGGCGATAGAGAACGTGACGCTGAGCAACGTCAGACTGTCGTTCGAAGGCGGAGGGACGCAGGCCGATGCCTCCCGGGCCATTCCTGAGAAGCCCGCAGATTACCCGGAGTACGCGATGTTCGGTAGATTGTCCGCTTATGGGTTTTACTGCCGGCATGTGAAGGGCCTGAAGCTGCACAACGTGCAACTGCAACTGGCAAAGCCCGACCAGCGCCACGCACTCGCATTTGAAGATGTGGAAGATGCGCTCATTGACGCACTGGATGCCCCGGCCTCGCCCGATGCCGAAACGATAATTCAGCTCACCGATGTCAAAAAGGTTCTGATTCGCGACAAGGACGGTAAGACATCCAGGCATTGATTGAATGACGGACAACGAGCTCATGATCTTAGGAAAATATTCTTTCGGCATTGGCGACCGGTTCTGTCACCAGGGTAAGGCCCAGCTTTCCGCCCTGATGAAGGCCAAAGAGCATGGTCTGGACATTACACCGGTCTGGAACAAGTCGCACAGGGAACATACAATCATAGGGACAAAGCCTGCGGATACGCGTAAAGAGGCCGATGAGGCGGTGAGGGCCTGCGGCTGGGAGGGACCCTATTTCGTGGATGCCGACCATATCGGCTTGGGCAATGTCGATGCCTTCATCGAGTCCAGCGACTTTTTCACGCTGGACGTTGCCGATTTCATAACTAAGCCGGCGGACGAAGCGGCTGTCGATGCCTTCGTTCGTAAGCACAGGAAATACGTCGGCTCGCTCGCCATCGACGGCGTAGGGGCGGCCCTGTGTGGCCGCCCTGGGCAACCACACGGGGTTGCCCCTACCAACATAACCGAAGACCAGATTCGAGTCATCGCGGGCAAATTCCTGCTGGCGGTGAAAGAGGCGGGCAAAATCTATCGTCACGTCGTAGCGGCCAGAGGCGCCGGAAACTTCATCACGGAGGTCTCGATGGACGAGACCGACCAGCCCCAGAGCCCGCTGGATTTGTTCTTTATCCTGGCCGCTATCGCTGACGAGGGAATTCCCGCCCAGACCATCGCGCCGAAGTTCAGCGGCCGGTTCAACAAAGGCGTGGATTATGTAGGCGACGTCGCTGGCTTTGCAAAAGAGTTTGAAGAGGACCTGGCGGTCGTCGCGTTTGCCGTCAGGCAGTTCGGCCTGCCGGAAAGCCTCAAGCTGAGCGTGCACTCCGGCAGCGACAAATTCTCGATCTATGCGCCGATGGGTCAGGCCCTGAAGAAATTCGACGCCGGGCTGCACGTTAAGACGGCGGGCACCACCTGGCTGGAAGAGCTAATCGGCCTGGCTATGGCCGGTGGGGATGGATTAGCGATTGCCAAAGAAGTTTATGCCAAAGCGCTGCCGCGATTCGGTGAGCTGTGCGGTCCATACGCCACGGTTATTGACATCAATCCGGCTAGGCTGCCCAGCACTCGTGAGGTTGACAAATGGGACGGCCAGCGTTTCGCTTCAGCGCTGCGGCACGACCCATCGTGCCGGCACTACAATCCCGACTTTCGCCAGCTTCTGCACGTCGCCTACAAGATCGCCGCTGAGATGGGAACACGTTTCCTGGACGCACTGGACAAACATAGCGACGTCATCGCGCGGAACGTCGCCGTGAATATCTACGAACGGCACATTCGAAGAGTTTTTACGGAATCCCGTCGAGCCAGCGATTAGAGAATATCTCGAGGTCGATAAAATCAACGACGCCGGAGTGATTGACGTCCGTGCCCTCGCAGAAAGAATTCGACACATTACAGCTCTGGAGGTGCCAGTGTGCCGCGAAAAAGGCAAAATCGATCAGATCGACGCCGTCCGGGCACTGAAAATCAGCCGAAGGAATCTGCCAGAGAAGCACAGGATAGTTCGTTCCCGCACAGATCGTCCAAGTGTTCCAGAAATCCCAGCCCGCCTCGATAAAGGTGCTGATGGCCTGCATTTCGGCGGTCGTCTTGCCCGTCCCGCCGGCGCTGGTTGACTGGCCGCTGGCCTGGGTGTCCCAGAAGCAGAACGTGGCGTCTCCCAGGACCCTGATGTAGCCCGTGAAGCCGCCGGCGTACAGGTTGCCGGAGACGCGGCCTGCTGAGTAACACTTATAGGCTCTGCCTCGCTCGATCTGGCCGATCAGCCCGCCTGCGTACGTGCCGCCGTTGACGGGGCCGGTTGCATAGCAGTCGCTGACCACGCTGGTTTCATGGCCTGTCATACCCGCCAGGCCGCCCACGCTTGTATTTCCTGATGCGCTGGCTTTCGAAAACGACATGTTCACGGTGCTGTCGGCGATGAATCCGACCAGTCCGCCGACGTACCAGTCCCCGGAGGCCCTGCCGGTCGAGTAGCAGTTGAAGATTCTGCCGGTGCTCCAGCCCACGAGTCCGCCGATGTAGTCGTCGCCTGAAACGTCCGCCTCCCTGGCGTAGCAGCGGGTGATCGTGCCCGAGTCCAGATAGCCGGCCAGCGAGCCGACGCTGCTGCCCTGTGAGAAAATGTTTGGTTTGATCAACCCCAACTTTTTGATTTGCCCCGATACGCACCCGAAGAGTCCTGTGTACCATGGCCGCGTGGAATTCAGGGTGAAGCTGGAAATAGTGTGGTCATTGCCGTCAAAGACGCCGCTGAACGACTGCGTTATTTCGGTTCCGATGATATGATATGCATCCGGCGGGTTCCCGCTCAGGTCGATATCCGCAACAAGTTTGAAGTGCTTGTTCCAGTCGCCGGGCGTGGCCCCGATGCTGTTCATCTGCTCAGGCGTGCGAATCAGATAAGGATCATTCACCGTCCCCGTGCCCCCATCGTACTGGGCTTGTGCAGGTCCAGTGAAAAGGCACAGGACAACCGATACGAGAAACGACCTCGCCAGCCTATCGTGCCGTTTGCAGAGACCCAAAGAGCCGTGAGTACGGCCAAAACTGTGCATATCTGCCCTCCTTCGGACAAACAACTCGACAACTTATCCTATTTAAGAAGCAGTATATCACTTCTCAGTGCTGGCGTCAAGCACGTTTTAGGACCAAGTCATTCAGCGCTGGCAGTCGGCGGCTTATTCGAGCGGCTCGATATAGACGTTGCGGTACTCGATCGGCGTGCCTTCGCTCTGGAGGCAGATCTTGCCGGAGCGTTCCGAGCATTTGGTTGCCACATTCTGCAGGACCCCGTTCACGAAGACCACGATCCAGTCGTCCTTGCAGATGATATCGTATGCGTTCCACTCGCCGGGCGGCTTCTCGCTGCTGTCTTTGAGCTTGATGGTCCTGCGCCCCTTGACGCGCTCGTTGGCTTTGGCGTGCTCGGCGGTTTCAAGGCCGCCGATGACCCAGAAATCGCCGGCGTTGCCTGAGTGCAACTGACATTCGAGGCTCTTCGGCCAGACCACATCCGGCTCGCTCATGTGCACGAGGACGCCGTTGTTGCCGCCGTCTCCAGGCCAGCGCCACTCGACGTGAAAGAGATAATCGGCATAGTCTTTCTCGGTCCGCATGTATCCGGCGGGCTTGCCCTCACAGCGAAGCAGACCATTGCCGACCGACCAGGTTTTTGTGACGTCGTGGCCCGGTTCGCGGGTGTACAGCTTCCAGCCGGCAAAATCCTTGCCGTTCCACAGCATCGTTTTGGCTTTTGGCACGATCGGCTTATTTTGCCCTTCGGCAGCACCGGTTGTCGCGGCCAACAAGACCGCTGTTACGACCAGCGCCGCTATGGCCACCAGGTATCGCTTCATCGGATTCTCCTTTCGTTTTTGCAGGCTGCTTTGGTCTCAAATCAGCGGTGTCTGGCCCGGCATGGCCACCGGCCTGGCCGGCACATCGCCGAACTCGTACTTCGGCGGGCTAAGGTCCAGCTTCGAGGCGTTCATCGCCCAATCCCACTTCATGGCCCGGCCGGTATAAGCGCTCATCCGGCCCATAATCGAGGTCATCGTGCTTTCCGCGATGCGTTTGCCCTCGTTGAGCCGCTTGCCTTCACGAATGGCCGCGATCTGGTCGGCGTGCTGGCGGATTTCGGGATTCCAGGCGGGTCCATCGTACTTGAAGGGTTTGTCGCCCTCGATGACGGCGTTGGCAAAGTCGAGGTACGCCCGTCCCTTTGTCCCGACAATCCACTGGTCGCACCTGTCGGAGGCGCGGTCGATCTGCGCGCCCATGTACTCGACGCGCACCCCGTTGGGGTACTCGTACTCAACCGCGAAATGGTCGTACGCGTCGCCGAATTCCGGTTGGGTGCGCACCTGCCGGCCGCCCATTCCCATGCACTGAACCGGATGGCTTCCCATCGCCCAGTCCATGATGTCCAGATTATGCACGTGCATCTCGGTGATGAAATCCCCGCTGAGCCAGGTCATAAACAGCCACCGCCGCAACTGCCACTCCATATCCGTCCAGCCGGCCTGGCGCTGCCTCGGCCCCCAGGTGGTCATCCCGTCGCCGATTCGGACGCACTGGCCGCCCACGATCTGGCCGATGTCCCCGTTGTGGATTCTCTCTATTCCCGCCATCAGGTGGGCGATGCGGCGCATCTGCGTGCCGGCAAGGATTGTCAGGCTCTTGCTATCCGCCAGGGCCGACGATTCGATCACCGAACGAACGCCGACGGGATCAACGGCCACGGGCTTTTCCATGAAAACGTGCTTGCCGGCCTCAACGGCGGCTTTGAGGTGCATGGGCCGAAAGTGCGGCGCCGTGGTCAGGATGACCAGGTCCACCTCGGGCAGGGACAGAACCTTCTTGTGAGCGTCCCACCCGACAAAACACGTCTCGTCGGTCACCTTGACTTTGTTGGCCACGCTTTTGCTGAGTCGTTCCCGCGAGGAATCGAGGCGGTCTTTGAACAGGTCGCCCATGGCGACAAGCTCGACGTTCTCGGCGGCGTTCAGGCAGTTGCCCGTATCATGCGTCCCCCTTCCACCGCAGCCGATCAGGCCGACGCGGATTTTGTCGGAACCGGCAGCGTACATTCGGCTTGTTCCGGCCGCCCAGGCCGCCGCTCCCAATGCTGCGGAGGTCTTGATGAAGTCTCTGCGCGACAGTTCCGAGGTTTCTGTTCTGGCTCTATTTTTCATACGTTATCCTTTCAACAAACGGTTTTTGACCGAGGTTCGTTAAACAAGCGGCGTCTGACCCGGAACCGCAACCGGCCTGGCCGGCAGATCGCCGAACTCATACGTTGGCGGGCTAAGATCCAGTTTTGAGGCGTTCATCGCCCAGTCCCATTTCAGCGCCCGGCCGGTATAGGCGCTCATCCGCCCCATGATGCACGTCATCGTGCTTTCAGCGACGCGCTTGCCCTCGTTCAGACGCTCGCCTCCACGAATCGCCGCGATCTGGTCGGCATGTTGCTTTATCACCGGGCTGGGGCTGGGCCCATCATATTTGAACGGCTTGTCCCCTTCGATGACGAAGTTGCCGGAGTCCATGTACACGCGGCCCTTCGTTCCGACCACCTGCGCATCCTGCCGGGTGGTCACTTTGTCCATCTGGGCGCCCATGTACTCAATCCGCACCCCATCGGGATACTCGTACTCGACGGCAAAATGGTCATAAGCATCGCCGTACTCGGGACCGATTCGCACCTGCCGGCCGCCCAGACCCACGCATTGCACCGGGTGTGCATCCATCGCCCAGTTCATCTTGTCCAGGTTATGAATGTGCATCTCAACGATGAAGTCGCCGCTGAGCCAGGTCAGGAACAGCCAGCGGCGAAGCTGCCATTCCATATCAGACCATCCCGGCTGCCGGTCCTTGGTTTCCTGCGACCACGTGAGCATTCCATCTCCGATTCTCACACACTGGCCGCCGACGATTCGGCCGATGTCCCCGTTACGAATTCTTTTCATTCCCTCAATCAAGTGGGCCAGCCGGCGGCTCTGCGTGCCGGCCACTATCGTCAGTTTCTTCTGCTCGGCCATCTGTGACGACTCAATCACCGAGCGGACCCCTACCGGGTCCACGGCGGCTGGCTTTTCCATGAACACGTGCTTGCCCGCCTCCACGGCGGCGCGCAAATGCGCCGGGCGAAAGTGGGGCGGCTCGGTCAGGATCACCAAATCCACATCGCAGCCCAGGACCTTCTTATGAGCGTCCCAGCCGGCAAAACATGTTTCGCCGGTAACCTTTACCTTTTGGCCCAGCTTCTCTGTGAGCTGCTTGCGGCATCTATCCAGGCGGTCCTTGAAAACGTCCCCCATGGCCGCAAGCTCCACATTCTCTGCCGCGTTCAGGCAGTTGGTCGCATCGTATGTGCCTCGCCCGCCGCAGCCGATCAGACCGACGCGGATCTTGTCCGACCCGGCGGCGAATATCCGGCTCGTGCCCGACGCCCACGCCGCCGCTCCCAATGCCGCCGATGTCTTGACGAAGTCTCTCCGCGACAACTCCGGAGTTTCCTGACTTGCTTTCATCTTCATGAGTCACCCTTTCAGCTAATGTTTATTGACCGAAATTTGTTAGATAAGCGTTGTTTTACCCGGAACGGGGACCGGCGCGGCAGGCAAATCGCCAAGCTCGTATTTTGGGGGGCTAAGGTCCAGCTTCGAGGCGTTCATCGCCCAATCCCACTTCAGGGCCCGGCCGGTATAAGCGCTCATCCGGCCTATAATCGCCGCCATCGTGCTTTCGGCTACCTGCACGCCTTCATTCACGGCGGCGCCCCCGCGGATGCTCCTGATCAGATCCACGTGCTCCTGCACGTAGGGATTTGGCGAGGCCGGACCCTCGTAGGCATTCTCTCCCTTGATGAAACCGGTCGCCCCGTCAATGTAAGCGAATCCCTTTGTACCGACGATCCGCTCGCTGACGCGGTCGGAGCAGCCGGGGATCTGCCGGCATAAGCTCAGGACGCGCACGCCGCCGGGATACTCGAACTCAATTGCAAAATGGTCCCAGATGTTTCCGCCCTCGCGGACGGCCCGGCCGCCCAGGCCCATGCACTGGACTGGATGTCCCCCAAGAGCCCAGTTCATAATGTCAATGTTGTGAACGTGCTGCTCGACGATATGGTCGCCGCAGAGCCAGCAGAAGTAATACCAATGCCGGCACTGCCATTCCATGTCATTCATCTCGGCGGGTTTCTCGGATCGCAGCGATCCGCCCGCGCCGTTCCAGTAGCACTGAGCGCCAACAATCTCACCAATCGCCCCATCGTGAATCCGCTTCATAATCTCCACGTAATGCAATTGGTGTCGCCGCTGTGTTCCGGCGACGACCGACAGCTTCTTTTCTTCGGCCAGTTTCGCCGCCGCGATGATCTTTCGTACGCCGGCGGGGTCCACTGCCACGGGCTTCTCCATAAAGACGTGCTTGCCGACCCTGACTGCCGCTTCAAAATGCCCGGGCCGAAAGTGCGGGGGCGTGGCCAGGATGACCATATCGACGCCGCTGGCCAGCAGCTTCTGATACGCGTCGAAACCGACGAACCGGCGCTGCTCAGGCACGTCCATTTGATCCGGCAGGCCATCGAAATCCACGCGGTCGTATCGACCTTTCGCGCCTTTGCTGAGCATGGTGTAACAGACGTCGAGCTGGTCCCGGAACAGATCCGCCATTGCCCAGAGCCTCACCGACTTGTCAACGCCCATCAGCGCCTGGGTGGCGGCCCCGGTGCCGCGGCCGCCGCAGCCGATCAAACCGACTTTCAGCACATCCGACCCCGCCGCGTATAGCCCGCTGCTCAAACCCGGTGCGACGGCGGCTAATGAAGCTGCTGCCGCCCCCTGAACAAACACTCTGCGTGAAAGATTTCGTCTTTGCTGCTTCTGCATCACAAGCCTTTCTGACAAATGGTTCCTGATTGAATTATCAAGTGAGCGGCGTCTGGCCCGGAACCGCAACCGGCGCGGCCGGCAAATCGGTCCACTCGTATTTCGGCGGCGTAAGGTCCAGCTTCGAGGTGTTCATCGCCCAGTCCCATTTCATCGCCCGCCCGGTATAAGCGCTCATGCGGCCCATGACGGCGTTCATCGTGCTCTCGGCCACGTTCTTGCCCTCGTTGATCGGAGAGCCATCGCGAATGCTCTTGATCAGATCGGCCATCTCCTGGACATAGTGGTCGGGATCGGGGCCCTCATATTTGAAGGGCTTTTCGCCGGTAATCACGCCGAGATCAACGTCCGCCATGCCTTTGGTGCCGACCACGCGCTCGGCGATCCTATCGGTGCAGCCATTGATCTGGCGGCATAAGCTCGATACGCGAACACCGTCCGGATACTCATACTCGACGGCAAAGTGGTCATAGATGTTGCCCAGGTTGCGTACGGCCCGGCCGCCCATACCCATGCACTGCACCGGATGCGCCTGGAGCGCCCAGTTCAGGACATCGAGGTTGTGGACATGCTGCTCGACGATGTGGTCGCCGCTGGCCCAGGTGAACCAGGGCCAGCTCCGGCACTGCCACTCCATGTCGGAGCGGCCTTCCTTCTCATACCACTGCCAGTAGCCTAACATGTCCCCGCCGTTCCAGTAGCCTTGGCCCGCGACGATTTGGCCGATTTGACCGTCATGAATCCGCCGGATAGTCTCCAGGTATTTCTTGCTGTGCCGGCGCTGCGTGCCCGCGACTACCGAGAGCCGCTTTTGCTGAGCCAGCTCCGCCGTCTGAATGACTGAACGAATGCCCTTTGGGTCCACGCCTCCCGGTTTTTCCATGAACACGTGCTTGCCGGCTTCGACGGCGGCCTGGAAGTGCTCGGCGCGCCAGTGAGGCGGCGCGGTCAGAAACACGACGTGCACGTCGGACTGCACGACGCGCTTGTGCGCATCGAACCCCACGAAACGCTTGTCCGGCGAGACCTTCACAGCGGCGGGCACGTCCTTGTTGAGCTTTTCGAGCGATTGCTTCAGACGGTCCTCGAACAAATCGCCCATCGCCGCGATCTGGACGCCCGGCGAACTCTTCACGCAACTGACAAGGTCCCTCGTCCCCTGCCCGCCGCAGCCGATAATACCCACCCGGATTGTGTCTGAGCCTGCGGCAAAGATATTACTGGTAGCCGACGCCAGGGCCGCCGCCCCGGCGACCGCCGAGGTTCGGATGAAATCCCGACGCGTGAGCTTCTGCCTTTTCAAGTTCGTATTGCCTTTCATCAATATCCCTTTCAATTATGAGATTTCGCGTTCTTAGATTGATACCGGGTGACACCCTCAAATCTGTTTGAATTTTTGAAAATAGTTATTTTGTGCTCATGAAGGTACTTGTAATCAGCCTGACCGTCAAGCACAATCCGCCCGCCAGCGTGTCTGTTATATCAATAGTCATAGGGTTCTTTGCCCTGGGCTATCCTGCTTTTCGTCTGCATTTGCCGCAGCGTACTGGTTAAGAGTTCAGCCAGTTTCTCATCGCCCATATCCTTTGCCTGCTCTGCTGTTATGGCCTCTCCGTAGTGAACGATGATGGTGCCGCCCGGCGAAAAGATTCTCTTGTGCCTCGGCCAGCATTCAAAGGCTCCGTCGATCACGACCGGCACAATCGCCGCATTTCCGCGCCTGCACAGAAGACCAAGCCCCGCCTTGAAGGGCAGGATTTTGCCGTCGCTTGTGCGCGTCCCTTCCGGGAAAAGGCAGACTCCACGGCCTTCCTGAAGCTTGGCGATGACCTTTTTCATCGCCGCCACGTCGCCTCGATCCCGCTTGACCGGTATCGCATTGACCGAAGCAAGCACCCGCCCAAAGAGCCAATGGGTAAAAAGGCTGTCGCGGGCGAGAAAACATAAATGCCTTTTGGGCGGCCCGCCACAGAAGATCGGGTCGAGAAAACTCTGGTGATTGCTCAGCAGCAGAAAAGGACCCTTTGGGGGTATGTTCTCAATGCCGTACCAACGCCAGCGAAAAAACAACATGCAAAAGACCCGGCACATCCAGCGTGCGAGCCAGAACCATCTGGCGCTCAATCGTTCTTTAAGCATCTTTCTTTCACAAACTCAAGGAGCTTTTCCACGACCTGTTCTATGCCCAGATTTGTGGTGTCCACGACAATCGCGTCTTCGGCCGGCTTCAATGGGCCGGCCGCCCTGCTCTGATCGCTCTTATCGCGCTCTTCGAGGGCCTTCTGTGTCCGTTCGAGACTTTCATTATTGCCTTTTGTCCGCAGCTCAGCTTGTCTTCGTCTGGCCCTCTCGGCGGCGTCGGCCGTCAGATAGAATTTAATATCGGCGTCGGCGAACGCGACCGTTCCCTGGTCCCTTCCTTCGGTCACGATTTTCCGCCGGCCTGCGGCGAATTGCCTCTGCATCTTTACTAATCTCTCTCGCACCTTCGGCGCCGAGGCAATATAGCGGGCGTTGGCGGTCACCTCGGGGCTGCGTATCTGCTCGGTGACATCAACATCATCGATGAAAACGATCATTGTATCGGCCCGGAGGGAGAACTGGAATTGGTGTGCCTGCATGACTCCCAGCAGCTTACCTTCGTCGCTTAAATCGACGCCGGCCTGCATCGCTGCGAACGTGACGGCCCGGTACATCGCGCCGGTATCGAGAAAATCCGCATCCAGCTTGCGAGCCAGAAGCCGGGCCACGGTACTTTTGCCGCTGGCCGCGGGACCATCAATCGTGACAATCAAATCCGCCATTTTGGATTGGGCAATTGGCGAAAGACACGGACAATGACCGCTTGCCGCCGGCCGGTTGCCGGCTACCGTTTAACCACCTTGACCACAACCATGCTTGTATCATCGATCTGCCGGGCAAGGCCGACAAACCGCCTTCTATAACCGAGAATATCCTTGACCATCTGCTCGGCCGACTCTGTGGCAAATTTCTTCGCGGCCCCCAACAGCTTCTCTCTGCCCCACAGTTGGTTGTCAAAGTTGACCGCGTCGGTCAGCCCGTCGGTGTAGAACAGCAGGCAATCACCGTTTTTTAGTTTGACGGTTTCAACCTCATATTCCGCTTCTGCGTCAACTCCGAGCACAAGCCCGCCTTTTTGCAGGTCGGTCGTCTTGCCGTTTCTTATCAGCACGGTCGGCTCGTGGCCGCAGTTGCAGTAGGTCAGCGTCTTTTCTGCCACGTCGATCATCGCGTAGAACAACGTCACAAATTCGCCGTCCCGGCACTCATCACACGCCATGCGGTTAAAGTTTCTGATCACGGTGCGCGTGCGATTCACGACCCTCGCGCGGTCCTTCGCGTTTTCAGCGAAGTAGCCATCGTCTCCCTGGCAGCTCCCGCATTCCAGACACCCTTCCGCGTGGGCCCTCGCCGCCCCGCGGAACCAGCTCATCATAATCGCCGCCGGCATCCCTTTGCCCATCACGTCGGCGATCGTGATGACGATCCGCGTATCGCTCACCTGCCGGAAATCGTAAGCGTCCCCGCCGACATCGAAGCACGGGATATAGGTCGCCGCAATGTCCAGACCGGGTATGGTGGGGATTTTCTCGGTAATCATCCTCCGCTGGACCAGGCCCGCCAGCCGCATCTGCTCGGCCATCCGCGCGCCTTCTATCGCGCGGGCGTACAGCTTGGCGTTTGTGATCGCCACCGCGCACTGCGAGGCGACCGCCCGGGCAAGGCCGATGTCATCTTCGTCAAAGTGCATCGGTCTGGGACTGTAGAGCCGCAGCACGCCGATGGCTTTACGCCTAAAGCGCATGGCGACGGTAAGCTGGCTGACGAGACCCTCTTTGATCGTCGCCTCCTTGTATTTGACCCTGCCATCGACCCGCATATCGTCCAGGACGACCGCTTCGCCCGCGAACGCAGCCTTGACCACCGGGTCGTTTTTTGAAACCACGCCCTTGTTGCGGTATTCCTCGCTGAGTCCGTAGGTGCTGCGCATCTTCAGATCGCCTGCTTCTTCGTCCAGCAGCCGGATCGAGCAGGCCTTGACGCCGACAATCTTCACCGCCGCCTCAGCCAATTTATCCAGCACCTCCTGAAGTGAGAATTCCCCCGCCACCAGCGTGGTAAGCTGATAAATCTGCTCGTCTCTTTCAATTTGTCTCTTTGTCTTCCTGCTCATAGTCCATCATAATCGGGAACCGACGCGATTATACTGCACTGACAGCCTCCGGTGAAATCTAATTTGTTCTAACACTGCCGGCGCGCGAGATTGTTCGCTTGCAGGGGCCGGATGTATCGATTAGCATATCGCCGGTATGATTTCTTAACTAACCATTGCTAAGAGACGATTAGATTTTCGATTTAGAAATCGGCAATCGGCAAACGGCAATCGCCAATCTTCCGTTGGATTTACAGGATTATCCTGTTATCCTGTCAAGATGGTTGCCAAACGCATAATATTCACAGGTCACGTTCAGGGCGTCGGCTTTCGTTTTACCGCCCACAGGATGGCCAATCGCCGTCAGCTCACCGGCTTCGTTCGCAATCGCAGCGACGGAACCGTCGAGATGCTCGCCCAGGGGCCCGCCGAGGACATCGATGACTGCATACGAGACATCAGCGACTCCCTTGCAGGGTATGTGAGAGAGACCCTAATCGACGACGTCCCGCCCGACCCGAAATACGCGGATTTCAAGATAACCTTTTAGGGATTGCCGATTGCCAATCGAAAATCGACAATCGCATATCGAAAATCCTTAGACCTGGGCAAGTATGACGACGTAGTTCTTGCCGTAAAACGCAGCGCACTTCGGACAGGTCGTGTAGAAGAAGTACGTCTTCTTGATCTCTCGGGCCTTGGCTTTGACGTGGGCCTTCATTTCTTCCATCCAGCTCCTGACGTTCTTATACGGCCCTTCAAACACCTTCGTCAGGAACGTCCCGGAAATTCTCGCCATTTCCGCTCCCGGCACGTCCTTGGCCGCCGCGATATAGATATCCGCGCCCCAAAGCGATTTCTCATCGCAGAGCATCAGCGGTTCGGGAGGCAGCGCCCCCGCCTCTTTAATCTTCTCCATGTTCCTGACCATGACCTTGCCGAAGTTCAGCGGAATGTGCAAGAAACTCCTCACGTGGTCCTTGACAAACAGCCTGTCCTGAAACGTAACTTCCTTTTCATCCCAGGGCCCAGGATCAAACCTCGGGCAGCAACCTGTCTCTGAATCGTAAACTTTGTCCATAACCGTAACCTCACTTCTCAATAGTCGAACTCGACTAAACTATTACACGCAATACCTATATATTTTCACCTTTTCGAACGTCAGATTCTATTCTCAACGCGCCTTATGTGTTTCATCAACCCAAAAAGAAATATCGCTATCGCCAGACCAACAATCGTCATTCCTGTGGTATTGTCAGGTCTATTTTTATCCAACTCCTGCATTGGTGCAAGCAGGACGAAAAAAATAAGTCCTCCGGATGCGAGTGCCAATTGATGTTTATTTGACCAAGCCAGGCCCCCGCCGGACAACTTCAGTATCACCCAGCTGACAAGAACAACCTCCCCAAGCATAAAAAGCATAGTCAGCAGCGGATGAGTCGGTGTGTTCGGTAACATCCAGGCTAAGAATATGAAGAAGACTAACGTCGTCAAAAAACCTGTTAGCAGAACCCAAAAAGTATGTGCAGGCCTGTTTCTTCCTGCAAAGGAAGCTAACCTTGGACACGGCAGCCGCCATGCTAATATACATAATGTGACGACGATAGCCATCGTAACCAGATAATGGACGGCAGGTGGACGATACTTGCCGATAAAAATAAATATGAATACAGCGTTGGCTATCCATCCTCCAAATACTATACATAACTTTCGTTTACCAATCCATGTCTGTTCTCGCCGGCTCGGAAACATCAGAGTAACAAGCATAATCGGTATAGCAATGCTGAAGATAGCATGGTAAATGGTTAATTCCAAACACCACACCCAGTTGACGCCGAGCCAGCGACCGTAGCTCCCCAGAATCCCTAAATCCATCCAACCAGGGTCAAAGAAGCTCTTGCACATCAATCCTTCCTCGGCGATGCCGTAAGCTGCCCCCAGAATAAGCAGCGTCAGCCAGCCTTTGCCCCACCGATGTGTCAGCTCGCGCGCCAGTATAGCACCGCCGCCGTAAAGCACCGACAGTATTATCAAGCCGAGGGGATTGAAAAACTCAGCCGGCGGGGCTGAACCAGATAACAGCTCGCCAATTACAGGCGAAAGAAAAAACAACACTAATGCTGGAGACAAGAACTTCTTCATTCTCATGAATCTTCTTTCTCCTGCCATTATTGCCTGATGCGTTTGATATAGACCGCTAATTCGTTCCCGATGCCGCTTGGTTTGTTCCAGCTTTGGCCCCCGCCGGGCACGCTCATTTTTCCCTGCGTCACCTCTTTTCCGGTTCCACAATCGAACCAACGGAATTTATACACTCCGGGCGACATATTTCTCAAGCCGATTTCGCCCCGAAGCTGTGATGCGCATGCGATGTAACTCTCGCCCGGCCGGGCGAGCACATATTGCGTCCCGGCAAATCGCAGCTCATCGGCGGGCGACATCGCGTTGAAATCCGTGGACTCAAAAAAACGCACGAGCCGGCCGCAGTCTTCCAGGTTACTTCTCGGCGTCGCAGCGATGTCCATTCCCAGAATCATCACGTACGCGCCGCCCATCGCGCAGGCCCAGCTTTTCTTGCGTGCCTCTTCTCCCGCCCCGTAGTCTGCCGCTTCAGACATAGTGAGACTGTATTTGCCCTGCGCCTGCTTCCATGCCTTCACGACCCCCGCGTGCAGCTCTTCGGCTGTCTTGACGTTGTATTGAATAGCGAACTGGTCGATGTTCGGCTCATCGGCAAACTCAGAGAAATCCAGCCCGTTGAGCTTGTGCACGGTAATTGCGTGGTCGTAATCATCCGCGGCACGAATCTCCGCTGCAATATTCTTGACCCGCTCGATGCTGAGCTTTTCCTGATATTCCTCCGCGATGCACCAAATCAGGTTACCGTGATGCTCGAATCGATTGACAAGCGTACGGATGAGCTCCCTTTCTTCCGTGCCCACCGTGTCGCCCGTGCTCCAAATCCGGGCGTTGTCGTCGTAGAAGAATAGATATATGACAATGCCGTTTTTGTCCATTTCTGTAAACCACGTTTCCCACTGAGCGAGCACCTTCGGATTGATACCTTTGCGAGGGTCGTTATCTACAAACGGATTGTGCGTCTTGTCGCCGTCTCCGCCGTGGGAGCGGACCGCCATCAGATAGATGCAATTGGCGCCGGTGCCTTTTAGCTTGTCAATCAACGCCATCTGGTCGCCGTCGCGAGTACCATCAGGCTGTAATGTTCCGCGATAGAGAAAATCTTCCGGATCGCCCGGCCCGCATATAAAGAACGGCCCGCCATCTTTGCGTTTGAACCACTGCGGATGCTCGGGGTCAACGATAATCTGCGCTCTTTTAGGCCCGGGCGATGTCACGGAATCTTTGAGCAGCTTGAGCGCATAGTTCTCCATCTCGGCGCTGCGGATTTTAGCGTCGTTCCAGCTTACGATCAAGTCCAGGCCCGGCATGACAATCATGGCGCGCAGCCCACCGTGTCCGAAGCAGCCGTAGGTATCCGTTGGCACATCCGGCCAGTGCCGGGCGCCGTCCCGGCTGATGCCGTTCGTCCACCAGAGCCAGCTATAGCTGCCGATGTGGTCGCACTGATCGTCCGGGATATTCTTTGAGCCCATGGAACGCTGATGAGGAATCATTTCGGCCTCTTGGCCGGTGGTCCGTGGAATCGAATTGGGCAGAGGATTGGTGACCGCCATCTTCGCGTGTTCGCGGCTGAGCAGTTGCTTGTCTTTCCATTTGCCTTCTCGCAAGTACAACAATCCAAAGCGTGCAAAATCGCGCGGCGAAATCGCCAAGCGGCCGGGTCTGTCCTTGATGCCGAAGGCCATAAACGTCGGATTGTCCTGGCATTGAAGCGGGTCTGTCAGCATCGGATGCAGCACCTCGGCGTCCACCGTCTCGCAGCGGGCGCCATAGACCTTCTGAAAAAGCGTGTCCCAGAACAGCGCCATCTGCCAGTCGTTGTACGCATACGCCGTCCCGGGCGCCTCGGCGAGACCGTAGCACGATGTTTGGTTCACAAGGTGCCGCCATCTGATGTCACGGTCTTTGTAAGCACGCTCCTTGTTGATTTCGTTCAGCCGCGGCTCCCACCGGTTGACCCGCTCGTCGAGGCTCGGAATCTTGCCGTCCTCCACAGCCTTGAACAGAAAGTGCGCATAAAAAGGTTTTGCCGCCGAGGCAACGTCTTTTCGCGTGCTCGCATCGCCCCAAGTATAGACCATGTATCCATGGCGCACAACGCAGCCGAATCCACCGGCGTAATCGCTCAATTCCATGAGCTTCCCCGCATCCAGGCCGACCTGATCGGGCTTTCCTGTCTGCCATTGCGTTCCCGGATACACCGGCGATTCTTCGCGGGCGGGCGCTTCCACAGCGGCTGCACAAGCGCCGGCCATCAGCCCCGACAACAACATCTTTACCAGCTTCATTTCGGCTCCCTCTTCTCACTCCTCGTTCAGATTATCTTTGACCAGCGATGCCTCTAATTTCTTGTCGTCGCTGGCCGTATCGACCAGGACATTATCCGAAAATAGTACGTGCTTGCTCGCTTGGCCCACGACGGTCAGCGCCTTCGGCCGGACACCTGAAAACAAGTTCCCCGCCACGGCGATACCGCATGTGCCGTCCAGGACCATACCCGCCGCCGTCTGGTCGTTTGCCGCCCGCTTGACCTGGTCATCGCCGATGTAGCTATTGGAGAAGTTGTTGCCGGTCACGGTGATGCGTCCACTTTTCGGCCCGATGCTCAGCGCGTCCTTACCCATGATCGTGAAGGTATTGGCGCTGACGGCGCAGCCGTGCGCATCGCGCAGCGAGATCCCGCCGGTCTCTTCGTGGGCGATCACGTTGGCGCTCAGCGCGATGCCGTAGCAGTCCCGGTCGAGCACGATAGCCGTGCCCTTGCACTCCTCGATCATATTGCCCGAGACGACTGAGCCGTAGGTGTTCTCGATCACCACGCCGTCGCCGAGATGATCGTCGAGGCAGTTGCCCGTCATGCAGAGGTTAAAGCCGTCGATGAATCGGACGGCGTCCTGGTTTTCCTCGAACTGGTTCGCCGAAACGACGACATCGTGACAGCCGATGATATGCAGCCCCGTCTTTTGGTTATAGGTGATCAGCGAGTTGCAGATCCGCGGGTCCTCGTAGCAGAAGTGCAGCCGAATGCCGTCGCCGCCGTGATAGCTGACGGTCACACCGTCGATGAAGACTTCGTTGATTCGCCGGACCTCGATGCCGTGTCCGCTCTTTTCGTTGCCCGTGATGCGAAAGTCGGCCAGCCGAATCCGCCACAGCTCAGCTTTGCGATCATCGCCGCCGTTAGGGTGCTGGAGGATCAGGGCGCTCTTGCCCTCGGCGTTGACGTTCTTGATGTGTGTGGCGGTCCCGGCCCCCTCAATAAGAACATCCGAGACAGTAACCCTCAAGGGTTCGCTGATCTCAAACGTCCCCGGCGGCAAACGCACGACCCCGCCTTCCTCCGGCAGGGCATCTATCGCCGCCTGAATCGTCGGATACCGGGCCGCCTCGACGACCGCCCGCGCCCCCGGCAGCCGCCCACCCGGCAAATCGCTCACACGGGCCTGACTGGTCACGATACAAAATGCGCCTACCGTCACCACGACAACCATTATCACTATTACAGTTCGGCATGTTCGTTTCATTTTGTCTCTCCTAAGTTCCCGACCGCTCACACGAAAACAAAGCGGCGGCATTACCCCTGCTTGTGGCTGGCAGAGGCCTCATCCGCCGCTGCCAAAAGTTACTTCTGCACTATCAAGACCGGCTGGCCGTACTACTGACGAGATTCTGCCAGCGATTTCTTTGCGGTTTTGATGACGTTTTCTGCCGTGATGCCGAGCTTCTCGAAGCAGACTTTTCCCGGGGCCGAAGCACCAAAAGACGACATGCCGACGAAGAGGCCCTTTTCGCCTAAGTATTTGTGCCAGCCCTGCTCGACGGCGGCTTCGATTCCGACCCTGGCCTTGACGTCCGGCGGAATGACAGAGTCTCGGTATTCCTGAGTCTGCTTTTCAAAAAGCTGCCAGCAGGGCATACTGACTACTTGTGCGGCGATCCCTTCTTTTGCCAGCCCTTCGGCGGCACACAAGGCTACAGAGACTTCCGAGCCGCTGGCCAAGAGCAGCACTGTGTCGCGGGCATCCTGCCCGCGATTCGAGGGCGGGACACCCTCGACACGAAGGACGTAAGCGCCCTTACTTAGATTCGCTGCAGAATTGTACTTGGCTTGGTCTAAGACAGGCAATCCCTGCCGGGTCAGAAGCAAGGCAATGGGGCCGTCCCGGTGCTCCAGCACGTACTTCCACGCTGCGGCCGTCTCGTTGGCATCGGCCGGACGGATAACAAGCAAATTCGGCATCGCGCGGAGGGCTGCGAAATGCTCGACGGGCTGATGAGTCGGGCCGTCCTCGCCTAAGCCGATACTGTCGTGTGTGAACACGAATATGGTCGGATATTTTGAGAGGGCCGCCACGCGGATCGCGGGCCGCATATAGTCCGAGAATATCAGGAATGTTCCGCCGTAGGCCCGGACCAGGCCGCTCACGCAGATCCCGTTCATGATCGCCCCCATCGCGTGCTCTCGGACCCCATAGCGGAGATACCGGCCGTCGCGGGCATCCTTTTGGAAATCCTTTGCGCCCGACCAGCGCGTATTGTTCGAGGGCGTCAGGTCGGCCGAGCCGCCCAGGACCAGCGGCAGCTTTGGCATAAGGGCGTCCAGGACCTTGCCCGAGGCTTGGCGGGTCGCAAGGGGCTTGTCCGGCTGAAATTTGGGCAAGATTTCGTCAAGCTCCGCCGGCAGCCTGCCTTCGGCGGCGTCCTGGAGCTGTTTGGCAAGGTCGGGATACGCCTGGGCGTAGCCGGCAAACAACTTGTTCCACGCTGCTTCGGCGCTCTTGCCCTTCTTGGCGGCTTTTTGCATGTGGACCTGAACTTCCGGCGGGATGTAGAAGCTTTTTTCCGGGTCCCAGCCAAACCGTTCCTTGATGAGCTTGACTTCGTCGGCGCCCAAAGCTGCGCCGTGCGCTTCGGCGGTATCCTGCTTGTTAGGACTGCCGTAGGCGATATGGGTCCGAAGTTTAATCAACGTCGGCCTCTGTCTTTCTCTCTTGGCGTTCTTCAGCGCCTTCTCAAACGCGGCCATATCGTTACCGTCGCCTTCGACCACGCGGACGTTCCAGCCGTAGGCTTTGTAGCGCATGGCCCTGTCTTCGCTGAATGAAAGATCGGTGCTGCCATCAATACTGATATGGTTGTCGTCGTAAATGACAATGAGATTGTTTAGGCCCAGATGTCCGGCCAGAGAGCTGGCTTCCGAAGATACGCCCTCCTGCAGGTCGCCATCGCTGGCAATCACATAGACTTTGTGGTCGATGACGGGGAATCCCTCGCGATTGAAGTAATTGGCCAGATATTTCTGCGCGATGGCCATGCCGACGGCGTTGGAGATTCCCTGGCCCAGCGGGCCGGTAGTGACCTCGATGCCGCAATCAGGGTCGTATTCCGGATGGCCGGCCGCTTTGCTGCCCCACTGCCGGAAGTTCTTTATTTCGTCCAGGCTGATGCCGTAACCGGTCAAATGCAGCAGCGAGTATAAGAGCATGCTGCCGTGCCCCGCCGAGAGGACGAAGCGGTCCCGATTGTGCCAGCGAGGATTCGCGGGGTTGTATTTCATGTGCCTGGTCCAGAGCACGTAAGCCGCCGGCGCCATGCCCATCGGCATTCCCGGATGGCCCGCATTGGCCTTCTGAACGGCGTCGATGGCCAAAAATCGAATCGTCGCAATACAAAGTTCGTCAAGGTCCGACAGGCCCGGATTCTTTACAGATACACTCATCACTAACTTCCCATCTTCAAAGGTTTACGATACATTCCTGCCAACAAAACCAAACAAATAGACCCATTAGAGTAATAGCTATGTGCTATTTTGGCAAGCCTTTTGTTGACTGGGGAAATTGACAATTACTTGAACTTATTGACCTGCGGCGCATCTGTATTAGGTCGAGGACAACGCATGAACAGAGCGGCCAGACTCATAGAAGAGGTATTGTTGCTTCGCTGCCAAATCGGCGACAAGGATGCTCTTGTGGAACTTATCGGGCGCTACCAGAGACCACTGCGGTACTTCATAAACCGTTTACTGGACGGCAGCGAACTGACAGAAGACATTTTTCAGGACACATGGCTGACCGTTATCAGGCAACTGCACAGCCTCAAAGAAATTGATGCCTTTCCCACCTGGTTGTACCGCATTGCACGTAACAAGGTGTACCAGCAGTTGAGGACGGGAAAAAGCCTATCCGAACTCGATGAAGGTGTCGCGGTCCCCAATGATGCTGAAGAGGACACTTTTTCTGCTGAAGACGCAGCCAAGGTTCATAGATGCCTGGAACGACTGAATCCAGCGCATAAGGAGGTTCTCATGCTGCGTTTCTTAGAGCAAATGCCGTATCGGCAGATATCCGAGGTTGTGAATTGCAGCTTGGGGACTGTTAAGTCACGCGTTTATTATGCAAAGCTCGCGCTCAAAAGAGAGTTGGAGAAATGAAAAATGGCAAAAGCAAATAACATAAAAGAAGAGCTTCTCAAACAAATGGATAAGGATTTTGCCGGATCAACGGATGTGAACAAGGATTCGGCACAGAAAATCATCGAGAAACACAAGACCCACCTTAGACGGCTGAAGTGGATTGCAGCGGCGAGCTGGCTGATCACGATCATTTACGCCGTGGGTATGCATAATTTGAAGGTTTATCTGTTGAAATATGACATCGGGGACGTTCTTACCAGAAATGAATTTTGGCTCCTCCGCCGCTCGGATACGGGATTGATAATATTGATCTTAATTGCCCTTCTCCTTACGTACTTGGTTTACTCCACGTCGAGGTCAATGACTATACTGCAGATCTGCGCTCGTTTGGCGAGCATCGAGGAGCAACTGAAAAGGATGTCCCCGGATAAATGATCCGCCTGCCAGACTTGACGGGCTACACGCTATCCGTTAGACTCCAACGCGGATTTCGTAATGGGTCTGTGGGAAAAGGTAAATCCACAGATAAGAGGAAGCTCGAAGGAGATAAAACAAATGAATCCAACATCGGGTCTGATGAATCGGCGGGGTTTCTTGAAGCTGGCCGCTGCCGGTGCGGCAATGCTTTCGGTGCCGCATCTGGCATTCTCGGCGAACTCGGCGAAAAACAGGCCGAATGTGCTTTTTATGGCGATTGACGACTTGAACGATTGGATCGGCTGTCTGGGCGGGCATCCGGATGTCAAGACGCCGAACTTCGACCGCCTCGCCGAGCGCGGCGTGCTCTTCACCAACGCTCACTGCTCGGCGCCCGCCTGCAATCCTTCGCGGGCCAGCCTCATGACGGGGATCCTGCCCTCAACGTCCGGCGTTTATCACAATCCCGACCCGTGGCGAGAATCGCCGGTCCTGAAGAACGCCGTCACCATCCCGCAGCACTTCATGGCGCACGGCTACAGCGTTGTCGGTGGCGGCAAGATTTACCACGGGAGTTTTCCCGACCCGCCGTCGTGGCAGGACTATTTCCCATCGCAGCAGAAGAACAAACCGGACGACCCGGAGCCTGCGAACCGGCCCGTCAACGGCATCCCGAACACCGCACAATTCGACTGGGGCCCGGTGGACGTCCCGGACGAAGAAATGGGCGACAGACAAGTCGCGGCCTGGGCGATTGAGCAATTGAGAAGAAAACACGATAAACCGTTTTTCATAGGCTGTGGTTTCTTCCGGCCGCACCTGCCCTGGTACGTGCCGCCCAAGTATTTTGGCATGTATCCGCCGGCCAAGATCACGCTGCCCAGCGTCAATGAAAACGACCTTGACGACGTCCCGCCGATAGGCAGAAAAATGGCCAGGCCCGAAGGCGACCATAAGAAGGTGATCGAGTACAACCAGTGGCGAAAGGCCGTCCAGGGTTACCTTGCGTCCATTAGCTTCGTGGACACCTGTGTCGGGCGGGTCATTGATGCGCTGGACAGCAGCGCATACGCGAATAACACGATCATTATCCTTTGGAGCGACCACGGCTGGCACCTCGGCGAAAAACTCCACTGGCGCAAATTCTCGCTCTGGGAAGAAGCGACGCACAACGTCCTGATGGTCGTTGCGCCCGGCGTCACGCGGCCCGGCCAGCGCTGCCCCCGGCCCGTTTCGATGCTGGATATTTACCCGACGCTTATCGAGCTGTGCAATCTATCTTCCAAAAAGGAGCTTCAAGGCAGGAGCTTCCTGCCGCTGCTAAAGGATCCGCAGGCGGAATGGGACCGCCCGGCCCTGACGACGCACGGCCGCGCGAATCACTCGCTGCGCTCCGAGCGGTTCCGATACATCCGTTACAGCGACGGCACGGAGGAGCTCTACGACCACGATCAGGATGAGCTGGAATGGAACAATCTTGCCAATGACCCGAAATATTCGCAGGTCAAGAAGCAGTTAGCCAAGTGGCTGCCTGCGACAAACGCACCCGAGGTGCTGCCGGCGAAGGATAAGCAGCAAAGCGCGCCGAACAGGGCCAAGGCCAAGCGAAAGAATCAGACCGGCTGAACCCGCCGCATATTATTGCAGGGCGGGCCGGCGAGGTCTTACTGTTATTGATACGGTGTTCCTCCGCGAGACAAAGCACCAGAGTGCGAACGGTCTGAGGCGTTCAAATCATTTTTATTCTCTTATGTGCACGCGTGCAATTCCCACAGGCTCAGTACGTTAGCGTAACCGAGCGCGGACGCTTCCAAGAAAATTAATTATTCTCTTGATTTGTCCAAACCGTGCCGGTACTATTCTCGTATCATCTCGGAGAAGGTGGATGTGAAAGGATGCGACGGGTGTGGAGGAAGAAGACTCATGCTGACTCTCCTCACCTGTGGAAAGTCTATCAATCAGTTGCGTCAAACGTGCCGGGAGATTGAGATGTCCGTTTTTAAGGAGAAAAACGGTAGATGCGAAGGAGCGAATCCGCTGGGCGGCCCCGCTACGGCTGGGCGCTTCGCCGAGACGAGAAAGGCACGTCTTCAAACCCGCCCCGGCCGATTCACATCGGCCGGGGCCTTTTTCAATTTCACAATTCGTCCGCGTTTCACGCCCCGGTTCTGCAAGCAAGCCCAGTGTGCGCTCGCCTGTAACGATTTGTGCCGGCGCGTTCCAGAAAGGAGGTGACAGCGAGAAGAAAGATTGAACGCAGACATTTTCAAATAGAAAGGAGAATAAAATGAAAAGGATTTCAATTTTGGCAGCCGCAATATTGCTGGTTGCGATCAGTGTGACCGAGGGTCACTCCTCTTACTGGGGCGGGAGCACTTGGGATTACCGTGTTCATTGGTCTATTTACACGCAGAGTCTGGTCCCCGGCGATGTTTACTACAGTCCGTACGCTTACAATTACGGCCATTCCGGCCTGGTCCCGTACTGGGTTCGTTACTCACCTTATGCCTTCAGCTATGAGCACCCTTCCGGCTTGGTAAGCGACTATGCCAGCTCACCGAGTTCGACGAGGTACATCTACTACCTCCCCTACGACGGCGGCTACAAAGACCCCGGCTGGGTAGTGCACTATGGAGGCGGCGCTTCTGATTGCGTCACTCAAGGCTCCAGCTCGGCGCAGACGCGAGAGGTCTATGCCGACAAAGCCAAAGCCCGCAGCCAGAGAGCAAGGCAGTTGGCCGAGTCAAGGAAACAGCAGAGGGCGGCCAGAGAAGGCGGCGGAAGCCAGATCATTGCCGCGTATCTCAAGAGTAAGAACATCGATTTCAGGACCGATAGACTCTTGCAGATCGAGGGCAAGACGATAAGCGCTGACTTCCTCTTGACGGACAGGAATATCATCATCAAGTACTGGGACCCCGTCGAGATATTGTCGCTGGACCGGCAGGCGGAGTACAGGAAGCTCGCCTACGAGAACTACCTGGAATCGTGGAAGGAGTTTTGCGGGCAATATCAGCAAGCGGGCGGCACGATCTATCAAATCGTGTCGGCCGACTCTGATGAAATACTTGCCAAACTGACGCTCTGCAACGAGCTGAACGGCGAACAGAAAACGTACGCGATGGATAGCATCGCACCGCGACCGTAGAGAGACCATAACGAGGCACGAGAGAGAGGGACGAATCGTCCATCCTCCATCGTTGTTTCGTTCCTGCAGTGTCTTAGGGCAGTTTCGATGTGAAGAGGTAATTGCCTGAGCCTACGGCAAAGACTGCGTTGCCCTGGTCCATCCGCAGAAAGCGTACGGCCTCCGCGCTTGTGGCGGGCCGGCCGCTTTCCGTCACGCTGTCGGTGCTGCCGGCCGGCACGTAAATAGTGGCCGTCGTATTGGGCGGGATGGTCACGTTGAGTGTGAACATGCCGTCTTTAAGCTGCCAGTCACTGACGACGCGACCGTAAATGGATTCGTAGCCGGCCTTTGCGCTGGTGATGCCGCCGGGCCTGGGCCGAACGATAATTTTCTTGTAACCCGGCCCATCCGTATCGATGCCGGCCACAGTGTTGAATAACCATCGCCCGACCGAGCCGAACGCATAGTGGTTGAATGAATTCATGTCCGGGGTCTGGAAGCCCTTATCTTCGGTCCAGCCGTCCCATCGCTCCCAGATGGTCGTCGCCCCGTTCCTGATGCTGTAGCCCCAACTGGGGAACGTGTCAGTGGCCAGCAGGCGATAGGCGATATCCAAGTGCCCCGTCTGCGTGAGAGTCGGCAGCAGATAGCTGAGCCCGACGAATCCGGTGGAGAGGTGCCAGTCTTTTTCCTTGATGGCTTCGACGAGGTGCTGGGTCGCACGTGGGCGCTTGTCATCGGCCAACAAGTCGAAATACAGGGCCAGCAAATAACAGGTTTGCGTCTGGCCCTTGATGCGGACATCATCGGAGACGTATGCCTTGTTGAAGGCGTCCTTGATTTGCTCGAAAAGCTTTTCGTATTGCGCGGCCTCGTCGTTTTTGCCTAAGACGGCGGCGGCTTTGGAGACTAAGCGAGTGCTATAGGCGAAATAGGCCGTGGCAATGACGTCCTTGGGCGTGTCGGAAGCGATGGAGACCCAGTCGCCGTAGCCATAGGCCGGACGCAGCAGGTCCTTGCTGTTTTTTTCCAGGTACGCGATCCACTTCTTCATGGATTCGTAGTGCTTCTGAAGGACCCGCTCGTCGCCGTAAACCTGGTAAATCGTCCAGGGGCATATCACGCCGGCATCGCCCCAGGCGGGGACGCCGCTGCCCATCGCAACCTTATGCGGAGCAACATCCGGAAACGCTCCTTCTTTGGTCTGGGCGTCTTCGAGGTCCACCAGCCACTTGGTGAAAAACGCCGCGACATCCATATTGTACGTCGCCGTACGGATGAAAATCTGGGCATCGCCGGTCCAGCCCAAACGTTCGTCTCGCTGCGGACAGTCGGTCGGCACCTCGATGAAGTTGCCTCGCTGGCTCCAGACGATATTGCTGTAAAGCTGGTTGATCATCGGATTGGAGCACTCGAAGGCGCCGGCCAGCGGTGTATTCGAATGGAGCACGACTCCAGCAATCGCGTCGAGTCCGGGCTTGCCGGGATAACCGGTGACCTCCACGTATCGAAAGCCGTGATAGGTAAAGCGAGGCTCCCAGATTTCCTGGCCCTTTCCTTTGAGAATATAGGTGTCGGTGCAGCGCGCCGCACGAAGGTTCGTGGTATAGATCGTCCCGTCGGGGTTCAGCATCTCGGCAAATCGCAGGACGACCTTTGTCCCGGCTTGACCCTGAACTTTCAGGCGGACCCAGCCGGCAAAATTCTGGCCCATGTCGAAGACATAGACCCCTTGCTTCGGCTCGGTGAGTTTCTTCGGGTTGATTTGAAGAATCTTCTGAACTGTCACGCCCGGATAGGCCTGAAGTTGATCTTCAATCCTGTCGGTGGCGGCGACCGGCTCCCACGCCGCGTCGTTGAACCAGTACGAACACCAGTCCGGATTCTCTCTGGGACCGTCGTATGTTTCACCCATCAGGAGATCCGCTTCGAGAAGCGGGCCGTACGCGGCCTTCCAGGATTGGTCGGTCGCGACCGTTTGCCGGGTGCCGTCGGTGTATTCGAGCTCGAGCTGTACGCACAGCCGGGGCTTGTCGCCATAATGTTCTCTCTTCTTGCCGAAGCCCAGATACCCGGCGTACCAACCGTCGGCCAGAATCGCTCCGATGGCGTTGCCGCTTTTCGTCAGCAGATTGGTGACGTCGTAACTTTGGTAGTACACGCGCTTGGTGTAGTCGGTCCAGCCGGGCGTGAAGTAGTCCTCGCCCACGCGTTTGCCGTTGATATGCAGCTCATAGAGCCCCAGGGCCGAGGCATAGACGACGGCGCGTTTGACGGGCTTGTTGACAAAAAAGGTCTTACGCAAAAACGGCGGGGGGGGCAGAATCAGCTCTTGCTGCGAGGGCTGTCCCCACGGCTCGTCGCCGAATTGGGCAATCTCTTTCGCCAGAGGCCAGACGCCGTCATCGAAATCCGGCTTCTGCCAGTTGCTCTGTTCAACGTCAGAGACCTTCCAGGAACGGTCAATCGGAACGGTCATCGGATCGCCGGTCTCAAACTCGATCAGCAGCTTGCCGGCAAGTCCCGCCGGATTGGCTTTGTCGCCCTGATTCGTGACGGCGATGGCCAGCGTCGTTTTTCCCGCGGCGAGCTTTTCGGTGACATCGAGCGTCTGGACCGTTTGCCAGCCCTTGGCCTTGCCCGCCTCCCGGCCATTGACGAAAAGTACCGCCTCGTTATCAGCAATTAGGGCGAAGCGAGCTCGCCTGACCTTTTTATCTGATGGTATTTCGACAGTACGCCTGAAAAACCGCGTGGCAATGGGAGCACTTTCCTGCGGGTTCCCTTCGTCAAACCAGATCCATTTATTTGCCCCAAGATTCAGCGGCTCGGGCTTGTCCTTGTCTTGGTAGGAGGCCGGGGGAGTCGCATCGTAACCTATCCATTCGGCCTGCCAGTCTTCCGGTTCGAGCAGTCCGATGGTCCAGCTCGCCGGCTCGCTCCAGGCCGAGACCTTGTTGTCTTTATCCCATACGCGCACCTTCCAATAGCAGTGCATCCGCGACCTGAGCGGCTTGCCCTCGTACACCACCTGATTGCTCCGGTCGGAGTGAACTTTGCCGGTGTCCCAGAGATCGCCGTTGTTCTGCTTGAGGTTCTCTATGCTGGCGGCCACCAAAATCTGGTAGGCGCTCTGCACCGCAGATCGTTGCCGGCAGTCCAGGACCCAACTCAGGCGGGGCGCGGCCACATCAATCCCTGAAGGATCGACGCGGTATTCACATCGGAGGTACTTCGCGGCAGTCTTCGAGGCGGGGGTACCAGACTTTGTCTGTACGCCGTTTTCGTGCCTGCAACCTGAGAGCAGGAAGAATAAGACAGTTACTATAACCGGCATGAATTTGGCCTTGTCCATGTCAACTCCTTTTCCTGAAGGCGCAGCCTTGCTGAACACCTCGAAGCGGTGTTCCCTTGTCGTTTCATACGGGCGGCGGAACCGCAGAACGCTATGCGCGGCTATTCGGCTCCGTTGGAGCCGCCGTAGATAAAGCGCATCCGACCGATGTTGGGAATAATGCCGAACGGAAATTCCGCGAACGGTTTGAATCCGCTGGGCCAATAGACGAACAATGCCTTGCCGACCAGATAGTCGCGCGGCACGGTCCCCACGCGGTAAGCGGGCAGCCCCCTGTTCGACCGGCCGACCCTGTTCCACCACCTGCCGTCCTCACTGTTGGGACTGTTGTCGCCCAGCACGAAAAACTGGTCGTCATCGAGGACAAAAGGGGAATCTTTCGTTGCCCTGCCGTCTCCGCTGCTGTTGGCAAACTTCGCCTCGGTGTAATGGATATCCCTGAGAATCTCAATGTGGGAGAGCCTCAGCCTGCCGGAGCCGAAGATTTCTACTCGCGGCTCAATCTCTTCGCTTATCGGCCCGGCATCCTCTATATTCCGGCCCAAATCATAGGTTAGCTTTTTGCTGCCGTATTCAAAAATCAATTGGTGGTCCACGTTGGCGAATTTGACCATAGCCGATTCGGTTACGGGCACAGGTCCTAACCGAACCAGATCGCTGGTTTGACCGCCTTTGTCACTTTTTTCGATGACCATTTCACCTGCAAAATCCACCCACGCTTTGTAGGTGGTTTGATACTTGCTCAGAGCAATGCCGATACGTCCTCGCGAATCGCCCGCCCGGACGAAGAAACGCACCATCAAGTCGCTGCAGTATGGCATATAGCCGTACGTGTCGATGTCGTCGTAGGCGTATGTTGCCCGGAAATCGTTGCCGATCGATGTATCATAGACAATCGAATGGACTTGGTCGGTCCGTCCTTCGGCCGGATCCAAACGAAAGATGGTCGGATTGCTGCTGTCCGTTGTGACCCATTTTGAATCCTCGATGTTCTTGAACGGCTGCTCCCAGACGTGACCGTTAAATGAGCCGTCCCTCGGCCGAACCGGCTGGTAGTCGTTGTCGAAGACCGGCATCCACAGTTCGTTTTGGACTTTGGCTGGCTTTCGGGCGATTTGACCGTTGATATAGACGTCCCCGTCGATGATCTGGACTCTTTCACCCGGAAGGCCGATCAGTCGTTTGATGTAGTTGATTGTGGGCTCGGGCGGATTCTTGAATACGATGACGTCCCATCGTTTGGGATCCAGGAACTGATAAATACATTTCAGGACGAGTATGCGATCCCCATTCGCCACCGGCATGGTCTTGTCGCTGGCAAGCTCGTCGCTGCACCGCGAGCAGCGAGTGGACGGGGCCTGTACATTGCGGCCTGAGCCGCTGTCCTGGCGGCGCCCGTTTGCATTCGTAAGAACGCGAGAGTCGTACACTTGCCCACATCGGCGGCACACAGTCGCAGACGGGTACCGCCCGCAGCTCGGACAGCGCGTGATCGGCACCGGAGCAAGCCCGGACGGGACCGTGTCCTCAGGCAGGTCATAATTGCCCGGCACGAAGCCATACTCGTACTTGTATCCGCACTGCGGGCACCCCAGCCGAAAATGAGCCCCTTTGAGGGTATCGGCCATGCTGCCGGTGGGGATGCGAAACGCCTCCATGACGAACGCTCTGAAAACAAAGGCCAGTATGAAGGCGGTGATCAGCCATTCGAAGGTGTTGGCAATTTCGGCCGCCCTGTCTTTCTTTTTTTGAGGCGGCCTGCCGGAACTGCTTTTTTCAATCTTATCTGAAGACATAAACGCCAATCTTGCTTCCAAGCTACACTCTGTCTGCGCCCCTTATTTTCGAGCGGGCATAAAAAAAATGATTATGCCGACAAATGCCCTTGAGGTCAACACACTAATTCGTCGAGGGCAATTTTCGCACAAGATTTCGAGAATAAGCGGCCCATATCTGAACGTATGAAAGACCGTTTGCCCGGCTACATCGTCGGACCTCACATTTTCTGTTCAATCCCTCTTCAAGAAGGCCCTTTGCCGCCAATGGAACTGCCGGCGTGCCGGGAAATTCATCCGCCCGTCAGACCCTATCGAAAATTATTCTTGGAATCGGGAAGATTTTGTGCAAAAATTGCTTGCCGTATCGAAGTCTTTGCTATATAGTAAGTTGCGTGTTTTGAAATTTGTACTTTGTGGGTTGGCTTTAGGGTCGGCGAGAAAAATTGTTGCCCCGCAAAGTATCTCGGGAGCAGCTTGTGTTGTACAAAGTGCGCTGAGGTGTGTGGTGAAGCTGTTGGATAACCAAAGAGAACCGACTCGCTGTGCAGCAGCTTCTGTGGTAAGATAGAATCCAGTTTCCTATATTGCTCTTTCCTGAAATAATGAGGTAGTCTATGACAACAATAACAAAGAAAGAACTTATCGACCGAATTGCAGAGCGGACGCAAGCCAAAAGAGTGACAGTCAAGTGCATCATCCAGGCGTTCCTTGATGAGATAACGAGGGAACTGTGTGAGAATAACCGTTTAGAGTTCCGAGATTTCGGCGTCTTTGAGACCAAGAACAGGGCCGCGCGCGTGGCGCAGAATCCCAAGACTCTTTCGCGCGTTGAGGTCCCTGCGAAGCGAACGGTAAAGTTTAAGATGGGCCGGCTTATGCGGGAGCATCTCTGTGCCCCTGCCGTGGGGTCGGCCGAGGCCAAGTGATTGTATGGGTCTAAGAAGCCGTCGCCCACACTATGACGCAACCTTCTGACGATGGACCATGGGTTGCGGTAAATTGTGTGGCGCGCCGCGAATAGTCGGTATTAGTTGACAAAAGGAGCGTTTTATGTCTGACGGAAAAGTCAAGTGGTTTAACCCGCGAAAGGGGTATGGATTTATCGCTACCGCTGATGGCCGTGATATTTTCGTCCACTACTCAAGTATTTCTGGCGATGGATATAAAACTCTTGTTGAGGGCGATCCCGTTGCTTTCGACATTGTCGAGGGAGAAAAGGGGCTGAGAGCTGAGAATGTCGTTGCCAAGTCGGCCTCCGAAGAGGCGCAAGCTTCGTAAGGCTGTTTTCTTATTTCGGGCTCGAGGGGAGGATGTGAGACACACGTCTTGTTTCTCCATTCCCTTTTTGTCTGATTTGGTCCAAAACGACAACAGAAGTATTTCCGTGGTCTTGTGCCACTCGGAGCACGGTTTCAAGGGTTAGAGTGTTCTCCATTTCACCATTGAGACAGGCGGCGATACATTTGATACGTGATGTGGGAACGATGATTGCAGAAGAATATCAATCGGGTTTGGACTGTAACGTCCTTGTGCTGAACAAGCACTACATGGCGATCCGCATCGTGGGGGCCAGGCGGGCGTTTTCCTTGTTGTTCCGTGATCTTGCGGAGGTTGTCTCGCTTGAGGAAGGCAAGTACTCCAACTATGATTTCCAGAGCTGGTGTGAGGTCAGCCAGTTCAGGCGCACTTTCGAGCCGGACGGGCACGACTGGGTCTCGACGATCAATTTTCATGTCGCCGTGCCGCGGATCATTCGCCTGCTGTTTTACGACCGTCTGCCCCGAAGCGAGGTCAAGTTCAATCGCCGGAACATCTTCGCTCGCGACAAGAACAGGTGCCAGTATTGCGGCAAGCGCTTTGCGACCAGTGAATTATCCCTCGACCACGTTATCCCCCGGACTCTGGGCGGCAAGACCATCTGGGAGAACATCGTGTGTGCCTGCGCCGCCTGCAACGTCAAGAAGGGCGGCCGGATGCCGAGGCAGGCCGGCATGACGCTTATCCAGAAGCCCGTCAAGCCCCAGCACAATCCGCTTGTCCACATCCACCTCGGCCACCAGCGTTACCGAAGCTGGAAGCAATTCCTCGACCACGCTTACTGGTCGGTGGAGCTGAAATAGACTCTGCTCTGCGCATCGCGCCTGCTCGATTCGTCAGCCGCCGTTGTCAGTCGTATCACAAATTACGAATCTACGGTTATTGTGCGGCCCTCTCGGCTTTGGTGGACGCCGGCTTGGGACCGCTGAACTTCGTTATCTCCAGGGCTTCCTGCTCGTGGTCCGACATGGCCGGCTCTATAATAATTCGCGGCGTAATGAACACAACCAGTTCGGTGTTTACCGTCGCTTCACCCTCGAACCGGAACAGCCGGCCGAGCACGGGTATGTCGCCGAGCATCGGAATCTTGTTGACCTGCTGGCTTGTCTCCTTCTTCCGCAGGCCGCCCAAAACGACCGCCTGACCATCTCTGACCAGGGCGACGGTCTGGACTTTGCGAGTATCGACAACCGGGACGTTACTTGATGAGACTTGAACTCGCTCCACGAGAACGCTGAATTCCGGTGCGATATTCATTCTTAACATCCCGTCTCTTGCGACGTGGGGCGTGACCACGAGCTTCACCCCGACATTCTTGAATTTCACCGACTCCGTGACGCTGCCCGATGTTATGGTTTTTTCCACGTAGGGGTATTCTGTCACGATGTCAAAAGTGGCCTGCTGGTTGTCAACGACCAGGATTCTCGGATTGGCCAGAAGCTTGGCATCGACGTTTTCCTTTTCGGCTCTTAATTGGGCATCGATATTGAGATGTTCGTTGAGAACACCAAAGCGAAGAATCCCGGACGTGGCGTCGGCCGTTTTGCTTGTCCCGCCACCAAAGGCGGCGATAATCGACGGGTCGGTTATGCTGCTGATATAGGTATCAGCACCTCCCTTCTCGACGACAATGTCATCATTTACTATATTGGAACTAGCGTCCAAGTTGGTACGCCTGCTTGCACCCCACTCGATGCCGAGGTCGAGATTGTCCTTGCTGGTGATATCATAGATTCTCACCTCCACCAGGACCTGGGGGGTGATGCGGTCGATGGTGGCGAGGAGATTCGCGATGTCCCGGACTTTGCTCTCCGTGTCGGTGACGATGATGTGACTGGTGCCCTCGATGGAGGACACCGAACCCTGAGCCGACTTGAATTTTTCCAGAGCCTTCACAACCAGGGCGGCGTCGGTGTAGATAATTTCGAACGTTCTGGTGACGAGCCTCTCGTTGATCTCGGGCATTTCTTCGCGTGACAAGATGCGTATCACGTTTTTGCCTGCTATATAGCCGGCTCCGTGCACATCAAGAATGCTCTGCAACGCTTCTTCGAGCGATACATCCGTCAGGGAAACGGTCACGTTTCCGGTCACCTTCGGGCTCAAGATCAGGTCCACGTCCACCTGGTCGGATAATTGCCTGATGACAGTGGCAATTGGGACCTCATTGACGTCGATACATACGACCTTTTGCATCCGTCTCTCAAGATCGGTCATGACTTCCTTTTTCTCTTCCTGCCCCGGTTGCTCGGTCTGCATCGCCTGCTCCGCCTGCACCGTTTGTTCTGTTTGCATTGTCTGCTCGTTACCCTCCCCGCCGAGGGCTGAAGCACCGCCGAGACAGACCCACGCGCACGCCGCCAATATACCTAATCGACTGGATTTTATCATTGAGCTCTTCATAACAGTTCCTCTTCCAACTTGATTCTTGCCGAATACCGCTTCAGCTCATATTTGTGCTGTGTCCTTGATCTGACGTTTTCACAGGCGCTGAAGCGTCAGTTTTCTTGCCTGAGAAAGCACACAACCGCGTTCGCTCTCAGTCGCGGACTTTTTGTACCCATTTCTTCCCCTCTCTCTCGAATTCGACCCCGTCTCTGTATATTTGTACAACGGCGGCGTCCCCCACTTTATGGCCGATATATACTATTTGGCCGTTGATCACAGCAGACGGTTTGTCCTTTGAAAATACGATGTCTCTTACGTCTATCACTGTTGCTTCTGTTGGGGTGGCCGTTCCATTCTGTACGTCGCCGCCTCTATCATTTGGGTCCGACAATTGTATCGGGTCTCTCATCGTGGCCGGCAACGGTTCCGGAATCTGCCAGTCGATTTCATTATTCGACGCGGCGGCCGCCACAAGCGGAGTGTCATCCTCTATAGCTCCTTGTGTCTGGCGAGGAGCCTTGCTGAGAACCTGCCGGAACACGAAAATCATGACAATGGCCAGAACCGGGACTAATATCACCATGGCTTTTTGCCGGACCGGGTTGACGCCCGGTTTGGGCGGGAAGAGCCTGTTGTTAATCTGCTGCCAGAGACTCGGAGCGGCCGCTTCTGCAGGCGGAGCGGCTTTGGGCTGTCCGGCCGGTATCATTTCCTTCGGCGGCTTCTGGGGCTCGTGAAGTTTCTTAGCCGCAGGAAGCTGCGGTGCCGAGCGGTCCGCGGACATGGATTTTGCCTGGACCCCGGCCGTACGGTCCGGCACGGCATTCTCCGGTGACTCCCCGGCTTCACGAAGTCTCCTTATCAGAGGACTCTGCGGCGTCTGACAGTCAGCGGACATCGGTTTGGAAGCGGCGCCTGGCACCTGGTCCGGGGCCGGTGTCCCGGAGGACTGCAAACGAGCGCTATCTCGCGGAACAGGCACACCTTTGAAGACGGATGAGACCTTTTTCTGCAGTCCGGCCTTGTCTTTTTCAAACTCTGCCATTGATTATCTCCTGACCAGGACCTCGTGGTTGATTGTCGGCTCAGCCCAGGCCCTGCCGTTGACGATCTCCTCAGCCAGCAATTCGTATTCAAAAGCGGCCTTGTTTTTAGGCGCATAGATCAGGACCGGCTCGCCCGCACTTGGCGCTTCAGCCAGCTTCACACTTCTGTGGATCACCGTATCAAAGACCAAGTCGCCGAAGAATTCCCGCATCTGTTGCTGGATTTGCCTGCTGAGCAGAGTGCCGTCTTCGACAAGCGTCAGCAATATGCCCAGGATTCTTGCAAAGCCAGGGCCGTAGCGCTCTTTGATAATGTTCACCGTCTCGAACAACTGTTTCAAGCCTTCCATGGCGTAGTAGTGCACCTGAACGGGCACGACGACGCCGCTGCAGGCAATCAACGCGTTGAGCGTCAGCAGGCCGAGCGACGGTGGGCAGTCGATCACACACAGATCGTATTTGTCCTTGACCGCTGTGAGTTTCTCGCTCAGGATGAATTCCCTTCCCGCGATACGGCTCAGATCAAGCTCAGCACCTGAGAGCAGGACATTGCTTGGCGCCAGGTCGAGCCATTCGACTTTCGTGCCTGTTGTCACGGCGGGGACTCCAATGTGGGCGTTCACGAGGACATCGTAAATGGTCGTGCTCAGCTCGTCGGGGTCGTAGCCGAATCCTATTGTGCTGTGGCCCTGCGGGTCGAGGTCCATCAGCAGCGTCCTGTAGCTCTTCTTGGCGAAGGCCGCTGCGAGGTTCACGGCCGTTGTGGTTTTGCCACAACCGCCTTTCTGATTGGCTATTGCTATCGTTCTCATATCTTTGCAGTAAACGCCGGTTCTGAGGGCTTGTTGGCCGTTTCCTTCTCCGGCTGTTTTCTGACAAAAGCCGCCACGTCCAGCGTCACTTGATACATGGAATCCTTCTGATTTGAGCGTTTCAGGGTGAACTCACGGACAAACAGGACCGGCCGGCGCCGCTCCAAAGCATTCACGAACGTCGCAAACTGGTAGAACCCGGCGATGAAGCTGACATCCATGTGGCTCTCGGCTATATTGTTGCTGTCGGGGATAGCCAACATGGAGGTTCCTCGCTTCTCTTTATTTTTTACGCTGAACGACGACACTTTCCCTTCGTTGGCGATCTGCCCTATGTCAAACGTCAAATTCGCTGAATCCTCGAAATCACTGACAAAATCCTTCAGTCTGTTCCGTAAACGCTCGATTTGCTCGTTCAATTCGGTTTTGGTTTTCTCTTGCGCTGCTTCTTGTGCAGAGGCGTGCAGCTCTTTTTGCTCGGCGAAAGCGTTATCGAGACGTTTCCTGCTGTCGTACTGGGGTCGCAGCACAACCATATAGGCCAGAAGAAACAGCACCAGACAGGCTGCCCATGCAATGGCCGCTCCGGCAAAATATTTTCTATAGACCTTTATGAAAGCCATGCTCATACTAAAATCCCGGTTTAAAAACGCAGCTTATCTCGTAAGAGACAACATCCCGGCCTTCAAGTGTTTCAGACTTCTGCGAGACTCCGATGTTTTCGAGCCTCGGTCCAAGAAAAGCCGAAGAGCGAAGACGATCTCTGAAATCTCTGACCGCGTCGTCGCAGTTGCCCGCGGTACCGCCGCTCACACTCAGACGCAGTGTTCTCACGGGGACATCAATCTCCTCGATCTGTTTCGGTTCATCCTTCTTGGGAACTTTCTTTTTTACAGAGCTATGCTCTACCTCAAGGCTGGTCAGCACGACCGCGTCGGGCATATTCTCCATCAGTGTCGTCAATATGGGCGACCATTGCGTATGCCTCTTGATGGAAGAGCTGACTTCCGACAGACAATTGCTGTACGCGATTTTCTCTCTCTTCAATGCTTCCTGCTGTGCGACAGCATCTGCGAATTTGCCGGCGTCTGCTTCATATCTGGCGATTTGCTGTTCTTTCATCGCCAGGGTGGTGTTGTTGTTCAGATAAAGATAGACCATTCCTATTGCGACAGTGACGGGGACTACTGCGGTTACCGCGATGATCGCCAGCCCCGCAGGTCTGCTCTTCATCGGAATTGCCTGTCCGTTGAGTAAATCTATCGTAAACATGGCTTCTTGTTTGCTCGTTTGCTGTTCCATTCTTGATCGGTCATTAGTCAGATCGACCTCATTGCAAGACCGGCTGCGACTGCCATTGCCGGGCCTGTCTTTGCCAGAATCTCTTCACACCGCCGGTCTGAACCGCAGCGTGCGGGGTCATCGAACGGGTTCCACAAAACCGCTTCGGTTCCAAGCCGGCTGCTCAACAGCTCGATGAACCCTCGGGCCAGGGCAAAGCCGCCACAGACAAACAGCTTATCCACCGTCGTCGTTTTGGATTGCGCGGCATAATAACGCAGCGTCTCGCCGACGTCGGTAATAAGTCTTTGGCGGGCTTTTTCCAGACTCTCATGCAGGTCCGGTCCAACGGCCGTCGAGTCGCCGGACAGAATCCCCTTGACCATTTCGGTTGACGTGCCATTCCGGGCGGCCATCTGTGCGGTAGTGTCATCGCCGGCATAAGTCATGTCGCGGATGAACGGCCAGCCCTTCGTGTCCATAACGGCCAGGGTCGTATGGGATGCGCCCACGTTCAGAATAGCAACGGGCCGGTCCGTCGGGCTCGTTTCGTGCCCCCGGGCGAGGCCGGTGAAACAATTCAGAAGTGCCAATCCGTCAACATCCATCAAGACACACTTCAGACCGGCTTTCCTGGCAAGCTCTATCTTGCTTTGTATTAATGCGTTGGTGGCGGCCACTAAAACGCCTCTTGTTTTATTGTCGCCGTTCGGTATCACCTGGTAGCCGACGGCGCTTTCGGCGGCATTGAACGGACAGACCTGCGCCGCTTCGAGTAAGACGGCTGACGCTATTTCTTCGTTTGGTAGCGGAGGAAACTCAAAACCTCGCACCGCGACTTCCTGGCCGCTTACCCCGCAGACGGCAAGTCTCGTCTTGGTTCTTGTCTGCTCAAAGCATTCACAAATTGCTTTGACGGTGTTCATTCTTCGGCTGTTGTCTTCGCTTGCTGCGATCTCGGCGATGCCGGCTGCGGCAACGGTCTGGCCTCCATCGTCTTTGCGCAGCCGGACTGCTTTGACTGCAGATGAGCCGATATCCAATCCTACGACATCGGCCTTGCTAAAGTTAAGCGTTTGTTTCCAGCCCAAGTCTGTAAATCCTCGCAAAGAGTTCTGACTTTCAAATCGGAAATTCCACCTCACGTGTCTTCTCATCGGCTTAAAAGGCAAAGCGTTTTACTTAAAAATTACCAATGCGCGTGATTATGAGATGCCATATCCCATTTAAGAGGATCCAAGATGGGCTTTGGGGAAGTTATCGGCCCCATCGACAAACGCACGGCGAAATGGAGAATTGAGAAGGACGAATTTGGAATTCGGAATTCTCAGTTCTCAAGTCTGAATTCTGTTGTGGAAGATTCGACTTTAGCCGCCTGTCCGGTAATCGTGCCAGCCGGCAGGCGCAGGAATGTACTTGCCTCTGAGCCAGATATCGCCCGGTAATATGCCTTCGAGCAATCTCTCGTCAAAATAATAGGCTTTGAGATAACCATCCGCGCCAATCAAACCGACGACCCCTCGGACGGCTTCAGTGATGGTGCCGCGCACAATCAACTGGTCCTGGTCTCCACTGGCTTCTTTTCTGCCACCATAGGAAGGAAAGGAACCTCGTCTGACGTTTTCCGCACCCCATCCTCCGCCGCCGACGGTCATCGCGGCCTCTACGACCGTCGCATCCGGTAAATATCTGTTGTACTTCTGCCCGCCCCCATCCCGGCCGATGGGAACATACGCAAAGCCTTCAACGTCGTTATCATCAGGCGGCCCCGGATAGACATTGATGCCGCCTTCAGCGTAACTGGAGATGCCCGGGTCAACGACCTTGATGACCCCCTGGGAGATTAAGCCCAGGACATTGGGATTATCCGTGGATGGTTTTCCGTCGGCGTCGTGTGGACCATCAACCACTACGGAATCGGCAATCCAGATGTTACCTGTCGCTACGACGGTAATATTGCCTTTTACTACCTGGTCGCCATCATGCACGGTTTTATCGCCACCTATAATTACGTTGCCGTCAACGAAGATCTGGCCGCCCGGTTCAGATTCCACACCCCCAAAAGACTGAGACACATACGTCTGGTCGATGGGCACAGTGGTTCTTTGGCCGCTCGCTTCCGCGTCCTCAGGCATGAAATGATAGCCGTAAATATCATATCTTCTGAATTCGGTTACCTCGCTGCTGCCGGGCTTGATTTCATAATCGTATGTCTTACTATCACTGTTCCTTTGGTAACCGAGGACCGTACAGTCATTGGTAATGCGGACTTTCCCAACACCACCTTCCACAAAGAACTCGAGCTGCACGGCCGGTTTTTTGCTCGGAACCGGTGCGGTTGCCTTCGGTTCGAAATTGTACTCTATCTTGGTGCTGTCTTCGAAACGATCAACCTTGCTCTGGACGGAATCTTCGTCCGTTATTCTACTGTCAGGCTGGTCAAAATAAATCCCATTATCAAACACGTCCATCACAGACGCGTACTTATCAGAACCACCACCGGCATATCTGGATTCGCCCATAGCTGCAGGCTGCATGAATTGTGGGCTGCCCGTGATGTTGATGTCTCTGTTATCCGGACTGTCTTCCTGGTCATTGATATGCACAGGCATATCAATTATTTCTCCATCAGCGAAGTACACCGGGGCAGAGCTTCCCATTCCGGTCGGAACTCGGCACACACCCATATCCCAGCCGCTTATCGCCTGAACCACCAGAACATCCACCGTCCTGTTGAACATACCACTGTGACCGTTCGATATGATCTTGTACACGGGACGATAACCAACAAAAGAAAAGAGTTCGATCTGATAAGTACAATCTCCGCCCGGGAAATTGAGTGCACCGGACGTTCCCGGCACAGCATCCTGCAATGAGCTGAGCATATCCTCCTGCTGGCTCATCCAGAAAATAGCCTGTTCATAGCCGGCCTCCGCAGCGAGCATCGCGACTACTTCGTTCTTCAGCCTGATGGCCTTGTGTCTGACCCCATAAGCTACGGTCATCATCCCTGAGCCCAGAAGCGCCAGGAGAACCAACGATATGACGACTATAACAAGAACTGAGCCATTTTGATGTCTGGTATTTCGCATCGGTCATCTCGTATCTCGCTTCACGCGTTCGCGTTTCACGAGATGCGCCTCCCACTTCACCTCGGCCATATATTTCGCATTAATGTGGCGGTCATCACGCGGATACTTTCATTATCTTCGGGGTCGGTCAGGATAACATTGATCCGAACGCTTCCCTGACCTGTGCCGCCTACCGTTGTATGGCTAAAAGCACCAAGTCCAGAATCCTCGTCGACGGACACATTTTCAGCAAGAAGGACTTGTGTGACGACGCCGGAGGTATTCTTGCCGCCGCCGCCGTCCGGCACCGCCCCAGGCGGATACGGGCCGTAGTCAACCTTCAACTGGTCACCGTCGAGATAAAAAAAGGCATACGCTGTTGCTGTCTTTGTGACATCCATCAACTGGTGGCTGTCAGTCTCATCAAGCGCGACATCCCAATATCTGAATTCCACCGCATTGCCGGATACTACTTCCTCTGGGTCTGCTGTTTCCGGCAGCGCAGGGACAAAAGTCTCGCCATCTTTCTTATAGATTGTGTAGCCCAGGCGGTTGGCCTTTCTGCCCACACTTCCGAAGGCTACTGTCGTAGCCAGCGCATCCTGTTTTAACTTCTTGTTGGCCGAGTTATAAGTATGCTGCCAGCCCCGATTGCCGCCGACTAACAGAGCGCCAACCGTCAATACAACAATTAGGTTAATCGTCATACCAATAACCAGCTCGATCAAAGTCAGACCGGAACGGAATTTGTATTTTCGATTTCGCATTTGGTATCTCGTGTCCTGTATGTCCTGGGACCATTTACACTTGACGTTTCGCCTTTTTACGCTGTTAGCCTCCTGATGCATCAGCCCGGACGTATGTCGTCAGAATAACAGGTGGAATACTTTCTAACCGACCGGCAGTTGTATCCTCTGAAACGGTCCCGAATTCAACTACAACGCCGAGCTGGCGCAGTACCGCCCCCCCCGTGTCCTGAGCCACGTCATTCCGTGTAAGCATAACCAACATGGGTAGCTCATCGATCGTGATGGCATATACGGCCTGGTTCAGCGGGCTGCCTAATCCCTCTGGCTGACTGAAATCGGCAGGAATGGCTGAAGCGGATGAGAAACCCAGTCCCAGCTTGGCCGGGTCATACTCAGTTGAACCGCCGGTGCTCATCCAGTCCTCCAGCAGCAGTTGTGCCGTGCATGTGGCAGCGATCTGGGCCCTCGCTGTTTGGGCGTCTCTGGCTGCATGATACCTGTAGCTCAATGCCCCCACGGCGCCCACGAGCAGAACGACCGTCGCCGCTACGACCTCAACCAGGGTAACCGCCGCCGCAAATTTGCGTCGCTTAACAACCATAATCGCTGTCCTTTCGTTGCCTGGCTTTCCAGGCGATGCGGGTCTTACGTAACCCCAAATTTTTACTGAAAGCAATCGTTGCTGTGCTAAGGCAAGAAACCGAACTGCTAAAGCCCCCTCCGTTTGGCGAACCCTCGCTACTTAAAATATACTGCAAAAAACCGTCTGAGCAAGAAAAATTTGTTTGCCTGAAAAAGATCCATTTTGCGCCACATCAGTTGACCCTGCGCATGCGTGATGGCCGCAGAATCCTAGGACTCCGACACCCTTATCGGACATCTGTTTGCGCTTGCCTTTCAGGTACGTGCGAACCGGATAATAGATTGTGTTGGAAAACGAGACCTTGCATACCTTGCTTAGAACCACCGATGAGAAAGTGGCTATGGTCATTTCGACCATAGCCACCATCAGTTCAGTTGGAGCCGCTGCGGCTACAACCCGTGGCACCAAGCGGTCCTCCGCACCCGCTTAGGCGCCCTTGGACGTCCGAGATACTATGTATAAGGGAAATCCAAACCTTCCAGGGCGCCGGCTTGCCATGAAGGCGACTTTCCTTATGACTTTGTCCAGGTACCGTTTGCGTTCAACACGTAGATGCCGGTCGGCTTATCGGCCTTGGTGCTAGTGGCGGCGTTGACTGTAATCGTCGCAATGCCGGTAGCACTGACAGCGGTAATCGTGTAGCAACCGGCCTCGAAATAAGTGCCTTCGCAATCGGTGGCGCTGAAGCCCAACAAAGCCTGCGTTGCTACAACGCCGAGGTTGCTGCCCACGAGGGTCTGAGCGGTGGCAATGCTTGTCTCGGCGGCATACGCGCGAATCGCTGTACGGATTGTGCCGGCCGTGGCGTTCGCTTCCGACCACTTGGCCTTGTCGATGCGGCCCTGCATAAGAGGAATGGCCACTGCGGCCAGGATGCCGACGATGAGAATCACCACCATCAGCTCCACTAATGTAAAACCTTTTCTGCTTTTCATTTTCATCTCTCCAAAAAAAGTTTGATAAAAGTTCCGCTGCCAAGCACTTTACCTGGCCTTTACACAATCGGCTAAATCAACTAACGACTTCACTATCCATTTCCAATTTTCAAGCGGCCGCCGCAAATCGACAATTGCGCCGTCCTACATGTCCGACATGGTGAAGATCGGCAGATACAGCGCAATCACCACAACCGATACGATCGCGCCGACCGATATAATCATGACCGGCTCCAGAAGACTCATCAGCGTGGTGATTGCCGAATCGATCTTTCGTTCATAGTGTTCGCTGGTCTTCTCGAGCACCTCCGGCAGTGACCCGCTTTCTTCGCCGACCTGTATCATCTTGATGACCATATTCGGGAAAAAACCGGTTGAGCTCATGCTCAAAGAGATGTTCGAGCCTCCGACAATACCATCTCTGGTCCGCAGGATGGCGGATTTGATGATATCGTTGTCCGTCATGCCGGTGAGAATATTGAACGCTTCGAGCACCGAAACGCCCGCGGCGAGCAATGTGGACGTCGTTCTGCAGAATGTGGCCACGAACCCCTGGCTGAGTATGTTTCCAAACAAAGGTATGGCCAGGGTGATCCTGCTGAAAAAGTGGTGGCCTTTCTTGGTCCTGGAGGCGGCCTTTGCCAGGAAGATCAGAACGATAACGCCGATGATAATGTACAGAATATTATAGCGCAAAATATCATAGAAGCCCATAAAGCCGCGGGTAAAAGCGGGCAGCGTGCCGCCGATCTGGTCAAATATCTTGCGGAATCGCGGAACAATAAAAGCCATGATGAAGATGACGATCAGGATGATAAACGTCAGCACGAAGATCGGATACGCCATCGCGCCTTTGATTTTCTTGGCCAATTTGTCGCGGTTGTCGAAATATTGTGCCAGCTTGCCCATGGCACTTGCGAGATTGCCGCTGGTTTCGCCGGCCAGAACCATGGCACAGGCGAGCCGGTTGAAGACCCTCGGAAATTCAGCGACACTTTCTGAAAGAGGCTGGCCTTTCTTGACCCGTTCCGAGAGCTGCCGGAGAATCCCTCGAAGCTGTGCATTGTCCGTGTCCTCACCAATGATGTCCAAGGCGGTGGTCACGGGAATGCCGCCCTGGAGCATGGTCGCCAACTGCCAGCAAAGTGCGGCCAGGTCTGCCGATTTTATGCGCTTGCGATGGCCTTGTTCCTTGGTTTTCTTGGTCGTCTGCGATACCTCCTTGACGGAGATAGGTGTGAATCCTTGCTCGCGAAGCTGGTTCAGGACTTCATTGGAGCAAGCCGCTTGTGCGAATCCTTTCTTCTGCACTCCCGCCGAATCTCGAGCGACATACCCGTAGCTTTTCATGTGCCTAACCTTCTGTTCTTCCGAAAAGTGCCCTTATTTCTTTCACAGCGCGGACTCTTACCCTTTTCCCGTAAAAGCCACGCCAATGACCTCCTCGGCTGTTGTCAGACCCTGCAGCACCTTGCTCACGCCGCTTTCGAGCAAGCCGGCGTAACCTTTTGCACGGGCCGCCGCCCGTATCTGAGATTCGGGCGCGCCGACGACAATCTTCTCGCCTATCTCGTTGTCGATGTCCAGGAACTCAAATATGGGCAATCGGCCCAAATAGCCCATTCCGCCGCAGGCTGGACAGCCCCGGCCGCGATAAAAGACAGAGCCCTTCGCCTGCTCGTTGTCAATGCCCATCCGTTTGAGGACTTCCTCACTTAGGGTGACGGGCTCTTTGCAGCGGTCGCAAATTCTTCTGACCAGCCGCTGAGCAATGACCAAGTTCAGCGCCGAGGCCAGCAGGTACCGCTCAATTCCCATATAGAGCAATCTGCTGATGGCACTGGGGGCGTCGTTGGTATGGAACGTGCTCAGGACCAGGTGGCCGGTCAGAGCCGCCTTGATCGCAATTTCAACGGTTTCCTTGTCCCGGATTTCACCGATCAGCACGATGTCCGGGTCCTGCCTTAAGATGGCCCGCAGGCACCGTGCAAAATCGAGGTCGATTTCCGGCTTGACCTGAATCTGGTTGATCCCGGCGAGGCGGTATTCGACGGGGTCCTCGACCGTTGTGATATTCTTTGTCGGGTCCTTCAGATAGCTCAGCGCCGAGTACAAGGTGGTGCTTTTGCCGCTGCCGGTCGGTCCGGTGACAATGATGATGCCGTGCGGCTGCGCCAAGTGGTCCTTCAACTCTTTAAGAAGTCGCGGATCAAGTCCAAGCTGATCCAGGTTGTGGTTGACCGCCGAGGCGTCCAGGATTCGCATCACGACTTTCTCACCGTAGATGGTTGGAATGGTTGAGACGCGAACGTCGATGGCCCGGCCGGAGACCTTCATCTTGAACCGGCCGTCCTGCGGTAACCGGCGCTCGGCAATGTCCATTCGGGCGACAATCTTGATTCGGGCGATCACCGCGGCCTGCATCCTTTTCGCCGGCGGGACCATGTCCCGAAGAACGCCGTCCACGCGCATACGAACAACGGTCGATTTCTCCTGCGGCTCGATGTGAATGTCACTGGCCCGGGTCTTGACCGCCTGGCTCATCAGCAGATCGACGAACCGAATCACGGGGGCCTTATTTGCAGCGTCTTCGCCGGTCGAGTCCGGTTCCACGATATCTTCCAGAAGGATATCCTCATCGGCGTGCTGACCGCTGACCTCGATCTCCACCAGATTACGAAGCTGCTGCTCTTCGACGTCCGAACCGTGATAAATCAGCTCTATCGCCCGATGAACCTCCCGGGGCGAGCTGATGACCGGCCGGATCTGACGCTTCAGCTTCAGGGTGACTGTATCTATCGCCACGACGTTGAGCGGATCCGCCATCGCAACGACAATGTGGCTGTCCTCCTCGGCGACCGCCACGAGGCAAAATCGCTTGGCGATGCTCTCCGGCAGCAGCCGGGCGATGTCCCTGTCTATTCTGTCTATCTGCTGGGTATCGTCGAAGTGAATGTATTCCATCGAGAAATGCTCAGCCAGGGCGGCGGTGATGGCCTTGTCGTCCAGTATCTTGAGCTTGAGCAGGACCTCGCCGAGTCGGCCGCCCTGGTCGCGCTGTTTGTTCAGCACGTCCAGCAGTTGCTCCTGGCTCAACAGACCTTTGGAGACGAGCAGCTCACCGAAGAGAAGTCCGGCTTGGGTGTCGGGAACTCTGGGGATGGCTTGTACAGAGTCCATTCGATTACAATCGCCTCTACATTAGATACTTCTATTCACCCGTGTCTTGTCTCTACAGACCACCGACATAACGCAATTTACTGGGACGCACTGGGCTTTGCCTGCGAAAGGGTAGGGAGCCTGAAAATGTTGCTGGACCACCAACTGCCTTCTCCCTGGTATTCACCTCAGCCCTCACCTTACTAAAATATACAGCATAAACCGCCTAATACAAAAAATACAGCTTTCTTAGTCTCGGACGATTGGCGGCGGCAATTTACCTAAATCTCGTGAATCTTCGAGCAACGCGAACCGGCGGGGCAAAATCCGGCCTTCTGTAAAATCCACGACTATTTATGGGACGGCTTACGGATTTCTCGCCGGATGTGGAGGAAGGCACTTGACGAAGCCCCTGAAATTGTTAATATTCAAAGAAAGAAAATAAAATATCAAAATGTAAGATGCAAAATCAAGAAAGTCATCCCGACTTGCCGGGATTCCACGATTTTGACCTCTTATCTTTACATTTTGATTTTCGCCGTTGTGAGCGGATGTGGCGGAACTGGCAGACGCGCAGGCTTCAGGTGCCTGTGGGCTTAGCCCGTGGAGGTTCGACTCCTCTCATCCGCATTCGACCCGCCGGAGCCGGTCAGTGCCTGCTTCCTTCTCGCATGGTCCACAAAGAGATGAACTATCTAACGAAAAGAATACAAATAGGCCGATAAATAGAAATAAACGAAGAGCCAGCTTGATTTGGCATAGACCTTGCTTTGGCTCGGGGTCGCATTACCACTGCTAATAACGCTGTTATGCTTGAAATTCTCCGGAATTTCGAATCCATCTTGCGTGAAGCGGCACAGGTCCGCCCCGTGATCGTAATCGGCCCTGGGGTGGTGGCCGTCGCGGTTGGGTTGTTTGTCTGGCTTGGCGGACTGCGCTTGAGAAAAGTGCTGGTCGCGATTGCCGGCGCAATCGCTGGCGGCATCCTTGGCTTTGTCCTGATTGGCCGCGGCGTTATCCCTGCGGGGGCCTCGGCGGGCGTGGCGGCGCTTGTTGCAGTTCTATTTGAAAGGCTCTCTGTCGCCATGCTGGCGGCGGCTTTGGCGGCATCCATCGGCTTTGCTGTCCTGGTCGGGCCGGCTCTCGACGGTTCGCAGGCGGTAAACCCCGCCAATCAGGATGAAATCTCGACCCAGACCATCATTGTCAGCGGTGGCGAAAGTCTGACGAAACTAAGAGCGTATGCCGTTGACGTTGGTTCAGAGGCCAGACGGGCCGCCCCGCAGATGCCGCCATACGAATGGGCGATAATAGTGCTGTTAGCGATAGTTTTCATTGTCGGTGGATTGATTTTTTGGCGTCTGATCCCGGCGCTGTGCTTTTCGGTCCTCGGGACGATGCTTATCTTTGCCGGGATGATTCTGTTGTTGCTGTATAAGGGGGTCGAACCTGTTAGCTATATTTCCAGCCAACCGCCGGTTTATGGAGGCGTATTCGCGGCGATGACGGCGTTCGGCACGGTGGAGCAGTTAGTACTCTGTCGAGGTGCCAAAGCGCAGGCGGGAAAGAAGAAAGGAGCCTCGCGGGAGAAAGAAGGACCTGAAGAAGAACAACGAAGCTGGCGGACGGGTTAACGGGGTCGCCGCTTCTGCGGGGAATTCTCGCGGGGCGGGTCGGCGCCGACGGAGAGATTACAAGGAAATCAATATCGGCTTATCGTCAGAAACGCAAAAGAAGATCAAGGAGAGGCCTAATGGATTGCGTGACTATCCTTGCACAGGCTGTTGAAACTGAAGGCCGGAGAGCGGCGGAAACGGCAGAAGGGGCGGTTGTCCCAATTGACTGGTTTTGGGGACAGATTACGTCGCTGAACTGGCTCGAAGCATTGACCTTTATATCGTTCGGGGCGGTTTGCCTTTTTTACGGCTGGCGGGTTTTCAAAGTGTTGGTGGTCATCAATTTTGGGTTGTTGGGCCTGGTTTTGGGAATGAGCATCACGGAGAAAATCGTCGGGCTGAACAACCAACTGATGGGCGGCCTGGTCGGCATGGGCGTGCTGGCGGTGCTTTCCGTGCCGCTGATGCGATGGGCCGTTTGCATATTGGGGGCAGCGGCGGGCGGCATACTCACATCGGGAATATGGTACGCGTGTGGTTTGACCGAAAAGTACATCTGGGCCGGCGGGCTGATTGGGGTAGTCGCCGGGGGGATGATTTCCTTTATTATCTTCAAGGCTGCGGTCATACTCTTTGCCAGCATGTGGGGCAGCGGACTAATCGTCGCCGGGTCTCTGGCGCTCTTATATCTTTATCCGAAAACAACACTGAAGGTCGAAGAGCTGGTATTCACGCTGAAATGGTTCCTGCCCGTTGCGCTCATGGTGCCGACGGCGGTGGGCATCATCGTTCAGCATAAGTTTGTGAAGGGTTCCAAAGACTGGAACCTGTAACTTTTGCGCGCCTCTTGCTGCGGGAATTCAGGGACGCTTGCTCGACAGGTTTCTGAGAATCTCCACCTTGCTTTCTCATTTGTGGCAATCGATTCCGCCCGAGGGCGTTCCGCCGGACGGCCACAATGTCCGGAATATCTTCCATACGAATCGAAACATGCCCACGTCACACCTCCGAGTTTTATTCGTGCCGTCTTGCCGGACAAGAGAAAAAGGCTGCGGTCGGTAGCGCCCGCAGCCCTGTCTTACGAGTGTATGGCAAATCGTTTTACGCCCTGCGTTTTCTCCACAAAGCCAATGAACCAAAGCTCAGCAGGGCAATCGTCGTCGGCTCGGGAATCGACATGGCGCCGCTGAAGCCGTTGCCGCCGACGTAACCGCCGGCCAGCATCTGGGTCAGGCTGCGATAGTTGGTTCCGCTTCCACCCTGCAGTGACAGCTCGAAATCAAGCGTCGATGTACCCGAATTAATTATCGCACTCAGTGCTGCAGAGCCGATGGCCTTGCCGGCATCGGTGACGGTAACGTCCGAGAGATCCGACATAAAGCTGGTGTACGCAGCCCCTATCGTTCCAACCGGAACCAGGTCGCCTTTGCTGAGCGTGGCCTTCAGGTAGATGGTCCCGTCGTCCGGACTGCGGACGGTCAGGACCGAGCTGCCGAGCGGCTTCAACGCGTACGGGCCGTTGGGCACTCCGGCCACCGTCAAGGTGGGGATATACACCAGCGCGCCAACCAGGGCATCCGCGTTACTGCTCATCGCCGCATCCACAGCGATGTACTGATTGAAACTGAGCGTGCCCGCTCCATCGTAGGTCCAGCCGCCGGCCGTGCCGGCATCCGGACTGAATTCGATGCTGGGCGTCCCGAACGCAGTCCCTGCACAGGCCGCCGCTGTAACAATCATTATTACTAACCTTTTCATTTCATTCCCTCCTGTCCTGGGTGTGTTATCTTTTCTGGTACTTATCTTCGAGCTGCAGAGCCCCCGCAGCGACTTTGGTAAGCCTGACAGTCCGTTGTCTTGAGTTGCTCCGTCTTAGTCAATGGCGCCTGCACTTCATGAACGTCCCCCCCTTTCTGCCGATCGCCGATCCGGTCGGCTTTTCGTTCCTGTCTGCGTTTCTTAACGAACCGAGAATTATCTTTTTCCCTTCCGAAGATTGCTGAATGGTCGAAAAGAGGGTAGGAACTCCGCCGTGTGTACAGACAGTCGGCTTGGCCCCCCCTTCTGCGTTATTGCTATATCACCCGTCTTCTCCGCATCAGGCTCCATACGCCACCAAGGCCGAGCAGAGCGACTGTTGCCGGCTCTGGGACTTGTGCAATATAGTCCTGGCTCCCGTTGAAGCTGAAAACCCGCAGGTTCGCCGTCGGACCGGTGCCGTCCAGCGAGTGCAACCAATTGTTGGCAATCGCGGCACCGCCGAAATCGGTACGAAAGCCATCGGCACCAAGCGTCCCGTCGATTTTCACATCCCACTTCACCGGCGATACCGGCAGATCCTCATAGACAATCTCCCATATCGCCGTGGCAAACGCCGCGGCCTGGCTGTTCTGCAGCCACGAAAATGGCCCGCTGCCTGTCCAGCTTGGGTCGTAGTATCTGCCCCAAAGCTCGCTGATGTACGCGGCCTTTTCTGTCCCCATTGCCGCGCCGAGAGGTCCATCCTCCAGTGGAACCACGTTATACTTCGATGTAATCTCCGGTGCTGCTTCGTTCAGCTCGGTGCAAAAAGCGCTGACTGTGCCGTTGGGCCAGAATTTTCCTTCACCGACGCCGTCCGTCTTTTCGAGCGTGTAAACGCCGGCGTAAACGTCCAGGTCGCTCTGGCCGCCGCCCCAAACACTGACCACCTCGTTGGCGGCAGTGCCCGTGCTGACGATCTCCACCGTGTTGACAGGGTAAGCTCTTGCCGCACACGGCAGAACCGCCAGAATAAACACAGCGGAAACAATTGCGGATATCCGTGTTGACCTCATCATTTTCCTTCTCCCCGAATGCAATTCCAAACTATGTTACTGCCGCCGTGGCTGCCCACAGTGGACGGCATGTCATCAAGCCAAGAACCGATTCAATTTGGGTGCTCAAAAGAGGAAAACTTGAGAACCCCCCATTCCAGATCTAACGCCCCCATGTACTACTTATAAACACGAGTTTACCGCATTGCGCCACAAAAGTCAAGAGTTTTCGGCACCAATGGGTTGGAATGACCGAGATTTCTCTCAGATATGTCGCTGTCCAGCTGCAAACGGAATGTTTTTCGGGCCAAGACGGCAATCCGAGCTGCGATCAACTCCGATTTTTTTCGCGGAAATCGCGGCTCTCGAGTCCTTCACGAATGAGCTTCTATCGAGATGCGCATAGAGGATAGGTGTGACGAGCACATCCTGATGTGCCCTTTATAGTGCGGCTGCGGACAAGTCGTTCTCAAAGTGCTGGAGATATCAGGGTATCGTGCGTGTCTGGGCTTGCTCCGGCTTTGCTCACGACACTTGAATTACAGCCGAGAGCGATGGAAATGTGCGATTTAGTCTGAAGAAACGGTTATAGCAGCGCAAAAAAGTGAGGGCTGACCCTGGCGACCAGCCCCCCATTGAAGAAAGGAGTATTATGATGCCGCCCGGCAGCTTATCGCCCCGGGACCGCCCGGTTCCGCCCGAGATGCACTCGGTACGGAACCGCACGAAGCAGAAACCGCGGGTCAACCCTGAACACCATTGGACTTTTCCGCCCCCCTGGTTTCCTTCGCTTCGATTGCTCTATTAAATTATACCCGATATTTTGCCGCGTGCCAAATCGAGTTTCGCAACGGCGCGACATTTTTTGGAAAAATCAATCCGCCGTCCGTCTGGCGGATCAATACCACTCGACGACGGCATAGACGTAGTCCACCGACGTTTTCCTCCTGCCGGCCGTGTCGTTGTTCTGAACCTGCAACTGAAGGGAGTTTGCCTTTTCGGCTGTCTGGACGGCACTTGTAACGTCCCACGAGTCTGTTGCTTCCTTGCTTTCTCCCTGCCGGACCGGAGCCGCAATCGAAGCCCAAACCGTTGCCTTAGCCGGCCAGCCCGTTCCCACAGCCCATTCGAGTTTCCCTTGGGCAAATTGCGAATCTTCGAAGTGTTCCACATAAACAACGACCGATTTTATTGAAGCACCGCCCGGAATAGAGCCGTCGCAGAAGTCGTAACATGTATTTGAGCGGGGCTCGGTTTCCAGCCGGTTGTTATCACTGGCCTGGATGGCTGGAACCTTGTCTTTGGCGGATAGTTTTTCTATTCCTTTTTGGCCGAAACAATCGACAACGGTCAGGGTTGTGGTCAAAGGCGAGCTTAGGGACGTCACCGTAATCGTAAATGATTGCGTGTCCGAGGCGCGGATCTTGTAACTGTCGGCGACCTTCACCGCCACGTCGTAGCTCCCCGCCTGAGCGCTTGTCGGCCTCCAGGCGATCAATCCTGTGGCCTCGTCTATCGTCATGCCTTCCGGGCTTTTGGTCAGAGAATAAGTCAGCGAATCGCGCGGGTCAGGGTCTTTGGCTTTAACATTGTATGTATAGGGCGCCCACACCCTAACTGTTTCCACGGGTTTTGAGGTGATCGACGGTGCATCGTTAACCGCTTCAATGGTGACATTCACCGTCGCTGTATCGGTTCCGCCTTTGCCGTCGCTGAGGGTGTAGGTAAACGTATCGGTCCCGCAGAAGTTCCTGTTGGGCGCGTACGTCAGCGTGCTGTCGGTATTGATCGTGACTGAACCGTTGGCGCCCTGCGTGGCGCTGACGACCATCGGCCGGGTATTGTCCGCGTCCGTGTCGTTCGCCAGCACGTCAACCGTGACGATAGCCGCGTCTTCCTGTGCCGCGGCGCTGTCGTCATTAGCTGTCGGCGGGTCGTTGACGGGCGTCACTGTGATCGATACGGTTGCCGCGGCGCTGTCGGCTTTGCCGTCATTGACCTTGAAGGTGAAGCCGTCCGGCCCGTTGAAGTTCGTCTCGGGACTGTAGGTCAGGTCGGGTTCTGTCCCGCTCAGACACCCGTGAGATGGACCGGCGACCACACTGTACGTCAGGGGCGCGCCCTCTCGATCACTGCCCGCCAGCGTAATCCGGACCGGCGTATCCTCCTGCGTTGTGACCGCGCTGGCTTGGGTTTTCGGCGGCGTGTCGCTTGTCTTTATAATGACCGTCGCGAACCATATCATGATCAGAACGGCCAGCGTGGAAAAAAGAATGAGTCTCCTTCTCATGGTACTCCTCCCTAAATAGTTCAAACACCTTCCTATCGACCAGAAAAATCAACTATGAAATAGCAAGAATCAAAATAGCGGACTTGGCGCTTCACGTCAACGACTTCCTCGATTTTGCATTTTATATTTTGAATTTGCATTTCTAAGATCAATCGTGCCGCAGGGCTATAACCGGATCGACCCGGGCCGCTCGCCGCGTGGGATAGACGCCGGCGATCAGGCTGACCAGAATGGAAAAGGCAACCGCGCCCAGGCAGAGCCACCAGGGAAAGCGAAAGTACTCCATGCGCGGGGCGGCATGGCTCGACATCACGGCGTTGACGACCTCATTGATGACCATGCTGACGACCCAGCCGAGAACCAGGCCGAACAGGCCGCCCAGCAGGCCAATCATGCCCGCCTCGAACAGGAAGACCCTCTGCACGTCGCCGTCCGTGGCCCCCACCGCTTTCATGATGCCGATCTCCCGATAGCGTTCCAGGATGGACATCACCATCGTATTGACGATGCCGAGCGAGGCCACCGTGATCCCGATCATGCCCACGGCGAGCAGGAACATGTCCATGATGAGGAAGCCGATCCGCATCTCCTGCAACTGGTCGATCCAGGCAAACGTCCGCAAGCCCCGGGATTCCAGCTCTTTTTTGACGGGCGCGATATCCTTCGGCGATCTGACCTTGATGGTGATCATCGAGTAGTTCCCCGCCTCACCAGCCGGCCGGAAGAACTCCCAGACGCTCGTCAGAGACAGCTTGCGCATCCCGGCGGCCGCCTCCGGCTGGATATACGCATCGCCCATCCCCCCGAAAGGCATCCGCTCAGCGACGCCCACGATGGCGAAGCGATAGCTCTCGCGCGAGATCGGAAGGGTCTGGTCGCGCGGCGAGAAGACCATCCGCAGCAGACGCGTGAGACTGAAATCCAGCGTCAGTGTGGCGACCTCGATCTGCTTTCCGATTGCCTCCGAGGGCTCGTTGACACCCAGACGCCGCACCAGTGCGTCGCTGATGAGCGTCCCATTCGGCTCGTTCGGACCATAACAGTGACCTGCACGCAAAGGCATCGTCCGACAAGTGGCCGCCGACAGCACCTGGACAAGTGTGAACTGCTCCTTGTCCCCGAGGCGGATCTGGGCCGGAAAGCGTAGCTCGGGGAAGGCAGCCTCCACCCCCTCGATCTTCATTGCCTCTTCCAGGAACGCCTCATCCAATGGCGGCGAATTCGCGTTCGTAGCTCCATCTTCCTCCTCCCGCCATCCCGCCTCGTCGGGATCACGGGACTGCCGGGCCTCACGGTAGCCGCTGCGAGCGTACACGTTGATGTAGTTGAACAGGTCCAGCTTTTGGAACTGCTCGGTGGCAATCTGCTGCACGCCCTGGCCGAAGGCGAACATGCAGACCAGCGATCCGACACCAATGACCACGCCGCACGTCGTCAGAAACGTCCGAAGCTTCTTCTTCCACAGATTGGAAAAGGACTGCTCGATGTAATCGGAGATTCTCATCGGTCTTCTACCGCATCTTCCGCCGTTCGACAATTTTGCCGTCGCACAGGCCAACCACCTCATCCGCGAATTCGGCCATCAGAAACTCTTCGTGAGAGATCATAATCACAGTCAAACCCTGATTCTTGTTCAGATCCGCCAGCATCCGCACGATCTGCTTTGACGTGCCGCTGTCCAGGTTGCCGGTCGGCTCGTCGGCCAGCAGAATTTTGGGCTGATTGATCAGCGCCCGAGCGATGGCCACCCTCTGCTGTTCCCCGCCGGAAAGCTCAGCCGGCCGGTGGTCCTTGCGGGGACCGAGCCCCACCCCTTCCAGCATCCGGCCCGCTCGTGCGTTTCGTTCTTTCTTTGCCACGCCGGAAAAAAGTAATGGAAAGGCCACGTTTTCCAGGGCTGTATAGGCCCCAATAAGGTTGAACGACTGGAAGATCATGCCGACCTGATAGCGACGGTAAAGGGCCAGCTCGTGCTTGTTCAGCTCGGAGATGAGCCTGCCCTGCACTTTGATATTCCCCGATGAGGGCCTGTCGAGTCCGGCCAGGAGGTTCATCAGCGTGGATTTGCCCGAGCCGGAAGGCCCCGCCACTGCCAGGAATTCTCCTTCCTTCAGAGACAGACTCACATCGTCGAGCGCCACAACCCCAATCGTGCCGGACGAATAGACCTTGGTCAAACCCTCTGTCGTGACAAAGCCATCAGAATTCATGCTTTAACCCGCACGCCACCTGACGAATATCGCACACTGCCCTGCGTGCCTGATGAAACAAGGCTACTTCCCGCTATCTGCCTTCCTTGCCAGGATTGCCTCAATTTCGTCCATCGTTCGGTTCATTGCCGCCATCGTTTTGTTGAATGGCTCAGGGCCGGTCATGTCCACTCCTGCGCTTTTCAAAAGATCGATAGGATAATCGGAGCCTCCTGCTGAGAGGAACTCGATGTATTTCTCAACAGCGCCCTTTTCTTCGCTCAGGACCTTTTCCGCCAACGCCGTGGAGGCCGTGAACGATGTCGAGTACTGATACACGTAGAAGTCATAGTAGAAATGCGGGATATAGGCCCATTCGACCGCGTATAGCTCGTCAATATGGCACACACCCTTTTCGTGACCGTAATATTTTTTCAGAATGTCACCGTAAAGCGTAGTGAGGGCGTCCCCGGTCAAAGGCTCGCCGCGTTCGGCTTTCTCGTGCATCCGCAGCTCGAATTCGGCGAATTGAGTCTGCCGGAAGACCGTCGTTCTGATTCCCTCGAGGTAATTCATCAGCAAAGACAGCCGGGTGTCGTCGTCTTTGATTTCCTGGAGCATTTTATGAATCAGCAGCGCTTCGTTGAACGTGGAAGCCACCTCCGCGACAAAGATCGAATAGTCGGACGTCGGATAAGGCTGATTCTTGTTGGAATAATGACTGTGCATCGTGTGGCCCAACTCGTGAGCTAACGTGCTGACATCCTCATATTGGCCATTGTAGTTCAAGAGAATGTAGGGATGCACGTCGTAAGCGCTGCCGCTGGAATAGGCCCCGGAGCGTTTGCCCGGCGACGGATACACGTCGAGCCATCGCTCTTCGAATGCTTTTGCGACCACGCGGCGGTAATCGGCCCCTAACGGCCCTACGGCGTCCAGCACCAGCTTCCTGGCCTCGTCAAACGTGTACTTCAAATCAACACCTTTCACAACGGGCGCATACACGTCTGAATATTCCAATGTCTCCACGCCCAACATTCGCTTCCTCAATTTCAGGTAGCGATGGAACGAATCCAAATTATTGGTGACATTTTCGATAAGGGCCAGATAGACTTGGGTCGGGATGTTGTCCTTATCCAGGGCACGGTGCAGTGAGGACTCATAGCCGCGAGTCCGGGCGTAGAACATATTCTTCTTCACGTTCGCGTAGAGCTGCGTGCCGAAAGTCCCTTTGAACTTGTCAAACGCGCCCCAGAACGCGCCAAATACGGCCTCCCGATCGCTTCGGTTCGCGGCCGCTCGATAACGCGAATATTCCGCCTTGGTCAGCGTGGTGGCTGTGCCGTCACTGAGCTTAATTTCGGGATAAGGCATCTCGGCGTTGCTGAAGACCCCATAAATCGAAGATGGCCCATCGGCCAATAAGCTCGCCTCGGCAAGAATCTTCTCCTCTTTTTCTGACAGCGTGTGCGGCTTCATTCGCAGCACGTCATAAAGGGCCATCTTAAAGACTTTCAGGCCGGGCTCCTGCTCGATAAAGGTATCGACCTGCTGTTTATCCATTGCGGCTATCTCCGGCGTGATAAACGCCGCTTTGGAGCGGTAGTCCGTGCTGAGCTGCTCCATTTGCTGCTTCATTCCCAGGCGCTGCGAATTCCGCATGTCTTCATCGGATTTCATGGAGGCGTAGCCGAACAATCGTCCGAATTCTTTGGACACCCGGCTGTTGAATTCCAAACAGGCTAACAATTGCGATGCGGAGCCTGCCAATTTGCCTTTGTACTTAGTGACTTCATCGAACTGGGCCGTTAGTTTCTGCTTGGCCTCGTTCCATTCCTGGTCTGAAGCATAGAGGTCTTCCAGCTTCCATTTGTCCTCCGCCGGGATTTGCGACCTTTCGCGCGTCTGGGACAGAGCCTGAGTTTGACAAACTGCCAAAACTATGGCTACTACGATAATGATGATACCTGGGACTCTATTCATAATTTGCTGACTCCTGGTTAAAGGTCATCAGGATACCGGGAAAGGGGGACGCGAACCTGATGCCCTGTTAACCTGATACCCATAACCTGATAACCTGATGATCCGATACCCTTACTTGTTGTTTGCCAGCGGCCGTAACAATCGGCCTATCTTAAGCCCAATGGCGGGTCATTGTCAATTTAACAAATATTCTGACACAGATCAGCACGGCTTGACACGGCCAGTCCAGTGAATCAAAAAATGAGCGAATTAGAGATTGGTGTGATAAACTCGTAGGGTGGCGGCTTGCCCCACCGTTGTCTGTCATCCCTTCGGCAGGCTCAGGGCGGCGTCTGAGGCCGAGCCGAAGAATCTCAGCTTCAATAGTCAATATTAAATCGTAAATGGTCAATGGCAATAGCCACGAATGAACACGAATGAACGCGGGTTCTCGATTCTGGATGCTGGATACTTGCCCTTCCTGCCCCGCTTCCGGGTGCGGGATAAACTCCTGCAGGGCAATAGTCAATAGCAAATCGCAAACTTGTGCCCGCGAAAGCGGGTATAGTCAATGGACATGAGGCCGCCGAAGAAGGCGTCAGCCTGAACCGCCTGGTCAGCACCAAGCTTTCTTCATGACGAATGATGCTCCACGCTTCTTAGCCTGCCCTGAGTCAAATCGAAGGGAGAGACGAATTTATGTAAGGCGTCCGTAATGGCACTAAGTTAAGGGAATTGTGGCCCAAAGAGCAGTTTGTTTACCGGCGATATCACTGAGATTTCCAATCAAACGGCACTCTTAGTCAGCCTCGAAAGCGGTTAAATATGCTTAACTTAGTGCCATTATATGGCGTCCGCGGATTTCGCCCGGCTTTCGCTATGTGTCTCGTGCTTAGAACGAAACCTCATAGGAGTACGTGACGCCGTTCTGGTTCGCTGAAAACCTGCTGTTATAGTGTGAAACAGCAAACCCGGTCTCCGTAGGACGGACCAGCAGATTGTCATCATGACCCAGCATCGTCAGGACAACTGAAAACCCTTCAAATCTTAGAACCTCTGTAACGGCATTGGGCGGTAGAGCAACTTGGGGCGATTGCAGGTATTGCTCAAAGTCAGGACTGACCATCTCGGTAACCATGTTGATAGTCTTGCTGGGAAAATGACTCATCGAGATTTGAATCGTGCGAACGGTCTTTTTGCGGTCACGGCCCTTTAGGGGCGGCTTATTCAGCAGGCTGTCTTTTGCAATCATCGAAACGCCAAACTGATGCCAGCCTCTGAAATTCTGTAATTCAACATGCTTTTCTTCGAACTTCGGTTTGTTTTTAGTAGCAAGGCTCGTGCGAAAAACATTCCCATCACGGTGATAGGAAGTGTGAGTGCCGAACATCAATCCTCCAACGTCGAAATACAGACCGTTTGGACGATGATCGAACCAAGCCAGCTTACGTTGGAGACCAGCGTAGCATTCTCTAGTGACAACGATGATTCTCATACAACCTCGTCACAAGAATAGTCATGTAGGGTGGGTTTTAGCCCACCGATCAAAGCGCGTGACATTCTTGAAGGTGGGGCAAGCCCCACCCTACCCGACCTTTCATTCGGTGATCGACCGCAGATATCCAATGAGTTTATCGGAGATTTGCCCGTTCTTCAGATCAACCCAGGAAACACCCAAGTGTTGGCTAACCCCTTTCGGTTGAAGGAAATAGTGGTTGCCCTCAAGCGTGAGAATCTTGTCGGCAAGCAACTGGCGTAGAACCGCATGCCCCGTGGGGTTGCGGAGTACGCGATCATCTTCGATCTTGCCCTTGTACCTGGCAAGCGAGCCCCTCCCATGAGAACGGAATTCCACGAGGATGCGCTTAAGCCGAAGGTACTTTTGCCTCAAGGAGGAGTCAGACGGGAGTTCCTCTTTCTTTTGCGCGTATTGACGACACGGGTACATCAACCCAGACGGATCCGAAACAGCGAATGTGAGCGCAACGCCATTGGTCACTATCCTGTCGAGTGTGGACTCTACCTTCTCCCCTTGGAACAGCACGTGCTCCTCTGATGGGCTCTGTTGTGAACGCCTGAGCATCAGTGCCTTGGATTGCAGAATTATTCGACGCGCGGAGATCTCTACAGGAGCTGTGAACTCGAGTTCTTGGGCGCCAGAAAGCAAGACATCACACGGGACCGACAGGTAGGTTGATGAAAGGCGGTGGCCCAAATGCACTGGTTCTGTACCGTCCATATTGGAGTGGAAGATGAAGGTTCTTGGCTTGTTGTTCCTATCCTTGCCCAAGAGTATCTCAATCTGAATCTCGACAGAGGCGTTTGGAGTAGTATCGGACTGCAGGTCATCGGGCTCAGGCCCATCCACACACAACTCAACGGAAGCATTAGTTGACTGAAACTCCAGTGCTGAGCCCAGAATCACATGCATACAGTTCATGGGCACATATCCATCAGTTGCAATTGTGCTCAGAAGATATATGAGGTGATAGCTGTACTTGTGTGAGCCCACATAGTCGAGGACAAGCTGGACGCTCTCTGGATCACCCGTAGCTATTAAGGTCGCCAGAGCGACCGATTCAAAAACCGCATTGCGAAACTGCCGTCCAGAGATGAAGGGGTGTTCGGGCAGCCACGAGAGTAGTTGCTCCTCGTATTTCTCATTGATCGAGTGGTTCGATATTAACTCAAGGGTCAGTGTCTTATCGAGGCAGTGAGAAACCAATCGCTTACATTGCTCTTCCGTCTCATATACTCCAGCGACTATCGCCTCCGCTTCGTGCTCCGGCATATCAACGACAAGTGGTTTCACTATATTCGGTACAACCTTCTCCTCCTTCTCACGTCGGAGGATGTACATGGCAATGCGGTTCAACAGCTTGATTTCAACATCATTTGCGTCAGAACTTTCTATTCCTCCCTGCAGTCGGTGGTAGTTGCGCTCTTCAACCAATAAAGTTACGATCGCATCGAGCACCGCTGGATAACCTATGAAAGATAGGAAGTCTTCATTGGCTTCCTTCGTCTTGTTCTCAAATGCAGCGCCAAGCATATTCAGAATGCTGTCGCGAACTTCTTTGTACTGCGCCGCATAAGGTCCCTTCAGTGCGCCAGTGAACTCGTCAATGTACTTCCGTGCGCTGTCCGCCCCAAATGGCAAAATGGTGATAAGACCTGTGCTTACTTGTTTCTCTGTGAGGTAAATCCAGCAGTCTTCCAGGATCTGTGTGCGACCAAGCAGCACAAAGCTGGTATTTGCCGGGCATTTGCATAATCGCACAACATCGTCAAGGAATGCTTCGAAAGCCTTTTCTGTCGTCTTGGATCGCCCTTCGTCAATAGCATCAATTATGACACCATAGCTCCCTTCCCCGATACTCTTGAAGATGCTACTCAGGTCCTGAACTCCAAATGTGCTAGTCAGTAGACCCGTCAGGGTGTTGTCGGCAACGGGCTTATGCTTGCCCAGATCGAGCAAAGGCAAGCCTGTTTCATACGACAGGACTTGCGCCAGAGTCGTCTTCCCCGTCGCCCCCACGGCCGAGATCAGCATCACCGCGGGTCTCTCGCTCTCAAGTTCGACCTTTTCAAAAATTGGCTCTATGTAAGGCTGCTCTCGCTTCTTGCCAATGTAGAATGACTCTGACGGGTTCAGCATCTGGAAGGACCTCTTTTGCGCTCCAATGATCGCCTTCACATTGTAGTACTCCATAATCGGCTCCTAACTGCCTAATGGTTCCAAAGAAACTCGGGGCAGCTTTCCTCCTGGGGAAATTCCGCGGGAATTCCAGGGACACCGTATAATGGCAGTAAGTTAAGGGAATTGGGGCCCAAAGGACAGTTTGTTTACCAGCGAAATCACTGAGATTTCCAATCAAACGGCCCTCTTGGCCAGCCTCGAAATCGCTCAAATATGCTTAACTTAGTGCCATTAGGGACACCATATTTAATTCCAACCGATGTGTGCACCAAACTTACGAGTCATCCAGTAAACCGCGTTTTCTAACGGCTCCTTGTCACCTCATTCATTTCTTCTGCTCCTGTTTATTTACGGCTTCGGCCTGCTTTTTCTCCTTCGCACGGCCCGCTGCTCGGGAACGAAACCTAAAACTGCTACAAGTCCGGAGTTATGAGCAGCTTGGCTACAGTTTGTCACAATACACCGTCTTCTTCAGGCCATGGAATGAACGCGACATCTACTCCGCCTCCAACAGCACGGTCTTCAGGATCATAATGGTGCGTGAAGTATGAACCAAAAACCTCAACAGCCATTTTGCAGAAAGCCACTCGGGCGCCCAATCCCGTCACGTTTGGCCCGAATCCGGCATCCTGTATGACGTGCAATGCTTGCCAAATGGCATCCTTGAATACGTTAAAAGCTGCGAAATTAGCGCCGTTGTTGAACCAAAAATAGCGGCGCTCATCGATCATTCGTTGCAGCCTTTCGCGCACGCGTTCTGGATAATCCTCGGGGCGGGGCCACTGTTTGAAGCTAGCCTCGACACTCTCACACAAATTGAAGGTTCTTTGTGCAGGTGGATACTGTCCTGTCCTGGGATCAATTGGGCCATAGTTCCAAATACAATGCATTTGTGGAACCGGAACATTATGTTTTCTTGTGAAGCCTCCAAGGTGCACGACAAGGTGGGCATCGGAGACATCCATATCCATTGTATATTCTTGGTCGAAGTCCTCTTGGATTTTCTGCCGCAGATTTTCAGCCAGAGAGTCGAAATTGTCAAAGTCCCGATTTCCGGCGATGAATACTCTCATCCACTCGTCTAAGCCCAATCCCACCAATCTTCCGAGACCGACAAATCCGACGACCGCCCTGCGATGAGGCCAAGAAAGCACTTTGGTTGCAGTGGGCTCGACATGTCTTTTCTCCCCTGAAGTACCATATGTGATGGTCGCGTTCTTGTCGGCTGCAAATACAATGCCTTCGGGATAATAACCGCTCAAGAGGATCGACATCTACTACCTCCTAAAATGATTTGTGCAAATGGAATCAAACACTCACTTTTTGATGCCTATTAAGCACAGCCACCGTATTCTAGCCAAAGCCATTATTGAGCAACGCAAATCCAAGATGCCTCGCTTCATTGTTCGTTCGTCACAAATCTACACTGCCCCGGCGGGATTTTCAATCACGAATCCCGAATTCCGCCTCTTGTGGGCCTATCCGGCCCTTCCACTTTATAAAGCGATTGTCAGGGAGCAAATGTTGATACTTTTTTTCTCATTTTCTTGAAGAAAGCGAAGATTTTTTTCAAATCGGCGATTTTGGGCTGAAAAAGGGGGTGTTTGAAAGACTTTTCAGACGGGACTTACAAGATTTACAGAGATTTATCTCGGTGCCCGCGGTGTCCTCTGTGGCTAATCCAGGATTTCTTCGTGCCTTCGTGGTGAACCTAAAACCGTGTTCATCCGCGTTCATCGGCGGTTAATAAAAAACAAAGCCAATTGCCGGACAAGTTTGCTGGAGATCATTGGTGTTTATTGGTGTTCATTTGCCCTGGGCATGGCAAAGCCACGTGGTTAATTTGAAAAAACAAAGCCAATTCATTCCGTCGTCCCCAAGGGATGCCGGACATTCCTTGCTAAGGAATGGTTCGACAGGCTCGCCATCCTGAGCGAGGTCGAAGGATTGCCGGAGGTCATTGGTGTCCATTTGCCCTGGGCATGGCAAGGCCACGTGGTTAAAATTTGGACAGGATAACAGGATAATGATGGATTCAATGCGGGTGTATTCGTGGCTAATTTGGAAAAACAAAGCCAATTTGCATGTTTCACCGTCGCGGGCGCAAAGACGGCAGGGCTTCTGCACTCGTCTCGGCGGACTCCCGAGCCGTAGCCGGAATCAATCGTTTCTCGGCGGGCTCTGCGGTGAATCGGATAAGAGGTGCTGCTGTGCCCAGATGGCAAGGCCTGAGCCTGCCAACAGGACCGCCCCGAAGAATAACTGCGTGATATTGAACGACTCCCCGAAGACGACTGAGGAGATCGCTAGTACGATCGGCGGCTGGGCCAGGATCACCAAAGCGGGGATCGTTGCCCCGATGCGTTTCATCGCGGCGTAGTACAACGTATGAGCCAATGCAATTGCCATCACTGCGGAAATCACGACGCACGCCCACGCCGCACCGCCCATCCGCGTGCAATCGGCCAGCCTGCCGAAGAAAAGGGCGAACAAGCCAAGCCCCGCAACCGTGTAAATGCTCATCACGGAAAAACCGCTGCGAGAGTCGATGTCCCTAAACGCGATTTTCGCCGAGATTGTGTATATGCCCCATGTAAAGGCTGCGGCCAGGGCAATCACGATGCCGGTCGTTGTCCGGGTCTGGTCAGGGTCCACTCTGTAGCACATGACGCCGACCAATCCGATGAGCGAAAGCGTCAATCCCATCCAGAAACGTTTGCTCTTGACCAGCGCTCTTTCATCGGGAAAGGCGATGAGCGAAAAAGCTGCGATCCATAAGATGTTCGTCTTGGTCAGCAGAACCATGAAGGCCGGGCCGATGTAGTAGAACGCCGCCGCCCACAAGCTCTGCATGACGACGTTGGCGGCTGCCGGCACCAGGGCCCTTCGCCAGACCCTCGCGTCGAGGCGTTTTGCTCTTATAGAGAAAAGAAGGAATGGCAGCCAGAACAAACAGGCCACCGAATATCGCAGAAAATTCTGCGTCCAGGAATCGAGATACCCGGTCAGGTACTTGATGAAGATCGCCCCCAGGGACCAGCCCAACAGCGAGCCAAGGCAGGCAAACGTCGCGGCGATATTCAGCCTTCGACCGCGCTGGGAGCCTGCCCCTTCGACAGGCTCAGGGCAGGTTTTTCGAGTATTATCGTGCTCACTCACTATGAATCTCCAGGCTTTGGACGGGATGTCCGGGACAGCCACGAAGCCTACAACTTAACGCATCATCTCAACGGCGATCTTTGCCACCTCTTCGCAGGCTATTTTCTGGGTCAAAGGCTCGGTCAGCGCCGTCAGCGATCTGCTGATTCGGGCCAGCTCATCGCTGTCTTGAAGAAGCTGCTCAATGCTTGCCACAATCGGGTCGATGGAGCCGAAATACGGCATGAACTCCGGCACCAATTCTTCGCCGCTCAAGATATTGACCAGTGACAGGTACTTTGTCCTGACCAGCCAGCGTCCGACCAGATGCCAGAGAATTCGGCTGGACTGATACATGATGACCATCGGGCAGCCGGCGGCCGCTACCTCCAGAGTCGCACTGCCGCTGGCCACAATCGAAAAGTCGGCTGCGCGGGCCGTGTTGTGGACCGAGTCAATGGCATATTGACATTCGAAGCCAGGCAGTTGTGCCGCCCGTAGAATCTTCTGCCGTTCGGCATCCACCGCCACGGCGACAAATGTTGCGGCAGGGTATTTCTCCCTCAGGCGCAGTGCTATTTGCTGCATCGGACGCCAAAGTGAGTCGATCTCAGCCGGGCGCGAGCCGGGCATAATGGCAAATCTGGCGTTTTCCGGCCTGAAATCCGCATATCTCTCATGGTGGGTCGAGTCTATGTCCAATTCATCCAGCAGCGGGTTGCCCACGAAAACCGCATCCACGCCTCTGCGACGGAACCAGTCCTGCTCGAAGAGCAACAGGCAGCAGAGCTTGTCGCAGTTCTTGCGGAGCTTGCCAATCCGCCAGCCGCCCCAGGCCCAAAGCTGCGGCGCAACGTAAAAAAGGGTCTTTATGCCCCTTCTCTTGGCGGCTTTCGCAACGTGAAAGTTGAAGGATGGGGAATCACAGACGATAACCAAATCTACGCTATTCCTATCAAAATAGCGACTTATGCGCCTTGTCAGCTTGTAGAAATGAGCAACTTGAGCGAAGGCTTTATAGATCATGGCTGCTTTTCCGGCCGTGCTTTCCAGCAGCTCGCAGCCGGCCTGGGCCATCTTCGGACCTCCGGCTCCGACGAATTCGATGTCGTAACCCTTTTTATTTAAGGCATTTATCAAATCTGCACAGTGGGCATCTGCGCTCGGCTCAGCAGCGCTGATAAGAATGCGATATTTGTGCTTGTTACCTGGCATAGGCACCTTTGTTACCAGGATTTCAGGAAAACAGCAATAGTTATTTCGGCCGGCGGAACCGGCAATCCAAAGCCGTTCGAAAGGCTGCTCTCAAGCAAAATTTGCACATTTTTCAATTTTCTTCAGATTTTTTCCGGATTTGTTATCAACATTTTGGTCCTCGGCATCGCTTGTTCAATAGAAGCGCTGGAGCAAGCGCAAAGCGGCTTGGATTCTGTTAGTTAAGGAAAGGGTGCGAGGAACTTGGCCCAGACAGCTTCTTGGGGCCGATTCCTGGCGATCCGTTTTTGATTGCGGTAGCCTGAGCATCTTGTTTGCCAATGCTGCCGCTGGACGCCGTATGCAGACGACCGAGAAGCCGCCCGCGGCGAATGTTGACTTACGATTTGTCATTCGGGGCTGGTACGCATCAGCAATGGGCGTTATTGGGCGATTTTTGTTGACCGTGATGTGCAGGAACGTATAATTGTTATTGTGGCTTTTCGAATTTCCCCTGGCCTGTAGGGAGAAAGGAGAAAGAAAAAGGAGAAAAGGGTATTCACGATAGGCGGGTTTTTGCAGTTCTGATGCCATCGCTTTTAGTACGCGCGCAGTGCGCCATAAATACTAACAGTCCTTTGAGGAGTTGAGAAATGAAACGCGAAATTCAATTGTGTCGAGCGCGAACGCGCCGAGGATCCGGGGTGGGAAGCATTGGCGTGGACGATGGGAGGAATCCGCCCGCGAACACGTTTGCGTCAAACTGCCTTTCCATTCTTGCGATTCTACTGATCACTGTCACTTGCCTTGCGCTTCCCATCCGGGCAGAGTCGGACAGTACCGACTGGGGGATAATGGCTGCACGCAGCAAGGAATATGCGTCAGGAGATGTGCCGAAAGAAATCCCGGGCAGGGGAACAGTGAACTCGACCCTGGCCGTCACGGATGCGGGCCCCATTGTGGACTTGAATGTGAAGGTCAATATCACCCATCCGTATGATGCAGACCTGGATATCTATCTTATCGCGCCGGACGGCACGCGCGTCGAGCTGTTCACGGACGTCGGAGGCGAATCGGCTAATTTTGAGGATACGATACTCGATGATGAGGCGTCGGAGTCGATCGCCGACGGTTCGGGGCCCTTTGCCGGGTTGTATCGTCCGGAAGGAAGTCTTGCTGGTTTAAAAACCAAAGACGTTGCCGGCACCTGGACGCTTGAAGTCACGGATGACTGGAGCACCAGCCGCGCCGGGACCCTGAACTCGTGGAGTTTGATTGTGACGCTCGAGCTCAAGGAGCCGCTGCCCGCGCCGGTGATTCATGCTGAATCCAGCGTTCCCGGGGGAATCCGCGACACCATTCGCTGGGATGACACCGGCCAGGTCCAGCAGTATGACTCAACGGTCGCGCAAGCCATTCCTGATCAGGGCACGGCAGCACCTACGCTGGTTATCGAAGACTTTGGCATGATCGAGGACCTAAACGTCAAGCTGAACATTACTCACGGATTGGATTCAGACCTGGACGTGTTTCTTGTCGCTCCCGATGGAAAGACGCGCGTTGAGCTATTCACCGACGTCGGAGGACTGGGCGACAATTTCACGGACACGATTCTCGATGACGAAGCGCCGCTGTTGATTACGGGAGGTTCGGCTCCCTTTACGGGGACCTATCGCCCCGAAGGCAGGCTTTCCGATCTGATCGGCAAAGATATCCATGGGACGTGGACGCTCGAAGTGACCGACGATTCACTGCTCTCATCAGGAACGTTGAATTCATGGTCTCTGTTTGTGGACGTGGCAGACGCGCTCTACTGTGCCGAGTGTGCAACCGACGCACAGTTCAACAGCGTCATAGCCGACAGCGGCTGGATAATCGACAGAAGCTACACGTTCGCCGGGCTGGACCCGAACGCGCAGCACTGGTTTCGGGCGAAGGCCAGGCCGCTGGAGACGTGGTGTCAAACCAGCCAGTCTGATTTTCAAACCGATACTGTGACGGGTGTGGAAATCACCAGTGATGGCGACGTCGCACTGGTCAAAGGCAGCGGCCTCGGCCCACAGGTCAACGTCATTCAGAACCCCAGCTTCGAGCTGGATGGTGGATGGGGTGGCGCCAGCAATAATCCCATCCTGGCCATACTTGGTCTCGGCATTTGGACGGGTCTCTGGACGTCGGACGGCAGTTGGGCCGGCGGCACAGTGTTCGACCAGGCCTTCACGTTCCCGACAGGGAGTTATGCGTATCTGTTGCAGCGGGACATAGATTGGACGGGCGTTGGGACGCTCGTGTTTGACTATTGTAGTTACAATGGCGCCGAGATGAGATCGCAGGCGCTTATTGGAGATCAGGAAGTCTGGTCCCACACTCATACCAACGAATGGAGAGCGGCACACTACGATGTGGCGGTCGATGTTTCAGGTATTACCGGTCGCAAGGACTTGAAACTCCGGGTCGAGGTCATTAGGTCGGGAACGAATGCGGCGGTGCTATGGGACAAGCTGCGAACCTACGGCCCCGGCGGCTACGGGGCGCCCGGCAGCATCGTCTCGACTCCAATTCGCCTTAATGACGGTGACACATGGGACATCCTGGGATTTAATGCAACGATGCCGGTGGGAACGGCACTGACAGTTGACGTGTTGCCGGCAAGCGGCTCGACTCCAACCCCGGGTTATGTTAACGTTCTCAGCGGGGCCGATCTGAGCGGTCTGGCTGAAGGAAACATCAGACTGCGGGCGAATCTGTCAACGAGCAACATCGCCGTCACACCGGTCCTGCACGAGTGGTCGGTCAGCTACACGGATGCGGCCCGTCAAAGCGCCTGGTCCAATGTGGAGTCTTCCGTGCCTGCCCAGTAGAACAGGCTGAACAATTTTAACGGCAACGAGGAAATTCATGCTGCCGAACAAGGGCAAAGGGGGCTGCAAGGTTGTGGCTTGCAGTCCCCGGTTGCTCTGTTTTCTCGCATAGCGCCGAAAACAGGGGCCTAACATCATCTCATCGGAAAAAACAGGACGTGGCAGTTTTCGAGTGAAATCTATAAGTCCATAAAAGGAAAGACCTTACGTTTATTATGGAGGATTAGAAAAGCTGTTCTGCAAAGGGTCCTGCCGCCTGAGAGCTTGACTTTTGATCCAATCGCCTGTATTGTATATAGCGTCCACCTATGATGCTGTCTCAAAGGATGAAGCGAAGCTGTTTTGTGGGATGTTGACGGCTTGATGCTGGGTTTCTTGCGATTGGATTAAATGTTTGACGCGGACATAAGCATGCTCAGCGGGAATAATGGAACAGAAATCCATAGGCGAGTAGGGTTGGCGGCGGAAGTCTTCGGCAAGTATGGCGATGAAATCCGGGCCATAATCCGTTTTAACGTCAAAGACAGATCAAAGGCAGAGGATGTTTTTCAGGATTTTTTTGTTTCACTCGTGCGTGCTCCGATTCCTCCGCATATCGAGGACGTTAAAACGTATCTTTATAGAGCCGTCACAAATGAGGTTATCGATAGCTCCCGCCAAGCAAGAAATTTCCAGGACGGCATAGAGAGGTACGCCGAATGTCGAAGGTACGACACGATAGAGGAAGACCCCCAAAACAACGTTATCCAGGCGGAAGAGGCAGGAAGAATGTTTCAGTTGATTGAAAGCCGATTGTCCAAACAACAGGCGGCAGTCGTCGTTCAGCGGTACGGCAACGGCCTCAGTACGACCGATACGGCCAGGAGGCTGCGGGTGGGCAAGAGAAGCGTCTCCCGATATCTTTCAATGGCAAGAAAGAGAATGCGGAAGTTTATTCCTGAGAACAGGAGCGATACCAAATGATTTCTCATAATCCCTACTCAAATTGCATGAACGCTCGGCTATACTACTATGATTTCCTGAGTGAAAGAACCAGGAGAGTCATTCCTGAGAGCGCGCTGGCCCATATCACCCAGTGCTTGGATTGCAAGGTCGAGATAGACAGGTTGGAAATGATGCTCCTGCACGTGGACCGGGGCGTTGAAAGCGAGCAGAGGCGGAAGGATTCTGCGATCAGCACTCTTCTGAAACTCCATTTCGCTTTCATAGGCGAACCGGTAAAATGCAGCACGGTAAGACCATTTCTCGCCAGCATGGCTGATCCGGTTTTGAAAATACGCGTACCGACCCCCATAAGTATGCACATTGACAAGTGCCGGGCATGCTCCGGCGACCTGCTGACCCTGCGGGACTTGCACCTCACGCACAAACAGTTGTGCCGCTTGGGCCAGCTCCTGGCAGAGGAGCCGACGGGAGGTACCGCGAGCTGTTCACAGGCCCGCGCGGCCATCCCGACTGTCGTTTCCATGGTTTTTCGCGAGACAAACGCGGAAACATTGAAACATCTGTGCACCTGCCCGAATTGTCGCAAACAGTTGCATAAGTGCCGCGAAGCGGCCCGCCGAGAATTGCTGCGTGATGGAGCAGCCCAGGGCGAGTTCCCTTGTGAAGCGGTCCGCGCCAGCGATATTTACGACTACGCTCTGCCTTACGGGATTGACCCGGCCAACGACCAGTATGCTGAATTCCGCGAGCCCCTTGCCGCACATTTGCGAAGCTGCCCGGCCTGCCTGGGCAAGGTACAGGAGCTTCATCGCACGGTCAGCGGCATTGCCGAGCGGCCTGAAACTGAGGTCGTCACGGTATATCATCTGGACGAGCCGGTTGAGGCCCAACTTGTCACGGCGGAGCGACCAGCCGCAGCCGGGCCGCTCAGTGGTTCCGGTGAGCTTGGCGCCGGGTCTGCGATAAGGGTGAAAACAGCAGGCCGTGAAGATATCGCGGCCGCCGGGCAGCCCGCGGCGACCGTCGATTTTGCCGCCCGCTTGAAACGGAGAGTCCGGGCATTGAATGTGAAACCTCTGCTCAAAGCCAGCGCAGTTGCGGCCGTCATACTATTAGGGGTGGCTTTGCTGCTCAACGCACCGACCGCCAAAGCAGTTACATTAGATCAGGTGTACAGAGCCGTCGAGAAAGTCAGAAACGTCTATATCGCAACGTTCTCCCCGGACAAAGCAGAACCCCTGCAGGAGAAGTGGGTATCACGTTCTCTGAACATCTATGTGTCGAAAGCTGGAAACGTATCGGCCTTGTCAGATGTTGGAAATAAGCTTAGAAAAACAAGGCACTCAGGGAGCGGCTCGGTGGCAGTGACGCCGCTGTCGGACGAGGCGTGTGCCGAAACGGAGAAGACGATTGCTGGCTATCTGGACTTGCTGCCCTTCGCACACATGTCCGTTGTGCCTAAAGATGCCAGTTGGAGCCGCGCCGGTGACGATGCCTCAAGAGTTGCCGCCGAGAGCGGCGAAATATATGATCTCACGTGGACCGATAAGAGCTACGGAGGCTCTCCAGTATTCTGGCGGCTGCGCTATTTTATTGACCCTCAAACAGGCCTGCCCAACAAGGTTGAGCGATACAGAAAGTCGTCTGACACCGGTCAATACACTTTGCAGGCGGAGATGATAGTTGAACGTCTGAGCGACAGCAGAATACTGGCTGCTGTTGAAGAGGCTTTTCCTGGGTCTGTTTCACTGAGGTGACCAGAGGGGGCTTCTATTCGTATAGGCGTCGGCCGTTTTCTCGACAAACAAATCGTCGGCTTTTGTGGCACTGATGTGGCCGTCCGCGAATCCGATGTTGACGGTCTTGTTCGGATGGCGACCGTACAAGGCATCCCGCTGCTGACCCGGCAGCAGCTTCCTGTTTTTGTTGATTTCAAGACCAGACACATAGGCAGTGGCTTCTCCTGGGGAACTAGCAGGAGTGGGCGGAGGGACTTCTGTCGCGTGCCACCAGCTTATCATGCTGTAGCCGCAGTCAACAATGAGCAGGGTCCGGCTGGGCTGCGGTATGTCGCTGTTTGCCAAAGGTGTTCCGACAAATTCTTCGCTTCGGCTCTGAGTATCGTCGGGGCTTCTGCATATTGAGAGGTTCACGCCGTAGTTTCCGTAGAGGATACAACTCTGCAGCCTCGGATGGCCCAGCGATTTCGAGGGGCAGCGAAAGATGGCGCTATCCATGTCATTGTAGCCTTCCAGAAAGTGGAACCACCACCATCCCATTCTATCGTAGGTGGGACTGCCGACATAGCCGCCTGGGGGCGGAGTGAAACTATCGAAAAAACCGTGTGGGAACGTCTGGTTGTCGTTTTCGTACATGGTCAGACCAAGCGTCAACTGCTTAATGCGCGAGCCGCATAGGAGTGCTCTGGCTCGCTGCCTTGAGCCGTGCAACACGGGGATCAACAGGGCTGTAAGAAGAGCAATAATGGCAATGACAATAAGTAGCTCAATGAGAGTAAAGCCGGGGCGCTTCATAATCGCATATTCTACGATTGCCTTTCTGACGAGTCAACGCAGATTGAGACAACCCTTATGGCAGAGCATCAAGAAAGGCAGGCGATCTATGAGTTCTCACCTGCCTTTCCTTGCTGCTTTGTCTGCTTTGCTAAGCACAGGCGCGCATATAGTAGAAGTCCCAGTCTCCTGTTACGTCGCACTCGAAGAGATTGTAGTGGTCTGTTATACAGGGGGTCTCTGCGGACCTGAGAAACGTGTCACTGATGCACATCCCGCTTGGGGCGGATTCACAGCCGTATCGTGTGGGGTAGTACTCGTAATAACCCCCGCAATCCCACGTGCAGAATATCACGTCGTATTCCTGCAGGAGGTCGGTGCACGTATAGCCGGAGCTTCCGGTGATCGTGCGAAGCTCGGCATCGTCGATGTCATTGAACGTGCCCGTGATGGGACGGTCGGACACCAACAGAGCGACGCCCCCCGTCCAGTCCATATCGAAAAAGTTAATATCCGTACGATAGCAGAACTGGTCGCTCGCCAAATCGATGCTCCACACGCACTCATCGTCGATATCCCCAAGCACGACAAAGTGATTCTTGCTCGGAATATGCAGAATTGCCTGGCAGCCGCTTAGGCTTCTAAGAGTCTGGATATCGGCCCTGACGGCCCGGCAATACAGGCCCGAACCAAGGGCAAAGTTCTTCATCGCATAAAGACTCGTGGCGTTATCCGCTCTATTCACCAGTTGGGCGAGCTGCCGGTCGGTAACGTTCTTGCCAAGCTGCGAAGCGACATATTTCATCGCTGCCGTCGCACAGTTCTGGGCCGCAGTGCCCTCGGAGGCCGCGAACGCCAGCCTCTCGGCCAGAAGCAGGTCCGTATCGATGATCTCCGAATAGCGGTACACGGCAGGTTTGGCGGTAACGCTGGTGCGATGTTCTATCAGCGCCCCAGGATCATACTTGACGCTGAAACCCCCGGAGGCGGGTGCATTACCGCTGAGCAGCGTAAAGTCCCAGACGTCATACCCTAACTGCCTGTTGGTCAAGGCATTGTATCGTTCGATGGAAATCGTCGTGGGAACCCAGCGGCCGGAGACCTTCTGGTGGTTGCCGTACTGGGCTGAAATAGTCGTGTCGGGGCCTTTTGTCAGGTGAGAAACGAGGGCGTAGTCCCTTGCCGGATCCACCACAAAGAGCATTTGCGAGCCGTCGGCGTTGTTCAGTGTCAGATGCACCTGAGTCTGGCCGTCCACGGATTTCTCGGTTGCTGAGGAACTGGCGGCGGCAAGGTTCTGGTACGTGTAGCGCCCGTATCCCCATGGAACAAACCCGGCGGTCAACGGGCCATTGACGACGTGCGGCGTGGAACCGGCCGAGTCCACCATGGCGTAATTGCCGGACCGAGAGTAGATTGTGTACTTTTGGCCGTCCCATGCGAAGGTGCGTCTGGCGTTCCAGGCCAAATCGAATTGGTCGGTCATGAAATTGCCCACCAGCTCGGGGCCCGGCTTTACGGAGTCTGCACGCGAATTTACGTTGATTTCCCAATAGAATCTGTTCCCATCGAATCTGACCACCACTTTTGAAATCATCGTATGTTCGTTGGACAATTTGTAACGAACGTTGAACGGAATCGCATCAAGCTTCATTTTTTGCAGTTCTTCGGTCAATTCCCGCTTGTTCGGGTTGTTTTGATAATCCTGAATTTCCTGGCGGATTCGATCATTGATCTCAGTTGGGTTTGTTGTTTTTGGGGCCCCGTATTCCTCGTGTGTGGCCTCAATCGTGCCTGTCGATACCCAGGTCTTTCTCGGCTGGCTTGTCAACTGCTGGAAGATCTGCAGAATCTCAGCTCGTCCCAGTTGCCTGTCCCCTAAAGCTGCGCTACAAAGCAACGATAGAGAACATATCCCTATCACAAAATGTCTCGTCTTCATAATTATCTCCTTGGCTCTAATTGGGTTAACAAAAAACCGGCTTCCGAACAAAATATCATTATCAGGCAAGGACCTTCATTGCCTGTCTATTTGATAAAGCGATTCAGAACTGGGAAATGTAGATGGTCTTTTTCATAAATTTCTCAGAAAATGAAAATTTTTTTGTCCTGGCTTTCGGAAGGAGTGAAATAACGCCTGTATGGGAAGAATTGAGGCTGCAAATCAAAGAAATGGGCGAGCGAGTCCTGTTTGAAAGTGTGAAACGGAGAGGGCGGGATTCGAACCCGCCCCTCCTCTTTAATGCTAAGAAACAACGGTTTTGACCGCAAGCCTTTTTTATACAAGAAATTATGTCTACGATACGTTACTGTTCGAAGATGACTTTTACACGATTCGTGACTCGAAAAATAGGACAGTCAGTAGGACAGTGGCTCAAAATGCAAGAGCTTTCCGACCGGCGGATCACCCAGGCACCAAGCTATTCGCTGTCGTTGGCAAGTGCAGGCAGCACGATTTGGGAACCCGCTTTTGTTGGTGAGTGAATGGCAAGAGACATGGAGATACTTTCCCAAAAATCCAGAAGGAGACCCTCGGATTCGAAGTCCTCGCCTGCCCACACAAACCCTTTGTTTTCAATGACTTATGGGCCGTTTTTTGCGCAAAAACAAGACTTACAAGTGATTAACGAGTAGTTTACAACTCAACCCGCAACTCATTCACCACTGGCGACTGACGCATTTCTGACGCAAATTCTGTTCACAGACGACCGGCCTATAAGTGTCTCCTGCCAATAGACTCTACCTCTTCAAACATCGAATCTGGAAAGATACTGTCAATTTTGTTCTTATCCAGCTCCGAGCCCCCCAGCCGCGGAATTACGAGCTCTTGCCCGACATAGATTCTATCGGGCGACTTAAGCACTTTACGATTCGCCTCGAATATAGCCAAGACATTTGCTCTTCTGTTCCCTTGCTCAGGTCCATAGAACTTCTTGGCTATATCAGCCAGGGTATCACTCTTCTGAACAACATAATAGACCTCTGACAAAGCTGGCTCCATGGGCTCGATGTTCTTTTTGATTTCCTCAGGCGAGGTTATCCCTGGCAAGCCACGGATAGGTTCATCGTTGTCTGAGGGGGGCCGGAGTTGGCTTGGTGGCTGTTTCTGAATTGGGTCTGGCGGGAAAGCTTCCGGGAGTATTTCAGGCTTAATACCAGGCGGATCGATAACCATGACTGCCTTCAACCCGTTGTCGTCTATGGCAGTGTCAGAACGAGGCACACCATTAAGTACAAACGCTGCGGCAAATACGAATACCAAGCCCAACAGCAATGCGATTTTCACCTCTGAAGCCATGTGCAGACTCCTTTTCGATTGTGCACAGAGGTCACTGTTCTCATAAACCTTGCGTATTGCACTTCACATTCACCGGCTTTATCTGATCCCCAGGTGTGCCCTGCTGTATCAGCGTCGCTCGGTCCTTACAACTGCTTTGCAGATCATTCCTGCCAGTCGGCGTTGTTATCGGCCGTGTCTATTGACGACAAAGCGTGCAATCCGTTGCGAAGCTTTATGCTGGCCAAATCTGTGAATCAGCCAGTGGTCTTCCGTTCCCTCTGTTGATCATATCGGCAGCGGCGTGCTTAAATCTTTCACGAATTCTAAGTGGGCACGTTAGCCGCTGATTTTGAACATCCCGACCCGGAGGGCGCATTGACTAAATTGCCTCGCGTGAATAAAGTGGAAGGGCTGTGGGCACCTGCTCGCAGCCCTCTTTTCCGGCCAAATAAGCCTGCGGTGCGGACTAAGTGCCCAAGTCCCATTCGGAATACGTGGAATGGAGATCCGCTGACGAACGGATTGTCCGTTTGTCATTGCGCATCAAGCTATTCGCATCTTATCTGTGAACTGTACAGCGTGAAACCCGCGGTGCTTGCATCCCCGGTGTTCCTCTGGTATGTTTGTCAGATGAACGGCTTAGCGAAGGATTCATGGTTCGATGATACAGATAAACACTGAAAGGCATATAGGGGTAACACTGACACCCAAAGAGCAAAGGGCGATCCTGGAGCACTCAACCATAATCGAAGGCTTCATCTTGGAAAAGATACGGAATGCCAGATTCGGCTACCTTGCGCTGGTCCCATATGAACTGCAACTGTTACTTCGAGACCTCAATTCTGAGGTCGAGCGTGCTCATACCCCCAAGCTGCAGAAGCTCTTCAAAAGACTCTATGATCGATTATCCACAGATTTCCCTGTTTCTTTAACCACCGATGCAGACCCCAGCACTTTGCCCAACACATTACAGACCCTGTTGGATCAGGGCTCTTTTCGAAGTATTGATGAACTGAACCTTGCGCTGCACGACTTGATGGATGCTCACAACCAGCAACCGGATCCAGAGATGGGCAACCTATCGCCAAACCAAGTCAACAAGCTCATCTACTCAAAATGGGAGGGATCGGACAGCACAGTCAAACTCAACGAAGATATTGTCCTTTATGACCTGCAAGAAGCTCGATTCTTGCTGAATGCGCGGATATTTCTCGAAACCCTTGCAAACCAGCAAGGAGACACGGCCACTGCCAAAGGAAATCTGAATCGAAAATTCACGAAGCTCATGTTTGAGAGGATGCATTGGCGCCCCGGGCATAAAGAAGATACGATCAGGTATAACAAGGTTCTGAACGAACAAGATGTTTGGTCTCTTCATGTCGTTCGGATTATCTGTGAATTGGCAGGTCTGGTGCGTAAACGAAAGAGGAAGTTCTTGGTAACGAATAAAGCACGCAAATTGCTTGCAGACGGAAAATCTGGTGAACTGTACGCCTTACTATTCCGCACCTTTTTCCGCCAGTTTAACCTTGCCTACTTAGGTTGCCTGCCTGAATGCTTTGGACTCCAGGCCACTGTTGTTTACTCCTTGTACAGATTAAAAAGCGTTGCGGCGTCCTGGCAATCACCAGAATCACTTGTACAGGTAATTCTCCTGCCAAAGGTCAGGGAGCAAATCCAAAAATCAGTGAGCGCCCATATTAAGCTGCACTGGTTCATTGAAGCACGGCTGGTTCGACCTTTGGAGGATTTTGGGCTGCTGGAGTGCTCATACGATGACACCGTCAAGACACTCATCAGGAGACCAGAGAAGGTGCGAAAAACAGATCTCTTTGACAGGTTCATAAGCTTCTCTCTTGAGAGATAGAGAACGTTTAAGTGCAGGAGGTTATGGCAATGAAACGGCATTTCAGATCAATTCGCACTCCGAGCATATCTGGCGGACCATTAGTCCTCTGTGCGTTTTTTCTGTTGTCAATCGCTCAAACCAGCGCCGCGGAGGTACTTCTTGAGTCATCGCATCCCATCTGGCCAGAAGGCCGGGAAACAGAAAAGAACCTTTTCGTGGGATTTCGAACTGTCTTTGAGTGTTCAAAAGAGAACGAACCTGTACTTCGGATCGCTGCTTCATCCCTCTACCGGGTATATCTCAATGGGCAGTTCATCGGTCACGGTCCTGCTCGCGGACCTCATGGTTATTACCGGGTCGACGAATGGCCTCTTGGTAGTCGGCTGCATGAAAGAAATGTCCTGGCTATCGAAGTAGCCGGCTATAACGTCAACAGTTTCTATCTACTGGATGAGCCTGCGTTCCTGCAGGCGGAGGTTGTGTCCGATGGTAGAATCCTGGCTTCTACAGCCGGCAAGGGCGCCCATTTCGAAGCCACTGTCTTGAAGCACCGCCTTCAGAAAGTACAACGCTACAGTTTTCAGCGTCCGTTCATTGAATATTACCGGTTGAATGAAGGCGATGACCAGTGGTGGGACAAACCGTTGGCCGAATCTGCCCAAGCATCCTGCCCACTACTGCCTCGCCGAAGACTTCTTAATCGACGGGTAGCTTATCCCCATTTTTCAAGGCACCAGCCGCTTTTGGCTGTCTCGCAAGGTACGCTCCAACGTGCCGTACCGGTAGCGCGCCTCTGGAAAGACCGTTCCCTGGTCAACATCGGGCCAAAACTAAAAGGGTATCCGGAAAGTGACCTTCAAGTCGTCCCATCAATTGAACTGCAAAGAATCCAATCAGCTTCCATAGAGACCGTCAACAAGCCATACCGGCCTGATAAGGCCATTGAGCTTTCGGAAAACATGTTCTCCATAGTCGATTTTGGGACGAATCTCACAGGTTTCATCGGGGCATCTATCCAATGTTCCAAACCGACCAAGCTCTACTTCACATTCGATGAAATACTCACCAAAGACGACGTGGATTTCAAGCGGCTTGACTGTGTCAACACCGTCTGCTACGAACTGGAACCGGGCACGTACCACCTGGAATCCTTCGAGCCCTATACGATGCGCTACCTCAAGCTGAATGTATTGCAGGGCACCTGCAAAGTCGAGAGTCTGTATTTACGAGAATACGCGAACTCTGAAACCGAAGAGGCTAGGTTCTCGTGCAGCGACCCAAGGCTGAATCAAATCTTCGAAGCCGCCCGGCAAACATTCCGGCAAAACTCTATCGATATCTTCATGGACTGCCCCTCTCGGGAACGGGCTGGCTGGCTTTGTGACAGTTTCTTTACATCCCGCGTGGCTTTCGACCTTTCCGGTAACACAACCATCGAGAAGAATTTCTTCGAAAACTATGTTCTTCCAGCGAGTTTTGCGCACCTGCCGGAAGGGATGCTACCCATGTGCTATCCGGCCGATCATTATGACGGTGTTTTTATCCCGAACTGGGCAATGTGGTTTGTGGTCCAATTGGAGGAGTATCAGGCTCGTAGCGGCGACCGGGAGCTGGTTGCCGCCTTGAGACCCAGGCTGGAGGCTCTCTATCAGTACTTCCAGAGGTTCACGAATGAGGATGGGCTTCTGGAAAAGCTGGAGAGCTGGGTCTTTGTCGAATGGTCAAAAGCCAACAGCTTTGTGCAAGATGTCAGCTATCCAACCAATATGCTCTATGCGGCAGCGTTGGCTGCTGGCGGTAGGATGTACAACGAACCTGATCTTATCGACCAGGCCGAGCACATACGCACAGTCATTCGCCGGCAGTCGTTCGATGGCGAGTTCTTTGTGGATAATGCGGTGCGCAAAAACGGCCAACTCCAGGTCACGCGGAACCGGACCGAGGTTTGTCAATACTTTGCGTTCTTCTTCGATGTGGCCACGCCCCAAACGCACGGAGAGCTTTGGGATAAACTGGTGCACCAGTTTGGCCCCGAACGCAAGCAAACTAATGCCTTCCCCGAGATTCATCCGGCCAATGCTTTTGTCGGCAATTACCTCCGGTCAGAACTCCTAAGTCGCTACGGTCATCCGGCTCAAATCAAAAAGGAGCTTGTTGACTTCTACCTCTACATGGCCGAACAGACCGGCACGCTTTGGGAGAATGTTGGGGCTTCCGCCAGCTGCAACCATGGCTTTGCCTCTCATGTGGCTCATAGTCTCTACCGCGACGTGCTCGGTGTTCATGCAGTTGACGTTCAAAACAAGGTCATCCGCTTGAGGATTGCCGATGTGGGTCTGGATTGGTGTGAAGGCAGGCTTTTGACTCCACAGGGTCCGGTGGTAGTCAAATGGCGGAAGGACGGCAGTCAGACAATATGTCGTGCGGAGGTCCCGGCCGGATATGTGCTTGAGGCAGACAATCTAACCGGTGACGGTTTAAGCCTCCAGTAATGTGTCTGTGAATGCTGGGAACTCAGTCTCCTAACGAGCAAGAAGTTCGCCCACCGCCTCTTCTGCTTCAACTTGCCGCTCGGTTCTTTTGGCCAAGCTACGCATCTGAATGCGTTTACCCAAACAACCTCCTTATATCCTCGTCTGTAATCCTCTCGTCGGGTCTTATCGGCTCTCCTCTTCGCCTTCTCAAGTGCTCAAAGAATTCCTTCACATTTCCCGGAGCTGATTTGATCGCCAGCCCCAGAGAATACCTCATCAAAGAAATATCCGCCCCGTCAAGGACTCCCTTTATCAGTCCGGTCTCCGTGTCCTCCTGGTTTTCCATATCCTGGACAAATTTGTCCAGCACGCTCTGCACACTTCCGTATTCTATCTGTTCTTTGGCGATCGGCTTGTTGCTTATCTGGGAATAAGGCACCTGCATGGCTCTGAGAAGACACAAGGCTTCAGGGGGAATTGCATGCTCAAAACCTTCTTTAAACTCCGGGTCACCGTAATACGAAGGCAACACTATCTGGGGTCTGTGAAACAGAACGAGCCCTTTCATCACAACGGCCCTGTCCTTGAATTGACCATGTTCAGCGACCAGTACGTAAGGTAATTCCATTGCCCCGAAGGTAAAAAGCATCCGTTCGTATTCCCGGATTACCTCGGTGGATCTCCAGCATTGATTGAATTGTTCTCTGTCAAATTCGGACATTTTTTCCAGAACCGAAACTGCGAAACACACTCTGGACAGCACCCGAACAAAAACATCTTGTGGATACTGCAAGATGCAAACCAACCAGAAAGTCGGAGCCGGAAGCAACAGCTCGGAATGTCGCCCCCGCTCCGGTCAACATTAGAGCCAGAACGATTGGCGTTGTCAAGAAATCTTCGCCACTCACGATTCAACCTTTGACCCACACTCACCGCAATAGCTCGGATTCCCAATGAGCCTCTTGTCACAAACCGGACACTTTTGGGTGAAGCCAACCGCCCTGCTGCTCGCTTTCGAATTGACCAGCAGGATCAGCAAGACAAGAGTCACCGCGATTGCAGTCCCTGTGAGAAATTCTCTGCGGACCCAACCAGCCTTTTCCGCGACCCCAGTGTCACTAATCCAATTCGCCACGACCAAGATGTTGGCCGTCAGGAAGATCATCCCGATCAATCCCAACACAATGATTTTTCTAGTTGTCAAACTCATCACAATCTCCTTTTCAAAAGGTTAATGTTTACCAATATAGATGGTAGCGCGAGACGGTGGGTAGCGCAAGGGATTTTTTGGGAAAAAGTTTTGGAATTCACGTAAGTGACGCGCGCGGGCGCACTTGCAGCCTGAAAATTTCTTCAATCCCGCTGTTTATTTTGTTGAAAGATGCAATGGAAGTAACCAAAATGCGCACAAGAATAGGGCTCGTGGAACGAGTCCGCAGGTAAAAATATTTTTTCAGGGAGGTACAAGAATGGCAAAGAAGAAAGCAGCAAAAAAGAAAGTGACGAAGAAGAAAACTGCAAAGAAGAAAAAATAGGACTGCGAATAGTCCAGAAACAGATTGAAGGCCGTCAATAACTGACGGCTTTCTTTTTGGGGATTGACTCAAATCTGCGTCATGATGTTTGGACAGCCAGAGAGAAGACAGAGACTGGGACCTCCCGCCTTGTCGTTCCCGATGCAAACACATGTTTATCTAACGCCATGATCCTTTCGGTCGTCCCACGGTCGTAGAACTGCTGCCCGCACCGCCGGCACACACACGCCGGAACGTTCTCTACAGCAAGCAACCTTCCATCCACCCAGAAGGCCGATTTGACCAGATCCTCAACGGTCTGCGATTGGCAGTACTTGCACAGGAAAGTCTCTTGATGGTCCTGATTTGCTCCGATTGGTCCAGGTGCATGCTTTTCTTGATGATAAGTCGATTCAAGAGACGTAATCTGCGACTCGACCGGTACTTCAGGACGACGATCCTTCATGGTGAGTCGGACCTGCGTCAGAGAGTAGACAGGGACACGAATCCGCCGCTTTGCCTTTGCTGGCGGATATGTTATTACCTCCTGAATTCCTTGTGTAATTTCTTCCTCGAAAAATTGCTCCCCGCATCCCTCACACAGCCGCACGGGGATATCTTCTATCACAATTATTCCCGTCTCAGTCCAAAACGCCGCTTTGATGACGTCTTCGTTGGCATCGCAGCCGCAGTATTTACACCGCAGCGCAGCTTGAGATTGCAGATCTTCCCGTCCTTCTTGCGTCCCTTTTTGCCGCTCCTGTTCCGTCGCCATAGCTCACCTCACTGGGAGTGTCTCACAGAGATATTGGCGAGAGAGGAAAAAGTACCTCTCTGCTCGTTGAAGGCCCACTTACCCTCGTACCATCTTTTCCGCAGCCGTAACGATGTCATCAGCTCTTACCCTCATGTAGTTAATCATTTCCGGCGCACCCGGTGGAGGGGCGTCAGGGAACGCCAGCCTCTTGAACTTGGCGCCTGGCACTGCCTCAGCCGCTCTGGCAATAATCTCAACGCAGTTACAGAAGTTGTAGGAGCCGTCGTCGGACGTTAACAGCCTGCCGGTCTTCTTAACCGACGCAATGATTGTCTCCATAACGTCCTCTAATGGTGCCAATGTCCGGGGGTCGATAAATTCGGCGCTGATCCCTCGCTGCCTAAGCTGCTCAACCGCCTTGGCAATCTCAACTGTCTGTGGTGCGTACCCAACGATGGTAATATCTTTACCTTCTGTACGAATGACGGCCTGACCTATAGGAACGATATAGGACTCGTCTGGAACGTCCGGACCCGATGCAGGAACCGGGTACTGGCAGAATACGACCGGATCAACATCTCTGATAGCTGAGACCATCAAACCCTTGGCATCATAGGGATTGGAGGGAATGACCACCTTTAGTCCGGCCAGCCGGGCATAACAAGATTCAAGTCCCGCGTCGGCATGCTGCCCGGCTTGAAATGGCGATCTCCCTTGCATATCGGCCCAGAGCACCATGGGAAATGCTGCCTGCCCGCCGGTCATGTGGCGAAGCTTGCCGGCATGGTTGAACATCAATTCATAGGGAATGAGGGTGGTCATGCTCGGTATGTGGGCAATGGCTCGAACACCAATCATGGACATGCCCATTGCACCTCCGACGATCCAATTCTCGTCGATGGCGCTGAACCGTGCTCGCCAGCGCCCAAACTCCGCTTCCAGATTGATGGTGCGTTGTTCCCAGCGGGCAACCGGCTGCTGGTATTCGTATAAAAGAATCAGCAGCTTGTCCCGCCGCATTTCTTCTTGGATGGCCTCAAGAATCGCATAGGTCATACTCTTTGGCATGGTCTTTGCCTCCTTTCGTTTCTAGCTTTTATGCAGAGGAACCGCACCTTCGGCAAAAACATTCAACAGCCCGTCCTCGGGTTTTGGAACGGGCTGAGCCTCGGCAAATGCAGCGGCGTTCTCAACCGCTTGTCTGACTTCTGCCGCAATCTCGTCGGCCCGCTTTTCAGTCAGGATCTTTTCGTCCACCAAGAACCCTCTAAATCGTGTTATGGGGTCTTTGGCCAACCACTCCCTCAGTTCCCTATCCGAGCGATAGCCCAGGCCAAAAGCACCATCCATGCCAATCTTGGCACCAGACATTCCGTAGTGGTCATACCACCGGTAGGTCTTGCACTCAATGACGGTGGGGCCACCTCCAGCGCGGGCCTTTTCCACGGCGTACTTCGCCACATCGTAAACGGCCAGGACATCATTGCCATCCACTACGCGCCCCTCAATGCCGTAGCCCTCAGCCCTTCGGGCTAGATCTTTGATGCCATATACGTCTGAGCATCGCACCCAAATCTGGAATTGATTGTTTTCGAGTATGCAAATCCACGGTAGTTTGTAGGTGGCAGCGCTGTTTGCCGCACTGGTGAAGAAGCTTCCTTGTATGGATCCATCCCCACCAAAACTGACCACCACTTGGTCAGTTCCCTTGACCTTGATTCCGTAGGCGGCTCCTGCGCCCATCAGATGTGACGCTCCCACAATGCCGTTCATCCCCAAGATGCCCAAACTCATGTCCGTTATGTGTAGAGAACCACCATAACCTTTACAATACCCCGTGGCCTTGTGAGTGATTTCGGCCAGCATGAGGTTGAGATCGCCGCCTTTGGCAATCAGGTGACCGTGGCCGCGGTGAGTACTGGCGATGTAGTCATCTTGCCTCAGGGCGCTACAGGCACCCACGGCGATAGCCTCCTCTCCTACATATAGATGTGCCACACCACGGAAACCTCCTTTAAGCCCCAGGTCTTTGATCTTCGTTTCCCATAAGCGGATCTTCAACATGTCGGTGTACATGGCCGTAAGCTGCTCAGTCGACAGACCATCGACGTATGTGCGAGCATTCTGAGCTCTTGCCAGCCTGGCAGTGCCGGCAGAGAAGAAGATAGAGCCCGCGCCAATCGCACCCAGGCCCTGGATAAATGCCCTGCGTGAAACTGTCTTTGAGTCTTTTCTCTTCGTGGAAAGAGCCGCTTTGCGCTCGCTGATATTACCTTGCGGATTCATTTGGAGTCTCCTTAAAATACCTCCGTACTTAGTGCCCACGCCTGCAATTTAATCATCAAAAAAACGAAAATGCAAAGCTAAATAACGACCGCTATTACAATCAGGCAAATATGAGTGAGAATCCAATGAGCTTGGAATCTGCCCGAGAGGCTCTGTCGACCGGCATGCCGCCCTATCATGGCAGTGCAAAAAGGAGATACCACAATACAGACCCGGCCGGTAGTAAATGGTGGGTACAGCAGCCGCTGAGAAGGCGCGATTTCTTCTGCAAGCGGAATCTTACCCCTTGCCGCTCAAATTTGCGTCACGATATTCGGACAAGTGAAAGCCAGGTTCAAGATAGCCCTTCGGACTTCTCGGTCGTTCTTGATCAAATCAACCAAGACCTTGGCCAGCTCATTCTTGCTTGTATGATTCAAAAGAACTGTCTCCGTGTGTTGTTTTTCAAAGCTCATAATATCACCTCCCCAGCCAGAACCATTCAAGACGGAAACCAAAGCCGGTTTTCTTATTGATCCATAACTCGGCAGGCGCTTCACTGTCGCTACGCTCGTATCCTTGCCGTTCAAGCTCTTTGTCTATTGCCATTTTTCGTAGTCTCCGCGCCTTAGGACAGGCGCTGCTCGTTTTGTAGCAGGGGCTGAACCTTTTCAACTGGCTTCTTGAAGATGACGCAATACTCATGTTTAATAGGCACATCTTCCATCTTGCCGTAAGTCTTGTTGTCACTCGTGCAGTTATGCTGGACCTTGACGATGATGCTCCGAATTTCACCGTATGGAAAATTGAGCACGTCTTTGACAATAGGTGTGTATTTCCCGCTTCTTCGAACGTCACCAATCAGGACCGCCAGTCTGCCACCAACCTCCAACGCCTCATAGCAGCGCTTCAAACAGACGATCAGAAGGTTTCGGAATGTTTCATAGCTTTCGCAGTTGCTTAAATCATTTGGGTCATTGTCACTGTATCGGATAATGTTCCAGTATGGCGGGTGTATCCACACAAAGTCAAACTTGCCGGGCAGGTCTTGCTTGCTCAAATCAAAGCCTTCCCGAAGGTCACCACCCCAATAACTGATGCCGGTCTTCTTATACTTGTTCAGGCCTTCAACAACGTCTCTGCTCGTGCCGGATCCCTGCATGGGGTCGGCAACTCGTTTCGCACAATATTTGAGGACGAGATTCTTAATCAATCTTCCGTCACAATTGCCTCTATATCGGGAATCACCCCACAGCCGGCACCTGTCAGGGTAAGAAACTACAGAGGTCATGTCCTCATCTTCCGCATAGACGTCATAAAATCCTTCACCCAGCCGATTCAGAAGTCCGTTGCTTACAGCCTCAGAAAGTCTCGCTCTTATTGTATGCTCCGGCGTACCAGGCTTCTGGCGCAGTATTTCGATGTGCATTTCCCGGATATGGCTTGCACCGTTGGAATCGACAAACTCCAGGATAAGAGTTCTGATCGAAACATCTGACATTTTGACCTCCCCTGGCTCAAGCGGCCAGGCCTCATGGGATGGGGCTGGCCGCTGTATGGAGGTCGTTCGATGTAACAAAATCCTCTTGGTGCGGACAATAGCTTGTTTCAGAGCCGAAAACGGCGTATTAGGCTGGCGTACCACTTGGATTTGGATCACAAGCGCTTGATATCTAAGGACTTATAGGCCGATAAACATTGACCTCAGAAGCCGGAATCCTCCTGCGTCAGAGCGACTACGGGCGGGTGAGTTTTCCCCACCTGAAAAAAAAGTGAAAATCTGCGAAAAAAAGCGTCTACATTTTGGGGTTGAGATACGCTTTACTCTATAGGAAGCATAGAATTTGGCGTCCGCTATTCGCTTGCTGGCCGGAGTGCTAAATTCATGTCTTGCGAGGGCCCCGGCCCGAAGAGATATGTTTTGAGGAAATACCAATGGCGGAAAAATATTGACAGACAGTCATCAAACATTCACAATCGAGAATCAATTGGATGGCCTACAACCACCCCACGAAGAACGAGAGGCGATAAAAGGCCGTTGGAGATTATAGATGGCGAGAAAATGTAGCGGACAGTTTTAATACCTCAGATGAGGCGGAGATCAGGAAAACCACGCATGAGTAGCGACTTGGAAGAATGCACTGATAAACCTGAATGGAGGCGATCTGAACTCCCGTGATGAGGCTTTCGGCAAAGTATCTGAGGAATGCAATTGGCCGGTCTCTCCGGATGCAGGGATACTCGGTCAGGCATGGTGTAATCCAAGTGCCGGGAAATCCATCCAAGGATGACTATCGTGCTCTGAACGCGCTGGCCGTCAAGAAAAGGCTGGAGAAATCGGGACCGGGAGTGCAACGGTACGAGGAGGACCTTCTCAAGTACATCGCCAACGGGCGGGAGGTTGCGCCGCAGAGCTTCTCTCCCAAGATGGTTCTGGTCCAACCAGAGTCCGAACACGAGCTCCTTTTCCGGTACGCTTGTCTGCATTGGAGCATTCCTGTCTCGGCAGGCTATGGGAGGAGGTTAAGGTTCCTCATTTTTGATGAGGACAACGGCAAACTAATCGGGTTGTTCGGTTTGGGGGACCCGGTTTATGCAATGCAGGCGAGAGACCAGTGGATTGGGTGGGACAGAGATGCGAAAGCCGAGCGGCTTTACCATGTGATGGACGCTTACGTCCTCGGCGCGGTTCCACCGTATTCATTTCTGTTGTGCGGGAAGCTTGTGGCGATGCTCGTTTGCAGCAATGAGGTAAGAGAGGCATTCCGCAAGAAGTATGCCGGTCAAGAATCACTCATTAGAAAAGAAACGAGACTGGCGTACCTCGCGTTGGTAACAACCACGTCTGCACTGGGACGTTCTTCTATTTACAACCGCATACGTGTAAACGGGCACGAGTACTGGACGAGTGTTGGGTTCACAAGAGGGTCGGGTGAATTCCACTTCTCCAATGGTATATATGACAAGATCCGCGCATACGTCGAGAGATACTGCAAACCCACTGCGAAGCATGAAGAGTGGGGGAGTGGATTCAGGAACAAGCGGGAAGTCGTCCGAAAGTGTTTGTCTAAGATAGGGCTCTCGGCAGACCTCCTCTATCACGGCATTTGCCGCGAAATTTTCACCGCGCCATTGGGCCGAGAATCACTGCGTTTCCTGCGTGGTGAAGTGGAACGACCCTGCTTCTACAACTGGCCTGCGGGGGACTTAACTGAGACCTTCAAAGAGCGATGGCTGCTTCCGCGAGCAGCCACAAAACCTGATTATCAGGACTTTTCACGAGATGATTACCGAATTTGGAATGGAAAGAAAGGAACGAGGTGATAACGATGTATATTCTCTTATCATCCGCATATCGGCCCAGATATCGGGAAGACATCCTTCGCTGCCTTGCTGCGCCGATCGGTGCCAAAATCCAATTCAGGTATGATTTGAAATGGGTGCACCAAGAGATTAAAGATGACCCACATAGTGCCTCCGGCGAGGGATTGGTGTGTTTTGTGGATAACGATGCTACCGGAACGTTGCCCATGACTCCGGTCCGACTCGTCAATATTCTGGACGTGCAAAGACATGGTTCTACTCTTAGCCTAACGTTCGCGGTCGGGGACTTTGCTTTTGCCCCAGCCAACGACTTTACACGGCAGTTGGCAAGCCATGCAGGAAAGCTCAGTCCCAGTAAGGATGATGCTGGCAGTATAACCGGATGTTACTTTTTCAGAATCGGCACGCCGGTGGCGAACCTCAAGAGAGCCAGTGACCTTGCTATATGGGAGCAAACCGTTGACCTGGTCTCGCAATACCCCAAGTTCGGAACAGAGGAGTTTTTCTGGGCCATTATTGGCGTCACGAAGAAAGGTGATGAGACTTCTTTCGACAGATTTCGGAGACTGCCAACAGAGCTCGACTCGAATTCGGTATACGATGTAGCATTGTACCATTACTCCCCGAAGGACATGCGTTCAGAAACAAGATACTGTTTGTCGTTACGTTCCGGGAGTGCATTGACAGCCGTTACCGATGAGTCGGTCGTCGTTGATTCTCGCTACGACCTTAAGCACTTTCTCGTTCGTACAGAATCACCTTTGTGGTCTTCTGACATAGGGTGGCTGGTGATTGGCGTGCCCGGCAAGTGGACTGTTGATTTGAATTTCAAGGTTAGAGCGTCGTGGCTCAAGAGTCTCGGTCTGGTTGCAATTGGCGGCGTACTCCTTGCGGCAAGCAACGTCATCCCAATGTTGAGAGAAGCACCGACTCCGTGGCCAGCGGTTGTGGGTTCTGTCGTTGCAGCGCTCTTCGCAGCCGCCGCGTTAAGGTACGGGTTAGGTAGATAGGGAAGGAGAGACTTGAGGGACGCATTTGCTGACCTCCCTGATGCTCTAGTCCGAGACCTACTCGCTAAAGCAACGCCTGTTGCCGAAGGGGTCTGCCGAAATCTGACAGCGCTTCGGGAGGCGAGAGTTCGTTTGTGCACCGAGGCACAGAATCATCAGTTGATCTGCCGAAAGGCGGACTTAGACGTTCCGAGAGAGCCTTCTGTTGTTGGCGTGGACGGTTCGTACCAGGTTCATCGTCTCACGGCACTCGACCTGTGCGCGGCAGCGGCAGTGGCTGTGGAAGGCACTTCGAAGGAAGCCAAACGAGAGTGGGAAGAACCCCATCACGACATGTGGGTGGACGGTCTTTCCCACCGCATTGATACCGTTGGTGTCCTGCGAGGAATGATGGTCTCGATGGAGATGACACTCGCATCGCAAGCCCCCCACGATCTTGTCCTATTGGACGGGTCGTTCTCATCCTTGATTATCTATCTGAACCAGGCTCTCACAAAGTTGGATGACTGCGCGAAGAGCTTGGCTGACGAGTTCTTGACTCGGTGGAACAGCGGCATCATTGGACAGTTGAAGGGGCTCCTGAGGAGCGACCGGACCGTTGCCATCCCCAAGTTCACTTCGCGCAACGAGTTCCTTCGGGGCAACATGCTGACCCCTCCCGTCATAGTGGATGGCAAGACACTCGCCACGATGATTCTCAGCCCGGGTGAGTACAGCCGGCCGTTACCTATTCATGACGCCAGTGATCCGGCTAGTCAGCAGGTGGATCACCTATCCGAAAAGTACTGCCCTAAAAACGACATGGCTGAACTCGTCGTGGATCTGAAAGGGCTCCGCGTCATCTACTTCAGACCGTACGGGTGGTTGCCCGCTCTTCGCATGGAGTTGCCTTCGTCTGTAGCATCCAGCAATACCAGACTGGCAATTGTCCTGGAAGGAGTCATGCGCCAATTCTTTAGCCCCGCGGTGATTGAGCCCTATCCGCTTTTTCTGGCTGATCGGATGGTCAAAAGCCTGGGAGCCGGGGTTGCCGTGATCGAGCAGACTGTCGCCCAGCATGTCGCTGCTGAATCGCCGGATGTCGAGAATACACTGCTGTTTCTTCAAAACTACCGCACAGAAGGCGGACGCGGAGGTGTCTAATGGCCGATAACCGAAACCAAGATGTGGCCGTAGTGGGCAGCCCATCGACTAATACTGAACTTACGCTGGATTTGCTTCAGGAAGCTACAGAAGAACGCTTAGTGGGCGCACTAACAGCCTTTGAAGCAACCCAGAATGGTCAACCCATCATTTCGGTGGGCCAAATTGTTGGGATCGAGTTGAGGAACCGGTGGCACGAGGACTCGGTATTTAGAAATCTCATTAAACGAACCGGTGAGATTCCACCAATTACGAACCGGCAAGATACAAGAACCGCTGATCTGGTAGTGGGGGCGACCTTCAAGCAGGTGGAGACTCGATACGACCCCGAAGTCCTCGGAATGGTCCCACCAACGGGGACACGGGTCTCCAGAATTGACCAGAATTTGCTGGATAAGCTGTTGTCTGTATACCAATCTGAGATTGTCTACCTTGGGCGAGCTTACGCTAATGACATACTCTATCCAATGTGGTTCAAACACTTCGGTAGCGGAGATGGTGGAGCGGGGGAAGCATACCATATCGGAGTTTTCGGAAAAACTGGCTCTGGCAAGTCCGGCCTAGCCAAGATGATGTTGTGTGCTTACGCTAGACATCCGAATCTTGGGATTCTGGTCATTGACCCCCAAGGTGAATTCACCGAGGAATTCCGAGGACATCCACAAGGAAGACAACGTTTCCCTCTCTGCGATGTAGTAGTCAGGCAGGGAAGGTCGATTCAAATCTACAGCATCTCAGATATTCAGCTTGACGACTGGACCACTTTTGAGGAAATGCTTTGTTCACTGCGGTTCCTTGAACAACTCGGCATTCCCAGCCGTTCCGCCGATAACGCAAGGAAAGCAGCAGAGGTTATACGAAATGCTTTGGAGGGCACACACAGGTTAGACAATCTGGGAACAGAACAGGCTTTGAATGATGCCTTGAGTGCAGTGGCCGACCAAAACAATGCGACATACATATATTCCCAGCAGCGCTCCCGCGAGCTACAGCAGAGAGTCCAGCGACTTCAGGCTGACCAAAACCGACGTACTCAGGTTTTCAACCAATCATGGCAGCCAATTTGCCGACTTTTTACGACTGGAGAAAATCGTCGCCGATTGTTTAACTATGGGTCCCAAGATAACCCAGGCATTGTGGACATGCTTCTTGGAACAGCAGGGAACTCTGGGCAGGCGCGCCCTGTGGTAGTCATAGACATTTCTCGGCAAGGAAACCAACGATTCTGGTCAGAGGAACTCCAGCGCCGCATACTGGGCAAGCTACTCAACTGTCTGATCTCGCAAGCAACTGCAAGTCTGACAACAGGCCAAAGTGCGAACGTCCTCGTGCTTCTAGACGAGGCACACCGCCACGCCCCAAGTGGCAGACTTGACGAAGATTCCGAAGGTGAGCGGTTGAGATCTCTGCTCCGAAGAGCTATTCGAGAAACCAGGAAATATGGGATTGGATGGTTCTTCATCAGCCAGACATTAGGCGGATTGGACAACGAAATCCTACAGCAGCTTCGCATATTGGCGTTCGGATTCGGTCTTGCCATGGGCGCTGAATTTGATCGATTGCGTGATTTCGTAGGTGGAGACAAGAGGGCTCTCGAATTGTACCAGTCTTTCCGCGACCCCCAGAGCTTCCCACGACGCGAACTTCAAGAGTTTCCATTCATGGCGGTAGGGCCCGTTTCGCCTTTGGCATTCAGTGGGAAACCCCTGT
>CAYWZW010000008.1:0-105320 GCA_964462945.1 uncultured Pirellulales bacterium
TGGAAAAACAGAAAGCGTAGCACTTGACAGCAGGCAGCCTTTCATGAATAGGGTGTGCAACTTGCCCATTAGGGGCTTGTTGCACACGCGGATTCTATTTTCTTAGGAGTGCAGCGAAGCGGAGTCGAGACATCTGGCAGCGGATAGGATGTGTTTGTCCTTCGCGGCCAGATTTCTCCACTCCGGCCTTCGGCCTCCGGTCGAAACGACAAGCGTCAAGAATGAATCGCAATCCGCCACCGAATGTCGATCGCACCCGACAAGGGGCAACCACCCCAAAAATGCTTGAACCTTTAGGATCGATTCGGTAACCTGATGAATGTGCGAATTCTATGCTTTCAGAACAGAAACGTTGACAGATTGCAACACTGTGGGCTTAACAGATGGAGAAGGTTGTCAGATATGCAGCATGGGCAAACCAGTTGCCCGTCCTACGAGTCTTCCTCGGTCTTATCGTGATGTGGGCTTTGGCCGCGAATACATACGCGAACGCGTACAAGCCCTGGGATGAGCTGACCGAGGCGTCGTGGATCGACTTTGGTGACGCATCCACCTGGCCGAATATGTATCCGATTAACGCCGGCAGGGCGGGCGTTCGCGAATCCTATCCGGTGGCCTTTTCCCCGGCGGGTGGAGGTAACAAGGCCAAAGGCATGAACGCCATCAAGTTCCGCCACGCCGGAGGGATGGCCGGGCATAGAGTCTCGTCCGATCAGGCCGGCAGTTTCGAAATAGTCAATACGGGCAAGAACAATACGTTTACGGATGTCCTTCTGCTGGTGGCGATCAACGCCGGCCCCGGCCCGCTTGATGACGGATTCGAAATGACGCTGCATCCGGAAGGCGCCGGAGCTTTTCATTTCGATCCGAATGACTTCGCTTTTTACGACAACCCGTTCGGCAGACCCAGTGGGTACTATTTCACGACCGACCCGGCCGATCCGCACCGCACGAATCCGCCGGGCGAGCCTATAGCGTACGCCTTTGATACAGCCAGGGTTACGGTTTACGCCGTCGAAGGGATTACATCCCTGGCCCAGGATCAATCCGTCAGAATTGATTATCAGTTCAGCCGTCTGCCCGGCCCGGTCGTATTCAGCGCGTACGGTTACATCGGCACCGACCCGCTGGCCAGCATCTATCACACGAACCGCGCCTTCATCGATGCCAACGACAGCCAGCGAAATCCCGTCTCGACCTTTGCCGTCACCGTCCCAGGCGACGTGAATAAGGACCTCCGCGTGGACTTTGCCGACCTGGCCGAGATGGCTGAAAACTGGATGATCGGAACAGAATAGCGAAAGTGAGTTCATTGCCGTGCGATACGATAGCGAAACATGCACTTTTTCTCTGCAATCAGGCCGACCGGCTCTTACTCTTATTGAGCTGCTTGTCGTCATGGCCCTTATCAGCCTTGGCGTTTCGCTGGTGATTCCGGCCGTCGGACGTGCTCGCGGTCAGGCGAACGCTGTGGCCTGTCGCGCGAATCTCAGGGCGCTTGCCCTGGGTTGCCTTGTGTACGCCGGCGACCATGATTCCTTCCTGCCGACGGATGTGACCGTGGACAACCCGCATATCGGCCTGGTGAACATGCTCAGCAGCTATGTTGATGTGGGAGAAGCCTACTACTGTCCGAGCGAGACGAAGCCCGAGCTACGCCATTCCCGGCAGAACTTCCAAGCCGGCAATATCGGCTACTTCTATTACAGCTTCACTAAACGGCCGACCAGCCGCTTCCTCAGCAACTTCTTTCGTAAAACGATTCAATGGCCCCGCGTTCTCAAAGACACCATGCCCGCCGGCGTATGGGTCGCCAGCGACAGTTGGTTCAGCAATATCCCCACCGCCCATCGGTACTATAAAAAGGGCGTCAACTACGTCACCCTCGGCGCCACGGCGGAGATGGTCAAAGAAAGCCCAAGGGGGGAATTCAGATAACGACCGCAATGAAAACTTTCCTCATCGGCATCGACGATACGGATAACCAATCCAGTCCCGGGACGGGCCGGCTGGCCCGAAGGCTTTCCGATGAATGCGCCCGGCGGGGTCTGCGTCCTCTGGGCGTGACCCGGCACCAGTTCCTTGTTGACCCTGCGATCCCCTACACCTCGCATAACAGCGGCGCCTGTATCGGTATCGAATCCGGGAACGGCTTGGAGGATTGGGAATTCGTCTATGACTTCGTCGTCCGCAATTGTGCGGAGGGTTCCGACCCCGGCGTCTGTGTAGCGGCGGCATCGGACGTTCCCGATTTCGTTATCGAATTCGGGAATCAAGCTGCGCAAAGAGTCGTTGCAATGCCGGAGGCATTTCGCGCGGCGAGACGCGCGTCCATCTCGCTTTGCGGCTTAGGCGGCACGTGCCAGGGCGTCATCGGGGCGATCGGATCCGTCGGCCTGCGGGCTTCGGGGAACAACGGCCGTTTCATCGATTTACCCGGGCTCCGCGAGCTTCAAGGTTGTGTCGATGCCGCGGCCTTCGATCAAATCGGCGTCACCGTTGAGCATTGCTTTTCTGCGCGAGCGCCCGATGTGAACGACCGCTACGAAACGCTCGACTGGGTCCGCCCAAGACTGATCGGTGGACAAGCCGTCTTGCCAGTGCAATGGAGCCAGCAGAAAAATGCGTGGATACCTCTCGATAGAAAAGAGGACGTCTCGGGCGGACATCGTCCTCGGTCCTGACGGTGTAAGAGGCCTGGCCCTCTCCTTGGGCGCCGGTCTCATTGCTGGCTGTCTGGCGGCATCCTTGAGATTCCACCTCGGCCTGCCCGGGCACAAGGCGCTCTTGTGGATGACGCCTGTCATTGCAGCCCGTCTGTTAGGCCGGTGCAGAACCGGAACCACGGCAGGGGCCTTGACTGCGGCCTTTGTCTCAATTGGCTTAGGCGGCAACCTGGCCGGGGACCTGCCGGGCTTGCCCCTTGTCGGTGCGGCGGGCGCTCTGATCGACGCAAGTATAGTCCGGCTGGAAAGACACAAGGCATCCGCACTGACTACTATCGTTGTTGTTGCCTTGAGTGCGATGCTGGCGAATCTTCTATGCTGCGCCAAAAGGCTGCTCGTTCCGGCGGGCGCTGCCCCCCACGATATCTTCGGCGGCACGGGCTTTTTCATGCGTCCAATGTCCTACGGACTCTTCGGTTTTCTGGCCGGCCTTATCGCCGCAGCCGCCGCACAGCTTATCCGACGCCGCAAGAAGCCGAATCCGTAGAACAGTGTGGTCATCCCCTGAACCGGCAACAGACGAAGCGCTCGACATCCGCCAGGTTCACTTCTTGACATTATTCAAGGAATGGCTAAAATAGTGTAGGGCAATGAAGATGACAATTTACACAGAAGAATCTCACGCAACGAGTTGACGCCGCTGTTCGAATCTTCTTCTTGCCGGATGTACAGTAAAAGCGAGGTCTGAGAGTGAAGGTTCAGTGCGAATTATGTCCGAAGATGTGCCTGATTCAGCCCGGCCAAAGCGGCGAATGCCGGGTGAGAATCAATGTCGATGGCGTGCTGCGGACCGTCGTGTACGGCTATCCCTGCTCAATCAATGTTGACCCGGTTGAAAAGAAGCCGGTTTTCCATTTTCTGCCCAGCAGCAAGATTCTCTCCATTGCAACCTTCGGCTGTAACCTGCACTGCAAGAACTGCCAAAACTGGGAGATCTCTCAAGCCAATCCCGAAGAGCAAGACATCCCCGCCTATTTCTGCCCGCCGGAGCGGCTTGTGGCGCTGAGCAAAGAGTACCACTGCCCCTCGTTGGCCTATACCTACACCGACCCAATCGTCTATTACGAGTACACGTATGATAGTGCGAAGCTGGCGAAGGAGGCGGGCATACGCAACGTTCTGGTCACAGCCGCCTATATCAACGAACAGCCGTGGAAAAAGTTGCTCGAACACGTGGACGTGGCAAGGATAGATCTGAAAGCAATTACTGAAGATTTCTACCGCGAGGTCTGTTCGGGGACGTTGAAACCGGTCCAAAACGCTTTAATCCTGGCCAAGGCGGCAGGCGTGCACGTCGAAGTGACGAACTTAGTGATTCCGACGCTTAATGACAAGGCTGAGGAGATTCGCCAGCTCGCCCGCTGGGTCAAAGCGAACCTGGGCGGTGAAACACCGCTGCATTTCTCGGGATTCTATCCTCGATACAAAATGCTTCATTTGCCGCCGACATCCTTGAAAACGCTGGAAATGGCTCGCCAAATCGGAATGAGCGAAGGTCTCGACTACGTATATATTGGCAATGTCGCCAGTACGGAAGGCCAGAACACGTATTGCCCCGGCTGCAAGAAACTGCTTATCGAACGCAGCGGCTATACGGTTCTGCAGAACCGGCTCAAAGATGGCCTCTGCCCGGAGTGCAGTAAAGAGATTTACGGAGTTTGGAAATGACGCGCAGAAGATTTATTCGCAAATTGACAGAAACGTGCTCGTTCATCGTCGCTGGTGCCTCTGCATTCGCCCAAAGGGCCTCGGCCCAAAAGGCGAAGCTGCGCAAATTCGTTTGGGCTGTTCCAATGAGACAGTACCCCGGCCCTGTGAAACCCCTGCATGATATCCTCGAACAGAGCAAATGGAGCGGTTGATATGGATAGACAATCAGGCAAATCCGACCGGCGAGAAAAGCTACTGCCCTTGCCGATTCTGTCTCTGTGTGTCTTCGGTCTTCTTTTTGCAGACGCGTGCAAGAAAGAGACTCCGGCTCCCACGAACGCAGCGGCTGCAGCCCCGGCGGAAAAACACGCCGAATCGGCCAAAGTTGTTCTGCATTCGTCGCTGGCCGGCGGGTGGTATCCTGCTGATGCTGCGGAGCTCCGCGAGCAGATTGAAGGCTTCTTTCAAAAAGCGCCGGTCGAGCCGATAGACAACGTGATTGCATTGATTTTGCCGCACGCGGGGTACCAGTACTCGGGCCAAACCGCAGCGACGGGGATCAAGACCGCCGGCAGAAAGTACAAACGCATCGTCGTTATTGGTCCCAGTCACAGGGTTCCGATGGAAGAAGTGCTCAGCGTGCCCAGGGCCACACACTACGAAACGCCTCTGGGACAGGTGCCGCTGGATGTCGAGTTTATCGACAAGCTTCTCAGCTATTCGCTGTTTCAGAACGTGCCGCAGGTGCACGAATATGAGCACAGCGTCCAGATAGAGATTCCGCTGTTGCAGTATTGTCAAAGCGGCTTCAAGCTCGTGCCTATCGTGGCTGGCAACTGCTCGCAGGCAACCATTAGCAAGGCCGCCGAAATCTTGAAGAGCCTGGTGGACAACGAGACCCTCGTCGTCGCAAGCTCGGATTTCGTGCACTACGGGCCGAACTATGGGTACGTCCCTTTCCGCGACGACATACCGGAGCAGATCAAGAAGCTGGATATGGGGGCTTATGAGCATATTGCCCGGCTCGACGCCGCGGGTTTCCTCGATTATAGGCAGCGCACGGGGGCGACGATATGCGGCTATGTACCGATTGCGATACTGCTGTCCATGCTGAGCAAGCCGGCAGAGGCGCACTTGGCACACTATGCGACCTCCGGTGAGCTGGCCGGCGATTTCACCAATTCCGTCAGTTACCTCTCCGTCGTTTTTGCCGGCTCGTGGGAAGGCCATGCGGACGTTGAACGGCCGACAAGTAGCGCGGAATTGACAGAGGAGGATAAGAAACAGCTCCTGACTCTGGCCCGAAAAACGATCGTTTATGCCCTGCAAAACCGGCGCGTTCCGGAAGCGTCGGAGTTGGATGTCACCGTCAGCGAGGCGATGCACCGGCCGCGAGCGGCCTTTGTCACGCTAAAGAAAAACGCCATGCTCCGAGGCTGTATCGGCGACATTTTTCCTCAGCGGCCTTTATACAAGTCGGTCATTCTGAACGCGATAAACGCCTGTGTCAACGACACACGCTTTCCGCCGGTCTCGCCAGACGAGCTCAAGGACATCGCAATCGAAATCTCCGCTCTGACGGCTCCTGCACCAATCGCCTCGCCGGATCAAATCCGAATCGGCATAGACGGCATCGTTTTGAACAAAGACGGCCATTCCGCCGTGTTCTTGCCGCAGGTGGCGCCTGAACAGGGCTGGGATGTCGATCAAATGCTCACCCAATTGTCTCGCAAGGCGCAGTTGCCCGCCGACGCCTGGAAAGAAGGCGCGAGCTTCCTGGTCTTTCAAGCGTTCGTTTTTGGCGAGAATGAGAGATGAAGTTCGCCCGAGGCTTGCTGATATTCAGTTACGGCCTGTTCTCCATCGCCGCCCAGACGTTACTGTTCCGCGAGTTTGTCACCACCTTCGAGGGCAACGACATCAGCGTCGGCGTCTTTTTCGCTTCGTGGTTCCTGTGGGTCGGATTGGGGGCACTGCTCGTCCGCCGAGTCAAGAGTCCTGAGGCTCGCTCGTTCGCAGCCGCAGAGTTTTTATTTCTGGTGTACGTGCCGGCGTTTGTCCTTCAGGCCGCGCTGATCGTCGAGGCGCGAGCGATTGCCGGCCTTCAGTCGTACGCCCTGTGGTCCGTCCGCGATATCGTTCTGGTATCCATAGTCGTCAATGCGCCGGTCAGCTTTGTCACCGGGCTGCTGTTTCCCGTCGCGTGCCGATGGTTTGGGTCGGACTCGGCGGGGCAGGGCGATAGGTTGCCTGTCTCACACGTGTACACCCTTGAAGCGGCGGGAAGTTTCATCGGCGGAATGGGCGTGACGATCCTTCTGGGTTTGGGCATGAGCCTGGCGGGGATTTTCTTCATTCTTGCCTTTGTTCTTTCCGTGTCGGTATTTGCCGTCCAGCTTGCAAGAAGTCTTGCGCCGCACGAGTTCAGCGGCTCGGCATTCAGGGCCCGGAAAATCTCTTGTGCGTTCTCTTTTCTGGTTCCTCTTGGTGTTTGTCTCTGCTTGGTCCTCGGAGCCGACAAGGCTTTGATGGATTATGTGCGGACTGTAAAATGGAGCAAGCTTCTTCCAAAGGATACTCTTGCAGGTTCATTCCAGACGGCTCAAGCCGAGTATCTCTACGGAACGTACCAGAGTCAATGGGTTGTTGTCCGCGATGGCGGTGTGGCGGAGGCCCTGCCCGATGAAACTTCAGCCGGGCGAATAGCAGCTATCGCCCTGTGCCAAAAGCCCGATGCCAGGAAGGTTTTGGTCGTCGGCTCGGGACTTGCCCTTTGTCGCGAGCTTCTGTACCTGCCGCAGATTGAGACAGTCATGTATGCGCATTGTGATAGCGAATACGTGCGGAAGGTCAATAAGTTCATACCTCTTGACCTTCAAATCGCCGACCCGCGATTGCACCTGCTTGCCGGGGACGCACGCTCCCTGCTGGCCGACAAAGAGCAATTATTCGACGTTGTCGTTCTCAATCTGCCCGATGCGACCAGCTCGGTTCTGAGCCGGTATTACGCCATCGAATTCTACCGGCAAATTAAAGAGTCTTTAAGTGCTGCCGGGGTGTTGGCCGTGCGAATAGCAGGGGGGGAAAACATTATGGGCACCGAGCTGATCAACCTCGGGGCCTCGACGAAGCTAACGCTTGAGAAAGTCTTCTCCAAGCTCGTTCTGGCGCCCGGCGAAGACACCTGGTTTATTGCATCGGATTCGCAAAGCATTACCGGCGAGCCCGGCACTCTGCGAGACCGTTTCGCCTCGATAAACGGGGCAGGCCGGATTTTCGCTCCGGAAGCGTTGCTCTCCGTTTATCTGCCGGACCGCGCGGCGGCAGCCCTGGAAAGTTATTCGCGTGCGGATTTACCCGAGGAGCTCTTGATCAATCGTGATTCAAAGCCTCTGACCCATTTGTACAGCTTGCTGCTCACGGCCAAGCAGTCCGGCGCGCCGGCGGCCCGGCTTGTCAAACACCTTGCCCTGGCCGGTCCGCTGCCCTTCCTTATCCCCATCCTCGTTCTTGTGATACTCAGAGGCATCTACATTTTGAAGCCGGCTCAAGAAGGCAGGCCGTCCAGCTTCGACAGCAGTTTCCTGGTTTTCTCGGCCGGCGCGGCGGGCATTGGAGCGGTGATTGTTTTGATGTACCTTTACCAAACCCGCTTCGGCTCGCTGTATTTACACATCGGGGTAGTTTCGTCTTTGTTCATGGCCGGACTGACCGCCGGTGCGGCGTTGGCAAGATATTCGCTGGCGGCAGAGAAAGAAACTCGCACCGAGAGACTGCTGCTTCTGGCTGTATTTGTACATTCGCTCATACTCTGTGCGACTGCCTCCTGGCCGGGTGAGCAGTGGTCGCACGTGACATTTGCAGTGGCCTTTGTCCTTTGTGGTCTATGCACGGGTGGCTACTTTCCTATCGCGGCTAAGCAGTTGGCCGATTCCGGTTTTGAGACGGGCCGGGCCGGCAGCACGCTCGAAACCGCCGACCATCTCGGAGCCGCGGTAGGAGGGGTAGTGACGGGCCTTGCACTTGTCCCCGTGCTCGGCGCTAAAGTGACGCTATTTGTCTTTGTTGTGCTTGTCCTGGCCAATACGCCGCCTGCGGCGCTGAAGATATTCAAGCCGGGAAGAACATGGTCCTTCGATGCAGCCGCTTTGCGATTTCGCGGCCTCGGCTATTGCCTGTTCGGCGTTGGTGTATCGGTCATATTATGCTCCAATCTGCTCGCCGGCGCCGGCGCTCGGCTCAGGCTTTCGCTGCCGCAGCATTCAGTTCAAGCGCTTGCCGGAGAATTGCGCGTCGAGACGCAATCCGCGGTCCTTGGCCAGGACGCTCGCAAAGTCGATTATTTCAGAGTCCGGGACGCCAACGATTTGCTGACCGGATATATCTTCAGCTCGGAAGATTTTGCACCTGAAGTCCGGGGCTTCGGCGGCAAGATGAATCTTGCCGTTTATGCGGATGATCCTAACGGCGGACTCATTGGCTTTCATATCATTCGCTCGAATGAAACGCCGGCATATCTTGAGCTTCTCGGCCAATGGTGCGACTCCTTGCTTGGCCGTCATCTCTTTGGGCCTGGCCCGTTCGCCGGCGTTCATGCCGTAACAGGAGCCACAGTGAGCTCTGAGGCGATTCTCGCAGCGCTGCAGACATCAGGCCGCAGGTTCGCAGAGCAGGTCCTCGGCCGGGCTGTCGAGCCGGCGGCTGGCCGGGAGCCCCATCGGGCAAGGCTCCTGCCTGACAGGGCCGCGATATATCTTATCGGTGCCTTCATTCTTGCCCTTATTGTGACCTACAAAGGTGGTTTTTGGAGCAGACTGGTGGTTCTCTGCGGCAGTCTTGCCGTCGGCGGCCTTTGGCTGAACGCCCAGTATTCCAGCGAGCAGATTGTCACTATATTATCCGGGTATGTCCCGGCCGCGGCGCTGACGGGCGCATTTTTATTTGTCGTGGGAATCCCGCTTCTTGTGGCGATCTTCGGCAACGTGTACTGCGGCTACATCTGCCCGTTCGGTGCGGCCCAGGAAATCATCGGCTACATTGTGCCTGCGAAATTGAAGCCGCTGATACCAACCGAGCCGATGCGAAAAGCGAGATTCGTAAAGTACATCGTGCTTTTTGTTGTGGTCATGGTTTTCTTCGCCTCACGAAACCGAACGACGTTGGCGGGGGACCCGCTCATTTCTGTTTTCAGCCTGCCGTTTACGATTCAGGACTTCCGCTCGGCCGTGCCGCTCGTTATGGCCACCGCCTTGCTCGGCTCGATGTTCTGCACTCGTTTCTGGTGCCGTTATGTGTGTCCCGCCGGGGCCTTTCTTTCGCTGCTTAATGGAGCAGCGATACTGAAGCGCTACCTGCCCGCCAGGAAATTCGGCCGATGCCCGTTCGGCCTGACGGGCAGGGACAACATGGACTGCATTCAGTGTGACAAATGCCGCTTCGAAACATTCGACAGGGCGGCAACGCAGGACCGTAAAAACGCCAGAGTATTCCTTGCTTGTGTGCTCATCGTGGCGATCTTCACGTCAGCCGTATCGGTGGGCAGATTCTTAGAGGTCGTTCCCGCCGGGGACGACACAATCTCCGTCTCGGCTTCGGGCGGCCAGCCGAGGGACGTCGATATGCAGCGTGTCCGAACGCTGATCCGTGAAAAGAAGCTTTCCGACAAAGAGGCCGAGTTCTACAAGAAGGTCGAGTGAGTCGTTGCCGGGCCGAGGGCCGTCTAATCCTCGTCCTGAGGCCAGATAGAACTTAACTCGAAGAGTTCCATGGATTCGACCAGCATATTTCCGCCCTTGGTGAATATCCCCAGCGACTTCGAGTTGTCCGCAAGGATCACTCCCATCGGCATATAGACTCGACCGCCGTTGCCGAAAATCTCGATGGACGTGCGGTCCACCAGCAATTCAAGGCGAATCTTGTCACCCGACGGCTTCAAAAGAGCTGCTTTGCCCTGACAGGACAATTCCTGCTTTTGGACGTCATAGACGACCGGGATATCCCGGATGACAAAGCCGGTTTCCCGGGCGTTATCGATTCGCAGCTCGGCTCGAAGATGAAACAGCTCTCCCGAAACACCTGAGAGCAGGTTATCGGCCGGCTCCAACATCGTGCTTCTCCATTTCCACTGGCGCTTGTGAAGGTTCTCAATCTCGCGAATGGGCTCGGCGAACATGCGAGGGCCTTCGTCGGTCGTCCGCAGCGTCAGCGTCACGGGGAACAGCATCATCTGGTTGAACGGCATCTGCGGCATCGCGACTCGCCCCCACGCCATCTGAATCCGCCGGCCGTCTTCCGTGGGGATGTTATTGAACGTCTGCGAGGCATAGAAGCAGTTGCCATAGTGGAAACGAATCGGACCGGTCTGGCTTATAAACTGTTTTCCGTCGAAATCGCCGATTAAATAGTCCCCGCTGCCTCCATAGAGTATCCATTTCTTGTTATTTTCGTCTCCATCGACCGGCAGGGCAAACAGCTCGGGACATTCATGGAAGCATTTCAGCCTGCTCTGGAGATCCCACGACCTGAGATCTTTCGATGTGAGGAATCCCATCGTCTTATCATCCAGATACAACGCCATCACCCATTGATGGGTCGGCTCGTGCCAGATGACTTTGGGGTCACGGTTTGAGCCGTTGATGTGGCCCAGAACAGGATTGTGCTCATAAATGTTCCACGTCCTGCCGCGGTCGTTGCTATAGGCGATGGACTGGGTAAAAGGCTGCCCCTTCGACATCGGGTTTGTCCCACCGGCCGATGTATAGATGCAGACGATGACTTTCTCGTTGCCCGTCTGAAATCCTGCCGTATTGTCAATATCGACTACGGCTGAGCCGGAGAAGATCGTCCCCAGGCGGTCGGGATGAATCGCGTCCCCCAGCTCGGTCCAGTGGACCATATCCGTGCTGACGGCGTGGCCCCAGGTCATGTTGCCCCACTTCCAGCCGTAGGGATTGTGCTGATAGAACAGGTGATATTCTCCATCATTATAGACCATCCCGTTGGCGTCGTTGTTCCAGCCTCGGCGGGAGGTGAAATGAAACTGTGGACGGAATTTCTCCCTGTAGATAGTCTCCTGGCCGATATACGTGTCTGCCTGATAGATGGAATCGAAGCCTTTGCTTTTGGCTATGTCATATTTGTCTATGCGGAGGACAGCCTTCTTGCCCTTGAACTGGCCGATATCGAGAAACACCCAGAAGTCCGGCTCGTCGGGCGCCAGCTCGATCTCGAATTCCCGGACAACTGTATTGTCGATACTGAGGTTGACCAGTCGCTCCTCGGCGCCGTTCTTGACGGGAAGATTCAGGTATTTCTTCTCCAGCGAAAATTCGCGGCTTTTGTTCGCGACTGCCTGACCTTCCTGAGCAGCAACCGTGCTCAGGCAGCAAAGCATCGCCCCCAGAACATTCACCATTGCTTTTCTCATGGCATTGCCTCTTGCTGACCGCTGGTTTTGTCGAGGTCGAGCGTGTCGCGTGTTTCTTTTTGCAGGTCTCTCAGCCGGACCTTTAGTTTTTGCAGCAAGCCGGCGTTGGCCGGATCGTCGGCAAGGTTGTGCATCTCCAGCGGATCGGCGTTCAGGTTGTAGAGCAGTGTTTTATCAATTTTCGGGTAATAAATCATCTTGTAACCGCCCGTGCAGACCATTCTCTGCAAGTCCATGTAACCGCCGTAGATGGCGTCGTAGCTGGCGCCGGTTCTGCTCTGAATCAGCGGCATCAGGCTCTTGAATTGCACGTGCTGGGGCTTCTCTACGCCTGCAAGCTCCAGAGCCGACGGCATAATGTCCTGAAGATAAACCGGCGAGGTGATCTTCTTGTTCTTGGGGACATCAGGACCGTTGACGATCAGCGGGACCCTGACGCTGTGGTCGTACAGATTCTGCTTGCCCATCAGGCCGTGATGGCCGAGGGCCAGCCCGTTGTCGGCGCTGAAGAAGATGTAAGTATTGTCGGCTTTTCCCGTTTTTTCAAGGGCGTCGAGAATGCGGCCCACCTGGGCGTCCATGTGGGTGATAATCGCGTAGTATTCCTGACGGTTCACCTTGACGGCGTATTCGCTGCGGGGGAAGGGGGCCAGCGATTCGTCTCTGAGCTCGACGCTGCAGCCAATGGAATCCTTGTAAGGGTATTCCGGCAGAAAGTTGGCGGGGACTTTCACATTCTCTAACGGATACTTGTCCACGTACTGCTTCGGCGACTGCCTCGGGTCGTGCGGGGCGTTGAAGGCCAGATACATAAAGAATGGCTTGCCGCTGCCGGCTGCGTTTTCGAGAAACCCTTCGGCGTTATCACCGAGGACTTCGCTCCAGTGCTTGCCGCCTTTCCAGTATCCGCCTCGCGTTGTGTCCCAGGGCTTCCAGGGATCGGGCTGTCCCTCGGCGGGGCGGTTGTATCCTTCCGGGGTCTGATTGGGCATGCCGGGGCGAACGTCTTTGACGTGGTCGAATATGTCTTCCGGCTTGATCCCCGTGATGTGCCACTTGCCGCTCATGTAGGTCTCGTAGCCCGCCTGTTTCATGTACTGCGACCAGAACCTTCCGGCGGCGGTTTCTTCTTTCAGCGTCGGCTCTATGTCTCTGGCGATCCACAGGAAGCGGCCCGTATTGAGCATGGTCCGGCTGGCCACGCATATAGCGCCGTGCCAGCCCCCCTGATTGTACGCGTGCGTGAAGGTCACGCCGTTTCTGATGAGCCTGTCCAGATTCGGAGTCTGTATCTCGTCACAGCCCATCGCGTGCAGCGTTTCGAAGCACTGATCATCGGCGAAGATAAACAGGACGTTCGGCTTGCTTGCATTACGCCCGAATGTTTCAATGCCCGGCAACGATAATGCTGCGGCCCCCGCGCCGATCGCTTTCAGGAACCCTCGTCTGGTCCACCTCGAATCATTCATTATACGGCCTCCCGACTCAATCCAGTTTTTCTCGTTTCATCCTATCACAAGTCCGCCTTCAGGCACAGCGTTAATCACCCAACACTTCGGATGGAACCGACCGAAACGCTGGACGAAAGGACGATAGACAAATCGTCCATCCTCCATCGCCCCTCATCCCTCGTGCTTCACGGTGATACGCTTTTCTGCACCCGGACACGATGCGCCGTTTCGTCATACCGCACCGGCGTATTCTTACCGTTGAGGATCACGGTGTCCGGCTCATCCGTCGCTCTGAAGAACACGTTGTTCACAGGCTGTCCTTCCAGCCACACCTGCACCTGTTTTCCCGGCACAAAGACGGCATCGACTTTTGAGAGTGAATCGAGCACGACTTTGCCGTTTCTGCGAAGATAGCTGCCGCAGGCGACAAAATACCGCGTCGCCGCATCGGGGTCGTTCTTATCGGCTCCTTTAGGCCGCGTGACGGCGAACAGATACGCATCGGTGTCCCAGCCGTCAATCACGTTGCAGCTATTGCGGTGCATCTTTCGCCCGTCCGCCTGCATGTTCAGATACACATCCGTAACCATATCCGCTTCGCTGACCCGAACACCTATCGCATCCTTCTGGTTCAATGGTTCGATTTGCACAGCAGGCGTTTCGCCGCCGACTTCAAGCGGCAATACCGCCGTGAGGAACTTACTCTCCCGCGTTTGTCCTTCTGGCGCAAAAGCAAGATATGACACCTGCGTGTCAGGCTCGTGATCTTTCAGACCCTTTTTCTCGACGATCTTCAGCTCTTGCGGAAACAGCGGCTGAACAAGCACGCGAGCATCGCCATTGGATAGAACTATCTGCCGGCCCTGCGTTTCGGCCTTGTCCTGATAATGCAGCAGCCATTCAAATTGACCTTGCTCGTGGGTCCGCACGTCGTCGAAGATCAAAATCGCACCGCCGAGCCACAGGAAGTGACGGTAATTCCGCGAGAATTTCCACGCGGTCGGCCCGGTCGCATCGGCGAACACGTACTTCAATCCCGCCGCGTCCATCAGCCGATGGATTTGGCCGGACGTTACCGTGCCGCGGTCGCCGCCGCCGCAGTCTTCGGGATTCTGCCCGTGACCGTCGATCAGGACGACGTTGTGGGCAGCGCTCTGACGGTAATAACTGGTGTATTCCCGCCTGCTGTAGGAGCAGGTGCCGGAATCGATAATCAGAGGTTTGCCGCCGTGAAACAGAATGAAAGACCCTGCATCCGGGTGGGCGTGGTTCCACGCGAAGCCCGACTTGATCGCCAGCATGGTCGCATCGTCCCGCCAGGATGACCGCAGAATCGCCCAGCCGATGTCCGGGTACAGCACCGAGCAGGCAAGGTCGCTCGGCGCAGATTCCAGCGAACGCTGCTCGTAGTAAACCAGCCCCACGGGGTCATCCAGCCCCGGCTCGGTCCGGCCTAAGTACCAGTGATATTGGGGCGTATCGTACCCGTTGGCAAGCAGCAGCCGTACAGTCCTCGCACCCGTCGAGCCCAGGCTGCTGTCGCCGAAATTCACCGACAGGATCGAGTCCGAAGCCGGATAGCACGCATGGACGAAAAAATCCCCCGCCTTCGCGAGCAAAGGAATCTCGGGCGCTGATGATTGGCCGAAGACGTTGGTAAAGGCGAGCCGGAACAGCAGATACTCCGACAATGCGTAGTTGGCGTAACTGACGCTCTCGTAAAAGGCGCCGTTGCGGTCGAAATTGGACGTCTTGTTTTGCAGGACGTTTCCCTGATAGCAGAACCATTCGGGGAAAGCCTCTGAGACCTGCCGCACCCACGGCTCGGCCTGCGGCTCATCGCCCACCAGTGATAGCGCCGCCAGGCCGGCCATCGAAACGCACACGCTCCACCAGTTATGCCCCATCGAGTCCAGTGCGTGAATGCGCTTCCCGCCCGGCATCCAGTCATCCAGCGTGGGCAAAATGCCTAACCGAATCATGGCCGCAGCAATGGTTTTTCTTTCGCCCTCGGAGAGAAAATCGTGAATGCTGTCATAGCCGACGGCGTAGCCGTAGCAGAATCTGGCCGTGTTCAGCTCCGAATGCCACGGCGGATCGTTATGTGCGTCGCCCGCCCATCGATTCAGTCCGCCGTAATAGATAAGTGCGTCCCGGAGCTTCTCGGCGTAGCGTTTCTCGCCGGTCATCCGATAAGCCAGACCCAGCGTCCCGGCCATGTCGCTGATCTGGCTGCTGGGCCTGCCGTAGTTGCCGTGCTGTCCGGTGCCGCCCTCGGCGTATTCCTTCAAAACCAGCTCCTCGCCAAGCTGCCGGTCCGCCCGGCCAAGAAGCTTTTTCCACGCCTCGCCGATTGTTGCGTTTTCGGCAACGCGCTGACGCAGGCGATCCACCTTCTCTTTGGTAAAAAACAGCCTCGGACGAGCCGTTTCCCGCCGTGTGTTCGCCGGCGCGCTGGTCGCCATGCCGACAAGGAGTATCGAGCATAACAGTATCGGCCAGCACACTGCAAACGCCGTGTCCGGCCGCCCTGTGGGCCGAAACCAATCCCGCCGTGTGTCGATGTTCCTGACCATCTTCGTTGCCTCCCGATCACAGACTCACATTACCAAAGTCGTCATTTTAAGCAGAGGAAACTGCCCCAAGCAGGATTCTAAGACTTCCTGACCGCCAGTCCACTGAATACACAGATATTTTCTTGTCCGGGGGGTTTTAACGTCAGTAGTTGGAACAGCGCTTCCGCGTGTGCTGCTCCTTATTTCTGTACCTTGAACGCGAAGGATTCAATTCTGCCGTTCGTAAGGTCTTTGCCCCGGCAGCGAAGCAAGAAACCATCATCCGTAATTTCGTACTCAAAATCCTGGCCGCTATAAGCATCCTTTGACAAGCCATCCGGGATCGCATCGGGCAGGCGCCCGGTCGTCGCTTTGCATAAGTATATTTCGATGGCGGACCGGAGAGCGTTCTCAAGAGTCCGGTACCTGACATCGTTGTTGTACAAAGTGGCCACTTTTTCCACCAGGGCTACCATGGGTATAATGACCGGATCGTAGGGCACGAGCTGTTTGTTGAAGGCCTTCGCCAAGCTTTCGATTTTCTCATATTTGGAGACGTAGGGAATATCACTGGCCAGCATCTCAAGAGCGGGGTCCAAGAACTCGGAAGTCGCCTTACGAATGAGTTCATCAAGAACCTCCACACTCATAAGATCCACAGCACCACTGCTCTGTTTATCATTGGCCTCTTCCTCCGCAAGGGCCTGGCGCATCCGTGCGAACTTAAGGCCCTCGCGCAACCGCGAAAACATACACTCAAACTCGTTCTTTGTTAGCGCTGACAAAGGAGCCGTCACTGGCGGCTTAGCAGCAAGCTGCTCACTCAGCCATCGCAGTGTCTTCTCATCTGCTGGCATCGTCTGCAGGATCTGGCGCACACAGCGCAGAGCACTCGCTTCCAATAGGTTTGGAAGAGGGCTTCCTTGCCACTGCCCAAAGTGCCTGGCGAATCGACAGAGCAAAAGACACCGCGCAAACCCCGCTTTGTAGTCGCCATCGGCAGCAAGTACTCGGGCCTCCGCGCAGATAAAGAATGCGAGGACTTTTGCCTGCCTTGACACCTTGATGCCTACTCCAGATCCTCCAAAGGGCGGATACGGCAGTCCCCAGTCGCAGCGCGATATCTTGGAGGCAGCCTCAGCAATTTGAATGACGTGCTTATAATCTTTCGCATACTTTCTGACTTCCTCTACAGACACTGCGACCTTTGTAGACTGGAGGTTGAATGAACCAAAGACGGTCTCAATTGCCTCTGCCGGGATACTGTCCAAATCCGGGCAAAGCAGAAAGGCCTGATAATACAGCAGGGCGGCATTATTCGGGTCCGGCGGTAACTCTGCCGCGTGGGCTGAGAGTGCCCACAGGACCAGGCTGGCACAAAGACTCCAGACAACAATCTTACTGTTGGGCTTGGTATCGCTCATAATCAATCTCTCCCTTCTAATTTCAAATCCCACAAATTCCTCAAGCATCCTGAACGACTCCGACTCACGTCGGTACACAGTATATATTAGCTGGCGTGCTCAGTCAAAACAAATCCACTCGAAGTGCGTGACGCTCGATGGCAACTTTGCCGCGTCGCCACATCTGTTCTCGACCGACTTTCTCTCGGTCCGTGTGATCGACCGCTCAGAGGAGCATTGCGTATATGTACACTGTGCCTCGTTGCTCGTCTATTAGGACGCTATAGAACCTGTGCTTGAGACCCGGAGATTCGATGAGGAGTCCCGATTCGATTGATTTCTGGTCGAAAAGACAGATGCCAAGCTTCTCCTGCATCCGAGGCACCGACGAGAACATTAGGGATCGCGTCTGCCTAAGCTGAGCTGCAACGATGCGCTCAGAGGTTGCACCCGTGATCATAAATGAACGTTTGACGCGCTCGATACCCTCGGCATCCGTCTCGAATCGCGCAAAGATTTCCGGGTCCATACCTCCCTGGAAAATGGCGCGCAGACCATCTACCTTTTTGGGCAATTCTTGACCTGTGATGGTCCGGTACTCTGCTGGAATCTTCGCAGTGGGCAGCTCGTGCGGCTCTGACCAGTCTTTCAAATACTGCCATGTCACAGTCACAGCCACATAGGATAAAGCCACGAAAGCCAGCAGACCCAACCCCAGTGCGCCAAGACCAATTATTACTGTTCGTTCTTTCATGTCTCAGCCTTTCTGTGTGAAAACTATCCTGAATCCGTTTACAGGTCAAGGTCGAAGAGGGTTTTCTGCTCCTGCTTGAGTTTCGGCGGAGGATAAATGACCCCGGTCTCTGCGATGACCGCATTGGGTGTGAGCGTGTGAGCCGAACTCTTGCCCGGCTCTAAGATGTGGACAACTTCTACGCCCCGGGTGGTCAGGTAATCGCTCAAGAGCCGGCGGTGACATTTCCAGTACAATTTCTCCGCGCACATAACCGCGGTACGTGAGCTTGCCGCCGCCGACAAGAGTTCCTGAACACCTCTGCGGAATTGGTCCGTGGCCATGTAGTCGGCGTAGCTGCGAAATCCGGGACTTTTGAGCCCCATGTTAAGAGACTTGTCACCTGCCGCCGTGTGCCTGCGGCCGCCAAGTGCTTCTAGCCACAAATAGTCGATGTTTTCGGCCGCCAGCCGGTCAGACAAGGCCGGACGGTTGAAATGCGGAAATTTCTGCGACGAAGGATAGCGTCTGATGTCGGCGACGAGGCGAATCTCAAATTCCTTCAGCAGCGACGCAAACTGCTCGAACGAAAGGTTGGAATGGCCAATGGTAAATATTCGCAGCGTTTTTTCGATATCGGCTTTCATCAGTCATAGTGAAGTGGACATTGCCCAATTGCGAAAGCTCACAGGGCCGGATCATTTTGTGCGACCATCCATTCCTTCAGTTTTTGCCGCAGCTTCTTGAGGATCGGCTCCGCGTCGGGCCTGGCGGCGATATTGTTCAGCTCGTAGGGGTCGGCCTGCAAATCGTACAGCTCTTCGGCCGGATGATGCTCGATGGTATCGACCAATTTGGCGGCTTGCAGGTCGGTCCGGGCTTTTTCGACCCACATGTCCCAGACCTCCTTGTGGCTTTCGGGGATGCCGGGCACCCTTGTAAAATGCGTCGTCCATAGATTCTCGGGATTCAGATTGAGAACGTACTTATAGCAGTTGTCCCGAACACATCGCTGAGGAAAAATGTTCATATCGCCGTCGCGAGTATGGGAGGCGTAAATGTAGTCGCGGAAGGTCTTGGCCTTACCCAGCAGCACATTCAGAAAGCTCTTGCCGTCGATCCCGTCGGGTGGCCGTTCCCCGCCGACATCAACAAAGGTCGGCGTCACATCGACGAACGAGATCATCGCCTCGCAAACCGACCCCGGCTTGACCCGGCCGGGCCAGACGGCGATAAAGGGCACGTGAATGCCGGTATCATAGACCGTCCATTTGGAATGCGGCCACTCGGAACCCTGATCCGTCGTGTAGATAAAGAGCGTGTTGTCCTCGAAACCATGTTTCTTCAACGCGGCCCTGACCTCTGCGAGGCGTTTGTCCATGGTCGTAATATCCTGGTAGTAGTTGGCCATGGCTTTTCGGGTCAGCTCCGTGTCAACGATAAACGGCGGTAATTGCAGCTTCGCCGGGTCATAAATCTTGTTAGGCTCCCAGGTCACATGCGGGCTGCTGTCGGCAACGATCAGGCACAAAGGCGTATTAGTCCGGTTCAGGGCATGTTCCGCAAGGAACTCATCGACAACCTTAGTATCCAAACCTTCCATGCGATAGGTTCGGGGGCGTTTTGGATTGGGAGGCAGCTTGGCTGCCACGTATTCGAAATTGAAGACTTCCTTTCTTGGCTCGGTGTGAAACTTGTGCGCCAGGGCGACCCGATAGCCTGAATCTCTCAGATAGGTTGGAAGTGCCGTAATGTCAGTCCGGCATACCGTGTGATTTCCCATGCAGCCGTTGCGAGCTGGATAGAGCCCCGTACACAAGACCGAACGCGAAGGCGCACACGTCGGCGATGCGGCGAACATATTCGCAAACAGCATTCCCTCTTTCGCCATCGCGTCGATGTTGGGAGTCCGTACGTCCTTGTTCCCATAGCAGCCGACGAAATCAATGCCGTGATCGTCGGAGATGAACATGACGATGTTGGGCCGACTTTGCGGGCGTGCACCACCCCTCCCTTGGGGAAGGCTGCCACCCATCGCACCCAGTACGCCAACTGCGGATTGTCTCAAAAACGTCCTTCGGGTGACGTCGTGATTCATTTTGCGATGTACCTTTCGTACTCAGTCCGTGTGTCCACTCGTTTGTACCGGCCGCCTCGGAAGCTCCGGGTTCTGTATTTTCGTGCCGGCATTCTCAGAACAAATGCCAAAAAAGCGCAATTTACTCCTCTTGACGCCTGCGATAGTATTGCCCGAAAGATTCGAAATTGTCAAACACTTTGACCTTTTCCACAAAGGGACTATAAAATACGCAGAGAGCTTGAGTAAACGGTTGTGTTATTGGCAGACTATGGATTCAGTCATTACGATTCCCGCCCTCGGCGACAATTTGATTTACCTGCATCGGTATGACCGAAGCGATTCGCTTGCGGTTGACCCTGGCGACAGTTCGGCGGTCGTGAAGATTCTCAAGGAGCACGGCCTGACTCTCAAAACGATCCTCGTTACGCATCACCATGGGGACCACACCGCCGGAGCGGCGGAGCTGAAGCGCAAAACCGGCTGCACGGTCATTGGCGGCGATAAGGCAAGAACGCCCGGCATCGACCAGGTTGTTGAGGACGGCCAGATTTTGACGTTGGGTCACACAAGGATACGGAGTCTTGCCACGCCGGGGCATACAAGCACGTCGGTGTGCTACTACGTGCCGCCGTCAAACGGCAGTAAGAGCGGCATTCTCTGGACGGGGGACACATTGTTCATCGGAGGCTGCGGCAGGCTGTTGGAATGCGATGCGCAAACGATGTGGGAATCGCTGCTCAGATTGGCGTCTTTGCCCGATGAGACGTTCGTTTACTGCGGACACGATTACACGCTGGAGAACTACGAATTTGCATCGAGCATCGAGCCTGATAATCCGGCCGTCAGGCAGCGCCTCGATGAAATCAAGCAGGCCCACAGGCAGGGCAGGCCCACGGTTCCTTCGACGATGTTGCAGGAAAAGGCGACGAATCCTTTCTTGCGGGCCGATACGCCCGAATTAAAGGCTGCTCTCGGAATGTCGCAGGCCCAGGCCGTGGATGTCTTTGCAGAATTGCGGCGGCGCAAGGACATCTTTTGACCCGCTGAGCTTATCATTCACTGTCCGGCCGAATGGGTTGCACGGGCGCAGTGCATTTGCTAAACTGTGACGCTGAAATCTGAACGTGTAAGGAGAATGTTATGCTTGTCGTTCATGTCTTCGTTCATGTGAAGCCCGATAAGGTTGATGCCTTCCGGGCCGCCAGTCTCGAAAATGCTCGCCACAGCGTCCAGGAGCCGGGCGTTGCCCGCTTCGATGTCATCCAGCAGCAGGACGACCCGACGCGTTTTGTGCTGGTCGAGGTCTATCGGACTCCAGAGGACCCCGCCAGGCACAAGCAGACGCCGCATTATCAGAAATGGCGCGATGCCGTGGCTGGCATGATGGCTGAGCCGCGCACGAGCGTCAAATATACGAACGTGTTCCCTGATGAGCAGGGCTGGGGCTAACTGCAGCGCTGGCCCGTGAGCGAGAGAAACCATGAGATTCGAATTTGCAACCGCGACGCGCATCCTATTCGGCCCAGGGACAATCCGCGAAGTTGCATCCTTGTCAGCCGAAATGGGGAAAATGGCTTGTGTTGTCACCGGCCGGACCGCCGAGCGGGCCGAATTGATTCTTGAACCGCTGCGCAAACAAGGCATTGAGTACGTGACATTCAGCGTGGCAGGAGAGCCGACGACGACCTTGGCGAAGGAAGGTGTGGAACTGGCCCGCCGGGCCGCATGTGACTTCGTCGTCAGCCTGGGGGGCGGAAGCGTCATGGATACGGGCAAGGTCATTGCCGCCATGCTGGCCAATCGCGGCGAGCTGGAAGATTATCTGGAAGTGGTTGGCGCCGGCAGGCCGCCTCTGCACAGCTCAGTGCCCCACATCGCCATCCCCACCACCGCCGGCACGGGTGCCGAGGTGACGCGCAACGCCGTTCTGGGCGTACCCGAGCATCGTGTCAAAGTCAGCATGCGAAGCCCCCTGATGCTGCCTCGCTTAGCGGTGGTTGATCCTGAATTGACCTACTCGATGCCGCCGGCCATCACGGCCAGCACGGGCCTGGATGCGCTGACCCAACTGGTCGAGGTCTATGTCTGCGACAGCGCCAACCCGTTGACGGACGGTATCTGCCGGGAAGGTCTTGCACGTGCCGGGCGTTCCCTGCGGCGCGCTTTCGAGAACGGCAGCGATCCGAGTGCCCGCGAGGACATGGCCCTGGCCAGTCTCTTCAGCGGATTAGGCCTTGCGAACGCGAAGCTGGGAGCCGTGCACGGCTTGGCCGGCGTCTTGGGTGGTATGCTCTGTGCTGCTCATGGGGCTGTATGCGCCCGGCTTCTGCCGTTCGTCATGGAGGCCAACGTGCAGGCATTGCGCCGCCGCAAAATCGGTTCGGCGGTTTTGGCCCGATACGACGAGGTGGCCCGGCTCTTGACCGGCAAGCCTGCGGCCCAGGCGACGGCGGCTGTGGCATGGGTACACAACCTCTGTTTGGCGTTCAGAGTGCCCTCGCTGGCTCAGTTCGGGTTGAAGGAGCAGGATTTCGCCGCGATAGCAGCCAAAGCCAAGAAGTCCAGCAGCATGAAGGGTAATCCGATCGAATTGACCGATGATGAATTGCTGGAAATCGTCAGAAGGGCCAACAGGCAAACGGCGTAGTCCCAACCACTGATCGGAGTAAGAATTGGTTGCTGCACGGTAGTGGACGGAGCGAACAAGGTCGCTTTGTACGCGGCAAATCCCGCTTCTCAATCATGACCCCGGCGACGCGCCCGAGGCTATAGTTCGTGAAGCATCTTCACGGCCTGCTTGACAGCTATCTCGGCGGCCTGTGGTGCGAAAGCACTGCTCTTAACCTCATATCCTCCTTCGATGTACAGATGTTCGGGCGGAAGATAGCCGGCCCCTCCGTTGCAGTGCGTGATCACAAACGTATGCTCGTATGGCGAAGCAGCCTTGATCGACATGCCGATCTCCGTCAACACTTCAGCGCCGAGACCGACGAACGCAATATTGCCGACCCGTGCGGCGCTGATATTCAGCGAAGCAGGGGGGCAGTCTTTCGGTATTTCAAGCTGGTCACGCGGCTTGCCCGGCAGTTTGAGCGTGGCAAAAGCAGTTGCGATGTCTGCCTCGCCGGAGACTTTGCCGACAGCACGAAACACGTGGACGACTTCCTCGCCTAACAATGTTCCTAACAGCACCGGCTCGGGCACCCAGCCCGGCTCGGTGTTGAACGAGGGAAGCACTCTGAACCAGGGATCGATATTCCCGGAGGCCCCCGCAAACGCGGCGGCAATTACGTCCTGGCCGAGAATCTTCTCGACAAATTGTTCGGAAAGTCCGAGCACATCGCCGGTAATGATAAGGTTCTTGCCTCCCATGCAGGTCGCATGAGTGGCATAATCGAATAGCGCTGCACAGACCGCCCCATCCGGTCTGGCCACCTTCATCACTAAAACCTGCTTGTCGGTCGGCCCGTAGGGATTGCGTCCCAGCCGTATTGTGCTGTTCCCCGTGCTGTCGAAGGCCAGCTCGCGCCGGTTCGCACCGACGGGGGAGTATCCGACGCCCGCCCCGATCTGGACCGGGGCCATGCTGTCCAGCGTTTTACGAATCACTTCGATCAGCTTGCCTTCGAGGTCTTTGGTGTATTCGAGATTGTTCGGGTGTCCTTTTTCCTTGTCGATGGTCGGGGTCGGTCCGCCGTGCGTGTGTATGCCGGCCAGGAAAAGCTCGGACGGCTCCAGCTTGAATTCACGCAAAAGGATCTCTCGAAAGTGTTCGGCGGTCCCGCCGGTGAAGCCGATCAGGTCGCTCGAGACCATTACGAGCCGCTTGCCGCCGCTCTCGAAGGCGACCGCTCGCGCGGATAGCGGATCGTGAACGCCTTCGGATAATTCCGTCCGGCTCGCATAGCCGGACATCCTGACCGGCTTGTCGGGCGTGATGTCAATCTTAGCCGCCCCGGCACGCAGCGTACCCTTGCTTTCCGCCGCATGTAGCGGGCAAGCTATAAGAGAAAGACTGATGACAACCACTGTGACAATTGCGGTGACCCGCCTGCAGCATGGTGGGCAGGTTCGCTTCGGTAAGCGACTCGATACGTCTCTCATGACAAGCCTCCCAAATGAGATTTCTTCTTTGGCAACACAGAACACCTGTTCGCCCGAACTTCTCGTGAAGGGCCATTATACTTCTCAAAAGCTTGGATGCAAGTCACCTTTGTAGCCTTCTCAAGCCCCATCTGAATCGAGCGTGCTTACGATGCGCCCCAAAAAGCTGAAAAATTTCTGAAACCACTGTCAATCCGCGTCCAAAATACAGGAGGACCAATGCCAAGACCGGCCGAACAAGCGCAAGTACGACTGAATTAGGGCTACAGGCCGCGTTGAGATTAGGAGGCAGAGCCAAAATTCATTGCACTATTACTTTTACGCGGAGTTCCCGGATTGAAGATATTCGGCGTCCAGCCTATCCTTATCACGTCCCGTTGAGAGCTTGTTCTTTATCAGGTTCTCTTTTGAAATGAACGGTATGTTCAGACCGTCGATCAGGATTTGGTCTCTCTGGGGATAGGCTTTGTCAAATTCCACGCCGTCGATTCGTGTTATGATGTCAATTCTTCGTGGCGCGACCCCGATTTGGAAGATAATGCCTAATTGGCAGAAGGTCTGTTCAGTGACCTCGGCAAGCGGCGCTCCGAACTCTGCGAGCGACTTATATACTCTTTTTGCGTTCTCGGCCGAAGCTTCGACCCATATATCGAAATCACCCGTGGCGCGCGGGTAGCCGTGCGCCCCCATCGCGTACGCGCCGACGACAAGGAACTTAACGTTGCTGTCTAATAAGAGTTGCAACATTTCTTTGTAGTCTTCGTTCAGCATCCTGTCTGTTCCGTAACGACCACAATTCTTCGGTAAGCTCCCAGACAAAACCGACACGTTCGGCCGGCGAGGCTTCAACGTACGCGTCGTCGGCGCCGGTCATTTTGCTGAGCTTCACATGGTCTCTCATTAGTTTCATATCGATATTGTAGCATACTTCATACAAAAGGGAAAGGGCCGGGATTGATGGCAAACTCAGGGCGGGCTTGACAACGGCTGGCTCACAGAGGTCCCCTGATTTCCAGAAATCAGTAAACAGCCCTAACAAAGCCCCCTAATAAAACGCTAATAAAACCCGATTTCCAGAAACCAGTAAACGTCCCGAATAAAATCCCACAGTCTCATAGCGAGTTGTTGACGAAGAACCGGAGGGAATATTTCTTCGATTTTGTGTTTGACGTTGACGGCAGCCTCTGTCAGAATAGCGGTCAGCAACTGTGGAGGTACCTCCCTGTCGGTTCAGTTCGATTTGTGCGGTTAGACAAGTGAACGACTAGGCGTTCATCGCAGTTGAAATGCGAGAGAAATTCAATTAAGGAGGTCTATCATGCGGCGAAGAAAAAAAATCGTCATCGCGACAGCCATCATTTTGGGGATAGCAGTCGTGGGTTTTGCGATAGCCCAACTCCTGGGTGATGAGCGTGACGTCCAGCGCCTCCTCAAGGTAATGGAGAATCCTGACGATTTTGATGGAATAATTGTTGGGGGGAGTTTGATGCAAATGGGTCCGCGGGCCGTCAAGCCACTTATCGCGGCGCTGAAGCATGAAAATAAGCGTGTGCGAGGAACCGCGGCCTATGTGTTGGTTCAACTGGACGACAAGCGTGCCGTCGAGCCGCTCATCACAGTACTCAAGGGTGAATACCACGACATGCTGCGTGCGGAGGGCAAGGCGGTGGAGGGAATAAGCCCCTCTACCATCGAGCAGCTCATTGCGCTCCTAAAGCAGAAAGATACGTTTTATGTGCGGAGCTCATCAGCCTGGGCCCTCGGATGGTTAGGCGACAAGCGTGCCGTCGAGCCGCTGGTCGCAGTGATCGGCGATCCTCGAGCGGCGGGTGCGCAACAGGCGGCCGTGGCGCTGGGCAGGCTGGGTGATGAGCGTGCCATTGAGCCGCTCATCCGTGAACTCAAGCGCCTCGCTCCATCCAAGGGAAGCGAGCGGATTCCCCTATTCAAGTATAAAGGTGATGCTGACCCCTTGCGACCGTTGGTAGCGAAGACATTGGACGCGTTGGTGAAAATCGGTCCACCGGCCGTCGAGCCGCTGATTGGTGTGCTGAAGGACGAGAATGCTCATGTGCGATCCTTCGCGGCGGAAGGCCTGGGCGAGTTGGGCGATAAGCGTTCCGTCCAGCCGCTGGTCGCCCTGCTGAAGGATGAAGATGAAGAAGTGCGACGGTCGGCAACGAAAGCGCTGAGTAAATTGGGCTGGCAGCCTGGCACAGGCCTTGATTAGAGCTCGTACCTATTTCGGCTAATCCAGCTCAACAATGTTTCAGCAGACCCCGCCCTCAGAGCCGCCAAGGGCTTCGCATGGGGCGGGTGAGTATTCGATTGGCCTGGTCGTCGTTGAGGAATTGTTCGGCTTTGGGGTCCCAGCGGAGCTTTCCCCTTAGGGGCGAGCGGCCCAGGCGGATGGCAATGTCGTCTAAGTGGCAGATCGTATCGGAGCGCATGGCAGTATCCACGGGGCAGATTGTTTTCTGCCGGGTTCTGACGCACTCGAGGAAATTCCGGCGATGGTCGGTGCTCCGAGGCAGGCGAATTTCATCCGCGCCGATGGTCGCGGTCAGTAAGGACTTCGGCTCGGCGTCGATAAACTCTCGCTCGACTAAGACCCAGCCCTCATCGCCTAAGAACAGGATTCCCAAGCCGTTGTGCACCTTGAATTGTTCGGCGCGTTTCAGGGCCGTTTTGGTGTTTGCATGGATCATCCTGACGCCGTTGGCATAGACGTGCTCGACCTCCCACTCGATGGCGGTATCGGCAAGGCCGTCGGCGGGGATGACGCCGGAGCCTTGTATTTCCACCGGCCCTGTGCCGTCAGTCCCATTGCCCCACTGCGCGATGTCCACGGGGTGGATTCCCCACGCGCCGCCCAAGCCGCCTAACGAATAGTCATAGATATGCGTCCATATACCCTCCGTGCCCATCGCTCTCGACGCGCATCGCTCGTAGGTGTAGGGCGCCCACGGCGCCGGGCCCAGCCACGTGTCGTAATCGAATTCGTCCCTCGGCGGCGTCGGCTGGTTCGGCTGATTCGGGCAGGTGATGCTTGCGTACGAGCCGACCATGATCGTATGGAGCTTGCCGATCTTCTGGTTGCGGGCCAGCTCACAGGCGAAGCGGAACTTGTCATCGGACCTCTGCTGCGTGCCGAATTGGAACACGACGCCGTGCCGATTGACGGCGCTGCGTACCGCCTTTCCATCGGCGATGCTCATGGCCAGCGGCTTTTCGTAATACATGTCTTTGCCCTGCCGGGCCGCCTCTATCCCGACCAGGGCGTGCCAATGGTCGGGCGTCACGACCGTCACGGCGTCAATATCCTTACGAGCGAGCAATTCGCGAAAATCGTGATAGGCCGTGCAGCTTTCGCCGCCGTATCGCTGCCGGACCCTTTCCAACGCCCTTTGGCGGAACATTTCGCGAAGGTCGCAGACGGCCGCAACTTGCACGTCGTCGTATCCGAGGAACGTTCGCAGGTGCCCGCCGCCCATGCTGCCGACGCCGATAAAGCCCATCACCACTTTTTCACTTGGTGGCGTGGCTCCGTTCGCGCCCAAGGCCGATGACGGGACGATGTGGGGGAAAGTTGAGGCGGCTAATGCTCCGCCACAAAGACTATTTAAGAATTGTCGTCGATTCATACTGCTGCATTTCCTAAAACTGATTCCGAGTCGTCGCCAGACAGCACGTCATTATATCGCTCGAACTGCGGCTCTGACAAGGCACACTCATCAAAGTCGGCCCCAAAAAAGTCTTTGCCTCCCGACCGGGCGACTGGTAATCTCCTGGTGTATTTGCTGATTCCCGAATTCAGATTGGAGGCACTGTATATGACAAAGCTGTTGCACTCGGCACTTCTGACAGTCCTGTTCGTAGCTTGTTTGGTCGCGCAGCCTGCACGGGGCGCTGGCGAATCCCGCGCGGTTGAGAATCTCCTGGCCGGCAGATTTAGCTGGACGATCAGCCCGCCTGTGGTTGCGCCTCTCCAGCGGCCGGGTGAGCAGATCTACTCGGTCAAAGACCCGACGATTGTCCGCTACAAGGACCGGTGGCATCTGTTCTGCACGATTCGCGGCAAGCAGCGGTCGCACCAGATCGAGTACCTGCGTTTCGATGATTGGTCGAGCGTCGATAAGGCCGAGCGGCATATCTTGAAGCTGTCGGATGAGTATTTCTGTGCGCCGCAGGTGTTCTACTTCACGCCGCACAAAAGCTGGTATCTGATTTACCAGGTCATCGACAAGACGCGCAAGCCCGCTCTTCAGCCGGCCTACTCGAAATCGCCCGACCTTGCCGACCCGAATTCCTGGACTAAGCCGGAGCTGCTCTTTTCCGCCCAGCCCGAGAACGTCAATGCGTGGATCGACTTCTGGGTGATTTGCGACGCGGATCGAGCCCATCTATTTTTCACGTCTCTGGACGGCCGGATGTGGCGGTCGCAGACGAAGCTGTCCGACTTTCCACACGGCTGGGGCCGGCCCGACGTGGTGCTGCAGGCTGACATCTTTGAGGCGAGCCATACATACCGCCTCAAAGGTCTCGACAAGTTCCTGACGATTGTCGAGGCCCAGGCATCGGGCCGGCGGTACTACAAGGCGTATCTGGCCGAGACACTCGACGGCACGTGGAGCCCCCTGGCCGACACGAGAGAAAAACCGTTTGCCTCGCCGGTCAATACGCGGGACGCCGGGGAGCACTGGACCGATTCATTCAGCCACGGCGAGCTATTACGCGACGGCTTTGATCAGACCCTCACGGTGGATCCCGCCCAAATTAAGTTGCTTTTCCAGGGTGTCAGCGACCAGGACATGGCGGGGAAGGTTTACGGCCAAATCCCCTGGCGGCTTGGAATTCTCAGCCTGGACCCTGAAAAAAACTGACTATTGGCTATTGACTATTGATTATTGGGGGTGGAAGGCCCATGGCCTGATTCCCTAATTGCCTAATCCCTGGGGGGATATGAGAATCCGACGAACCTGTCGTTCGGGCGAAAGAACCTTGAACGTCCCGCCCGGATTGTCTATAATATAGCGCGAAGGATGGTGGTTTTAGCAGATCGTAGTTGTTGGCCGGAGAAACAGCCATGCAGCCGCAAAACGGAAACGTATCACGTCGTTTTTGCCTTCGGAGCAGATCCAGATCGAGGTTTGTCAACCGCATAACGGAAGCGGAACGGCATGGGCAGAAAATTTGCCCATCCTACGTGTCTTTGGCAAAGCCATCGGGCGCGCGTTCTGTCATGTCGAGCGCAGCGCAAGCGCAGTCGAGACATCTGGCAGGGGATAGAATGCATTTGCCCTTTGCGGCCAGATCTCTCCACTGCGGCCTTCGGCCTCCGGTCGAGATGACATGCGCCGAGAATAAATCACAATCCGCCACCGAATGTCGAGCGCACCCACGAATTCTGTTGCTCGCTGTTGTTGTTGCTGTAGCCTTATCTTGCTGGAGTGCTCAGAGCAGGGCCGACGAAAACGACTGGTTCGTGTATCTGGGGACCAAAGAAGCCAAGCAGGCGCCGCGTAAAAATATCAACGCGGCCGAGGCCCTGCCACCTCTGCCACTGCCGGCGACGCCGCTGCGACGAACCGAGCGCAAGAAGCCGCCGCAGCCCGATAGCCTGGTGGGAAAGGTGATCTGGGGTGAATCGGCGTCTTTCACTGATACGACCGGCGAGGCCCTGCAAATTGCCGACTGGAACCTGTGCCCCACGGACGCCGAGAAGTTCGTCGAAAACGCCCGGGCGCTGGACTTGACGTATCACTGGCAGAACACCAACCTCAACGATTTTCACTACGACCCGAAAAAGCTGCCGGCGCTGCTGTTCAGCGGCGTTCGCACGCTCAAGCTCAGCGACTCACACGTCCAGGCCCTGCGCGACTACGTCTTGAACGGCGGCATGATCATCTGCGATTCCATCGCCGGGTCCCCTTATTTCTACGACTCGGCCAAAAATATCTTCCTTCGCGCCTTTCCGGAGTGCCGCTTCCGAACCATCCCCGCCGACCATCCGTTCTATCACATCATTGTGGACGTCGATAAGGTGACGTGCGAGGGCGGCAAGGGGACATCCGAGCCGTCTCTGGAAGGGATTTACATCGGCAGCCGGGTCGGCGTGCTTGTTTCAAAGTTCGGCCTCGGCTGCGGATGGAACCGCAACGTCGAAAGGCTCAAGGAGCTTCCGCAGGCCGCCTATTACGACGTCAAGAGCGCCGGTGACCTCGGCGTTGACTTAGCCGCCTATATCGTCGGTTACGCGGAAGTCGGGCTCGTCGAGGGAAGGCCCGAAATCTTCGGCCTGGCTGACCAGCAGCGGCCCACGGATGAGTTCGTGTTCGCGCAGATCAAGCACGACGGCGTCTGGAACGTGCATCCCGGTGCGGCCACGGCGCTGCTGATGAAGCTGCGGCGCTATACGTCCGTGCGGGTGAACCTCAAGCGTGCTGCCGTCGATGTGGCGCAGGACGATCTTTCATCGTATCCGTTTTTGTATCTGACGGGACTGGATGATTTTTCTTTTTCCCAAAACGAAGCCGGCGCTCTGCAGCGGTATCTCAACTCCGGCGGTGTGCTTTTGATTAACAACGGCCTGGGATTGGGCACGTTTGACGCCGCCGTCCGGCGGGAATTGAAGAAGCTCCTGCCTAATATGACGCTGCAACCGATCCCGGCGGATCATAGTCTCCATGCCGGGATTTTTGATACGTCGAGCGTGCAGTATTCCCCCGCGCTGGCCAAGAGCAAGCCCGAGCTGAACAATCAGCCGTATCTGCTGGGCATTACGATGGACGGCGATTTGAGGGTCATTTACAGTCCTTACGACCTGGAGGCCGGCTGGCTTGAAGTTCACTACCCACAGATGAGAGGCTATGAATCCGTCTCCTCGCAGCGGCTCGGAATGAATATGATTCTATACATGATGACTCATTAGGGCGGTTTTCTTATGGCGGACAAAATTGTATCAACCATACAGTGTCCGGAGTGCGGCAAGACGTATAAGCTGGGCCACGCTTCGCCGGGCAAGAAAGCCCGCTGCCGGTGCGGGTGCGAGTTTGAGATACCCGCCGAGGGTCTCTCTGCGGAGGACACCGGTCGTCCCCAAAGAGTTGAATTCTCCGACGATGAGGCCCTGGCCGCGGTCGAGCGAATGGCAAAGGTCAGGGCGGCCATGTTAGCCGAGATCGGAAAAGTCATTGTCGGCCAGACGGAAGTCCTCGAACAGATTCTGGTGGGTCTTTTCGCGGGAGGCCACTGTCTTCTGCTGGGCGTCCCCGGCCTGGCCAAGACCCTGATGGTCCACAGCCTGGCCCAGACCATGCACCTTCAGTTCAAGCGGATTCAGTTTACGCCCGACCTGATGCCCACGGACATCACGGGCACGACTATCCTGGAGGAAGACCCCGAAACAAAGCAGCGGTGTTTTACGTTTCACAAGGGCCCGGTCTTTACCAACGTCCTGTTGGCGGATGAGATCAATCGCACGCCTCCCAAGACGCAGGCGGCGCTTCTGGAAGCGATGCAGGAGCACCACGTCACAACCGGGGGCGAGACCTATCAGTTGCCCGCTCCTTTTTTGGTGTTAGCCACGCAGAATCCTTTGGAGCTTGAAGGGACGTACCCTCTGCCCGAAGCGCAGCTTGACCGGTTCATTCTGCTGATAAAGGTCGATTACCCCGATCTCGAGGAGGAGCAGAAAATCCTGCTGACCACGACCGGCGGCGACGGCCAGATGCTCAAGAGCCTCGTCGATGCCAAGTCCGTCCTGATGTACCAGGACCTGGTCAGGCGGGTGCCCGTCAGCGACCACGTGGCCAACTACGCGGCCCGATTATGCCGCGCGACCCGGCCGCAGGGCGACGCGCCCGATTTCGTCACAAAATACGTCCGCTACGGCTGCGGGCCTCGCGCCGGGCAATCGCTGCTGCTCTCGGCCAAGGCGCACGTCGTGCTCAACGGTCGTTTCAACGTTTCCTGTGAGGATATCCGCAAGTACGCCTTGCCCGTCATGCGGCACCGGGTGATACTGAATTTTGCCGCCGCCAGCGAGGGACTCGATTCCGATGCCATCATCAAGAAGCTTTTAGATACGGTCCCTGAGTCGCAGTGAGCGGGTGTTTGTGACTGGAGGGCTCCATGAGTGCATCAGGCGAATATCGCTATCTTCCGGCTCGTATGGCCGAACGTCTTCGCGGCGTTGAAATCGGCGTGCGCCGGCCGATGGACGGCAGCAACCAGGGATTGCACCGCTCGCCGGCGTTCGGCTCGTCGGTGGAGTTTGCCGAGTACCGCGAGTACATGCCGGGCGACCCGATTGCGCGAATCGACTGGCCCGTCTATGCGCGCAGCGACCGGTACGTGATCCGGCGGTTTCACGAGGACGTCAGTATCCGCTGCTACGTCCTGCTCGATGTTTCCGGCAGCATGGGCTACAAAGGCGGCGGGGCCATGAGCAAGATCGAATATGGCTCGTATCTGGCCGCGGCCATGTTGTACGTCATGCTGCAACAAAGTGACACCTCGTCACTGATTACGTTTGACACGCGGATTCGCAGCTACCACGAACCGACCGGCAGTTTCACGAGGCTGCGGCCCATGCTGCTGGAGCTGGAGAACCTTACGGTCGGCAAAGAGGGGGATATTGAAGCAACTCTGCACAACGCCGCCGGGCTGATCAAGGGCAGGGCCCTGGTGATTATCATTTCCGATTTTCTCGAGGAGCCGGCGAAGATCATCAGAGGCATTAACCACCTCTATCACGACGGCAAAGAGGTCACCTTGTTTCACGTGATGGACCCGACGGAGCTGAATATGCCCCTGTCGGGATTGATCGAGGTTGTATCGATGGAGCAGGAAGGCAGGCTGACGGTGGATTTCGGGCAGATCAAGGAAATGTATCTGCGGCAACTGCGCCTTTATCTGGACCAGCTGCGGACCGGCTGCCAAAAGACTCGCGCCGACTATATCTTTACCGATACCGGCATGGACGTGTACGATGCCATCCTGCAGAGGAGGAAGATTGGATGATTTTCTCAGCGCCCATCTTTCTTTATCTTCTGCCTCTGGCGGGGCTGCCGGTCGTCTTCCATCTCTTTCTGCGGCAAAAGAAGCGCCAGATTCTCTTTCCGACCCTGATGTTCTTTTACCGAACCGACCCGAGGCTCAACTCTCGCCGAAAGATTCATCAATTATTGCTGCTCCTGATGCGGGTCCTGCTCATCGCGTTTATTCTTCTGGCCCTCTCGCGTCCGCGATTTCAAAGCGCTCTGCCGATGGGAGGCAAAGTCTCGGTGGTTGCGGTCGTGGACAACTCCGGGTCGATGAGCGACCCCTGCTTCCGCAGGGGCGAGCTTGTCCCCGCGCAGGCGGGGAGCGACGACAAGACCAAGCTGGACCTAGCCGTCGAAGGGGCCAAAAGACTTGTTTCTTCACTCGGTGACAGCGCCCAGATGAACGTGGTGACGCTCGTCCAAGACCCGGCGGCCGCCTTTGGAGACGTGCTGACCTCCGACCGAGAGTCCCTGCTTGCCTCGCTCGACAAAATAGGGCCGACGAATGCGACGGGGAATGCCCCGCACGCTCTGGCCAAGGCGCTGCGGCTCCTCCAGGCTGATTCGGGGCGAGGCGGCGTCGTTCACGTGTTCACCGACCTCCAGGAAGCCGAGTGGGCCGATGATGCTTTGCAGTCGGAATCGGCCGATGCCTCGATCCACGTGTATCTGCACAGGATAGAATCGGCGGCCCGTCAGCAGCCCAACGTGGCCATAAGCTCCGTGCAGTTGCCGCGGCAAAAAGTCCTGCCCAGGCACCCGGTGAAGGTCGGCGTGGCGTGCAGGAACAACTCGCAAGCCCCCGCGACGATTCGAGTCAACTCGATCGACGATCAGGACAATAAGAATACGCAGCAGGTTGTGCTCGAGCCGGGCAGAACTCAAGTCGTCGAAGTCGGGGTAAGCCCGGACATTTCAGGTTACCACTGGCTCCGGACGTGGATCGAAGGAGACGGCTTCTCGGCGGATAATGAGGCGGGCATAGGGATCCTGTGTCAGCGGACGGCCACGGTTCTGTTCTGCGGCTCGCCGGGCGAATTCGGCGTGCTGCCCACCGCCCTGTCACCGGACGGCGACGGACAGGTGACCGGCATGATCTCGCAATTCGGCTCGATAGGTCAAATACCGCAGGCCGACGCTGAGAAACCGATTCTCATTGTTGCGGCCTGGGAGGACATAAGGCAGCTCGATCAAGCCTCGTCCGCGCTGCAGCAATACGTTGAAAGCGGCGGCAATCTTCTGATTGTGCCGTCCCTGAAACGGAGGAGTGCGGCGGGCAAACCGCCAGCATGGCTCGGGGCCGATACCAAGGCCCGCACGTCCGACCCTCGTGGAGCAAAGCTCGAAGCACTGGAAACCCAAAACGAGTTCTGGAGCCGGATTCGTGAGGCGACGGGAACCGCGTCACTGCAGGATGCGAGCGTTTTTGCCTTTTATCCCCTCCAGTTGTCCGAGGGATTTACACCTCTTCTGGGAACGGATTTTGAACGAGTGATACTGGCTCACAGAGAGCTCGGAAAGGGAAACATTTACGTCAGCGGGACGGCTTTTGACCCGCGATGGAATACGCTGCCTTTGTCGGGATTGCTTGTGGTGATGGCCCAGAGCATCGCGGTGGCAGGTGCATCCGTCGAGCAGGACGCGATGCTGTCATTGGTTGCAGGAGAGTATCCGCAGGGCATCGACGCCGGCGGCAAGCAGGTCGAGGTTGTTTCTCTGATGGGTGACGCCGCCGAGTGGCACGGGCTTCCAGCCCGTGAAAACACGGCCAGGATGGCCGTGCCACATCCGGGCCAAGTCAGTGAAATGCCGGCATTTCCAAGACCCGGCGTCTGTCTGGTGAAAGCGGACGACAGAGAGTATTGCGTGTCGGTGCGCTCGTCGGAAAAAGAGGGGCTGACACAATTCCTCGGAGGTTCGCAAGTCCCCGCCATGGAGAAAATAACGCACACGGTTGTGGACTATGACCCGACCGAAGAGCTGCGGAAGTATCAGTACGGCCACAGCCGGACGTTCGAGCTGTTTCTGCCCCTGGTCTTGTTAGCTACGGCGGCCCTGCTGGCCGAAGGCTGGCTGGCCAATCCGATCCGGGCCAGGTCGCAAACACGGCCGGAGCCGGACAAACGCGGCGCCGCCCCCAAGGGGGTCAGTGACGCTCCGAACCAGGCGGACCGTCAGGTTGTGGTTGGAAGGGGGGCGGGATAATGGAAGTGCTGCGGTGGCGCACACATCTTCATCCGGTATTGGCCGCGGCGATGATTTTGATTCTGGCCGTCTGGCTCATCCTCATCTACAAGCGGCAACGCAGGAGCTATTCGTTGCAGCAAACGGTGCTTCTGCTGCTGCCGAAGGTTTTGATCGTGCTCTTGATTATCTTAGCTTATTTCGATCCGGTCCGCAGCGTGATCCAAAGGCCCAAGAGAGATAAGAAGATCATGGTCCTGGTCGATACATCGTCATCGATGGATTGTCAGGACCAAGCCAGCGCCAGCCGGGCCCAGCGAGCGGATAGACTGTCTCGGAATCTGACCGAGAAACTGCGGCCGTTCATCGATTTTGAGACGCTGCATTTCGATATGGACGTGCATAGTGCGCCAGACGCAGAACAGGGTGCAGGGCAGGTCCGGGGCACGGACTTGGGAAAATGTCTTGTCACCCTCGCGAACAAAGCGGACAGCTCCGGCTACCTGTCCGCGGTCATGCTCACCGACGGCGGCGATGAATTAATTCAAAATCCGAAACTGCCCCAGGTCCCGCTCTACGTCACGAGCGTGGGCAGCTCCCCGGATTCGTGGAATGATTTGTCGGTGGCCGGCGTTGTCGCCCCGACGATTGTCGAGCAGGAGAGCCGCTTCGAGGTTTCCGCCGATGTCCTGGCACGTTTTGCCTCGAAAGACTTTGCCCTGAAAGTCCCGATGGTTCGCGTCCAGCTTGAAGAAAGAGGGCCGAGCGAATGGCAGGTCGTCGATTCGCAGTTTGTTCGGTCCGACAGCTCGAAAACGCGGGCGAAATTTTCATTGCAGGCCTCGGCCGAACCCGGCATGAAGGAATACCGCGTCCGTGTCGAAGACGTGCCGGGCGAGCTATCCGGCCTGAACAACGTCCGTAACTTCGGCGTGGACGTGCGCCAGGACACGCTGCACGTGCTTTTCTTTGCCCAGGAGTTAGGTTGGGATTTCAGCATGATCCGCAAGGAGCTTGCCCGCGATCCATCGGTCCAATTGACGGCCTTGTTCCGCGTCAGCGAGCAGCGATTCGTCGTCCAGGGCAGCCGTCAGAAGGGCGACGAGCAGCTCGAAGCAGGCTTTCCGGCATCCAAAGAGGTCCTTGATTTGTTCAAATGCGTTATCGTCGGCTCCTTCGGGGCTTCACAGTGGAATCAGGACCAGTTGAAGGCCCTGCTGGACTACGTGCGGGACGGCGGGGCCGTCGTGTTCATGGGCGGTGAACATTCGTTCGGCGGCGGAGGATACGCCGGAACGCTGATCGAGCCGCTCTTTCCCTGGCGCCTGAGCGCCGCTGCGTCGGCGTTCCAAATCGGACGGTTCGCCGTCAGCGTGCCGGCGGCGGCTTTAGGCAGCGGCATTATTGCCGAGGCCGCCAAGATTATCTCCCAGGTGGAGGCCGCAGCGATTGAAAGCGTAAATGTCGAAGGCCCGCTCAAGAGCGGGGCGGTCACGCTTCTTGAGGCTTCCGTGGCCGGCCGGTCCGTGCCGTTAGTGTCTATGCAGCGGTACGGCCAGGGGCAGGCGATGGCCGTTGCCACCAATACGCTCTGGAAATGGTGCTGGACTTCAGATACACTCAAGGAGGCATACGGCTATTTCTGGCGCCAGACGGTGAAAAACATGACGGGCTGGGAAGAGGGCCAGCGATTTATTGCCGTCAAGTGGGACCAGGAACAGTACAATCCGGGCCAGAAGGGCGTGGCGACCATTAATGTGGCGGGCCGCCACGATCCCAACCAGCTCCGCCTCAGAGCCGAAATGAAGGTAGAAGGGCAATCGGCGCCGGTCTCCATCGAGCCGGTGATGGGGCGCCAGAGCACGTTCACGGCCCAGGTGAATTTCGCCCGCAGCGCCCGATACGTTTTCGAGCTGGAGGCCCTGCTTGGCGGCCAGGCCCTGGAGTCCTATCAGAAGACCATTGTCGTAGGAACACGGCTGAACGAAGGGGCAAATCTGGAGGTGGACCATGCCTTTCTGGGCAGCCTGGCCGCCCAGGCCGGGGGCAGATACTTCCGCGAGAATGAATTTGAGAATCTGATCGGAACGCTCAGAAGCCAGATTTTGAGCCGGGTGGTCAGTATGGAGATTCCATTGATTGAAGACAATGGTATTTATATCCTTATTTTTATTGGTATCCTGGTTCTGGAGTGGGTCATTCGGCGCAGAATGAATCTCCTGTGAAAAGAGGCCCGAACGTGATGAACGCAAACAAGCATATTTCCGTTGCTTTCAAATGGCTCACGGTTTCGATTCTGCTGCTGATCACGAGCCGATCGACGCCCGCTCGAGCATCGGTGCGGGAAGCCGCCGTCTATTTCTCGGATGGAAAAGTGCTGACGGGGAAGATTGCACTGACTTCAGGCCGCCAGTTCAAGCTGAATGTCCCCGAGGGGGGCAAGCTCAAAACGACGGACATGATCACGGGTGAGGATGTGCGATACGGCAAGGTCCGGCAGTTTACGTTCGAGCCGATCAGGGAAATGCGTTTCCATCCCGTGAAGGAAGAAATGCGCCAGGACTGGAAATTCACGGAAACGACCAAATACGACGAAAAGACGGGAGTCGCCGATTACACGCCGGCCAAGAAGGAGTTTTGGGGCCAGCTCTATCCGTTGAGATATCTGTCTTCGCAGGTTATGTTCAACGGCGGCGAGACGCTCGAAGGGTATCTCTACAGTGTGCCGGTCTATCTCGAAACGGAGGAAAAAACGCACAGAATCCTCCTGCTCAGCAAGCAGCGCGGCGAAAAGGGCACGAAGCTGGACGAGCTCGTTTATGTGACGCGAATCAAAGTGCTGGATGAAGGAAAGGACGTTGCGGCGAATATCACCGTCAAGTTTGCCGGGATGACCTTTGGGCCGGACGACGCGGCTCAGGCGGTGACGCAGGATTCGCTGACCCCCGTGCCGACCGAACGCGGCGAAAGCCCCGGCACGTTCATTGTCAAATCGACTTTCGGCGAAGACTTTTACGTGGCGGTCAAGAAAGACGGCAAGTATCTTGTCGGCTGGCCTGCAGATAGCGACGAAAAGCTCTTTGCCCTGGCCGGGGACTATGTGCAGCGCCAGCGAGATTTCTACAATGACAAGAAGTTGCTGGGTGCGGTCAAAAGCAGCGATGGCGGCGAGGTCCTGACTCTTGTCAATCTGCGACGCCGGTTCGCACCGACCCATTTCGGCGACATTGGCGGAGAATGGGACAGGGCGCTGGGCCGGATTGTCGAGCCGTGGCGGCTGAGTATATGGAGATGGAAATACGACCCGGTCAATCAGGAGCTGCTGCTTTCCTCGCGCGGCACGTTTTTCCGCGAGATCTTCCTGCCGGAAGACCCAACGCCGCAGGTCGTAATCTCCGAGGAGCTCTGGCATACGCAGCGTGACAATGACGTTGTCGTCGTCGGTCAATCGGCGACCCATAAAGATATGAGAGTCAAACCATGAACCAAACAAGTGCTCTGGAAGATAAAAACGTTCGCCAGCTCGTACTGAGAGTCCGAAATCTCATGCTCAAGAGCCGATTGCTTTGGGGCCTGCTGGTATGGCTGACGGTTACCTCGGGAATGTGGTTTATTCTGATTCTGGTGGATAATCTTCTGCACCTTCCGGAAGGCCTGCGATTGGCCTTCGCCTTGGGCGGTCTTGGCGTGATGGGCTTCGAGTTGTGGCGGCTTTTGCTGCTGCCGATTATCCGGCAGGAGAGACTCGAATCGGTCACGCTCTTTTTGGAGAACAAATTCTCGATCCCCGAGAACATGCTGATCAACGCACTGTGCTTTGAATCGGTTTGGCTTAGTCCGAGGCAAGAACCTTTTGCCCAAGAAACGATCAAGACGGGCTCGGCCATGATGGCCCGGGCGAACGTCAAGGAACTGTGGCAGCTCAAAAAAATGAGGCGGTGGCTGGCGGCGCTTCTGATTATCCTCATTTTGTGGATGCTGTACGGCGTCACTCAGGGCCGCGAGGTCGTCAACGCGCTTCTGCGATATGCCAGCCCGTTAGGGGACGTGCCTCCCGCCGGGTCTATCGTTCTGGAAGTGACACCGGCTGACGACGTGGTTCTGGCCGAAGGTGATGATTTGGAGATACGCGTCCGGGTCAAGGGCCTCGAAGGGGACGAATCGCTGCTTACGTATCCCGAAATCGTCTGGAAGCAGGCGGCCGATTTTGTGAGCAACGAAAAAAGCACTAACAAGAGCACACCGATGCAATTATCGAATGACGGCCCTAATAGCTACCGCTACACGTTCAAGTCCGTGGGCGAGTCTTTTGCCTTTCGTGTCTTTGCGGCCGATACCTACACCCGAAGTGTCAAAGTGACGGTAAACAGGCTCCCGCGCATCAAGGAATCTCAGTTTCACGTTCTTGCCCCTTCATACACGGGCAGGCAGCGTGTCAGCATACTCGGTCCGCCCGAGGCGTTGTCCGGCCCTGCCGGCTCCGAAGTCGCGGTCGATGTGAAGCTCGACAAGAGCGCTGACGAGCTGTGGTACAAAGGGGCGGGGGGTTGGGTGCGGTTCCAGAATAATGACGGACTCTGGACCGCCAAGACCCAATTGGAGCAGGCGGAGTCCTACCAGATCGAGGTGAAAGCCAAAGGATTCGACCGGCGAATGAAAATAGCCGAGGGGCCCATCCTTGCCCAGCAAGACCGGCCGCCGGAGGTGGAATTCGTCACGTCCGACCTCAACCGTCAGGTCAATCCGGGCGACAGGTTGAGACTCGACGTACAGACCTACGACGATTTCGGGGCCAGACGAATGTACGTGACACAGAAGTCCGTGAGAGCCGGCAGTTCCGAGACGACTATCAAAAGCTGGGAGTATCCAGGTCCTCCGGGCAGAACCGAATCGCTTGAGAATCTGCTGCTGTCCATTGACGCCAGCGTGTTCAAGCCCGGCGGCACTTATGTCCTGCAAGCATTCTGCGAGGACTTCAGCCCTGCCGGCAACGTCGGCCGATCGAAGCCTTTGACGCTGCAGGTCAAATCACTGGAAGAGCTGACAATCGCCCAGGATGATCCGAATGGTGGTGCCTTTGCCGAGCTGGACAAGGCCATTAAAGCGGAACAGACGGCCCTGGGCGTCACCAAGAATCTCATGGCGAACCTCGACGAGGTCGTCGCTGCAAGCCGCAGCGGGGCCGAGAACGGCGACGCCCTCAAAAAGCACCTGTCACAGATGGAGCAGAAACAGCAGGTCGTCGGGGCGCATATAACGCGGGCGTGGGAAGTGTCCGGCGAGCCTAAGCCGCAATTCGTCGCCCGCCTGGTAGAGCTGCGGGACAACGAGCACGCACGGATCCTGGAAAAGATGAAAGGAACGGGCCAGATCGAGAGCGTTGACAGTAATACGGCGTCGTCGGCTCTCAAGTCGATAGAAAAGCAGCAGGATTACCTGCTCGACCAGCTTATCGCGCTCAAAGGCATCGCAGCCAAGAAGAACCAAATGGAGGCGGAAAAGGCGATGACCGAGCTTTTGGGCGAAAAGGACGAATCGCTCAGCCCGATGCCGCAGGAGACGCTGGAAAATACCGTCAAGGAGCTGGACGAGTTCGTCGAGCGGCAGAACGACATCATGCAGAAGCGGCAGATGGTTCTCGACCAGCCGCCGGAGGACTTTTCCAGGGAAGATGAAGAATTGCTGGAAGACCTGGCGATTGACCAATCGAAGCTCGCCGAAATCCTGGCAAATGTGGTCAGCGACCTGAGCAATATGAATCTTCTGGATTTTGGCGACAGCCAGATGGTTGAATCGAGCAAGAGCATTTATCAAAAAGCAGAGGACCTGGCCGACAAGGCCGAGGAGGCGGCCGAGATGCGCCAGGCCCGGCAGGACGCGTACCGCCTGGAGACCGAGGCCGTCGAGATGGCCGAAGAGCTGATGATCAACTGCGAAGCAACGCTGGGATTCCATGACGATATTCAATTCGTTGCGGAAATTCCCGAGGATGAGCAGTTGATGGCGCCGCTGGCCGAGCTGCCGACCGAGCTGGAAGACCTGGTCGGCGATTTGATCACGTCGGAGGAGGAGATGCGGCCGGAAGTGGAGGATATTGGCAGCTACCTCAATTCTCTGGACCATACCGCCGGACCCGTCGCTGACGGGACCATCAGCGGCACCAGCGCCAAAGGCAAGACCGGCGACCAGAAACCGGAAGACAATGTGCTTCAAGGCCGAAGCGGCGCAGGTCGAAGCGGCATGTCCGACGGCCAGCTTGTCGAGCCGGTTGCGAAGGACCTCAGTGACAACGAGTACGGCCTGCGCGAACGCGTATCCAACACGCCGCTGGAGGATGGACAGGTCGAAGATCAGGACGTGGGCGCCGCTACCGGCGGGACCGGTCTGGGCAAGACCACCGACAGCACAACGCAGTTCGGCGTCGGCGGAAAGCTGCCGCCGAAGGTCCTGGAGATGATGAAAGAGGCGCTGCAAACCCAGCAGAACGTCAGGCAGGCGTCGCAGGACGTGGTGACACAGCTCAAGCGGTACAATCTTTCGGTCACCAATCTGGACGCCTCGATTCAGGCCATGAAAAAGGTGGAAGAATCCCTCAAGCGAGCCGACGGCATCGCAATCCGGACGGCGTTCGACCAGACGGTTGGTGCTCTGAGGAAATCGCACAGCGCGGTGGGCACGCAGCTTGCCCTACAGCAGACGAGGGACCAGGCGCTAGCCAAAAGGCTCGAGAATATGATCTCCCGCAGGCAGGCCCTGGATTTCAAGGGTTACAATCAGATGGTCAGCGCCTATTTTGAAGCCCTGGCGCGGGCTGAACGTCAAAACGAACGCACCGAAGAAAAATGACGCATCCTGTTTTTTCGGACTGGGTGGCAGCCTCAAAGGCGAAGCCTTTGGGGATAGTAACCACCGACACGAAGATGCATAGACGCACTAACACAGGATTTGTCCTACCGTATCTGTTGACCATCTTGTGCCTCTGCGCCGCCGCGAGGTCGCAGGAAGCGGCCGATTCTTTGCCCTGGCACCAGAAAAACGCCGTGCTGCGCTTCCGCGTCGAAAAAGACGATACGCAGTCGCTTATTCCCAACGTCTCGCTTTTGGACGTCGAGCCTGACAAGAAATCAGAGAACGTGAAAAAATGGATCGAGAAGAATAGATGGGATCAGAAACCCCGCGTCGAGGGAGAGCTTTGCCAGAACTTTCTTCCTTCGTTCGGCTCCGGCCCTATCGTTTATAACCTTCACAAAGACTTCACTCACTTCGTCGCAAGGGCGGCCATCGTTGACGGCGCCGACCCCAACACGGCGGTCAACTTCGAAGTCTATGCCGACAAGCGGCTCATCTTCCGCTCCGGGCCGCTCACCCCGCAGCAGCCCCTGGCCGAAATCAACGCCGGGATACCGGTTCGCAGCAAGCAGCTTCTGCTGGCGACCAGCTCGCCGGATGACAAATATCTTGGATGGGCAAAGTGGGTCGATCCCGGCTTTATGGTCAGAGGCGGCTACCCGAAGGTTTCCACCGTGCGTATCTACGCCCCCGGATACAATCTGGAGGATTTCGTTCCGCAGGTGTTCGCTCCCAGCAGCGGCTCCAAAGTCCGCAGCCGGATTGTGTCGGTGGGGCGGGGCGAGCCGATGGACGTTCTTTTCGAGAGCCTCGACGGCTACCCGAGCTATTTGGTTTATCTGGTACCCAAAGACAAAGCTACAGAGTCGAACGAATCGTGGGAGCCGCAGGCGGGACTGGTGCTCGAGACCAGATGGACAAAGAAAAGCCCCGGCTCGTCCGGCAACGTGGCGGACCTCTTGAAGCTCTTTCACGGCAGCGCCGAGCCGGTCGGCCGCAGCCTGGTCGAGACGATTCACCATGCGTTTGCGATTCACAGAGTGCCGGAATACAGCGATGCCTCGTCAAGACAGGGAGGTATCGGGCTTTATTATTACAAAGGATTTTTCGCCGTGGATAAGAGCGGCCCATACAGCTTCGCCACGATTTCGCAGGATGATTCATACCTATCCGTCGATGACAAATTAGTCGTGAGCTGGCCCGGACGGCACGACATCAACGCCGGCCGCCGAGGTGAAAAACAGGGGACAGTCTCGCTCGAGCCCGGCGTGCACAAGCTGGAGTATTTGCACTTTAGCCCGTGGCCGAACATGTTTGCCGCCGCCGCATGGGAAAAGCCCGGCGAAGAGCTAAGGATCATGACGCGGACGGATTTTGTTCCTATCGGGCGGTACAAAATCGCGTCCGCCGGCTTCGAGGACCCGAACAAGGCCTACGCCGTTTTTGAATGGTCAGCCGCCGACGATTTCCGCCTCGAACAGACCGGGCGCTCTTTTGTTGCGATGCGATTTGAATTCGTCCAGCCGAATCCGCTGGCCCGGTATGACTGCCGCTGGACCTTCGACGACGGGACGGCCGCAACGGGCGAGAGGGTCGAGCACGTTTTTCTGCGGCCGGGCCTGCGCAGCGTGCAGCTCGAAGTCCGGCTTGACGATAAATTGCTGGCCCGGGCTTCGCAGGAAGTTTACGTTCACCCCGCATGGGACAAGCCCCTGACGAGCGCAAGCAACGTCGAGCCGTTCAATCAGGCCATCAGGCAGCGGAATCTCGACAAGGTCCCGCCGGACGACCTTGTGAATCTGTTCATCTTAGCTGAAGACGCGAATCGTCCCGGCTGGAAGAGCCGGGCGACGGCGGCCTTGGCCGAAAATCCGGGCAGGCTCGTGCAGGAGTCCGGCGATACCGATTTCATCTTTGAGTTCGGGCAGTACCTTCAATCTCCGCAGCTCAAGAAATACGACAAGGCCCTGGAACTGTTCAGCCGGCTCGCGAGGAAATCCGGCGTGGACCAGCCCATCGTGCGCCGAGCGGCGATTTGTCAGGCGGAGGTCCTGACAGAATACTTTGGACGAAACGACGAGGCCTTGAAGATACTGAACCAGTTTCAGATAGACACAGCCTCGCGCGATGACTTGACCTGGCGTGCGATCATGGCGAAGGCCCAGGCCATGCTGGCGATCGGACAGGCGAAAGAAGCCATCGACCTTGTCCAGGCGCTCAGTGCGCCTTCGAACCCTTCTGACAAGGCCAAGCAGCAAATCAAACACGCCGGATTGATGCGCCATGCCAGAGTCCTGACGCAAAGCAAGAACGACCCGAACCAGTTGGATTACGCCATGGCAAATATCGAAACGGTGCTCGCCGAGGACCCCGTGCAGATTTTCTCGCCGGGCGTGAACCTCGTTAAGCTCGACGTCCATTTAGTTAGGGGCGAGTTCCAGGCCGCATTTCATCTGACCGAGCGGCTCAAAAACCTGCAATTGAGCGATTACGACATCGCAGAGGTCCTTGCCCGTCAGGTCATCGCCTCGTGCGGCCTAAAAGACGTCCAGAAGGCCAAATCCGTTTACGCCCAGTTGAGCAAAGATTACCCCTCCAGCCCCGCGACAGACCAGGCCAAAAAAGCGATCATCCAGGCCCTCGGCCAGCCATTTGGAACCGCCGATGAACGCCGATGAACGCTGTTGGCCTCCAAAGTAAAACGTGTGCCTTGCATAAGGAGCCACATCTGCTATAATTGACGGCAGGCAAACGTGAAATCTTTTGACCTGATGTGGGATCGTTATGGTGAATATCTCCGACGATGTGATTGACAGGATGACTCGACGGATTGTCCGCGAGGTCCATCCCCAGAGGATCGTCCTTTTTGGCTCCTGGGCGCGCGGCCAGGCGAACGAAGATTCGGATGTGGACTTCCTGGTAGTAGAGCGGGAACCCTTTGGCCGGAACCGAAGTCGCCATCAGGAAGCAGTTCGCCTCTGGCGATGCCTCTCCGAATTTCGCGTACCGACGGATATTCTGGTTTATTCCGCCAGCGAAGTATCGCAATGGAAGGATTCTCGCAATCACGTAATCGGTGGGGCACTCAGAGAGGGAAAGGTCCTTTATGAGTCCGACTGACAGGCCACGTGACCTGCTCGCGCTGGCGGAAAGAGACTACCAAGCCGCGTTGATTCTCGCTCATGCCGAAGACCCACAACCAGACGCCGCGGGCTTTCATCTTCAGCAGGCAGTCGAGAAAGCTCTGAAGGCTTGGTTGGGCCTGAAGGGAATTGATTACCCGAGGACCCATGACCTGAACCCGCTGATCGGGCTGCTCGAAGATCAAGATGAGGATATCGAGCCGTTCTGGATACTGCTGGAACTGAACCCGTTTGCCGTTCAATTTCGTTATGAATTGCCCGGCGAGGACTTCTCCAACTTCGAACAGCTCGCCCAACTGACCAAACAGCTCCTGGCCCATGTCCGGTCTCTTTTGACATAGGGCCTGACGGCTGTCTCCGAATAAAATCATTTTCATCTTTCCTCCATTCTTCCTTGCTCGACGGGCAAACAGCATCTATAATTGAATATAGCGGATAGGATAGCTCTGAACCGGCAACGTCATAGTTTGTGCTTTCTTGTTTTATGCCAAGAGGCCTGGGATGTTATGCGGAAACCATATATACATAGTTAGGCCTGTTTTTACACGCCGCAACTACAACGGAGGAACACGAAATGCGAATAGCCAAGAACGACATCCCAGTTAGAATCGACGTGCCGGGTGCAGTAGCTCGACAAAAGACGGATTTTGGCGATGCCTCCGGTTACGGCAAGATCAGCGGCGAGTACTTTTCCCTCGGCGCTGGTACGGATATCTCGCCGCTGCTCAAAGGGCTGGAGGGCGACCTGTGCCAGGCTCCGCACTGGGGCTACTTGTTGCAGGGTGAACTCACCGTCACTTACGCAGACGGCACTCATGAAGTGATCAACAGCGGGGACCTGTTCTACTGGCCGCCCGGACACACGGTCAAAGTCGGCGAAGATGCCGAGGTTATCCTGTTCAGTCCACAGGACGAGCATAGTGAGGTCATAGATCACATGCTTCGCAAGATGAGCGGCTAACTAACCTGGAAGGCACCGGCAACATGCCTAACAACGTGTTGGACCGGACCGCTGGCTCACGTTCGCTTGCCGCTGCCGGTCAACGTAAGCGTTAGCCAGATTCATTCAGTTGGAGGAATTAAAGAGGTCCGGTACATTTTTCGATGAGTTGTGCTTGATAATGATAGGTCTTGATGGGGGACAGAGGACAGCCTGCATTACTGCGGAGCTTTGGGACGCAGACACCGGGCGTAGTTGTGCATGTGGCCCCACCAATTGTCCGACCGAAGCCAGTCCGATAACTAAGCACCCCCAGTCCGTAATCAATCCAAGTACGCCCTCTTTCTGCTTTTGGCCTCGGCGTCCGGACTTTTTCCTTATAATGGTCCGCTTCCGGGTCGATATGAAGTGTGACAGCGAGAGCACACAGCCTTGATGAGATTAGCCTCGGCTCCATGAGAGCCAATTGCTGAACCGCAGAACTCTAAAAAGGGGGTGAATCTATGAGTTACGCGATATTCCAAAGAGCAGCGAGTGCTTTGTTCCATTCCACGTATGGGGGACTCGCCGACCGCGACAGGATAAAAGTCGTCCAATTGTTCGACAGATTGCTGGCAAAGGGCCACTCGATCCATGTTGATGAACTCCGTCGCCTGTGCAGAGATGCGGGCTATAACGAATCAACAGCCGATGATATCGCAGTGCTCTATGACGATTTTTGTCTGATTCGGGGAGAACTCAAAAGCTCTGGCACAATCGACTACTGGCCAGCCGAACGCATAGAGCAAATAATCAGTGGGTAGCGGTGAATCTGCGGAACGCGTGTGAACGATAGTTGGTTACGAACCGGAGAAGATAGCATGGGTGTAATTTCCAGACTATTCCGAGCACCGGAGCAAAACGACGGTTCCCATGTGCGATCGTGGGCGGAGAAACGCGAGCGGGAACTCCGGTATTCAAAAGAACTTTCGAAAGAGAATCTCATGGAGAATCTCTTCGCGGCAGTGATGTGGGGCTTATCCTCCTTCGGCAGAAAGGATACGAGACGAAGCATCCCTTCAAAATACAGGGGGTTGGGGCTTGATCCAAGCGAGCATTATTCAGGGGATGCGTCTCTTTTTGAGCTTGGATGCTACATGTATTTCCGACTGGACCTCTGGCTGTGTAAACACAAACCTCATCACAGGGAGCATATCTCAAGAACGTTCGCAAGTGGATTCACTAAATTGCTCACCCAAGCCCTTAACAGCAGAGATATTCCAGCACTTTTCGATCAGCGACTTTCACAATATGCGAAACTTCTCCGAGTTGGCGTAGATATCAAGGAATATCACGATCACCTTTTCCTACTCATCTTGCGCACGAGGGACAACTATCCCCCTGTACCTTACGATTCCAAGAACGAACCCATGATAAGTCTCAGTGCTTTCGAGCACTTCGGTGTGGGTATCGCCGTTGCTGCTTGGGAGGAAAATATGATTCCCGGTTTAGTTAAAAGCATTGAGAATTACTGCGCCTTGGTAGAACAGCAAGAGATAACAGAATCCACCTAACATCGTATAACACTGATACGTTACACTATGCAGGTGATTGTAAGAGTCAACTAATATGGAAGTTGCGGAATTCCAATCATGACTTTGTTAAGAACGAGACATTCTCTTGAGTTCAATCCGCTATCAAGCCCCCTTGACCCCGATTTGTCTCCCTACGCTGAGTCTTACGAAGACTATAAGACCAAACGCCAGGACCTGGGACGCCTCGTGGGCACGAACGACTTTGTTTGGTGTATACCTGCATCGCGCGATTTTCGGCATTATGAGATAATCAAGCCCGTTGAATGGGTCATTCAAGTGCGCGACAGCCGCATTCGAGGATATATCTGCGACCAAAGCTGGTTTGATTACCTGGAGGGGAGACGACCCAGCCTTGAAGGAGCGTACTTTACAGACAATCCTCCAGAAAATGAATACAGTGTCTTAGTTGATTATCCCCTTCAGCAAGATGAAATAAAAGCAATGAGGGTCTTTCGCTTTATTGATCCAGATCATGCGGATATTCTTTGTGAGAAACACTCTTGACAGTTCGGGTCACGTTATATTGACTGGGAATATCGGTTGGGCCTAAAAAGAATCGTCATTCCAAAACCTAATCAAGGGCAGGCGCCATGAGTAAAAAGCAGCTAAGAGTCTTGTGGATGGGGATAGTCCTATTTGTGCTGATGGGTTTTTTCCCGCCCGAAGCGCAGTATTTCCGAGGTGAACGCTGTGCAGTGGAATACGAATTTATATTGACTGCGCCCAACATAGCTTTTGGCGTTCTTTTAGTCCAGTGGGCTATTGCTGCAGCGGTCACAGGTGGCTTGATATACACCCTCAAAGTTGAGCCTGAACTTCTACTGAAGATTCGTTGCCGCATCTTGGCTTGGTTGTTCGCCAAACAGCCATATGAGGAACTACTCAGAACAGAGAGAGAAAAGAGAAGCCCATCGCAGGGCGGCAAACCACCAGAAAGCTCAGACAGATAGCCAGTCCTGAAATTCCGGGGGGTACCTTGTTTATTTTCCCCTTTTCGTTGAGGTTCTTTCGTATCTCGCACACGAACCTTGATACAGAATAATGGTGGGGTGAGCCCCACTCTACGCCTGCTGCTGTTCAGGATTCACGAGATTATTATCAAAAAATTCTCAAGCCCGCGGTCAACGCGCGCCGAGATATAGTCAGAAAGTGAGGTAAGAAATGAGCAAGACGAACGAGCAATGCGAAAACTGCAAATTCTTTGAGCCTTCGAATTCTAAGTCAGGTACTTGTCACAATCAAGGGATTTCTCCAAGTGCAAAATTCCCCCCATGCAAAAGTTGGCCCCACATCCGCCGGACGTTCGTATGTGGTCTCTTTGAGCGACGACCCGACTGACCTCCTAATCAGCCCATCAGCATCGCCATTGACCCTGGAAACAAGGGATGTACCTTGCTTGGTATCGGTAGACTTCGGCTTAGCACACGTAAATCTATTCGCCACGGAGAATAATGGTGGGGCAAGCCCCACCCTACATTGTTGCGTCTCGGCGTTTGCCACGAATAAAGTCGAAGGCAGGGTATGGCGTGTCACTTTAGGCACTTCAAACTTTAGGCACTTCTTGTGACGCTACTGGACGGGGCTGGGTTTGTAGCCTAACTCGCCCCAGACGGCTTTTTGGACGTTGTGCAGGTCCTGGTTGCCGGGCATGTTCGACTCGGCGCCGTTGCGGGCGGTGTTCTGCCAGTAGTTGTAGTCCATCTCGGCGACTTTGATCGTGCGCGGGTCCTTCCACTTCCAGTATTCGCTGTGCCCATCGGCGAAGGAGAAGTTCGTGCCGTCGCCGTGGCGGGCGGTGATCTGGTCCCACCATCGCTCCTGGTCGTACCAGACGGTCCAGCTCGCCGGGCTGAGGCGCCCCTCGTCGATAAAGACGGCCCGCTGGCTCGGGTGGCGAATCTGCGTCCTGTTCTTGACGACGTGGCCGGCGGCGCCGGGAATGGCGTCGTAGCCGTTCATCGCATCGGTGATGGCGTACGTGACGACCTCGCCGCGTATGCCGGTCGGGCACTTGTAGAGCCTGATGTTCGGGCAGTATTGATAAAGCAGGCCGCGTATGATGCCGTCGATTTGCTGCGGCGGCGTGGCATTCCGGCCGGGCCAATAGACCCAGCACGTGCCGTCTTTGTTTGCGCTGCCGGTGGCGGTGTTGCCGTTGACGAGCTTGTTGTCGTTGTCGTCGGCGTAAACGTTCCAGGCCAGCGCCATCTGCTTGACGTTGTTCAGGCACGCGGCACGCTTACCCTGCTCCCTCACCCGGTTAAGGGCCGGCATCAAAATCGCCAGCAAGATCGCAATGATGGCGATGACGACCAGAAGCTCTATCAGCGTAAATGCTCTTGGCTTTTGCATAACGGTCTCCTCTATTATACCCGGCTTTCGTTATTTATTAACTCAAACTGACCGATTCTTAGTCCAACGCTACAGCAAGCCGTTCAATATACAGTAACATAACCCCATCTGTCATTCCCGCACCTGCTTTCGCAGGTGTAAACTTGTCCCCGCGAAAGCGGGGAGCGGAAATCCACTGATGCGGTTACGGCCCTGGATCCCTGCTTTCGCAGGGATGACAGCGCGAATCGGTCAGTTTGGGTTATTAAGATGCGCCAAACCGGCCTGTTGTTCCAGCGTTTAACCCAATGTCCAGGGTTTTCTGTACTTATAGTGTAACAACTGATTCGCCTTCTTATTGTTGAGAATTTGTTCGTTTTTCGGGTCCCAGTCGATTCGGGCCTTCGTCGCCAGCGCGATATTCGCCAGCAGGGCAAACGTCGTCGAGCGGTGCCCCGTTTCCATGTCGCAATTGGTCCGTCCGCGGCTTTTGACACAATCCAGGAAGTTCCGGATGTGCTGGACGGTCAGATCGCCGTCGGTTTGCGTGGACTGGGCCGGCTCGATTCGCGGCTTGGGGTCCTGGAATTGCCCGCCCTGTGACGGGACGATATTGAAGCCCTTGCCCTCGGCGCCGCAATAGAGATTGCCGAGCGTGCCGCGCAGCTCGATTTCGCCTTCGATCAGGGCCTCGCCGCCGCTGGCCTCGTATTGCCCGAAGATCAGCAAGGCCCCGGAGGGCAGCTCGAAAATCACCTCCATCGTATCCGGGATGGTCCTGTCGTCGTCGATGGCGAACCGTCCGCCGTGCGCCGAGATGGAGACGGGCGCCTCCTGGCCCAGAATCCAGCGCATTGCGTCGAGATAGTGCACGCCCCAGTTGCCCACCTGTGAGGAATACGCTTCCCACCAGCGGAATTTATACAGGACGAGATTGTCCTTGTAGGGGCGGTTGGCGCGAGGACCGAGCCATAAATCCCAATCGAGGCCCGCCGGCGGAGCCGTATCGGGGCATTTGCCTATGCCGTCCGGGTACATATTGCTGATGCGATAGGCCCGGCCGACGGTGACCTTGCCGATCTTGCCCGCCTGAATGTCCCCGACGGCCTGCATGTATTGCTTGGATGAGCGCCGATGGAGGCCGACCTGCGCGACCCGGTTGTATTTTTTTGCGGCTTCGACCATCTTCCGGCCTTCGACGACGGTGATCGACAGCGGCTTTTCCACATAGACGTCCTTCTCGGCCTGACAGGCCATAATCGCCATGATGGCGTGCCAGTGGTCGGGCGTCGCAATGACCACCGCATCGATGTCTTTGCGGTCGAGCAATTGGCGAAAGTCTTTATATCGCGCCACGTTGCCGCCCAACTTCTCCGTCATCTTCGGGACCCTGCCGCCCAGAGCATCCAGGAGCTTCTTGTCCACTTTGGAATAATCCCTCATCAGGTAAGGCTCGTACACATCACACAGAGCGGTAACCTCGACGTCATCCTGTTGGAGAAAGCCGTCGAGAAGCTGCGTACCGCGGTTGCCCACGCCGATAAAGCCCACACGGATTTTCTCATTCGCCCCGCGTGCAGCCCGAGTTCCAGCAGTGCCCATAACGTGCAGGCCCAACGCAATTGCCGCTGTTGACGCCGTCGAGTTTTTCAGAAATCTACGCCGTGTCGTTCTTTCTTCGTTTGTGCTCATTTGCTATCTCCAAATAGTCTGTCCCGGCCTGATGATACTCCTTCAAGCGACAGTTTTTGAAAGACGCCTTGCCACTGGTATTATAAGGCCGAGCGCTGACCGTGAGAAGCCCAATTTTGGGGAATAAAGAAGTCCGCGCGACCCGCAGTGTCAAAATGGGTGGACATATCGAACACGCCGGTCTATAATCAGGCCGAATCCTGCGTGCCGCCGGGATGGGACCAGATACCCCTGCTGTTGCAGGGGCAAGCTTGCCCCCGTGAAAACGGGGGCTGCGAATGTCGCGTGTTTTAGAGGGCGTCTCTTTTTGGCGCTATCCAGCAGAGGAACTGAATGAAGGCTTTGGTCTATACAAAACCGTATTGTTTCGAGTATTCGGATTTCCCCGATCCGGCGGCCGGCGACGACGATTTGCTGGTCCGCGTCAAGGCGTGCGGCATTTGCGGCTCCGACGTGCACGGCTTCACGGGCAAGACGGGCAGGAGAATCCCCCCGTTGATTATGGGCCATGAAGCCGCCGGTATCGTCGAGGATATGGGCAGGAACGTCGGCGGCTTTGAGAAGGGCGATAGAGTCTGCTTCGATTCGACCGTCTATTGCAACACATGCGAGGCGTGCCGGAAGGGTTTCTATAATCGCTGTGATAAGCGGCAGGTGCTGGGCGTTTCCATCCCGGCCTTCAAGAGGCACGGCGCCTTCGCCGAATACGTCGCCGTGCCGTCCTGGATTGTCTCGAAAATCCCAGACCGGATGTCCTTTGTTCATGCCGCTCTGCTGGAGCCTGCGTCGATAGGCGCACACGCCGCCAGCCGGGCGCCCATATCAGCCAGCGATACGGTACTGGTCATGGGAGCCGGGACCATCGGCCTTTTCATTTTGCAGGGGGCCAGGCTCCGAGGCGCTGCCAAAGTCATCGCCGTCGATATTGATGAATTTCGGCTCGGCGTGGCCGGGAAATTAGGGGCCGACGCGCTGATCAACCCGCGCAAGCCCGATCTGAAAAAGGCGGTTTTGGAGCTGACAAAAGGCAAAGGAGCGGATGTGGCTTTGGAGGCCGTCGGATATGCAAAGACTTTCGCCGATGCCGTTTCCGTGACGAAGCTGGGCGGCTGCGTTGTCGCCGTCGGCAATCTGGAGAAGAAGGCCGAGTTCGACTTGCAGGACCTGGTGGCACGAGAGCTTACGTTTACCGGCTCTTATGCAAGCTCCGGCGAGTTTCGCCAGTGTATAGACTTGGTTGCTTCGGGTAGAATCAACGTCGAACCGCTGATCAGCGATGTTCTGCCTTTGGAAGAGGGACCCCGTGCTTTCGAGCGGTTGCTAAAGGCCGAAGAGAATCTGCTGAAGATCGTTTTGGAGCCTTAAAGACACAGGAGTCAATGATGCAGGATTTGTTTGACCTTACCGGCAAAGTGGCCATTATCACCGGGACCAGCCGGGGCCTGGGCCAGTACTTCGGCAGGGCCCTGGCGAAAGCGGGCGCCGATTTAGTGATTACCAGCCGCAAGCTGTCGAGCCTGTCCGAATTCAAGAAGGAAATCAGATCTCTGGGTCGCAAGGCGCTGGCCGTTCAGGTGGATGTCCTATCACAGGATGATATTGACAATATGGTCCGCAAGACCATTGAAGAATATGGGAAGATTGACATTCTGGTCAATAATGCCGGCCTGAATATCCGAGGGCCAAGCACCGAATTTTCCTGGGGGGACTGGGACACCGTGATGGACACGAATCTCAAAGGCAGCTTTTTCTGCGCTCAGGCGGTCGCTAAAGAGATGATCAAGCGCAGCTACGGCCGGATCATCAACATCGGCTCGTGCACGTGCGTTTTCGGCATGGAAGGGATTGCCCCTTATGCGGCCAGCCGGGGTGCGATTCTGCTGATGACCAGAAGCCTGGCCGCCGAGTGGGGCAAGTTCGGCGTCACGGTCAACGTGCTGGCTCCCGGCTGGTTCAAGACGGCCCAGAATGCCGTGTTGTATGAGAACAAAGAATGGCTGGATTACATCACCGGTCGCATTCCCTTAAAGCGTCCCGGCCAGCCGCACGACCTCGACGGCGCGGTTGTTTTTCTGGCGTCGGATGCATCCGAATACATTACGGGCCAGATCATTTTAGTCGATGGCGGTTTCACCACGGGGGCAACGAAGGCAATAACGTGAGAACATCGGGGAAAGTCTCTGCCGGGCGGGCTGTGGTTGAAATCGGTCTTTGCACAGCTTAGAATTCCCGGACTGCGATAGACGCGCAAGGAGAAAAATATGAACGTGAAAGGCATTGTCCTTGCCGGGGGCACAGGCTCGCGGCTGATGCCGTTGACGAAGGTTACAAATAAGCATTTGCTCCCGGTAGGGCACAAGCCGATGATTTTCTACCCCATCGAGAAGCTGACGGCCATCGGCATTGAGGAAATCCTGATCGTCACCGGCGTCGAGCACATGGGCGACGTGGTCAGCCTGCTGGGTTCGGGCAGAGGCTTCGGCTGCCGGTTCACGTACAAGGTCCAGGACCAGGCGGGCGGGATCGCGCAGGCCCTGGCGCTAGCTGAGAACTTCGCCAACGGTCAGCCTCTGGTTGTCATCCTCGGGGACAATATCTTCCAGGCGAATCTGGCGAGCTACGCCGGCAAGTTCATCGCCCAGAAGACCGGCGCCCGGATCCTTCTCAAGCAGGTGGAGCACCCGCAGCGATTCGGCGTCGCGGAGCTGTCCGACGGGCAAATTATCGGCATCGAAGAAAAGCCCGAACGGCCAAAGTCAAATTATGCCGTGACGGGCATATATTTTTATGACGCCTCCGTTTTCGACATCATACGGACGTTGAAGCCGTCGGGCCGCGGTGAGTTTGAGATTACCCATGTGAATGATGCTTACATTGCAAAAGGCCGGTTGGCGTACGATATCCTCGATGGGTGGTGGACGGACGCCGGAACGTTCGAGTCACTGACCAAGGCCAACGAATTGGTCATGAACGAGCCACCCCAGTGACGACAGCAGCGACCCATGCTATGAGCGGATAAGAATGAATGTAATAGAGACAAAGCTGCCGGGAGTGCTGATTCTGGAGCCAGAAGTATTCGGCGACCAGAGGGGATACTTTCTGGAGACCTGGCGCAGCACGCGCTACCAAGAGGCGGGCATTCGCGGCCCTTTCGTTCAGGACAACATCGCGTTCTCAGGAAAGGGGATCTTGCGGGGCCTGCATTTTCAGTACCCCCAGCCCCAGGGAAAATTGGTTCAGGTTTTGTCCGGTGAGGTTGTGGACGTCGCCGTCGATGTGCGCGTAGGTTCGCCGACCTTCGGGCAATGGGTCAGTGAGGTTCTTTCCGAGGCGAATCACCGGCAGATGTACATTCCTCCCGGCTTCGCTCATGGCTACTGCGTCATAAGCGAGGCGGCGCTTTTCTCGTACAAGTGCACCGATTTTTACAGTCCGGAGACCGAAATCGGGATCATCTGGAACGACCCCGAGCTGAACATTGAATGGCCGATTACTGAGCCGGGCTTGTCGTCCAAAGATGCGAGCTATCCGAGACTGAAAGACCTTCCACGCGAGAAGTTGCCGCATTTTGGGAGCCTTTGATGGCAGCGAGTGATACGAGGATCGTGATCCTGGGCGGCCGGGGCATGCTGGGTTCCGATTTGGCTGTAGCCTGCCGGCAACAGGGGTACGAGCCGATAGTTCTCGATCTGCCGCAGTTCGATATTACCCGAACCGAACACTTAGAGCAGGCCATTCGCGACGCCGGGCTGATCATCAACTGCGCCGCTTACACGAATGTCGATGGCGCCGAAAGCCAGGCCGAATTAGCTTATCGGGTCAATGCTGAAGCAGTAGGGCGGCTGGGGGGTCTGGCGAGGGAAGTTGATGCTTATGTCCTGCACGTCAGCACGGATTTCGTTTTTGACGGCCGGTCGGACAAGCCCTACGTCGAGACCGACCCTCCCAATCCGATAAACACGTACGGCAGGAGCAAACTGGAAGGCGAGCAGCTTCTGGCCCGGAGCGGCTGTAAGCATTGCATCCTCCGCGTGGAATGGACCTACGGCTCCGCCGGCGTCAACTTCGTCACGAAGCTGATACAGCGAGCCAAGACCGCAAAGGCGCTGAAAGTCGTCGATGACCAGGTTGGCTCGCCAACCGCGACAACCGAAGTCTCCAAAGTTATTTGCAGGCTGCTGAAGAACCGGCCCGAGGGGATATTCCATTTTGCAAGCGCCGGCTACGTCAGCCGGTACGAAATGGCAAAATTCATCGTGGCCAAGCTCTCGATGGATATCGACGTGGCGCCCTGCAAGACCGGCGACTATTCAAGCCCTGCGGCAAGGCCCTTGAACAGCCGCTTCGATTGCAGTAAAATCCAGCGTTTGCTCGGCGAGCCAATTGAGTCCTGGCAGGGGCCGTTGGAACGTTTTTTGAGGCAGTTATGAGAAGAATCCTGGTCACAGGCGGTGCCGGATTTATCGGCAGCAATTTTGTTCGCATGGTGCTTTGCGAGCAGCCCGGCTGCTTCGTCGTCAACCTCGACAAGCTCACCTACGCCGGCAATCTTCAAAACCTCGCCGAATTCCTGGAGCACGAGAACCACAAATTCGTGAAAGGCGATATTTGTGATGGTACCCTCGTGGAACGAATTATCGACGAATACAACATCGAGGCCATCATCAACTTCGCCGCCGAGAGTCACGTGGATCGCTCCATCACCGGGCCGAAGGTCTTCATAGAGACCAATATTGCCGGCACGCTGACTCTGCTTGAATCGGCCCGCGACAAGAAGCTGGAGCGGTTTATTCAAGTTTCGACCGACGAAGTCTATGGCGCACTCGGCCCGGAAGGGAAATTCACCGAGCAGACGCCGCTGAGCCCGAACTCGCCGTACTCGGCCAGCAAGGCGGCGGCGGACCATCTGGTCAGGGCGTTCGGGCACACGTGGGGCGTGAAATACAACATCACCCGGTGTTCGAATAACTACGGCCCCTACCAGTTCCCGGAGAAGCTGATCCCTCTGATGATTAACAACGCCCTTAATGACAAGGAGCTGCCCGTCTATGGCGACGGCTTGTACGTGCGTGACTGGCTGTATGTCTATGACCATTGCACGGCGATCTGGCAGGTCCTCGAAAAGGCCCCGCCCGGCGAGATTTACAACATCGGGGGCTGCAATGAAAAGCCGAATCTGGAAGTCATCGACCTGATTCTGCGCCGGCTGGGCAAGCCGAAATCGCTGATCAGGCACGTGACCGACAGGCCGGGACACGACCGGCGATACGCCATCGACGCAAGCAAGATAATCCGCGAGCTTGGCTGGAAGCCGTCGGTGAGCTTCGAGGAGGGCATCAACAAAACGATAGACTGGTACTTACAGAGCCAGGATTGGCTCCGCAACATCGTCTCCGGCGACTACCAGACGTATTACGAATCGATGTACGCAAACCGGTAAAGAGCATAAGAGCACTTGCAACCTGTGCACTAATGCTCTTACGACTTATATACTTTTATGTCAAGCCTCGTCAAAGGCAAAGCGACAATCTGTATCGTGAACTACAAGACACTGGATTTCACCCGGCTTTGTCTGCGGAGCATACGCAAGTTTACCAGGTATCCGTATGAGGTCATTGTTGTCGATAATGATTCGCGCGATGAGTCTCTGGAATACCTTCAATCTCTCGATTGGATTCGACTCATCGAGCGTCCCACCCAAGCGGACGAACCCGGCGGCGGTTACGCCCACGCGGCGGCCCCTGACCTCGGACTGGAGAGCTGCCGGACCGAGTTTTTCGTCTCGATGCACTCGGACACCTTTGTCCGCAAAGACGGGTGGCTCAACGAGCTGATCCGCTATTTCGGCGACGACGAACGAATAGCCTGCGTCGGCTCGGGCAAGGTCGAATTGACGCCGGCCTGGAGAGTCCTGCTGAGAAAGGCAGGCGATTTGAAGACGTTCAAACGCAAGCTTCTGCGAAAGCCCGACCCTCTTGGCGAGTTCCGCTATTACAACCGCACGATATGCTGCCTTTACCGAACGGACATTCTGCGCCGGGAGCAGCTTTCGTTTCTGATGGGCAGGAACCAGGGCCTCACGGGCGGCAAGAAACTCTATTTCGAGCTGGTGGATCGCGGCTACAAGACGGTTCTCTTGACAAATAGCACAGCGTTAGTACACTGTGCCGGATAGTCTATGGTTTGAGCAGGCGTTGCACATCCGTGTACGGCGCCAACCAGACAGCGGGAGAACAGCTTTGGGAGATTTATTTTGAAGCATGAGAGGATCAGCCTCGCGTTGTTATGGTCAAAGTATGACGATAACGTCACTTCCGTGAATGATCTTGTGTTAGGATTGGACAAGAAGCGCTTCAACACCATGTTCGTTTTTCTAAGGGGCGATGCCGGCGAAAGGAACTTGTTGGAAGAAGCGGGATACGAGGTTTCACATTTGTCCGATAGAACGACGCTCAACGCGTTTCGTTTTTCAGTTTTGTTCAGGCTGGTCAAAGTTCTAAAGCAACATCATGTTGACGTGCTCCATTGTCACGCTCACAAAGCCACTGTTTACGGTGTTATGGCGGCGGCGCTGGCTAAAACGCCGGTTGTTCTGGCCCACGTGCACGGATTGGGCAGAAGCAGAAATCTGAGAAGGAAACTCACGAATTTCCTGTTGTTTCGAAAGATTGATCGGATTATTTGTGTAGCCAACAGCGTGAAAGAGGACGTCTTGAAAAGCAACTGGCGTTTGCCGGCGGAAAAACTGTCCATCCTGGAGAACTCCGTTGACTATGAGCGTTTCGCGGACGTATCCATTTCGAGAGCAACCGCAAAGCAGATGTTGGGAGTGCCGGCGGAGGCTTTTGTTTTTGGCACGGTGGGACGTCTGGCTCCGACGAAAGGCCTGTCTTATCTGATCGAGGCGTTCGAGAGGGTGAAAAAACAGGAGCCGGCGGCTCATCTTGTTCTGTTGGGAGACGGTCCGTGCAGAGCGGAGCTTGAACAGCAGGCATCGAATCTATCGTGCCGGGATGCAGTGCATTTCCTCGGTCACAGACGGAACATCGAACAATTGATCAGAGGCATGGACGTATTCGTGCTTTCTTCGGTGGCCGAGGGGATGCCGCGAGCTATTCTGGAGGTCATGGCGGCCGGGATTCCTTGTGTCGCCACCGCCGTGGGCGGGATTCCGGAGATTATCAATAGCCGGGAGGTGGGACTGCTGGCCCCACCACGAGACGCGGAGGCCCTGGCTCAGGCCATGACGAAGCTGGCGGCATCCCAGGAGCAGTTGCGAAAATACGCCGAGCAGGCAAGAGACCGGATCAGCCGGTTTTATTCGCATGAGGTGGTTCGCAAGAAGCTCGAGCGTCTTTATGAGAATGAGATCGAATTCCGGCAAAACAACGGTGGGCGAGGGCGCGGTGGCTAAGGTGAGCGTGATCATTCCGACGTATAACGGCAGCGGCGTCGTCAAAGGGACCATTTCTTCGGTTTTGGCTCAGACGTGGCCGGACGTGGAAGTGATCGTCGTTGATGACGGCTCGACCGACGATACCCGTGCCGTAGTTGAGAATCTGCGCAACGGCAGGGTAAGCTACTTCTACAAGACAAACGGCGGCCCCGCCAGCGCCCGCAATTTCGGCTTGTCCAAAGTGGAAGGTGACTACGTTGCCTTTTTGGACCACGATGATTCGTGGCCCCGGAACTATATTGAAGCCATGGTCCACCGGCTGGAAAACAACGCTGAGTATGGGGCGGCGTATAGCCCCCTTACGGTCGTTTATCCCGACGGGCGTAAAGTCAAATCGTATAAGAAGCCGCAGGGAAAAAGCGGACGGCTCACACTGGATTTATTCAAGCATGGATTTATCTGGACCTCCGCAACGGTAATCAGAAGGTCCGTGTTGAACCATTTCTATTTTGACGAATCACTCAGGCGTTCCTACGAGGATGGCGATTACTTCTTACGGTTGTCAACCCGGTGCCCATTTTTGTTTGTCGGTGAGGTTGAAGCAATCCGGACGGAACACAATGAGAATTTCTCCGCCAAAGTGGGTATCCAGCCCACGAGAATCCTGGTATTGGAAAGATTCTATTACAAATTGGGTGGCGACAGGCAGATCCCTGCCGGGATTGCCAGACGGCGACTCAGCCACGCCTGCCGTACGGTTGCAGAGGCCTGCCGTCGTGAGGCAAAACGGTCGGCGGCCATCAGCTTGTACAGACGCGCTATCCGGTATTGGCCCGTGGATGCGCGGCTCTACTTCGGATTGGGCAAAGCCGTGCTGTTAAAAGAGCGGAACGATGCAAATCCCAACTGGCGAATACCTGAGCCCCTGCCGGATATTGAAACCTGAAGGTGTGTATGGGACTTTGTGGCTCATTTTCAAAACCCGACAATTACTACGAGAGCAGCAGAGAAGTGATGCTCCAATATATTCCACTCACCGTCAGGAGGACTTTGGAGTTTGGATGCGGATGCGGCTTTTTCTCCGAGTCTATAAGGAAACGGATGCACGCCGAATGTTGGGGAGTGGAAATCAATGAACGAGCGGCACAAATCGCTTCTGAAAAGCTATATAAAGTAATAAGAAGTGATGCAACCGATTCGTTAACGATACTTCCTGACGATTATTTTGACTGTATTATCCTGAATGACGTTTTAGAGCATCTTGCGGATCCGTTCTATCTCCTGGACAAGATGAAGGCTAAGCTGAACAACGGGGGTGTCGCGGTTCTCTCGATACCCAATGTCAGGTTTTGGAATCATTTGCGCGCCTTCGTATGGCGAGGGGAATGGGATTATCAGGATGCAGGGATATTGGACAATACCCATCTGCGTTTTTTTACGTACAAGAGCCTGGTCAAATTATTCCGGACGTCGGGTTACGAAATTTTGACTATGGAAGGATTGAATCCTACTCATAATACGAAGTTCAGAATTGTGAATCTTCTTCTGCTGAATAGGTTGTGGGACGCCCGATACCACCACTTTGCCTGTGTGATTAAGCCGGCAGATAGAAAATAGCCTTGAAATGGGTAAACCGGGATTCCCCAGTTAACTGGTGATAAATAGACGCCATTTCGATACCAAGGCGCCAGTACGGTGAATATGGAAGAGTGAAGAAGATTTTGTATCAAATAGCAAATGTCGTTGGGAAACTGGAAAAGTGAACGATTTAGAAAAATACTTTGCCAATAATTCGGGCAATCTTATCCACAAGTGGCAGCACTATTTCGAGATCTATGACCGACACTTCTCAAGATTCAGGGGAACTGAAGTTCACGTGCTAGAGATTGGAGTGTTCCACGGTGGTTCGTTGCAGATGTGGAACAACTACTTTGGCCCGAGTGCGAAGATATATGGAGTGGATATCAATCCACATTGCAAGGAACTTGAAGAAGAGAATATCAAGATATTCATTGGTGATCAGGCGAGTCGGGAGTTTCTGGAATCTCTGGCCGAGGAAATCCCGAGGATTGATATCCTTATTGATGATGGCGGTCATAGGATGGAGCAACAGACAAACACATTTGAGGTTCTCTTCCCCCATATAGACAAAAACGGGATATACCTATGCGAGGATCTGTGCACATCTTACTGGAAGAGATGTGGCGGCGGCTATCGCAAGAAAGGCACATTTGTGGAATACAGCAAGGGACTCATCGACCTGCTTCATGGATGGCATTCCAGGGAACCAAAGAAGTTCGGCGTGACCGAGTTCACAAGGTCTGTAGATTCGCTGCACTACTATGACGGTGTACTCGTGATTGAAAAACGACTTAGGGAAAAGCCCTGCGATTTGAAGACGGGGCATCCTCGGGTGCCAGCTTACGATCCTGGCGCCCCATCTTTTTGGGAGCGAGCAACACGGTGGATACGCGCCTCAAAGACATAGTGGATAGACACGTTCTGCTTATCGATGATGCCCGCTGCTTTGGCGGCGGTAATGACTACCCCGACGCGAAAACACTTGAGAGGTTCATTTTAGACATGCGCCCAAACTGGGTCTTTCAGATCAAGGATGATATTATCAGAGCACATGCCAAAAGGTCTTAGCAATGAGCTTGCTTGTTTTGAGAAATAATCCTGAGAGGGTAAGCTTCAGACAGCGGACTCGGGTTTGCCCGACAAGGTGCACGATTGATAATACCGAATGCATAACTCCATTTTATGGTTGGGCTCAACGCAAATGTCAAAGATAGTTCGGGATCTGAGAAGAAGTTTAAAGCTGAAATTATCATTTGCCAGGAGACAAATGATAAAGCCCGCTCTTCCGAGGAATCGAGACGGCAAGGTCCTGGTCCACGTCGGCTGCGGGCAGAAAAGCAGTCCTGAATTCATCAACATTGACGCCCAGCCATTCGCACACGTTCACATTGTCACAGATGATATCACCTCTCTGGCGGACTTCGAGACCGGAACGGTTGACTTGATATACATGTGCCATGTCTTGGAGCACATCAAAGGAGATGATCTCAGGAAAGTCCTGTCAGAAATGAGAAGAGCGCTCAAAGATGGCGGCGTCTTGAGGATTTCTGTTCCTGATTTCGATGCCCTGATAAAAGTCTATGACGCTTCGGGCAAAGACATGAATTCAATCCGCCGCCAATTGATGGGCGGGCAGGATCACCAGTACAATATCCACTATTCTGTTTTCAATCATCAACGGCTGGCAGAATTGCTCAAAGAAGCCGGATTCCAAAAGGTTGTTCCGTGGGATCCTGATCACTGCCAGTATCACAATTTCAAAGACCGCGCTTCCCGGAAAATGAACGTGAACGGCAAAGAATACATGATCAGCCTGAACCTGGAAGCGGTGAAATAGGTCCTCCCGTGTGAATGAAGCTGTTAATCCTGACAAATAATCCGCAGCGTGCGAGCTTTAGGCAGCGAATTGGAGTTTATCTTGACATTTTGCGGGCAACCGGCATAGACTGCGAAGTAGCTCGGCTGCCGTCCGGCTTTCTGGGGCGTCGGAAGCTTTTTAAGCGAGCGGCGGATTTCGACGGCGTTTTCCTCCATAAGAAAGGCCTGAACCTTTTCGACGCTTGGTGCCTTCGCAAGTATAGCAGAAAGATAATCTACAACTTCGACGACGCGGTAATGTATAGCGACAAGAATCCTGACCGCTACAGCCGGTCACACTTCGTACCTTTTCGCAGAACCGTTCGGCTGGCCGGCATCGTCATCACCGGCAGCTCTTACCTTGCCGAACAGGCAAAAAGGTTCAACTCCCATGTTGAGGTTCTCCCTATCGGCTTGAAAGTCAGTGACTACAGGTCTGATTGTCGTATCAAAGCCGATGACAAGATCCGGCTTGTTTGGATAGGCAGCCGGAGCACATTAGGCTACCTTAAAGAAATCAGGCCCGCGATTGAAGAAATCGCAGCACGCTTCGACAATGTCATTCTGCGAATCATATCCGATGAGTTCCCGGAGCCGGGCAACATGTTTGTCGAAAGGCGTTTGTGGTCCAAGGATACTCGCGGAATTGACCTGGCAACGAGCGACATAGGGCTTGCACCGTTGCCGGACAACCGATTCACCAGAGGTAAATGCAGCTTCAAAGTCCTGGAATATTCCGCCGCCGGTTTACCTGTTATTGCCTCGCCGGTGGGAACAAACTCGGAGTATGTAAAAGAAGGTGTCACGGGGTTCCTGGCGGCAGACGCCCGGCAATGGGTGGACAGAATGGTTCAATTGATTGAGAATTCCCAATTGAGGGAACAAATGGGTCGAGAAGGCCGGGCCTACGCAGAAAGATTTGACGTGAGCGTAATCGCAGGACAACTGGCGAAATTGATTACAACTTGCCAGCAAAACTCGGCAACGAAAAAATGACGGAAAATTCCAGACAATTACCTCGAAGAGTCATAAGTCTCATTTGCGACATCGAAATACAGGAGCTATGATTAGCCTTATGATTAAGGTTATCGCGCCGTCTTCGATGACCGTATTTTGAGACTCGTATCTTATGGAAGCAAAACATGGCAGGCAGGCTCGGTTTGTTGATCAAAAAGAAGCTTCTTGGAAAGAACAAAAACCTGGTGTCTCTCGATGAACCGTATGAGGTCATGGCCCGCCTTTTGAAAAGCCACCCCGTAACAGGAATCATCGATGCAGGCGCAAGCGACGGCCGGGTATCAAGAAAGCTGCTGCGAAAGTTTCCGGCCGCGCACGCTTATGCCTTTGAGCCTAACCCCCTTTATACTGAAACGCTTAAGCAATACGCAAAGGACGATCCCAGATTCCGTCCCCAGTTTTTGGCGCTGTCCGACCACGAGGGCAGGGCGACCCTTCACGTGACGGAATCTCCCGGAAGCACGTCCCTTTTTGTGCCGGGAAGCCGCCTGAACGAAATGGAGCCCGAGGGCGCATCGGTGAAAAGTTTAGAGCAGGTCGAGCTTGTCACCATCGATCGATGGGCGCAGCGCAACGGTGATCCGGCCATCCAGTTGATGAAATTTGACATCCAGGCCGGGGAGCTCAAGGCGCTTCGAGGAGCCGTTCGCGTCCTGCGGAGCTCGACGCTCCTGGTCTATACGGAGATATGGTTCAATCCTGTGTACGATGGCGGCGCGATTTACAGTGAGATTGACTTGTTTCTACGCGAGCATGGATTCGCATTGTACGATATATTCAAGCCCAAATATAATCCCCGCGGGCTAATCATGTGGGCAAATGCCCTCTTTCTGAATGTTGGACGAATGGGCCTGTAGAATCACAGGGGCTGTTTTTTCCACTGCATCGGGTGGTTACATACTAAAGGGCTCGGTCCTCGAACCAGTGCTTCTTACGCGACCTGCGATCTGTCTCGGCGATTATTTTTTTTGCCCATCCGGAGCTCTGACCTTGAATCCGGCGGTTTTCACTGAGATAGACCTTGAAGAACCTTAAGCGGTCGGCGTTGCTGATGCCGTGCCGGATCATGTTGACCTGTATGAGATTTTTCAGTCGCAGCCGGGCCGGCAGATGGTGAAACTTCCGGGTGCGCTCATTATCGATAAAGTAGAACCGCCAATTCTCGTGTTCTTTCACAACCAATACGTTGCCCAGCCGCAAGTCTCCATGGGAAATGCCCTTGGCGTGCATTTGGCCCATTGTTTTGGCAAACGCTTCGATCAAAGCCCGTCTGGCAGCCCGCGTATTCTTGTCGGAGCCTTGGCCGATATCAGTTAGAAGCTGCGGCATTGATTTGGCGTTTACGACCTCCTCGGTCAGCAGGAGATTGTCAGTACAAAACGGACCAAGGCGGCGTTCGAATAATCCCATGACGGCTGGAGCATCAAATCCATTCTTGAGCAGCATTAACGAAGCATTGTATGCACGCTTAGCCGGACTGCGACGAAGAAGATGCTTTGCAAAATCCAGCCTCGAGCGATAAAGATACTGCTTCATGTAAAGAGTAAGGCTCTGGCCGTTGGCGGAAAGACTGCACTTGAACACGCGCGTATGATCGGACGACGGCACTCTCGCAAAAGGGCCTTGGCGATCCGCGTGGGAATCCCTCACCGATAGCAAGCTGCTGATATTATCTTTGGGCAGGCTTTTATGGATGCGGATTACCCAATCATCAATTCTTACCTTGTCAAAGGCGTTGCCAAGTCTGTGGCGAAAGGCCTTTCTTCCCGAAATCAGCATCTGACCGCCATCGCGTGTCATGGGCGAGCCGTCTCGCACTCGCAGGAATCGCTCCATATCCTTCGCTTGCTTGTTCCTGTACAGTAGTCTCCATCTATGAATAATCATCCCATCGAGGTCGGTCAGGACAGGGCCGTTCTTCGTAACCAACACGTTTGTGTGTTTCAGGTCACCGTGAGTGATGCGATATTTCCACAGCTTTTCAAGCAGTTGAATAATCTCCTGAGTCACCGCCAAACGGTGCTCTCTGTGAACGCTGTCGTCCTGCAGAAAATCGTCAAGTTTCTGTCCTTCAACGTACTCGGTTACCAGATACGAATTCCATACCAGCAATCCCTTGCGCTGCTCGATATAGGCCAAGGGCTTGGGCGTGGATATTTCCAGCATCCCCAGCCGATGTCCGTGCAGCCACGCTCGACAAGCCCGTGACCTTTTCACCGTATGGCGCAGGGAGTGAATGAAGCCCCTGTGATTATATCTTTTGACGACCACGTCCTTGCCGTTCCACGTCAAGCGGGAGACGCAAGAGGTCTGGCCGTTTTTGAAAATTTGTCCGGCGTCCATTAACGCATCGACGTGCTCGATGAAATCATTCATCGCCGTTTCGTGACACAAGCCTCTGTCAAACTCAGCGACGTATCGCCGGTCCCTGATTCTAAGCTGCCTCCTGTTTGTCCGAAGGCACTTTCTCAGACCGCCCCGGATGCTTCTTTTTCGATGGGCAGTCAGTTGTTTCTGCAACAGCGCCTCATCTGCTTTTCCAAAGTGCCAGCCCCGTGCTCCAAAGTACTCCTCGCAGATGGCCCTGGCCGACGTGGCATCACCGCTTGGCAAATAGCGCACCAACAAGGCCAATTGAGAAACACTTTTTTTCCGGGGCACCTCACGCGCGAAAAAACGCATCTGGCTCGGGTCAAGGGCATATATCCGATCGCCTGCCACGAGGAAATTGCGCAAATGCAGGTCCTTTTGCAGGACCCCCTTGCTGTGCTGCCTTGCCAGCTCCCTGCATACTCGAATCAACATCTCCAGCTCATCAGGTTTTCTTGTTGTCTCGGTCAGAACATCCAGAACGGTTGCCGAATTGACAATCTTTTCCAAGACAACAGCCCACCGTCCGTCTTTTGTTTGTCCAAAGAAAAGGGGCTTGGGCGAGCTCAATTCCCGCTTTTGCAGCCGGTTTAATCCCCGCCATTCTCTTCGCAGGTGTCGCCGTGCGCTGATTCTGTGCAAAAAGACCTTTGCGACCACGCTTCTGTCGTTCCACCGAGCGTCATATATTTCGCGCCTGCCGGGAACAGCCCGCAGAAGGCCCGTACAGAGCAAAGACTGTTCTTCCTCTCTTGACGACATGCATTTGATCACCAGTTGAAAGGGGAATTCAGCCATAAGGTCTTTGCTTTCGCGCGGGCCGCTCAGCGAAATTCGAATGTCTCAGCGTCCCAAAATCGCGATGCCCAATTTGTCGGCAAGCTTTATCGTATCGGGTTTATCGATAATGATGGTTTTATCTGCCTCCACGACCAGACACTTTCCTCCATTTTCCGCCAGACTGCGGATCGTATCGGGTCCCACGCACGGCACGTCAAACCGCATGTCCTGCTGCGGTCTGGAGGCCTTGATGAGCGTCCAGCCGCCCGACTTGCAGAGCGTGCCGGCCCGCTCGACCATCGCGGCCGTACCTTCTATCGCCTCGACGGCAATGACCTCCTTCTCCTTCACCGCAATCGCCTGACCGATGTCCAGCTCGGCGAGCTTCTTGACGATTTCCCAGCCGAACTCGATATCGCCTTCGACGGATGGACGCAGCTTCGTCTGCGTCATCAGGCCCGCCGTTGCCAGATGCTCCCTGCAATACATGATTGAATTCTCCAGTATGATCCCTCCCGTGGCCAGCTCGTCGGCCACCGCGCTCAAAAGCGAGTCATTAAGCTTGGTTTTGGTTCGAAGCCGCCAGTAATAAATCCGGAATGCCCGCCAATCGGGCAGGTACCGCACAATACGCCATGGCGTGTGAAGCCGCGGCTTGGGGACCCGGCCGACCATAACGGTCCTGGTCACCCCGTGCTTCTTGAGCTTCCGTATCCAGGACCCCGGCCGGGCCAGCGCCACCGTGTAGAATACATCGACATGCCCGGCCAGGCTTTCCTCGGCCGTTTCGGCCAGCCCGAGACAGACGACCTTCAGTCCGGCCTGCCTGGCGCCGGCGGCCACAAGAAAGGGCAGCCGGCCCTCCCCCGCAATGACGCCAAGCACGTCCGGCGGCTCGTGTCTGGTATTCTGTGTTTCGTCCAAAAAAATGCCCCGTTCAAAACCAGCAGACATGTGAAACCTCTTTCAACGCCTGTCGTTCACGATTCTCATCACGCGGCCCACCTCTTGCCGGTGCCGGCCGCAAGCTGCGGGTCACATATCACTGTTCTGCTCGTTCGGCTCTTCGGAGTCGGGTTCGACCGATGAAGCGATTTGCTTTACTCGGTTCTGAAGCTCCCGAATACTCTGCCGCATTTCAGGCAGATATTGGATCATGCTGTAGGCCCGCCGGCCCAGGTTTGCCTCGACCGCCGGGGCGCCCAGGACCACCTTGTTGTCCGGGATGCTATTGATGACGCCGGCCTGCGCGGCGACCGTTACGTTATTGCCGATGTCGATGTGACCCACAATGCCAACCTGTCCGCCGACTGTGCAGTGGTGCCCGATGTTCGTCGAGCCAGCAATGCCGACCTGGGCCACAAGCAGACAATGAGGGCCGATTCTGGTGCCGTGGCCTATTGTCACCAGGTCGCCCAATTTGCTGCCCTGGCCGATCACCGTGTCGCTCAGCGTGCCCCGCTCAATCCCGCAACAGGCGCCGATTTCGACGTCGTCTTCTATGATGACCGCACCGGTCTGCGGTATTTTGTGATGTACACCTTTGTGGGTGGCATAGCCAAATCCGTCTTCGCCGATTGTGGAGCTTGCATTGATGATGACCCGATTGCCTATTTTGCAGCCGTCGTAGATGACCACATTAGGATATATGATGGTGTCACTGCCGATTTGGACGTCCTGTCCGACGTACACGCCGGGGTAGATGATGCAGCCGTCCTTGATTCTGGCCCCGTCTGCTATTGTCGCGAAATCGTAGATATGACAGTCGGAGCCGATTTGGGCCGTATTGGAAATCGAGGCCCGCGGACTGATTCCCACCTTCTTGTGTTTGCGATGGCCGTGCAGCAGGACCATGGTCTGCATAAAGGCATAGTAAGGGTCCTCGGTGACCAGGAGAGAGACGGGGCCGGGGGGTGTTTCCTTGCCCACGATGACGGCGCTTGCCTTAGTTGTTCTCAGTTGCTTCTCATATTTGCGGTTGGTCAGAAAACTGATATCGCCCTGCTCGGCCCGTCCGAGCGTGGCGGTAGATCGGATAACCACGTTGGGGTCCCCACAGACCCGTCCACCAACGTATTCGGCCAATTCACCCAAAGTTCTCTCTTGCATACGAACACCTCTACAGAACGCCTTCTATGTACAGCGTCACCCCGCCTTGCGAATTACCAGCCAATAGGTTGATTTGGCCATTATAACAAAAGCACAGGTGGGGTCAACTTTTCCGCCGCAACAATGCCGCCTGCCGGCGATGGGTGGCAGCCTCATCCCGATGTCGTCTATCGGAATGGGGATGGTACATGCGCCAGAAACCATCCCCAAGCTGCGCTTGAGGCTACCACCCGGTCGCGTGAGCTCGTACAATTGTTATATCTCCTGAGGCACGCATCAGCTCAGTTCCGCCGAGCGATTATGCCGTCAAAACCTCCAGGAGCTTTCGCTGCAGTTTCGCCGAAGGTCTCCGCGCAAACGTCGCGCTGCTGCTTGAAAATACGGTTACTTCCGGTCCCAGGGGCCTGTACACAGCGGGGTTTGTCGGGCCAAAAACAGCCAGCACCCGGACTCCCATCGCCGCTGCAAGATGTGTGATTCCGCTGTCGTTACCGACAAATCCATCCGCACAGCTTAAAAGCCCCAATACGTCCGCCAAAGGCAAATTCGTCAGGTACGTTGCGACGTTGCTTATCTGGCTGCGAAAGCTTGCATCGCCGAACCTGTCCAGCTCGGCGGGCCCCAGCAGAAAGACGACCTCGACGCCCTCACAAGCAAGCTCGCGGGCTATCGCCAGGAAGTTCTCCAGACACCAGCATTTGCTCGGGCCGCCGCTGCCCGGTTGAATCACGACCAGCTTCCCGCCGGAATCAAGGCCGGCTTCGGTCAGCAGCTTTTTGCCGGTTCCGATATCGGCTTCGGTCGCCCGTATGAGGCAGTCGTCAATTTGCGATTTGCGATTTGCGATTTGCGATTGTAAATCGGCAGTCGGCAATCGGCAATCGGCAATGGCTATACCGCTTTGGTGGACAAACTGCCGGATATGAAAGTCGGTTACATGTTCAGAGCACTCGCCGGGCGGCTTCAAGGACAGCGTCAGGACCTCCGCGCTGTGGCTGCAATTAGCCGTGAAAATCAAGTTTTGTTCGAAGTCGCTGTCCGGCTCACCCAAAAACGTGGCTATCCACGCATAGTCGGAAAAGGCCGTGATCAGAGGGTCCGGGTCTGCCAAATCAAATGTCTCGGTCTTGGCGTACAAGCGATGCAGATCCATCGAGTCAATGGACCGGACGCCGTCGATACAGGACCTGCCCGGCAAGATGCCGATGTATTCGGTGTGGCCCAGAAGATCGATCCCGCCCAGTCGAAGGGCGTCTTTCATAAACGCGGCCAACGGGAGCGTCAATATGCAATCGCCAATCGCCCCCGGCTGCACGATCAGCCCTCGGTGCATTTTTCGTGCCGCCTCAGCACCTTTTTCCCGCACCATGTCCAAAATGTTATCGTGTGCCTGCATACGCAATCGCCAAGTGTTCCCGTTGCTATGATACTAACCTCAATCCGCCGCCTTGTCAATCATGGACAGCACACAGGACTGGTCTTTGGCGGCCCGGGCTCCGGCCGGTCATCAATCATGGGCCTGTTCGCTTTGAATGGATTTGAACGATCTCAGTATGAATCCGCCTAACACAAGCACCACGCCCACCATGACGGTCAGCAGCAATCCCTTGTGCTTTTCCGTCCAGGCAACAGGTCTTTCCTCAGTTTGTTTGAATAGCGGATTGCCGGTAATGTCCTCCAGCCTGGCTGTCCTGGCGCTGACCCGCAACGGATCACTGAGCCTCTGTTTGAGATCGTACCGCGGCATGCCTGCTGATTCCGAGCCGACATAGAGCAGCAGGGGGGCGTTATCCTTGCTCTCGAAGACTATCTCATGTGCCGTCATGTTCGCCGAGGCCGGCTTTAGCGAGATGGGTTTATCATCGTAGTTTTGGATTTCAACTTTCACATACCGGTGAACGCGCCTGCCCGATGGGATACGTAAAACCAGTCTTTCACGCTTCTGCCCGTCCGGCCCGATATACCTGTAAATCGCATCACCGATTATTCTCTCCCAGCTTACCTCGACCTCTCTGAACCGCTGCCTGCTGTCTTCGCTATCGATCCGGACCTTCCGCGCGGCGGCGTCTCTGCCGTCCACGGTGACGTACCGGTAAAAGAAGTCGTCGGCGATGTCAAGCTCGATTTCGGTTACGGGCAGTAATCGATATACCAGATCGTAAAGATAGATGCTCGAACGGTTCTTATCATCTTCGCTATGCTCTACCAGCACCATCTTCACCGGTCGGCGCTCCGCACGGCTTTGCTCTATCCTGGATGCCTTTACGGCACCAATCACAGGACTGTTCTGCTCGGCCTCCATGGGCGAAACGGAGATCCGCAGATACCGGTAGTCATTGGCCGGCAAGTCAACCTGCTCGAATCGTCTGTCATAGCTCACCGCGAAGACGTATGCCTGCTCGATGAGCGTAAAAAATTCGATATTGTCGTTGGAGCCCTCGATCTTGACGGCCCGCCTGAAATTGCTTCCCCCCGTTACGACCTTAATGGAATTCTTCGTCGTCTTGTCCCCAAAATCCAGCGTTACCATGGCGGCACGGTCCGCATTTATCGAGCGGTTTATCACCGCCGGTTCGTACGTTTGCGTCCGTGTGGTATCCTGCGGTTCGGTCAGCACGTAAGGTATCTGTTCGCCGCCCGTATTGATAAGTCGAATATCACCCAAATCGCGCCGTGCAACGTTGTAAACATCGGGCGCGAGCGCCAACCTGCAGTATTCGTCGGCGCCCTGTTCAATAGTCACTTCGGCGCGGTATTGCCACTGGGCCAGGTCCACTGCAACAGTATGATTACCCGCGCCGGCCAGCAGCAAAATAACAGCCCCGATCAAAGTCCCCGACATGCTCATTTTGAATCTCCCAATTGCTCGACCTCGTCTTTTTCCGACAACATCGCGTCAAAAAAGCCCTTCTTTTTCAGGAACTGATAGAGATATGACACGCTCACCAGGGTCACGCCGGTGGCCAGAAAGGCCGCAATGCGGTACACGCTCTTGACGGTACTTGTGTCCAAAATGAAGACCTTCACAAGAAGTAAGGCGAATAATCCCAGCGAGATAAACCGCAGTATTCTGTTCTTTCGCCAGAAGCCCAGCGCCATCAGGGCCGCTCCGTAAACAGCCCACATCACGGAAATGTACATGTGCGACAGGAACCTCCAGTTACTGATTGTCACGCCGAACCGGTCCCGGCAGTACCAATAAAGATATATTTCTTCGGTCAGCAGCACCCATAGCACGAATATCCCCGCCAGGGCAAATGTCATCGTGAACATTCGAGTGTACGGACCCTGCCGGCGTTCTCCGCTGAGCAGCCGGCCGGCCGCGAAAAGCGACGCCACGAACACCAGGACAATCCCGAAATCCGCATTCGCAAAGATCACAAAGCTGGCGCCGTAAAACTCATCAAACGCCACCATTGCAAAAATCGAGCCTACCCCGGCCAGAATCATCGCCAATACCGTGCAAACAATTCCCTCCGGACATATCGGCCGCACAAGAAGAATCAGCGGGAACGCGGCAAAAAGGATAACCATCCCCTTGAGGAATAATCTGTTCCCAACGGCTCTTTCCGCAACGTTGTAATCGCAATGCCCGTACCATTCCATTGCTGCCGCCGCCATTAACAAAAGCGTCGTCGCACCGTACAGAATGTCCACAATCAGCCTGCGTTGGTCCTCGGGCAGTTCCGAAGTCCTTCTATATATGATATGGCACACGAGCACCGCGCCCGCAACAAAACACCACGTGCCGAAAGCGGGGTTAAAGACGAGTGTAAATGCGCCGGTGTGCATCGGCAGTTGGTGCAGCAACTGGCCAAGGCTCAACAAAAGGGCCACGGCACCTCCGACCTGCGTCCAGATACTGCGGTATCTCAGCCCGATAACCGCCAATACCACCCCCTCTGCCGCCCAGGCGATCGCCACGGCATACATTCTCAGGTAGAGCGGCACGGCAATCGTCAGGAAGAAAAGCCCGATCACCAGCAGCGCGAGCCGCAGGTTCAAGTCGTCTTTGCACCGCTTGACCACCACAACCATCATGACCAAGTGGGCCGCGCACAAACCGATTGCACAATAGGCAAGCTCCATGCGGTACTTCGCAAATAGAATAGTCCAAAGGTAGTAAAAGACGACCGCCGCATTCGCCAGGACAAGACTTACGTCCTCTCTTTGAGCTTGTAGGGGCAACCTGCCATGGTTGCCCGACGGATTGGGCGGCCACACAGGGCCGCTCCTACTGATCAATTCGTGAAGTATCGGTGTGACGAGGTAAAGCACGAAGAATATACCGAGCCACGCTAATGCGACGGGCATTTGTTCCGGCATCCCTTCAACCAGCCGCATCGCAGGCCGATAGAACTTCTCGAACCACCCTGTGTAAAGCAGAAACGTTCCAATGAACGTCAGAGCACCCACCGCTTGCCACTTCCGGTAGTACGCACACAGCATGGCGCCGACGCCCAGCACGAGGACGTAACAGAACAGGGGGGTGGGAAGGTTCTCACCCGTTGAGACGATCACCGGTGTCAGGAATCCGCCGAGCAAAGAAAGCAATGCCGCCACAATCTCGTTCAGGCTTACCGCGTAAAGCATCGCTGCCGCTGTAACACATATCGCAAGAACAAAACCCGGTGTCGGGCCGATCAATCCGTAATACCGATACGCCGAGAAAACCGCGGCATACAGTATCGCAAAGCCCAGGGCCGTTACCGCTTTGGCAATGATTCCGTATCCGCGCCTGCGGGTTATTTCCCCAACCGCCAATGCGACGAGACCTGAAAAGGCGGCGATAGCCACTCTGCCCGAAGGCCCTATCAGGTTGGTGTCATACGCATATTTCAGGAAAAAGCCCACCGCGAAGATCACCGTGATGATGCCCGCAAAGAGGACCCACCGTGTGCCGATCTGCTGCTCAAGCCCCAAAATCTCGGCGAGGGCGGCTTTCTTGCGAGGCTCCTCCAGACGCTCGGCGGCCGCCTTCAAAAGCTCCTGCCTGACCTTGTTGTCCTCTTCGGCCCTTCTCGCTCCAGCGAGCTCCGCGGGCTGCTCCTCTTTTTTGCTTGCCTCGGCAGGTCGCCCAGGTATCGCCGCCGGCTTGGCTACTTCCTGCGGTGCGACCCTCTCTGCTTTCGGTGGCTGCTCAAGGTACATCCGTTTTGTCTTCTTCAGCGCGATGATGCTAATAATCAGGGCCACAGGTCCGGATAACATGCACACAATAGCCAGCAAAAGTAGAAAGCCAAAATTTGGTTCCATTTGCTCCGCTCCTAAAGAAACCTACATTTTTCAATTTCAGCTACGGTTAACCGAGACCTATGAGCACTCGGACTAATCCTGAGGATAAATGATTATGCGGTCGTGGATGACGGTGATCAGGTCGTCCTTGCCGTCGCCTGTCACATCGGCGACCGTCAGCTCCCGCGGCTCGGTGACCGCCTTCGGCCGGCCCTTGGCGTCGCGATAACTCTTTTGCTCGAATATCTTGAACCGCATCGCCGGGACCGGCTTGGCGCCGGCGTCAAGCGCGAGTATCTCGATGTGATCGTTTGCGTGCTCCACCATGATGATGTCGGTCCGGCCGTCACTGTTCACATCGCCCGCCGTAAGGTTGCCGTATAGGCCCTCTTTGATCTTTGTCTCGTAGCTGAACTGCTGCTCGAGATATTGTGCCGCGTGGCCGCCGGCCGGCGGGGTGACCAGCGCGAACTTCTCGGCGTCGAACAGCAGCAGGCTTTTCGCCTGGCCGCCCGTGAGCGGCGCAAACAGCATCTTCAGACGGGCCGCACTGCCCCACTTGCCGACATCCAGCTCTTTCTCAAGCCGGTAGGTCTTGTCACTGCCGCGTTTGAGTATCTGAAGCTGGCCCTTCGCGCCATCCAGCAGAAGAATCGCAGGACTGTCCGCATCGGACCGGCGGTCGATGTCGAAAGCGGCGACGGCCGATATTTGGCTTTCCGTGCTCTTGGCATTGTACTGGTCGATCACACTCCATGCGCGGCCCTTGGAGAAAACCAGGCTTCGCGCGAAGTTTTTCTGCGCCACCAGCAGCTCTTGCCCGGCCTTGCCGTCCACGTCGGCCACAGCGATCGAACGCAGGCTGGCCTCCTTGATTAAACTGGCCTGAGCGTCCGGCGAGTCGATAACTTCCCATTTGTCCTTTTGGACCTGACGCACTAATATCGGAGACTCATAGCTGACAAATATCAGGACGTCCAGCAGGCCGTCCTGGTCCACATCCAGCACCTTCAGACCATCCGGATTGGCGGAGAGTTTCTCAAGGACGGCTAATTCTCGCTCTTGCGAATCGGTTTGTTTCTCTCGTGCCGTCACATTACGGACCGCCCTGAGAGTTCGTATGTCCTTTTCACCTTTCGATATATAGACACAATCCGTCGTGCCGTCCCGGTCAATATCGGCCAGCTCCATAGCCAGCGGCTCGCCCGTCACGTCAACCGGCTGCGGGAACGATAATCGGTCGTTTTCAAATCGGCTCAGGCCGATGACCTTTTCCTTGATGCTCAAAACGCCCAGTTCGGTCTTGCCGTCGGCGTCAATGTCCACGGCGGACAAACTCGTGATATCGGAAAAAGCGGGGAAACGCGCCGGCTCAGCCAATCCGAGTCCGGCTGTCTGCCTGTAGAAAATAAGCTCCGCCGCCCCCGGATCGCTGATGACGACATCCGGCAGGCCGTCACCGTCGAAATCGCCGGCGGCCAGGTCGCGCTTCGCGCTGTCCTGCCCCGAAGCCAGAGGATAAAACAGGATCGGCCAGTCGGGATCTTTGCGGTTTTCAGCGGACAGTTTGTAGCAGATCAGCCGGCCGCTCACGCTGTCAACGGTCAGGATCTCATCGCCGGCTGTCTCATTGATGTTGTGAAGCATCAGGGCGAAGGGCCTTTCAATAAAGAATTGCAGTTGCGGACCCAGACTTCCGGTTTTCAGGCCGAAGCGGACGTGCAGCGGCTTCTCCGCGTCGCTCGTTACAAGGACCAGGTCGTTGATGGCGTCGCCGTTCAGGTCGCCGGCCTCGATCCCCAGCGTCTGTGCGGAGGCCGGATACTTGACCGGCTCGGCCAGCAAGCCCTCTTTTTGCACCACGATATAGACGCCGTCCCGGCCGGCCAGAGCCAAATCATCCGCGCCGTCGTGAGTCAAATCGGCGCACACCAGCGCATTGGCAGTCCCCAGGCCGTCATCTATTGCGATCTTCTCCCTCGTATGCCAGCTCAATGATTTCGGCTCGCCTGCTTTCGTCTCGCCGGGTCTTTGCAGGATCACGTACAGACCTCTTGGCTCACCGTAGAAGGCCAGGTCCGTCAATCCATCCGAGTTCAAGTCTCCGCAGACCAGGTTGTACAGCTTCTGCGAGACGGGGATGCTCTGCGCATCAAACCGGGTAGGGGGGACGATGGCGTTGACGTCGATGTCGTTGGGATCGACGGCGATTTCCGTTTCGCCCGGCCCTACGGCTTCTTTTTGTATGAGCAACTCGATTCTGGCCTTCCTGTTGTTGACGATGGCCATATCCTTCCGGCCGTCCCCATTGAAGTCCGCGACCCGCAAGCTGCCTACGCCCCAGTCCAGCTTGACGATCTCCATCTCTTTGAAGCCGTAGTATTCCGAGAGGTCGGGGGAATCGGCCTGCTGAGCCTGGACCCCGGCCCCGACGACGCCCGCAAGAACAATTGCGAACAAAACTTTATTTAGCCGCACGATGAGAATCTCCATTGTTCGTGATCTCCGTTTCCTTACAATCCTGCCGGGAAGAGCAGGAACATACTCCACATATTCTCTTCCGCACAAGGACCTTTCACTTCATTCGTGAAACAAGAATATACATCATAATGCAAGAAAGACAACGATTTTCTGGCTGGCTGGTGCTCATAACAATCTGTGAAAGCCACCTTAATTTGGGGAATATTTTAGGGAAAATTTTCTTGACGTGTACGCGGGAAATTGGCATAATTAGGTAATTGAGGCTGTGGAATTCTCATTTTCTTGGCCTCAAGACGTGTTACTTATCCACGGTTCCTGGGCAACTGCCTGATGCGTGGTCAGGTAGGAAATGGAGTCAAGGTAAGGTAATGCGGAAAAAACGGATGGAGTGGTGTAAGGCAATCAACTGCCTGGCTGGGTGAGCCCAGCCGCGGGGTTGTCGTCTATCCGCATTTCTCTTTGCCACATAGTTCGTGGTCCGCTCAATCTTACCCGTGCACAACACGAGGGGCCAGTGCGCAAGGCCCTTCGAGTTAGGAGAAGATGTTTCTGACTGCTGCTAAGGAGGAATAGTATGAAAAGATTTGTGGCAGTTTGTATGTTAGTCGGACTGATATTCGCTGCCAGTACCCCCCCGGTCAATGCGGGCATAAGCTATGGTACACCCTCACCCAGCCTGAATCCGGTCTTTGGAACATTGATAAACTTTGATGACCAGCCGACTGGGACCCCGATTTTACCAAATGATTATGCCGCTTTCGGTCTTGCTTCTATAACCGAACTGACAGTGGGTCCCCCTGCCTTCGCACGATATGGAGGCTCTCAAAGCCCGCCCAATTATATCGGGACCGGCGCTCAACATGGTTGGAACGGCACCATCCGATTCGACCTGGCTAATCTGGCGAGCCAAATTGGTCTTGGCATTGCAGACAGTGCCGGAGGGCCGGAGACTCTAAGCGTCTATAACAGTGGAGGCGCTCTACTCGAGTCGCATGTCTTGACGTCCGGCGCAAATATCTATGCCGTGATCACCAGGCCGTTCTATGATATTTCGCGCATCGAGATCTCCGGCGAGTTCTTTGCAGTTGATGATTTGCAGTTTAATACGATCCCAGCGCCAGGTGCCATATTGCTTGGCAGCATCGGCGTGGGCGTAGTTAGCTGGCTGCGCAGACGCAGAACGCTGTAACGGTACTGTCAGAACACAAGATTTAAGGGCTGTGAGCTTCGAACTTGCAGCCTCTCAAGCCCCAGCCTCCAGCCCCCTCGGGGGCAGGGGCTTTTTTCGTGCCAAAGGAAACTCAAAGCAGGGGGCTCAGTCCGAGCGAAGGATCCGAAGGGCGATATCATCTTCGTGCTTCGGTGATTCGAGCGTCCGGTTGCCGCCGGGGTGGTCGAACGTCTCCTGCTTGTCAATCTCGCCCGTCTTTGTGTTGACCCACTCTGCCCTGTATTTGCCTTCGGGCAGTTCCACGGACAAATCCGCCTCGCTGCCGCCATTGATGTAAATGGCATAGGCCCGGCCTTTCTGGACTAATGCCCGCGCGGCGGCTTTATCCGGCACACCGCCCTTGATGACCGAATTGTCGGGCGTCATCCTGATAAAATCGAAGCCGTGGATGAAGTCGCTGAGAATCCGCAACTGCTTATGCAAGACCGCGCCGCCTCCGCCGGGGGCGTTGATCTTCGCCGTGCCGTCCTCGTGGCCAACGGCAAATGAGTAGTCCAGGTTGTCATAGACGGCTCCGCCGGCGATAATAAAATCCCAGCCTTCGAGCCGGTAGGGTTTTGGCTCGCTGCCGGCAAAACCGGTCTCGTCATCGCCGATGACCCGGTTCAGGCCGTAGTTCTCCGTCACCGTGTTGGGCGGCTTGGCGTAGTGGAAGTTGAAAATCGACACCCGCGGATTGGGGTCGGTGATCTTCTGATATTTGTTGGCGATGTTCTGGGCGATGAGGTGCCTGACTCCCAGGTCAGCTTCGGCGTCGGCGATAGTTTCAGCGATATGCGCTTGCCATTCGAGCGTCACGCCGCCGAAGTACGGCTCGTTACAGATCTCGTAATAAACGTTGTCAAAGTCCTTTAGCTCTTCGACGATCCTGACCACCATCGCATCCTGAACGGCTAACAGTTTGGGATGTTTGAGCGTATAGACCTCGGTGCGTTCCATTTGGCCGATGCCGCTGACGTTATTCGCCGCGTTCATCGGGCTGAGCTTCCACATGGCCTCTTCGTAGAAGGGACAGAACAGCACCAGCTCGACCACGACGCCTCGCTTGCCGGCTTCGCCGACGAATTCTCGCAGACGCTCGAAATAGGCGGCGTTCCACCGGGTCAGGTCGAATTTGTTGCCGCCATTGGCGTAGCCCGGCTCGTCGCTCCGGGCCCAGGGACACATCAAATGTCCCTCTGCCGGCGCCAGCGTGTTGTTCTGAATCTTGAATGCCCCGACAGGCTCGCAGTAAGCGCCGCTGAACGTGCGGGTCAGGTTGAAACCTAACGATTCGAGCGTCTTGAGGTACTTTTCGTAGTCGAAGGCCCCGTTGAGAACCGCCCCGTAATGCTCGCCGGACGTGATTAGGATTGTCGGCTTGCCGCGCCAGAGAAAATAGTGGGGATTCTCCGGATGCAGTTGGACCGGCTTGACGGCCTGCCCAGTCGCGGGCACGGGTGCGGCCCCATGAACAACAGCGATGACCAGCACTAACAGCACGCCGTATGAAAACACCCGCGGCGTCCTACTCATCCGCTGACACATACCGAACCTCTCCTTATAGTCCGTAAAGCGGTTTGAGCTGCTCTTCGGTGGGTAGCTGTTCATAGCGTTCGCCTTTCGGACCGATATAGGTGGAACCCTCTTTCTTGAGCTTGACCGGGGTGATCGAGCCGTTGTCGTTGTGGATTTCAACAACGGCTTGCTCGGCACACTTGTCTTTGCGTTCTCTGTCTTTGTGCTCCCGGTCGATCTGGTGGAGCAATTCCCCTACGCCGAAGATAGCCGCCCCTACGGCAGCGCCTTCGCCCGGCTCGTCGGACTGATAGCCTACGATGCCGCCAATAAGAGCGCCCGTTAATGCCGCGGTGTAAATGGGGTTGAGGTTCAGGCCGTTGCAGCCGTTACTGCGGTTTTCACCGCAGCAGCCGCCAAGGCCCAGCACCAATGATGCAATAAGGGCGATTGTCACTGACGCTTTTTCTGCTGTTGTCCTCATTTCTTTTCTCCTGAACTAATGTTTGCCTGTTTACGTCCCGCTTTGCACGATTCATTAACCTGCGTTTTCGCAACCAAGCCAAAGTGCACATTCTCACGACACAAGCGGAGGTAATTATACGCTTTTGTGTGGAGCGATCAAGCCCATAGATAGACGCAGAAAGCAACAATTCGTTACGGGAGTTTTTGAAAAAATATTGACGATGAATTCACGCCTGAGTCCGATTTGTGTGCGCCGGTCGTTTTTGCTGACGGGTGGCAGGCTTCCCCTGGGGAGGCATGGCCCACCTGCGAAAAAGCCATCCCCTCCTGCCGATTCAAAATCGACAATCGAAAATCGAAAATCTTCTCTTGAGGATGCCGCCCTACCGCAACCGGCTTTCTATGGCCTTGAGCTGGTCCTCTGTGACCTCTACGCCCAATTGCTGGGCAATTTTGATGTGTTTCCAGGCCAGTTTGTATTTCTTCAACTGATAGAACCCGAAGGCAAGGCCGTAATGCGCATCGCCGATTTCCGGATCGATCTCCACCGCCTTGAGATAGGCGGCCACAGCCTGGTCATAATCCTCGTTCTTGGAATACGCCGCCCCGAGGTTGTAGTGCACCATCGCTTCCTGGGGCTGCACTTGGGCGGCTTTGTTATACTGTTCAATGGCGGCATCGTACTTGGCTTGCCCGAAATACGCGTTGCCCAGATTGACCAGAGCCGCCACCATATCCGGCTTGGCGGCCAGGACCCTCTTGTACTCCCAAATTTCGTCGTCCACGAGTCCCAGCTTGTTGTAGCAGGTGGCCAGACCGTAATGCGCCTCGACCATATCGGGCTTGATCTTCAAGGCGTTTTTGAATTGGGCGATTGCCTGCTCGTAATCACCCATCTGGCTGTAAACATCGCCCAGTTGGCTGTAGCAGCCAGCGTCTTTCGGATCCAGGCCAACCGCTCTGTTCAGTTGTCCTATCGCCCGGCCGTACCGCTGCTGTTTGGAGTAAGCGATGGCTAGGTTCTTATAGGCATCCACGAAATTGGGGTCCAGTTGGATCGATCGCGCGTATTCAGATACGGCGTAGTTCAATGAGCCTCGCTGAGTGTACGCGTTCCCCAGATTGTTATGCGTCTTGGCGTCGTGGGGATTGATCTGCAGAGCCGCCAGGTATTCATTGATCGCCTCGGCGACCTGGTCTTTTTTCAGGTAAATGTTCCCCAGATTTGCCCGGGATTCGGACAGGGTCGGATTGATGGCCACCGCTCGTTCAAACGCCAGCAGCGCCGAGTCGATGTTGCCGATATCGGTGTAGCTGTTCCCGAGATTGTTGAAGAAACAGCCCAACGTCTGAATCTTGTCCAGGTTCTTCATGTAGATGTGGTTATTGCCGCCCTCCGGGACCTTGAACTTGGCGATGTAGTGCTCATCCGGAGCGGTTCCGCCTTTGCTGGTCGTTTCAATATTGAATCGCGCCCGGTCGTCGTCGTATCGAACGAAAAAATGCCCGGGCACCACGACGCCGTACAACGGCAGGCCGAGCCGTTCTCCAATCGCCAGGTAAAGAATCGACAAGCTCAGGCAGTACCCGCGTTTCTTGTCCATGACGGTGTGCAGGAAAAGGCTGCCCGGGTCGGTGGCTTCCGAAATCGACTTGAATCCCAGCTCGTCGAACAAGTACTCGTTGATTACGGGGATCGCCCTGAAGTCCGGCTCGATGTTTCGGCGTGCAAGTCTGGCACGCACTTCCAGGGCCATCTCATCCAGTTGCGCAAGGTATCTTCGACCGTTCACCATGTCGCTCCACTGCTCGGAGACAATCAGGGCGGCGGTCGCCAGATCGACATCGTCTTCTTTGAGCCGAAGGACCTGTTCGATGGACCTGGAGTACAAACCCGCTTTGTGCTCGTTCGCCAGCGGCTCGTTTTGACGCGCCGGCAGCACCGGCGCGAAAATCAAGATACAAATTATTGCCGAAAAAACCTTTTTCATCGGTCACACCTCTTATATACTGTACGGTTCAAAGCCGTTTTGTTCAATGTTATTCTTAAGTACGGGGAGAAATATGATGCGTACGGAATACACACCTTTCACTGACTCGTTATGTTGTCGCGCGTCCTTGGCGGCATCTCGCTTATCGCGCTGCTCGCTGCGCGCCGCATTGCTGGTCGGTACCCTCATCATCGGGGCCTGTCACAACTGCGGTACGCAGCCGGCGCCCAGTGAGCCGAACACCGCGCCGGCGGCCGCGACGCCTGCGCCATCGGCGGAAATGAGTCTCTTCGACGGCAAGACGCTGGGACACTGGAACATCACCGATTTCGGCGGGCAGGGCAAGGTCTATGTGAAGGACGGCACCCTTTACCTCGAACGGGGCAACGACATGACCGGCGTCACCTGGGCGGGGCCGCTGGTCCGCATGAGCTACGAAATCACGCTCGACGCCATGCGGGTTTCCGGCAGCGACTTTTTCTGCGGGCTGACGTTTCCCGTCAACAAGGACCACTGCTCGCTGATCCTCGGCGGCTGGGGCGGCACGGTCTGCGGCCTGTCGAACATCGACTATTATGACGCCGCCAACAACGAGACCACCCGCGTCGTCTCATTCGAGAACGGCCGGTGGTACCACGTGCGCCTCCGCGTCACGCCCAACCGGATTCAGGCCTGGCTTGACGATGAACAAGAGCCGCTCGTGGATATGGACATCACCGGCCGAAAGATTGATACCCGGATTGAAGTGGACCTGTCCCAGCCGTTAGGCATTGCCACCTGGCAGACCGCCGGGGCGATTCGCAATATCCGCCTGCAAAAGCTCCCGGACTAACCGGCATCTGCGCTATTCTATCGCCGCCCCGTCGCGCATCAGCACGCCGATGGGACGGTGTTTGAATAAATCGATGTCCATCCACCGTTTGCTCTTGAATCTCCAGCGGTTGGCCAATCCGACGGCAATGATGCTCAGCGTGGCGGCTATCCACGGCCCTAATGCCCCTAACGAGGGCAGCAGTTCCGCAACGATCGCGCCGCCCAGCGCCAAGATGACCACCGCGCCCGCCGCCGAGACGATGGCCAGCCAAACCGTGTCACCCGCCCCGCGCAACGAGCCGCTGTAAATGGTCCGGGCGGCGTGGAACATCTGATACACGGCGGCACAAACCAGGATGTTCGCCCCGGCCTCGATGACGGCCTTGTCTTGGTCCGGGTCGGTCGTCCAGAACGCCATCAGGTTGTTTCTGAACACGAAGAAGCAAATCCCCACTAAGCCCATGTAAACCAGTGAAACTCTCAGGCAAACGCTGGTCTGTCGCAGAGCCAGCTCCTTCCTGCCCAGGCCGATCGTTTTTCCTACCGCCGCGGTCAGCGCCGTTCCCATACCTACCACCGGCATCACCGAAAGGCTCGTGAATGCAAGAACGGCACTGGTCGCCGCCAGCGCCTCGGTGCCGAATCGGCCGACCAGCCCGACCAGAATCACCCCCCAGAATGCGACATCCACCATCAATCCGAATCCGGCGGGAAGCCCCACTTTCAGCAGATCGTACATCTTTGAGAAATCGACCTTCAGCGTTCGTCGGGATCCGTATGTGTCATTCATGCCGCGGCTTAGAAACGCGGCCATGTTTATGCCGGCGCCGACGGCGATCCCGATAAACGTCCCCCAGCCCGCACCGGCAATCCCCATCGCCGGCACGCCCAGCTTGCCGAAGATGAGGACGTAATTGGCTGCGATATTGACCACCTGCCCGACCAGCGATGCACACATCGTGATAATCGGCCGATGGATGCCCATGAAGAACTGGCTGCTCGACCAGTTAATCACCGCCAGAATGTGAGCGTAGAGCATGATGCGAAGATAGATGACCTCCATCTCGATCACCGCCGGCGGCTGGCCCATCATCTTGAAGATCCACGGGGCCGCCGGCCACATGACCACGACCACCGCCACGAAATAGGCCAGGCCCATGTACATCGACTGCCAGTAGTAATTCGCGCACTTCTCCTTCTCGCCCCGGCCCAGGCTCTGACTGACGAACGTATTGAGGCTGGCCAGCGCGCCGATGGCAAAGCCGCCGGGCAGAAAACTGACAAACCCCGCCGGCAGAATCGCCGCCAACGCATTCGTGCCCAAGCGGGAAACCATGAACCGGTCCACGAACTGCATGAGGGTAAAGGATATGGTCGTGACGACCATCGGCGCCGCTAATTGCAGCATGTACTTCAGTGAAGTTTCGTCCGCCCCGTTTGGAATATCGAGCGTTGATTCGTCAGTCATTCACGAATGTCCGGTTTAGTCAGGTTCAGCTTCATCAGCAGCGCCTCGGCGGAAATCCCCGAAACCTGCACGTGCTTGACCGCCCTGGTTTGTCCCGAGAGGATGCAAACTGCGTTTTTTTTCACACCGAACTCTTCGGCCAAGAAGTTGAGCAAGCACTTGTTGGCCTTGCCCTTCTCCGGCGGGGCTGAAACCTTGACCTTCAGCATCCCGTCGAGCAGGCCGCAGATCCGCGTCGGCCCGCTGCTGCCGGGCACAATCTTCGTCACGAAAACAACACCGCCGTCAACGTCTTGAATCGTCAGATTCGACATATCTACGATCAGCCCCCAGGCCCGTCCGGGGGGCTTGCTGCGAAATACAAACGTACATCATCTCGTACGTCGCCTACTGAACGTTTTCCCGCAGATTGGTGCCGATAGCCAGTTGCACGTACTTCTCGATCTGCTCGGCAAGCTCGCTGAGCGAGGCAAGCTGGAAATCCTCGTAATGTCCCGGGATCAGGTCGCCTTCCAGTGTCCGCTTGAAGACTCGAACGCGGATAATCGAGGGCGGGCCCGCCGACTTCGTGAAATCGCTGTCTTTGTGCTCCGTCAGCTCGACGCGCCAGTCCTCGCTGATAAACACCAGGCACTTGCCGGTAAAAACCGCCATCGGAAAATAATCACGCAACAATTTAAGAGTTTCCATGGACCACCTATTCAGTCGTTTTCCCTGCGAGCAAGAAAATCTCGGCCAAGGCCGTTTCCGTCGCTGCTCATATTACCAAAGACACCGCAAAATGCACTACTTTATTCGTGTGGGGAAGGTCCAAAATAGTGATTTTACGCCGGGGTGGGAAGGAACTGCTGCCTCATTGCCCCAGGAGGTTCCCTCGCCGCGAGGAACATCGGCAAATCAGGTTTGACCTTTACAGCTTCTGCAGCTTGCTAAGCGGATTCGTTGGCGGTTTGGGGGGCGACCTGCGGCCGGCTAAGCTCACGCACCAGGTGCTCCACGTCATGGGCCAGCCCCTTCAAACGTCGAACCAGGCGGGTGACTTTCTTCTCGGTCAGCGATGTCTCGGAAAATTCCTGCCAGGCGCCGCCTTCATATCTCATCTTGAAGTCCCGGACCTTCACGGGAAAAGAGTCGATTTCTTCGATCTGCCACTCCCCGTGTATCAGCAGGTTCCTTTCTTCCCGGATGGCATCGATTCCCTTCATGGTGCGTTCCAAATCGTACAGGAGCCGGCTGTTTCCCCGAACTCTGTACTGGGCGACGATTCGGATTTTTCTCAGCAGAGCGGCCAGGCTCAGATTGTGAATGAACAGCGGCCCAATCAGGACGTTGTCCTGCCCCATGAGCAGCTCGAGAAGCTGCTGGAGCCGGTGCTCGAGCGTTGCAAACTGGACGGTCAGCTCCCCGATCCTCTGAAACAATCTGTCTTTCTGCATACTTCGTCTCTCGGCAGACCCTTATCGAATCCGCACGTGTGGACTCGGCCTCAGTAGTATCGACCATCCGCCGGCCGAAAATAAGCCCCTTTCTTGGGCCATGCCGGAGATGATACCTTGCCGGAGTGAGTAAACGCCGAACGGACCGGCTCATCGACTCCGCGGGGGGGTATTCAGGAGTAGTTCAAAGAAAACTCCGAGCGGATGCCATTGTTCCGCCCCATATTTTCGGACCCGTTTGACGCCCCTGCCAGAGGGACTAATCCTTCTGTTCGTTCAGTTTAAGCCAGGCGTCTATGGAACGCTGGAGGTTTTCGCGGGCGTCGCCGCCTATGCCGTAGCCTTGAAAGCCTATCGGGCCGGTGTAGCCTGCATCGTTGAGCGTTTTTAGGAATCGCCGCATGTCAAATGAGCCGCGGTCCAGCGTCTGGATCAGCTCTTTCCAATCCTTGCCGCCGCTATCGGCGCCGTTGACGGTGACGACGAACAAATGGGGCATCGCCGATTTTATCAGCGACTCCATATTTTTCTCATCATCGACTCTCAGCCAGTGACACAGGTTGAAGGTCACGCCGACGTTCCTGCGATCCACTTTCTTGGCCACGCGCACGGCATCTTCCACGCGCTCGCACCAGAATCCGTAGTGCGGATAGATCGCTACTCGCAGTCCGGCCTCGGCGGCCATATCCGCAATCTCCCGGAGGATTTCGACAGCGCGGTCGTCGCCGGCCGGCGAAGAGGGCTTGTGCTGCTTGCTCGTCACGAACAGCCACAGGATCGTATTGCGCCCCTTGAGCACGTCAATCGCCTCTTTCAATTCCGGGCCGTATTTCCGCTGATCGGCGTCAATGTTGATGCCGAGATAGACGCAAAACAATCTCAGGCCGTTCTTATCCAGCTCAGCGAGCATTTCACCCACCCCTTTGCCCGCCGTGCATCCGATGCCCGCGTAGCCCAATTCCCTGACCATCTCGATCTGCTCAGCAGCACTGAAGCGTTTGGGATCAGTGGCGGTATCCATCACAAAGAACGGATTCGGCCCCGCCGGTTCGATCCGGATATTGCGATACGCGACCGGCCCGTGATCGCCCTGCAGCATGAGCGGCCCAGCGGGTTTTTCATCGTTATACGCCCCGGCCCGGGTCGGCCCGGTCAGTTCGACGTCCTCGTGGATGACAATACCGTTGTGAACGACCTTTTCAAACCGCGCGTTTGCAACCTTCCGCCCGGCGGCGTCGAAGCGGGGCGAGCGGAACACCACGTCGAACGTTTGCCACTGGCCCGGCGAACGCGATGCGTTGAGCCGGGGCGAGTGACCTTCATACCCCTTGGGATTTCTGCTTTCGTCCCACCGCTGATAAATGCCGCCGCACTCGATGCCGGGATACTCGTCTTTCTCGACGCCGTAGCTGTCATAGACCTGAATCTCGTACCGGCCCATGAAGTAAATTCCGGAGTTGGAGCCTTTGGGGATCATGAATTCGATGTGGGCCTTGATGTCGCCCACCATGACTTTGCTCAGAAGATTCGATGTACTGCCTTTCGGCCCGTTCAGGATGACTCCCGTCCCCGGCTTGCTGCCTAACAGTTTCTCATTTTCCGGGCCGGCAAACGTATCGCCGACAACCTGCCACTGCCCCGTATCGCCGCGCCACGCCGAAAGATCATTCCCCGTTAAATTGGCCGCGATTGTCGTCACCACCAAGCACAGAATTGCGACAACCGCCAGCATTGTGCAACAGTTTTGATTGTGGCCTTTCATGGTCTGTCCTTGTCCAATAGTCAATAGTAAATAGAAAATAGTAAATCCTAAAGCCTCCACGGACTCCGCATCGACCGTGACAGCATCCGGTTGGCCTGCTCGTCGTCAATGAACTGCTCCTTCTGTGGGTCCCATCGCAGTTTCCGCCCTAACAGCATCGAGATGTTACCGATATGAGCGACGGTAAAGCACCGCTGCCCTATCTCCGGCGGGAAATAGCAGTCTTTGCGCGATTTGACGCAGTCGAGAAAATTTCTCTGCTCGCCCGCCGGGCAGGTATAAAGATGAATCTCATTCGGGCCGATCACCGAATCGAGGATGGATTTAGGTTCGGCCTGGAGCGGCGCCCGCCAGCCGCGATTGCCGATCCAGCCTTCGGAACCCTCGAAGCGAAGGCTCGGCGTGCCCGACGTCACAATCAACTGCACGCCGTCGGCGTACTTGTATTCGATTCGGAAGTCTTTAGCCGTGTTGTAGAGCCCATCCGGCCAGAATTCGCCTTTGCCCTCGACCTCGACCGGCCCGGTGTGCTCGCTGTCGTTGCCCCACTGCGCCCCGTCGAGCAGGTGCGCGCCCCAGTCGGTCAACATGCCGCCGGAGTAGTCCAGAATCCACCGGAAGTTCCAGTGACAGCGGCCTTTCGTATAGGGCGACCACGGCGCAGGCCCCATCCACATGTCATAATCAAAGCCCTCCGGCACGGGCATCGGCGCCGGGTCTCCCGGCGTATCCGGGCCGCTGGGCAGCTCGACGCGAATCGTTTGGATTTTGCCGATCCTGCCGTTACGAACCAGCTCGCACATTCGATGGTACACATCGACGGATCTATCTTCGGTGGACCATTGAAAGACGCGGCCGTAGCGCTTCATCGTTTCGCAGAGCATCCGGCCTTCCCGAATGGTCAGCGTCGGTTTTTCACACTCGACGTCCTTGCCGGCCTTCGCGGCGGCGATGGCTATCGGGACGTGCCAGTGGTCCGGCGTCGAAATCATCACCGCGTCGATATCGGCCCGCGCCAGAACGTCGCGAAAGTCTTTGTACGTAGCGCAATCGCTGTTGCCGTATTTCTTGTTGACCATATCCCGCGCAGCGTCGCGATTGACGGGATCGACGTCGCAGACGGCCACAGCCTGGGCATCCGCATTAACCAGGAAATTCTTTATGTTGACGTTTCTGCCGTGATCGCCGGTGCCGATGAAGCCAAGTGTAATTCGTTCGCTCGGCGCGACCGCGCCGGCCTTGCCCAGCACCGACGACGGAACCAGATACGGTAAACCAATCGCGGCTAAAGATACACCCGCTGTCTCTTTCAAAAACCGGCGTCGATGAATACATCTTTCTTTCATAATCGAATCACCAAATCATGATAGTTAATTGAGCGTTCATAAACGACGAACAATAGTCAATAATCAATAGTCGATAGTCAATATCACAATCGCCACGGGCTTCTCATCGGCCTCGTCAACATCCTGCCGGCTGGGTCATCTGCGATTATTTGCTCCGCCGCCGGGTCCCAGCGGATTTTCCGGCCCAGGCGCATCGCAATATTAGCGAGGTGACAAACCGTGACGGAACGATGGGCCTGCTCAACGGGAGCCGCGGTGGGCCTTTTGGTTCGGATACACTCGATAAAGTTGCCCGCATGGTTGGAGGACTCGTAGAGGTGAATCTCATCGGAGCCTATTTCTTCCTTCAGGACGGTTTTAGGCTCCGCATCGATCCGGCCGGTGTCCACAAACAGCCAGCCCTTATCTCCGATGAACTTTATGCCGTTCGGGTATTGTCCCTGAGCTAACAATTCACCTTTGGCAAAGCATACGACGGTAACACCGTTTGCATATTTGGCTTCATACCGCCAATGAATGGCGGAATCGAAAAGCCCATCTCGCGGGAACACGCCCTTACCCTCGACCTCAATCGGCCCCGTGTCCGTCGTGCCCATACCCCACTGCGCGATGTCGATATGGTGGGCGCCCCAGTCGGTGACGCAGCCGCCGGCGTAGTCAAGAATCCATCGCCAGCCGAAGGCATCCACGCGTTTGGGTGAGTAGGGGGCCTGCGGTGCGGGGCCAAGCCACATATCGTAATCCAGAGTCTCCGGCGGCGGCCCGAATCCGAATCCGTCCGTGGACATGCTGCCCGGTATCTCGACTTCAACGGTATGGAGCTTGCCGATCCGGCCGTTGCGGACCAGCTCGCAGGCCCGACGAAAATGCGGCTCCGAGCGATGCTGGGTGCCGGCCTGAAAAACCGTTCCGTAGCGTTGGACGGCTTCGACCATTTTCCGCCCCTGGTCGATGGTCAGTGCCAGTGGTTTCTCGCAATAGACCGCTTTGCCCGTTTTGGCCGCCGCTATGGCAAGCAGGGCGTGCCAGTGGTCCGGCGTGGCAATCATAACCGCGTCGATGTCATCCCTCGCCGTGATTTCCCGGAAGTCGCTATAGGCGGCACAGCCGGCACTGTCATATTTGTTCGCCAGCAGGCTCTTGACGCTCTCACGGCGATTGGCGTCAACATCGCAAATAGCGACAACCTGAGCCTGCTCCGTTGCCAGCAGGGCCTGCATAACACCTGTCCCTCGGCCGCCCACCCCGATACAGCCTAACGTGACACGGTTGCTTGCAGAAGTACCGCCGGCATTGCCCGTCGCCGATGATGGAACAATATAGGGAAACGCCGCCGCTCCGGCCAGAGCCGCGACGTTTCGCAGCAACGCACGACGAGTGATCTGGTGTCCGCGATTCATGCGATTCCTCCGTAATGGTTAAAAGCCCAGCGTTTGTTTGACGTAAGCCCGGCTCATTTTGAGACTGTCGCGCAGCGGCCTGGTCGGCTTGAAGTTGCCTTCGTGTGCCAGCTCGATGACCGCCTCCCCCGAGAACTTCACATCCTGCAGGGCCTTGCCGATCGCGACGTAGTCCATGTTTCCTTCACCCATGGCCTCGGACCACGTGCCGTCGGCCTTCTGGTCGCGAAGGTGCAGGAACACGATTTGTCTGCCGTATGTCCTGATGAAGCTCACTGGATCGACGCCGCCGCGGACGAGCCAGTTGAGATCGGGACCCAGCTTGACCTCCGGAATCCGTGCGAGCGTTCCGCGCAGATCGTGCATGTCGTTTTCTACTTCGTACGTGTGGTTGTGCAGATTGAGTACGACGCCGCGGCTCCGGCATAGTGCGATGATCCGCCGCAGCAATTCCGCCTGGGCATCCAACTGGGCCGGGGTTTTGGGCTGCGGCGCCTTGCCGACGGAGACGCCGAACGTCCGTCCGCCCACGTCCGCCAAGCGGTTCACGACGGTGCGAGCATCCTCAAAGATGGTCTCGTGCTGCTCGCGGTTCCACATGTTGCCGCCGAACGATGTCCCGATGATGGGCAGGGAGTATTTCTTCGACAACGCACGAATGGTCTCGACCGAATCCGCCGGCCGCAGTGCCGTGTGCATCAGCTCGATCCCATCCAGGCCGGCATAACTCATGTCAGCAAAGATCTGGTCCAGCACGGGATAGATGTCGTAGTTCGGCTGTGTCGCCGCATAGACCCAGGGGTGAGCCCCCACGATGATCTTCTTCTTATCCGCAGGCCCTGTCTCCTCTTCGGCCGAACAAACTCGGCCCAGAGCTGCCCCCGTCGCAGCCGCGAGCAATCCTTTTGCCGTCGAACCCAGGAAATCGCGTCGATCCAGTGTCATATTCATCTCCATTTACTGCTCTTCGGTCGCGCGGGCAAGATGCCCGCGACACGCAAGGGCGGGACGCCCTCGCCACAAAGAAAACCATCGCCAAGCTGCCCTTGACGATGCCACCCGAGACAATCAGGCGCGCCGAGAGTATTGCCTAAAACGACAGCAGCAACTGCCAAATGTACATATTGCCCAGCGCGTCGATGTCCTCCCAGACTTTTCGGATCATGGCTTTGTCGCCGGTGATTTCGGGCAGGTCTTTGACGCGCTGCTCCCAGGGAAAGCAGACTCCCGGTTTCGCTTTCGGCGTCTTCCGGCCCGCCATGCCTGTCACTTTCTTGCGTGACTCCACCGACGAGGGCAGATCGCACGGCGGTGTCTCGGTCGGCGTCCGATAGCTGCCGGAGGCATAGACGCCGTGCTCGCGGCAGGTCTGCGTCATCATTTTCATGTTCTCGATGTTCGTGTCGTCCTGCATGATCGCGCCGGCGTCCATGATGTAGCCGCCGTCTTTGGCCACCTCCTTGATGACGCGAAGGCAGAACTTACGTACTTGGTCGGGCGTGCCCCAGCTCAGCATCACGTTCGGGACCCCGCCGCTGATGGCGAACTTATCGTGCAGTTTGCGATGGACCTCGAAGACGTCGTCCTGGTCGCAGTGAAAAACGATACTGCGGTCGGGCAGCTCGCGGAAGGTGTCGAAGTGGTGCTTCCACCGGCCCTCGGCGTAAAAGAGCGTCTGGTGGCCGTTCTTCCAGAACTCCTCGATGCAGGGCTTGAGCGTGGGCCAGTAGTGCGACGCGAATTGTTTCGGGTTGAAGAACGGCACGCACCCGCGGTGCATCCAGTAGCCGATAGGGACCTGCTTGCTCGGGTCGGCGGTGGTCAGGCCCACGTGCACGAGGTGCGGCATGAGCGCCTCGCACGCCTTGAGCACCTTCTTGGGCTGCGTCTCCATGTCACTAACGAGCCCTAAGTAGCCCCGCAGCTTGTCGGCGATGATGTCGAACGGAGCCTTGAAGATGCCCGCGATGGCCGATCCCGTGCCGCACTCGGACCGCAGCCGCGCGATTTGCGGGCCGAAGGCGTAGAAATATTGCAGCATGGCCATGCCGCTCTTGACCAGCGCCAGGTTGTTGCGGTAGGTCGAGGCCTCGCCGATCGTGCTGACCTCCGTGGAGATGCGGGGCAGCCAGGTGTTGTAGAGAAAGCCGGTCGGGTCGTCGATCAGCGCATCGTACTCATCCGGCTTCATGAAGGCCTCTTCCTCGGGCGGCTCGATGTAGTTGAAGCCGACCGTGTGGGGGATGCCGATGCCCGGGATGCCGTAGTAGCGAAGCCCCGCCGCCTGGCCCAGGCCCGTCCAGACATAGACCATGTTCGGCACGACGGCGTCCCAGTCGAAATCCTTCGCGCACTTGACGGCCGCCTCGAAGGCTTTGGTGTAATCATGCGCCACGTCCTGGCACGTATAGCCGGCGTATTTGGCCGTGAACTCGGCCACGAACGGCCGAATCGGTATCATGTCCGGCTTTTCGTTCCGCATCGCGGTGATGTAACGCCTCATCCTCTCGGTGTACAGTTGCTCCATATCCCTGTCCTGAGCTTTGTCGTTGGATTTGGCCATTTCGCTTCGCTCCTTTTTCGCAGTCGCCCGGTCTTTCAAATGCGCCTATCTTAAATGCCTGCCGCTCCCCTAAGAATCAAACCACTAACCGCTTCGATACACACCGCAGGCAACACAAAAATACCCCAACTCTCCCCAAACATCAAGCAATAAGATAAGGACTCGCAGGAGGTTCGAACTGAACAAAATTGCACAAGAATGAGGCCAGCAATCGGCTACTGCCTGAGCAGAACTGTCATGCTGAACGGAGTGAAGCATCTGGCCACCGGACGAGAGCAACGTTGCATTAAATTCGCAACCCGGAATTGTGGGGTGGGCTTTAGCCCACCGATACTCCGTAAGTCCCGTAAGGGACGCCTTCCGGCGGAGTCCCTGGGACAATCATGGTGGGGCAAGCCCCACCCTGCCTGTGTTGGCGAAGGAATGACTTGATACGGTGGTGCAGTGGCATCGGAATTATGCACTCTCACTTAGCCACGGACCACGGCCTGCGAGGCACGACAAACGAGATACGATTTTCTTGCCGGCCCTGTTGCATTGCCCGATGTGCCATGCTATAGTCTTTATCGTAAGCAAAGGAGAACCGGATGTGATGCGGCGAGTGGCCGAGACCGATGATCTGAGCAAAACATCTGTGACGAAGGCGGCCAATATAACGAGAGTTCGGCGTCTGCTGACCATACACGGCTTATGTGAAAGCAGAAACGGCGTATTATCTGGAGAACCATATCATGACATATCAGGCTGAGACGAGGAACATGGCCCTTTTCTGCGATTTCGAGAACATCGCTCTGGGTGTTCGCGACGCAAAATACGCCCAATTCGATATTGACAAGGTGATCGAGCGGCTCCTGCTCAAAGGCAATATCGTCGTCAAGAAGGCGTACTGCGACTGGGCCCGCTACGAAAAATTCAAACCAGCAATGCACGAAGCGTCCTTTGAGCTGATCGAGATCCCGCACGTGCGCCAGTCGGGCAAGAACTCCGCCGATATTCGCATGGTTGTGGACGCGCTCGACCTTTGTTACACGAAGGAGCATGTGGACACCTTCGTCATTATCAGTGGCGACTCTGATTTCTCCCCGCTCGTCAGCAAGCTGCGGGAGAACAACAAAATCGTCATCGGAGTCGGCGTCAAGAATTCGGCCTCGGACTTGCTGGTCGCGAACTGCGATGAGTTTATCTATTACGATGACCTCGTTCGCCCTCAGCCGCCGCGCAAGAAAGCCGTCGCCCGAGAGATGGGCCGTAAGCCCGCACAGGGCTTCGTTGCCAAAGCTGTCAAGCCGGCCGCAGATAAGAAACAGGAGGCGTGGGATCTGATTGTCGAGACCTACGAGGCTTTGGTTGAGGAACGCGGGGAGGGGGAGAAGATATGGGGTTCCATGATCAAGCAGACCCTCAAGCGCCGCAAGCCCGGCTTTAGCGAATCCTACTACGGCTTCCGGTCTTTCGGCCAGATGCTGGAGGAGGCGGAGGCACGCGGCATCCTCGAGCTGGAGCCCGAAGAGAAGTCGGGCGGCTTCATCATCAAGAGTTGTCACGCTCCATAACGGTCATTGGGCCGATAGAGCATCAGCCCGTTAAACGCCGCGAGGGAGCATCGCACGGGCTGCCATGAGCCGAACCAAGGGATCGACGGTGACTATGTGTAGGATGGGCAGGGCTTGGCCCCAGGGGTTTCTCCTGCCCATGCGGTTCTTGTCCCGAACAAGGTCGAGGGAAGATACGATTTTCTTACCGCCCCTATTGCTTTGCCCGCCGTGCCATGCTATTATCTTGGTTGGCAGCAAAGGACATCTGCGCCAAGGCAAGAATCGGGTGCGTCATCAATGACTATAAAAATAAACGGAATCATCTGGCTGGATTCGGTCATCGAGAAGATCAGCATCAAGCACGCTGTTTCCTGCGAGGAAGTTTGCCAGGTCCTTCAAAGACGCGCCATGTTCCGTCTTGTCGAGAAAGGACATCGCCGCGGCGAGAATGTATATGCCGCCTTGGGGCGCACCGAGGCTGGCAGGTATCTGATCCTGTTCTTCATCCACAAACCAGATCATCGTATTTTAATACTGACGGCACGCGACATGACCGTCGCTGAAAGAAGGCGGTATGAGAAGAAGTAATAGCAGAAAGACCTGTCCCGAGCGTAGCCTGCCTCGAGCAATGTCGAGAGGTCGAGGGAAAAGTATCAGCAGGAAGAGTAGTGTTTCCCAAGCCGCAACGTACGCTGGAATAGGCGATTTCTGGGATGAGCACGATTTGTCCGACTATTGGGGTAAAACCCGGTCCGTCCGAGCCGATGTGGACCTGGAGTCCGAGGAATCTCTGTATGCCATCGAGAAAGGATTGTCGCAAACCATTTGCCGCGCTGCCAAGAAACAAGGCGTCTCGCCCCATACCTTGATCAACCTATGGCTTCAGGAAAAGATTCAGAAGCTCAAGCTGGGTTCCCGGCGAGGCTGACAGAAATGGGTGGCTATCACTTGGGTCTTTCTACCGGTCGTATTGCTTTGCCCGCTGTGCCGTGCTACAATCTTTATTCAAAGCGAAGGAGGCTCGGATGTTGCGCGTTCGTGAGACAGACGGTTTGAACCGGGCACCTGCGGCACAGGCGGTTGCCTGCAATCACAATGCTTATACCAATTCGAGTGTTGGAGTGTTACGCCGCCACTTCGCGCCTAAAGGGTGTTATAGAGAAACCATATAATCATTGTTAGAGGCCGAAGTTGAAGCATTTAGCGTTAGCCGTCCATCATAACAGTAGTCCGCGTTTGCGGGCAGGCTGTGGCAACTATGGGTTGCAGGCGGCATACCAGTCAGAGACCCTCAAGAAGGAAATGTAACCATGGGAAATCAGAACGATACGACCGCCGCCATAATTGCCATGGAGCGGGCAGCACTGGATCGATGGGGGAAAGGAGACCCGTCAGGTTTTATAGAGATATCGGCCCCTGATGTCGTCTATTTCGATCCCTTTCTCGATCATCGGTTGGATGGTCTTGAAGCACTCACACGCTATTATGAGGCGGCACGCGGCAAAGTTCAGATCGACCGTTATGAGCTTATCAACCCTAAGGTGCAGCTTTATGGCAATACGGCCGTGCTGACTTTCAACTATGTTTCTTACAGCGGGCAAACACAGAGCCGTTGGAACTGCACCGAAGTCTATTGTTGCAGAGATAGACAATGGCGCATCATCCAAACCCACTGGTCTATCACGCAACACATGAAATGAGAGACGTAGGGTGGGCAGGTCCCGGCCCCAGGGGCTTCTCTCCCTCGGGGACGTCTTACGGTGCTGCCCATGCGGTTCCTTTTGCGAGCAGGGTCGAGGAAAGATACGATTTTTCCTATTGCTTTGCCCGCTGTGCTTTGCTATAATCTCGAGCGTAAGCAAAGGAAACGAGAATGTTGCGAGTTCGTGAGATAGACGGTTCGAGACGGGCACCTGCGGCACAGCCGGTTGCCTGCACTCACAAGGCTTATACCAATTCGAGTATTGGAGTGTTACGGCGCAACCTCGCGGCTAAAGGGTGTTATAGAGAAACCATATAATCATTGTTGGGTGCATGAGAACGGCAGAAACATGACAGCCAAACTCAGAATGCGGATCCATCCACAGCCCGAGAGGATCACCACAACTGAGTACATCGTGTACATGCGACGCGTCCTGCAGGACGTCCAAGGCATCGAAGAAGCCTATCTGTGTGCACTGGATGAGGCTGATCGCGACAAGAAATACGAGGGCATAAGTCTCATACGAGAGCCGCTCCCTCCCGAAAAGGGGATTACGGCGTTGGGCATCAAGATGAAGCCCGCATGCTCATCGGATTTTCCCACAGCGACAGCTTCGATTCATAGGAAGTTTGCCGCCGATAACATACCCGGTCCTGTGGTCTTCGACGTTTCGCGGTCTCCGCGCATCCTCAAGTTCCTTCGGGCCAACAACGCTTTCCCCGCATGGCAGAAGCGCGAATCGGTGGCTCTCGATTCCTTCGAGGACCTCGCCAAAGACTTGTTTCGGACCATAGCACGCGAACCAGTGGCGTGGAATGCTTTGGCGGTCTATTGGTATAAGTGGCGCACAACTGAAATTGTGCGTGCAATGCGCGCTGACAACGGTTCTCGCCTTCACGTCCACGTGCCTGCGCATGTTGATGCGGTACCACTCGTCAAGAAACTCCTTCTCGTTGCCGACAACGTCACGCTCTGGCACGCTGGGCCGCTCTCACCAATGACATATGTGGAGTGCCCGAGTCCCCATCCAGCGGACGACATCGGCTCGCACCGTTTCGCCCTCGGTGGCATAGGTCGGGCGTTGCCCGCCTCGGCTGGCATCCTCCTCCGCGACGCGCGCGCCGCAATTGAGCGTGGCCGAATCTTCTACTCGCCACTGGCGCTGGTTCACGCGCCGCCGCGAACAGAAGCCAAAGAACAACTGGCACTAGGCATCCTGTCCGACTGGATGGAGCAGTTCGACCGCGAGCACGCTCCTGCCGCGTACCAACTAGTTCACGATTTTGAACAGATGGTCGGGACCGCAGCATGGGAAGAGACCCAAAAAGGGGCCGAGGAAGTTGGTCCTTTGACCGTAATAGACGGATGGCCGACGCGTCCGATGCGGGGGAAGGCAATGATCCTCGACGGGACACCGTGGCCGGTAGACCAAGTCATTCGATGGGAAGCAGAGATTTCTGCCTTTTGTACGCCTCAATCTTCATACGCCGCAGACTCCTCTACACCCATTGATGCTGCGCTGACATTGTCCGTGCGGGTCCCGTATCTCGAGAACATCCCCGTTCCTCTCCTCTTGCGCCTCATGGACGAATACGGCGACGCGTTCAAGAGGTTCCGGGGCTTCCTGAACGAGTGCGCCAGCGAAGCACGTGCGGCAGCCTCCGCAGATGCCGTGAAGCGCCTGCAACGCTCCCTTGATAAGGAATCCCAACAGTTAACCGAACGGTACGCACAGATTAAGAAGGACGCGAAGTCTGCGCTCGTTGATGTTTTCGTGAGGAACTTCACCTTGGCGCTTGTCCTGTTCGGCGCTGGTGCTCCTCGACACACCATGTTTGTGCCCGCCGTGACGGCGATCTTCGACGGTCTTCGAGAGCGCAGAAAGCAAACGAAGGAGAAGCAATCCTTTGAGTCGGGAGATTCGTGGCTGTTGTGGCGTCTTGGGAATCCGAAGTAGCATCACACAGCACCCAACAACCAGCTCCTCTCGTACGCGAGGCCCGCGGCGGGCCTCGCGCCGGAGAGCCGGAGCGTTCGACCTGAGAGATTCGCCGGGTCTTAGTCCGGCCCCAGCAGTGAACGGTCGCAGGGTCAATGCAAATCGCCTTCTCGGACTTCGAGGATTTGGGGCGGCTGCGCGTTTGGGGATTCAAGTTTGAGTTTTATCTTTTTGCACGGAGTCACGCGCAATTAATTGCGCTGCTTCATAGATTGAACCGCTTGACAGTTCTATGACTATATGTTATATACGGAGTATGAAACTGACTATTACGACCCACGCAGAACAGGCCAGACAGGATCGGGCCTACTGGCGCAATCGCTCGCCCGAGGAACGTCTGGACGAGGTTGAGAGACTACGGCTGGAAGCAGGGAAGTTTCTATATGAATATCCATCCCGACTTCGAAGAACTGTTGCGATTGCTCGAAGAGCACGGCGTTGAATACATGATCGTGGGCGGCTACGCCGTGGCCTATCACGGGCATCCGCGGTTCACGAAAGACATCGACGTATTCTTCCAAATGAGCGAGGACAACGCCGGCCGCCTCCGGCAGGCGCTCATCGCGTTCGGCTTCCGTGAAGAAGATTTGCCTCTCGAAGCGTTTATGACCGTCGGTAATGTTTTGACTTTCGGCGTCGTCCCGACCCGGGTTGACCTGATCAACGAGATCGACGGTGTCACCTATGAGGAAGCGCGCCCCAACGTCGTCCGGGGCAACTATGGAGGCGTTGAGGTGACCTTTATTGGTTTCGACGACCTCATAAGGAACAAGAAAGCAACGCCACGCGCCAAGGACAAAGGCGACATCGAGGAACTGGAGCAACAAGAGGATGCTACGGACGGCTAATCGCCGCCGAAGGTCTATTCCTTCGACGTTCGAGGTGCAGGGCAAAATAAGAGATCGCGCCTTCAGGCGGCAAGAGTCGCGTGCCGAACATCATCGGCTGTTTTCTCGGATTTCGAGGATTTGGGGCGGCTGGGTGTCTGGCTGTTCGAGCTTGAGCTTGATGGCGCCTTTGGTTGTCAGGCCGTCTGGTTCGCGTAGTGTGGCCTCATCGTTAGTGGGCAGCAGGGCGGTTAGCTTTTTGCCGGCCAGTTCGACGTTCAGGGCGTATCCGCCGTCAATGCTTTGCAGAACGGCGCGTTTTTTGATCTCGTCCTTCACCCGGTGCGGCCAATAAACGGTGACGAATTCGGCCTTTTGCCTCTTTTCGCCCGTCTTGGCCGTGAGGTGCCATTCGCGCAGCGTGATCTGCGGGCCGGGATTCGGGTCGTACTGGTCGGTCTGCTCGAAAGTCAAATCCGCCGGCGTTAGAAAATCCACGTCGCATACCACGTCGCCGTTCTTGACCTGAACGCGGTGCTGGCCCTCGGCGTCGATTTTATTGACCGCGTGCAGCCAGTATTCATACGTCGAAGGCTCCTTCGCCTCCAGCCGGTCATAGACAATAACCACTTCCGGCTTGATGAAAATGATCACGCGGGTGAAGCGCTCCAGCAGCGTCTCGTATGCTGCACCCGCCTCGCCCACGACGACGTCCATCGCCGGGGTGGTCTTGAAGGCGACGATCTCGCCCTGGGCCTTGGCAGTGCGCTTCGCCTGGCCCTTGCCGTTGACGGTGATATTGTTGACCGAGCGGGTGCTCCACATCCAGTCGCGATGGTGCGGGCCGCCGTAGCTGTAATAATGCCCCGTTCGGATGAGCAGCCGCTGGCCGTACGCCCACAGCGCGAACGAATTATTGGCCTCGCTGCCGTGCGATTGCGTGCCCATCGGGCTGGACTTGAAGACGACCTGCACGTCGTTCTCGGCACTGGAGAGCGTCGTATTGAGGAAAGCCTGTCCGATACCGGCGAACAGCTTCGATGCAGGCAGGCCGTCGGGCGCCTTCGGCTCGACGTTTGCCAGCGCGCCACGGATGAATCCGATGTAGCCCTTCTCCGGCTGCGGGCCGCCCATCTGCTCGGCATACCATTGCCAGTGTCCGTTGCCGGCCTGGGCGGCGAGCTGGCTCATGAGCGGCACGAGACTTGTCGCCTTGTACCGGTTCGCGCCGTCGCCGAATGCGCCGTCAATCTTGCCGGGCGGCATCAAATACATCGCGTAGTAACCGAGCTTCGAGAAGTAGGGCTTATCGTAGGCGTCGATGCCCATCGCCTCGCGCATTACGTCTGCCCACCAGGTGAACCGGCCGATGTAGCTCGACCAGTAGCTGACGCCCTCGTGCCAGCCACCGTCGTCATCGCTCCAGACGGGATACACGTTGAAAAACACGTTCGCGGCGAACCACACCCAGTCTTCGGCGCCCTCGATTTCGCCTAAGAAGGCGATGCCGGCCTCGCCTAACTTGTGCCAGGCGCGGTTCGAATGGCTGGCGTACGGCTGCCAGAGGTGACGCGGACAAAGATGCTGATACATCTCGTCGCCGCGGATTTTCATGACGTCTCGGCAGATTTGTCTCTCCTGCTCGCTCAGCAGGTCGTTGACGAACGAATACGTGCGAGAGAAGTAGTACGCGAAGGGCATACCCGCCTCGTCGTTATAGCGATAGCCCGTGCTGCCTTTGGGATTCCACTTGGCGCATTCTAACAGGATGCGTTTGGCTTCAAGGCCGTATTTTTCCTGCCCGCCCAACAGGCGCGTAAAGGCCAGCGTCGCCGCCCCATTCAGCGCCCGGATGGTATAGGTCCGGTTGCCCCACCAGATTTCGCGCCATTCGTCGCTGCCTCGCTCCATGCCTTCCGGATAGGTCGGCGGCTCCGTGGTGGCGGGCGGTTTGACTAAGAGTCCCTCGCATTCTTTGACCAGCTCGTCGTACTGGCGCTTCATTTTGTCCTGGGCCAATTCGCGCAGCCGGCCGAGATTCTCCGGCCGCACGAAGAGCCGCGGATGCGTTTTCGGTATGCGTGCGATCAACTCCTGCCGGGCCGGCAGCGGCATCGCCACGGCGTCCTTAGCAATCGTGAATGTCCGCGCCCGGCTCCATTTCGTGTGGGCGCCGCTTTTGTCTTTGCCGCGATAACGCCACGTGTAAGTCCCCGGCTCCAACGTCCGCGGCGGGCAATGCACGTTGAATTCCACGTCGCTGGCGCGGTACTCGACTGTGCTGAATTGTGCGTCGCGCGCACATTCGATCTCCCACGTCAGGCCCTTTTGAGGCCGCCAACTGAAACCTGGCGGGGTGACCTGCGAGACGTCGCCGTCGGCGGGTCGGTAGCCCCATTCTTCCGGTCCCACCGGCTGTTCGTCCAGTGAAAGCGTCTGCGCCGCGCCGAAGCCCGGCGTAACAAACAGCAACGCAAATAATACGGCGTAAATCAACTCCGCACGGATTTTCTCAAAGCGACTCACTTTCACCGTCATGATTGCTCCTTGCTATAAAAGTGACCCAATCAGTTCTTTGATGCTCACGACGTTATGGCGAATGAGGTATTGTTTGATGCCTTCGATGATTTTGGCCGCACAGTCCGGCTCGATGAAATTCGCCGTGCCGACGCCGACCACCGATGCACCGGCGAGAATAAATTCAATCGCATCCGACGCGGTCCGGATTCCGCCCAGACCTAAGATCGGAATGCCGCGTTTTTTGGCGACGTCGTTATAGACCTTGTTGACCAGATAGACAGCGATGGGCTTGATGGCCGGGCCTGAAAGCCCGCCCGTTCGATTAGCAAGCACAGGTTTCCGCGTCTCAATGTCGATGACCATCGCCGTGAAGGTGTTGACCAGACTGAGCGCATCGGCGCCGGCCTCGACCGCCGCGCACGCGATGGCGCTGATGTCCGTCACGGCAGGGGAGAGCTTGACCATCAGGATTTTGTCGCCGGCGGCTTTTTTGGCCGCCTTGGTAATCTCCGCCACCTGCTCCGGGTCCCGGCCGAAGCTGATGCCGCCCTTGGCGACGTTCGGACAACTGATATTCAATTCGAATCCGGCTATCGCACGTTCCGACGACAGCCGCTCAATGACGGCCACATATTCCTCGATGGTCTGGCCCGCGACGTTAACGAACACAGCCGGCGCGAACTTCTCCAGCACGGGCAATTTCTCTTCGATGAATTTCTCTAAGCCCACGTTCGCCAGCCCGATAGCGTTGAGCATTCCCGAATCGGTCTCGACGATTCGCGGCGTTGCGTTGCCTTTCCGCGGCGCCGGCGTGACGCTCTTGGTGATAAATCCGCCGAGGCAGTTGACATCCATGAAGTCGCTCAGCTCGTCGCCGTACCCGCACGTCCCCGAAACCGTAAAAACAGGATTAGCCAGCCTCAGCCCAGCAAATTCAACCGAAATATCAACGCCCTCTGCCATCTGTTCTATTCCCTGTCATTGCGAGGCCTGCGCAGCAGGCCGCGGCAATCTGATTTGTAGGGTGGGGCTTGCCCCACCGTTCCCTTGTCATTCCTGCGAAAGCAGGAATCCATCCCTGTTTAGCTCTCCATTTCACGCCCCGTCTTTCTCAACCGTTCGATGCCGCAGGCGATCATTTCATCATGGTCGAAGGCCATATCTTCGGGCAGTTTTCCTATGTCGAACCATTGCGCTTTGGCGGCGTCGTCGCTGGCTCTTATCTTGTCGTGTCCTTCGGCTGCGATGCCTGTAAAGGCGATTGAAATCTGCCTGCCGCGCGGGTCTCTGCCGCACTTGCCGAAGGTGCGCATCTGCTCCAGTTTCACTCCCGTCAGGCCCGTCTCCTCTTGCAGTTCCCGCGCTACGGCGTCCTCTAGCTCCTCGTCGATCTCGATGAACCCGCCCGGCACCGCCCACTTGCCCTTGTACGGCTCATGTTTGCGATTGATCAGCAGCACCTCGGTCCCGCCGGCCGCCCGCCGAAAGACCACCGCATCGACCGTCGCCATCGGCCGGGGCCACTCATAGACGTATTTGCCTTTCTCAGCCATACCACTCGAATCCCGTGCTGCACATTCTAACATGCGGCCCGGCCTTTTGCATTCCAATTCTCAAATTTCTCATCGCCGGTTGCTTGCAGCCGCTCAAAGCCTTACAATGGCCCGACAGCGAAGAACAATATACGCAATATGCAATACGAAACAATGCCGGGAACATTCAAAAACATCCTGATCGCAAAGCCAAGCTCGCTGGGCGATATCGTCCTGGCGCTGCCCGCGCTGACGGCGCTGCACAAGAGCTTTCCCGATGCGGAGATTAGCTGGCTGGTCCGGCCGGAATTCTCGCCGCTCTTGGAGAATCACCCGCACCTGACCGAAGTGATTCCCTTCGACCGCAAGTTTCTCGGCAAGGCGTGGTTCCATCCGCGCGCGTTCGGCGCCCTGGTCTCGCTCATCGCACGCCTGCGCCGGGGCCGGTTCGACGTCGCGTTCGACTTCCAGGGCCTCTTCAGGACGGCGTGCTTAGCTTGGCTGTCCGGCTGCAAGAGACGCTTCGGCATGGCCAACGCCAGGGAGTTCGCCGGCATCTTCTATACCGACAAGGTCCCCCCGGACCCGGACAATCCGCACTTGGTCGATTACTACATGAGGATGATCGGGGCCGCCGGCGCTTCGCAGCGCAGTGTGGAGTTTGTCTTTCCGCAGGACCGCGCCGCCGCCGAGTCGGTGGCGAATTTGCTGGCAGGTCACGGGATTGCAGAGAATAACTACGCTGTCATCGTGCCCGGCTCGGCTCAGCCGGATAAGTGCTGGCCCGTCGAGCGTTTTGCGATTGTGGCCGGGAAGATTGCATCGCAGTTTGGCTTGCCCATCGTGGCCGCCGGCACGGCATCGGAGTCGGCCCTCATTGAGAGGTTGCAGAGCCTGACCCATGTCCCCGTGGCGGGCCTGGCGGGCCGAACGTCACTGAAAGAGCTTATCGCTCTGCTGCGAGCGGCGCGCCTGGTGGTCAGCAACGATACGGGGCCGGGCCATATCGCCGCGGCGTTGGGGACGCCTTTGGTTCTGATGTTCAGTTGGTCCAACCCGGCGAGAATCGCCCCATACGGCCGAACCGAGTGCATGGTTGCCAACGAGCCTTACGGCCGGGGCCACAAAATACGGAGCACCGACCCGCAGCACAGCATCAGCGCCATCACCGTCGAGCAGGTCTATAAAAAAATCTGCGAGCAACTTGCCCCTAAGAGGCTCGGCCATCGTTGATGTGCATGGAGGAGAACATGAGCCTGAGGTTGTCATTGCGAGCGCAGCGAAGCAATCTCAAATGTAACGAAGGTCCCTTTGCCTGTCACGAAGGAAGATTGCCACGGCCCTTCGGGCCTCGCAATGACATTTTGAAGTCGGCAGGTTTGCTGGACTGTCCATGCGGATCTATGCTTTGGAAGGAAGGTAAGACTTTATGAAACGAAGAAGCGGTCACGTCTTGAGCGTTGTCTTGCTCATTACGGCAGGGGGGCTGGGTATGCAACGCATGCCGTTACCGCCGCAGGAACCTGCGGCGGATGCAGTCCACCAGCGCCGCCAGGCTTTTCTCGAAGGTGTGCTCTTTGCGACTCAGGAACGAGAGTCTGTGCTGCACAAGCCGCCGGCCGGCTTTAACACCAAAGACGTCCTAACAGGGATCGAAGGCGTCGAGGTCGTCGTGGAAGACCTGCCGGCGGTGGTGGAAGAATATGGCTTGCGAAGGCACGACCTGCAGGCCGGCATCGAGTCGCAGCTTCGCCGGCGCCGGATCGACGTGACCGTCCAGCAACGAGATGAAGGCACCCCGGCGGAGAATGTCGAACAGGCGCAAGAGGATCGGCAAGCGCTGATGCAGACGGTCAGCGCCGAATCCGACGAGCGCTTCCTGCAGGGTGTGAGGGATTATTTGCAGCAGAGTGGGCCGCAGTCGTCGTCGGCCATACTCGATGTGACTATCAATGCCGCCGTCGATGAGGCCGCAGGCTTTGCTTCATACTCCGTCCACGTACAATTCTTGCAGACGGTGCTGCTGCTCCGGCAAGACCCAAGGCGGTCTCTCGCTACGACGTGGCAGATGGGCAAAGTGGGCTATGTTTCGCTGAAGGAATTCAATATCGTCGGCGAACACGTCGCAGATGTTGTTGAGGAATTTATCAACGATTACTTCGCCGCGAACCCGGACAGGGCGGCTCCCTCTGCCTCCCCCAGGACCAAAACCCCGCCGAAGGGCCTGGTCACCGGCATCGTTCGCAGCGGCGATAGCGCCACCGCCGTAGTCGGCACGCAAATCGTCCGCGAAGGTGACACGCTTGACGGCGTCAAGGTCGTTAAGATACATGACGAAAAGGTCGAATTCGAAAAGGCCGGCCAGCGCTGGACCCAGAAGCTCAACGAGCCCCCCGGCCCGCAGTGGAAATAGACGGTGGGCGAAATCCGAAAAACCTCTAACAGAATGAAAATTCACTGTCGTTGTCATCTCTGAAAGCGTGCCGCTTGTCAAGTTGGCGTCTTTGGTAATTTCATTT